>PBED01000023.1:0-33116 GCA_002718255.1 Marinobacter sp. | reverse complement strand
TCGGTGTCCAGAATATCCTCGCACCTGAGGGTAACGGGGAGCGCACTGTCGTCCAGTGCAATGTAATGCTCGCAGCGTTCGATCATGGCGCTCGAGTTATCCACTCCGATCAGGTTGCAGTCCGCATTGGCGATACCATGGCGCATTGCCAGCGTGGAAGCGCCGAGTGAGCAGCCCAGGTCATAGCAGTTGGTGGCGGGCTGGGCATATTGCTCCGAGATAACCTCGATCATCGGAATGACGGTGGTGTAGCCCGGCACCGAGCGCCGGATCATGTCCGGAAACACCCTTGCCACCGATGCGTCGAATCGGAAGTCCTCCGGCCGGCGCTCTGTGGCAAACAGCCGGTCCGTGGTCTGCTCGGGTGCCTCCGACGGCTTGCGGGATTTATTCATTGGTGTCCGGAGTCTCGGGAGCGGGCAGAACGGCAGGCCCGGTCGGGGAGGGCCTTGAGCAGCGTACGCCGCGATTTTTATAGTCCACCAGGATTCCCCGGAACGAGGGATCCACATCGGCGGCAATTGCCAGGTAACCATTTTCGCAAACGGCGTGCAGTTCCGAGGCTTTGGGCGACATGCGAAACGGATCCTCCTCGGTTACATGGATGGCCTGGAAATCGCCAACAGGCATATGATCCTTGTTCTCGCTGTGGTTGATCCTGCCGCTCATCTCCAATACAAGAACGGTGCCAATAGCCGCAACCACAGCGGTTACGATCAGGCTACGGACGGTGTAACGGGCCTCATTCTGGCTCATGCATACCTCAAATCAAACGAATTAAAAGTGTTGGTCAGTATTGTCCCGGCACCGTGATGGCCGGTGACTGCAAGGCTGATAACTGCTCCCGGAGCGACAGAATCTGGTCTGACCAGAACCGTGGCTGGGCAAACCAGGGAAAGAAGCGCGGAAATGCAGGGTCGTCCCAGCGCTTTGCCAGCCACGCGCAATGGGCAATCTGCCGGTAGCAGCGCAGCGGCTCAATCAGGTGGCGCTCGCGGCGATTGAAATCACGGAACATTTCATAGCCCTCCAGCAACTCTCCCAGCTGGGCGCCGCGCTCGAAGTCGTCTCCGTTCAGCAGCAACCACATATCCTGGATCGCGGGTCCGGTGCGGCAATCGTCGAGATCCACGAACAGCATCTGTTCGTCCCGGCAGAGAATATTGCCGGCATGGCAGTCGCCATGAAGTCGCAGGGTTTCCACCGGACCGGCTTCGTCAACCCGAGCGGCACAGAGTCTTTGCAGGTCAGGAATCAGGCTGTCCCAGGCTGGCCTCAGATCCGTGGGAATCCAGTCTCCCCGTAACAAAAGCCGATTGCTGGCTTCGATGCCATCCAGCAAATCCATGCCCGAGCGATGGGCAAACGGTTTTCTGGCGCCAATATTGTGGATCTGACCCAGCCATTGCCCCAGCCGGTAAAGGGTATCGGTAACACTGGTGTCTGGTGCTTGCCCGCCACGCTGCGGAAATACCGCAAACAGGAACTCACCATGGCGCCCGAGCGTGTCCCCGGTCGCCAGCTTCATAGGTGCTACAACCGGAATGTCGGCTTCCAGGAGCTCCAGGGTGAATGTATGTTCCTCGCGGATTTCCGCTTCGCTCCATCGGCCCGGCCGATAGAACTTGGTAATTACCGGGGCGCCTTCATCCAGGCCTACCTGATAGACCCGGTTTTCATAGCTGTTCAACGCGAACAGTCGGCCACTTACCGCAAACCCTGCCTCTTCCATCGCATCCAGAATGATATCCGGCGTCAGGGAATCGTAGGGGTGGGTGGATGCCGCAAGTGAGGGGTCATGGGTCATAAAGGGCGTTTCAGAGCCTTGTGTCGTATTTGGATTTCATGGTTTGCAGATGGTACCAGTTTTCGTCCAGCTCCCAGCGGATACGGCTGATGCCAGAAGCCCCAAGAATAACGTCTCCGGCACGGGCCTGAACCTGTGCAAGCTCGCGTTCTGCCCGCTGCCAGTCGCGATGACTGTCCCCAAGATTGCGCATACTCGGAAATACCGCACTCAGCGCCTTGTGGGTGGACGTGGTGTGGGACCGCAGTGAGCTCATAATGGCCGTGTCGCCCTCCACCCTCAGTACCCGGTGCTTGTAGGGGTAGCTGGCAACCACCTCATCCGCTTTCAGCCGCTCGTTCAGGCTGATTACTTCAAAGCCCCGCCAGCCTAGCCACCCGACAAAGAGGGCCGCCACCACCATTACCAGAACAAACTGCTTCCTGTCAGACATCATAAGCCGGGCTCCATGCACTACTTTCCGGAGCCAAGTATAACCGGTATGGGCTCTTGAGTAATGTATTGAGCCCGCCGGCGCCCGTTTTCGCCGGGCTGGCGGTATAGGATATGCTCAACCTCTTGTCAGTGGAGCAGGGCCAACCATAAGTGTCGACAGAAGTGCTGGAAATCCAAACCGTTGTTATCGGCGCCGGTGTCATTGGGCTGGCTATTGCCCGCGCTCTGGCTAGAGCCGGGCATGAGGTCATCGTTCTGGAAAGCTCAGACCGGTTTGGTGAGGGCATCTCCTCACGAAACAGCGAAGTCATTCATGCCGGCATTTATTATCCGCAAGGATCACTGAAGGCGGAGTTGTGTGTTGAGGGTCGACGGCAGCTTTACGACTATTGCCTGACGCACAAGGTTGGACACCGTAAATGCGGTAAGTGGATTGTTGCCGTCGACGAGGCACAGAATGACAAGCTCTTTGATATTCAGGCTGCGGCAGCCAGCAACGGTGTTGAACTTGAGCTGTATGATGGCGAAAGAGTCGCCCGAGGCGCTCCGGGTATTTGCGCCAGCTCGGGGCTCTGGTCCCCCGAAACCGGTATTGTCGACAGCCACGGGCTGATGCTCTCCTTGCTTGGCGAGCTCCATGATGCCGGCGGCCAGCTCGCTCTACGCTCACCGGTAGCGGCTGGTGAATCGGATAGCCAGCGGCACCGTCTAAACGTGGCAGGCGAAACCCCGCTAATTCTGGAAGCGAAAAATGTCATTAACGCCGCCGGGCTGGGCGCCGTCCCGCTGGCAAAAAACTGGGCAGGTCTGCCCGACGACTGCATCCCCCGGCAATGGTTCGCGAGGGGTGTCTACTTCAGCTACAGCGGACGAACACCTTTCAGGACCCTGATCTATCCGGTTCCTGAACCTGGGGGCCTGGGTATCCACCTGACTCTCGATCTCGCTGGCCAGGCCCGTTTCGGTCCGGATGTAGAGTGGATCGAAAAGGAAGACTACACCGTGGAACCCAGCCGCCAGGAAAGCTTCGCCAGAGGCATCCGCCAATGGTGGCCAGGACTAGACCCGACCCGACTTCAGCCCGCCTATGCCGGCATCCGACCGAAGTTAAGAGGCCCCGATGGTGGCTTCGCGGATTTCCGGATTGATGGTCCAGAGACGCACGGTATGCCGGGACTGGTTAATCTGTTCGGTATCGAATCGCCGGGTTTAACATCCTGCCTGGCAATTGCTGAGCGTGTAAAAGCTTTGCTGTCTTAACCTGGCGTCCGGGCTAGTGCCCAAACCTGAATGTTCCGGGCCCCGGCCTCCCGAAGTGCTGATGATAAAACCCTGACGGTCGCGCCGGTGGTCACCACATCATCGACAATCGCTATTCGCTCTGGCACTGGCGGGATGACCTCAAATACCCCGCGAAGATTCGCCAGTCGGGCCTCCCGGTTCAACTCCCGTTGAGACCGGACACGGCGAACCCTTCTGACAAGTCCGTTGTCGACCGGGAGATCCAGGGCGCTGGCAATCGTCTCGGCAATGTCCTGGGCCTGATTGAACCCGCGTTGCCGGCGTCGCCGCGCATCCATTGGCGCGGGTACCAGTACTTCTGGCATTGCGATAGCACCATCGAGCCGAGCCTTCTGCACCAAGTCAGCAAAATCCGCCATCAATGGTCTTCCGAACTTGCGCTGGCCCCGATACTTGTATCGGCCAATCATGCCGTCGAGTGGGTACTGGTAGCGCCAGGGAATAAAAGAGCTATCGAAAGCCGGCGGGTGTTTCATACAGTCACCGCAGAGCAGCTCCGAGGAGGGAAAAGCCAGGGGCAGGGCGCAGCAGCGACAGTGCCAGCGGTTCACTGGTAGGTCGCCCCGGCAAGGCTGGCATAAGCCGTTGAATGCCTGTGAGGAAAGGCAGGCGACACACAGTCCGCCGTGCCTGATGCTGTTAACCTTTTTGTCCACGAAGGTTGACAGCCAGTTCAGTCCCTTTATCATCTGATTCATCCGTAAACCCAGAGACCGGGAAAGGTTAACAGGACTTTTACATGACCGCTACAGAACTCCGCCACGACTGGACACTGCAGGAAGCTCGCGAGCTTTTCGAACTCCCTTTTAACGATCTACTGTTCCGTGCCCAGAGTGTGCATCGCCAGTATTTTGATCCTAACGAGGTTCAGGTAAGCACCTTGCTGTCGATCAAGACCGGCGCCTGCCCGGAGGATTGCAAATACTGTCCCCAGAGCGGTCATTACAACACCGGTCTTGAGAAAGAGAAGCTGCTGGAAATCGAAAAAGTTGTGGCTGAGGCCAGGGCCGCGAAAGAAAAGGGGGCTTCCCGGTTTTGCATGGGCGCCGCCTGGCGCAGTCCTTCGAAGAAGGACATGCCTTATGTTCTGGACATGGTCAAACAGGTGAAGTCCCTGGGGCTTGAGACCTGCATGACCCTTGGCATGCTCAAAGAGGAGCAGGCGGCAGAACTGGCCGATGCCGGGTTGGATTACTACAACCATAACCTGGATACCTCTGAGAAGTACTACAGCCACATCATCACCACTCGAACCTACCAGGATCGACTGGACACTCTCGACAATGTTCGCAAGGCCGGAATGAAGGTTTGTTGCGGTGGCATTATGGGTATGGGCGAAGACGAGGATGACCGGGTCGGACTGCTGGTTCAGCTCGCGAACCTGCCCCATCATCCGGAAAGTGTGCCTGTGAATATGCTGGTGAAGGTGAAAGGCACGCCTCTGGAGGACGTCGAGGACCTGGATCCGTTCGAGTTCATCCGGATTATTGCGGTGGCGCGGATCTTGATGCCGGCTTCCCACGTTCGCCTGTCAGCTGGGCGTGAAAACATGAATGAGCAGATGCAGGCTCTGTGTTTCATGGCTGGTGCCAACTCGATCTTCTACGGCGAAAAGCTCCTGACCACCGCCAATCCGGAGGCCGATGCCGATATGCTGTTGTTCAAACGCCTCGGTATTCGCCCAGAGCAGCGGGAGCAGTGTGCGTCGGAGGAGCAGGAAGAGGAGGCGATTGCCGAGGCCGTGGAGTATGAGGCGACCCGTCACATGTTCTACGACGCTACGCGGGAGTCTGCCTGAGTATTTGATCTTGGGAGGCAGCGAGCTCACCCGCTCGTTGCCCGGATCGTTGAGTTAACCTCCAGGTGCTATCGTGCGGGATTTTGCCCTTGAACTCGAAGAGCGGAAACAGGCCGGTCTGTATCGGACGCGTCGGCATGTAGCCGGTCCTCAGAGGCCCTCTCTCATTGCTGACGGCAAACCTTTGTTGTCGTTCTGCAGTAATGATTACCTTGGTCTTGCCAATAACCCTGCCAATATCGAGGCCCTCCGTGATGCGCTTTCCAAAACAGGCCTTGGGGGCGCGGCTTCCCATCTGATTTGTGGTCACCATGATGCCCATCACCAGTTGGAGCTTCGTCTGGCGGAGTTTACCGGACGCAGTTCGGCGCTGTTTTTCTCCACTGGCTACATGGCGAATATGGGCGTTATTTCGGCACTGGCCGGGCGGGGCGATACGATTTTTTCGGATCGCCTGAATCATGCATCCATCATCGACGGCTGTATCCTGAGCCGGGCCAGGGTTCGCCGTTATGCCCATGGCGATGTCGCGGCGCTGGAGGCGATGCTGGCGGAGACGTCCGGGCACAAGTTGGTGGTGACCGACGGGGTCTTCAGCATGGACGGCGATATTGCGCCCCTGGCGGAGCTGGCCCGGGTCTGCCGGTTCCACGATGCGTTACTGGTGGTTGATGATGCTCACGGAATTGGCGTACTCGGACCTGAAGGGCGGGGCAGCGTCGCTGAAGCGGGGTTGTCCGAAGAGGATGTCCCCGTGTTGATCGGCACCCTGGGCAAGGGGGTCGGAACCAGTGGCGCATTCGTGGCCGGGCCATCGCTGCTGATGGATTATCTGGTTCAGAAAGCCAGAACCTATATCTATACGACGGCGATGCCGCCGGCTCTTGCCATGGCAACCATTTCGAGTCTGGATCTTATTGAACGGGATCAGGGGCGCCGTGATCATGTGTTGGGGCTGGTTTCGCGGTTTCGTCGGGAGGCCTCGGCCATGGGGTATGAATTGATGCCTTCACATACTCCGATCCAGCCGATCATGGTTGGCGACAATCACGACGCGCTGGCGCTCAGTCAGGCATTGGAGGAGCGCGGCTTGCTGGTCTCGGCCATTCGCCCGCCGACGGTTCCCGCGGGGGAGGCGCGATTGCGGGTTACATTCAGTGCCGCTCATTCCCAGGCGAACCTGGATTGTCTGTTGACCGCGCTGTCAGACTGCCGGCATCTGGTTCAAAAAGCGGACATGGCGGTATGAGTTCCTGCAGGGTCTGTCCGCGTCTGGTGGTGGTTGCTGGCTGGGGCGTTCGTGCAGAGATGTTATCTGGGCTCTATGGCTATTGGCCGGGGGAGGTGGTTGCCGTGTCTCTGGACGATGAGCTGCTGAGCCGCTGCCAGTCTCTCTCGGAGGTGACGGACGAGCTGTTGTCACTTTATCCGGAGCCGTCAGTTTGGATGGGCTGGTCCCTGGGCAGTCAGGTTGTGATGGAGGCCGCCGGGCGTGAGACCGGTGCAGTGTCCTGTGTTATTACCCTCGGTGGTTTTCCGAAGTTTGTGGCCGACGAACGCTGGCTCAATGGTATGGCGGAAAGCGACTTTCGGGCGTTTGCCCGTGGTATCCGCCGGGACCCACAGCGCTACTGGCTGCATTTTCTGTTGTTGATGATCAACGGTTCTGCGGACGAAAAACTGGAGCGGCAGAGGCTCAAGCCGTGGCTTGAGAAAGGCACTCTGGTCTCGCATGAACACCTCGTCACGAGTCTTGCCTGGCTGGAAAGCGGGGATCAGAGGGCGTTATGGCGTTCACTCGCCACACCGGCCCTTCATGTGATGGGTGAGAACGATATTGTGGTCAGGTCGTGGGCGGGTGATCTCGCTGTCCCGGCGTCAAGCGGTCATGCGGTCATACCGGGTATGGCGCACTGGCCGGGCGGCTGCTCGGCTTCGGATTGCTGGGAGGCGATACAGGCGTTTTTTGCCACTCAAAAGGCGTTGTCATGGGCGTTATGATCATCTCTACCGACCAGATAGCCCGGGGCATTTCCGACACTCGCAAGTCTGATATTGCCCGGGGCTTTGGCATTGCCAGTGGCACCTATGAAAATGCCTCAAGACTGCAGCGCTTCATGGGCAATACCATGCTGCAGAAGTTTGAGTTCCGGGAAAGTCAGGATCATGATCTAACATTGCTGGACCTGGGGTGTGGCACAGGTTGGTTTACCCGAAAGTTTGCGGATTTCGGGCAGATTGAATCGTTGAGTGGGGTTGATCTGTCGCCTGGCATGTTGGAACAGGCTCGCAAGAATGGGCCTGCGGGAATCAGCTGGATCGTGGGCGATGCCGAACACCTGCCTTTGCCGGATAGCAGTGTCGATGTGATTTTCAGCAATCTCATGATTCAGTGGTGTGATGACCCCGGCGCCGTGCTTCGGGAATGCCGGCGGATCCTGCGGCCAGGTGGGAATCTGATGGTCTCCACACTCCTTGACGGTACGCTCCGTGAGTTGAAATCGGCCTGGCAGGCGGCGGATCCTGGCCATCAGCACGTAAATCGCTTCGAGACTGACCTTGCCTTGCAGGCCAAGGTGCGGGCCGAGTTACCGGATGCCGTTGTTGAAGAGCGCACTATCAGCTTACCCTACGAATCGCCGATGGCCCTGGCGGGTGAGCTTCGCCATCTTGGCGCGGGCTTCCGCGGCGCTGGCCGGCGACGAGCGGCCACGGCACCGGGGCGGATGCGGGAAATGTGCAGGCAGTACCCCAAAGAGCCGGATGGCACTATCATGGCAAGCTATGAGGCTGCCTGGGTTTACTGGCAGAAACCGTAAGAGTCGTTAACTGGAAATACACATGGCCAAGCAATCCTTTTTCGTAACGGGCACCGACACCGGGGTTGGGAAAACCCTGGTATCCGCAGCCATTCTTCAGGCGGCAAAGGCCATGGGTAAGCACACCCTGGCGATGAAGCCCATCGCCTCGGGTTGCGATCGGACGCCGGAAGGCCTTCGCAACGAAGATGCCCTTATTCTGCAGAACGCCATTACTGAGCCACTGGCCTACGAGTTGATCAACCCGGTGGCGCTGGAGCCTGCCATTGCACCGCATGTTGCGGCTGAGCAGGCTGGGCGACACATTACGTCTGATCGTCTGGTTGGATTCTGCCGCGGATTGCAGATTCGTCCGGCGGACCTTCTGCTGGTTGAGGGTGCCGGCGGCTGGCGGGTCCCGCTTAACGATCGGGAAACCTATTCAGAGTTTCCGCGCCAGCTGTCCATGCCGGTCATTCTCGTGGTTTCACTGCGCCTTGGCTGTATTAATCATGCGCTTCTTACGGCAGAGGCCATCAGAAGTGACGGTCTCAGAGTGGCAGGGGGGGTTGCCAATCGCACCGAGCCTGAGCCCATGAGTTGCGAACAGGACACCCTGAACTATCTGGTTAACCACATGGGAGCGCCCTGTCTGGGTATTCTTCCGTGGCTGGAGCAGGCGCGGCCTGAAATGCTGGCTGGTTATCTGAATATCGATGGGCTGTTTGAAAATTGACCAGGTTTGTGGCTTAATGAAGTCAATTTATGGTCATCGGGCAGCGCAGTTATGATCAGTAACACTCTCGCAGTTGGGATTCAGGGCATCCAGGATGGCATGGTGGGCATGGAAAATGCCGCCCGCAAGATTGCTCGTGGTGGTACTGATGGTCCCCAGGGAACCGCGGAAGGCGCGGGCAGCCTCGTTGAACCCATTGTTGATCTCAAGATTTACGAGCGAAGTGTCGAAGCGTCCGCACAAGTGGTGAAAACCGCTGACGAAACACTCGGAACGCTGCTTGATATCATGGCCTGATTACTGAAAGGGCGCCTGGCTCGTGCTTTCATCTCTCCCCCCTGTTCCCCCACCTATCCCAGCGGCCTCGTTTCAGGGTCAGGTTTCTCCGCGAGTCCAGGCCACGGGCCCAGTATCGGCAAAGCCGGAGGCGCCGACCGCCGGCGCCAGATCTACTGAGGCTGCAGGCAAAGCCGAATCTGCGCGGGAAAATCCCGACTCCGGGCCCCGGAGCGGGGAATCCGACAATCCTCAGGGACTCAAAGAGCAAGAGCTGAAACAACTGACCGAGCTGAAAGCGCGGGATCGTGAAGTTCGTGCCCACGAAGCCGCGCACCAGGCGGTTGGCGGCCAGTACGCCGGCGCCATGTCGTTCACCTACCAGCGGGGGCCGGACGGTGCCCAGTATGCGGTGGGAGGTGAAGTCTCCATTGATCTGTCCCCGGTGCAGGGTGATCCCCAGGCCACTATCGAGAAAATGCGAATTGTCCGGGCGGCGGCCATGGCGCCGGCGGAGCCGTCCGGCCAGGATCGAGCGGTGGCTGCCCAGGCGATGCAGATCATGCTCCAGGCCCAGTCGGAGCTGGCCGCCGAAACGGGCGCTTCGTCAAGAACCGCGAGCGATGCTTATCGTGAGGTCTCCGCCATGGGAGAGTCTGATCAGAGTGGTGACGAAAACCGCGTTTCTTCTTTCCAACCGGTGTCTGCCTGACCGTTTAATTTCCAACATCCAGGTCCTTTCATAGATATCCGGCACTTAAGGTGCGATCCGGCTCCATGCGCTGCTGTGGCGCGTGATCCGGTGACAGTTCGCAACACAAATTTTGCATCCGGCTATTGACAATTCTGTGCCTGTAAACGTATGTTTCAAACAAGTGTTTAATTAAGGCTGCAGCGCATCGCGTTGCGGTGTCTGAGCAAACCCAAGGCCAGAAGCTGTCAAACCTGATTCAGCTGAGCCCGAGAACCGAGGTGGATTCCATGCCTGAGTACAAAGCGCCCCTGCGTGACATCAAATTCGTAATGACCGAGCTGCTGAACAGCGAGCAGCACTACGCCAACCTGGAAGGTGCCGAAGACGCTACTCCGGATATGGTGGATGCCATTATCGGGGAAGGTGCCAAGTTCTGTGAGCAGGTTCTGTCTCCGCTGAACCAGGTGGGTGACAAGGAAGGCTGTATCTGGAGCGAAGACGGTGTGAAGACACCGACTGGCTTCAAAGAAGCTTACCAGCAGTATGTGGAAGGCGGCTGGCCGTCCATGACCGCCGATCCCAACTACGGTGGCCAGGGACTGCCGCACTCTCTCGGTCTGGTCATGAGTGAAATGGTGGGCACCGCCAACTGGTCCTTTGGCATGTACCCGGGCCTGAGCCACGGTGCAACCAACACCATTGAAGAGCATGGCACCGAAGAGCAGAAGCAGACTTACCTCACCAAGCTGATCAGCGGCGAGTGGACTGGTACGATGTGTCTGACCGAGCCGCACTGCGGTTCTGATCTCGGCACCCTTCGCACCAAGGCGGAGCCGAATGCCGATGGCACTTACGCTATCACCGGCACCAAGATCTTTATTTCTGCCGGTGAGCACGACATGGCCGAGAACATCGTCCATATCGTCCTGGCACGTCTGCCGGGTGCACCGGAAGGCACCAAGGGTATCTCCCTGTTCATCGTGCCAAAGTGCCTGCCGAACGAAGATGGCTCGGCCGGTGAGCGCAACGCCGTTTCCTGCGGTTCCATTGAGCACAAGATGGGTATCCACGGCAACGCCACTTGCGTGATGAACTTCGACGGCGCCAAGGGCTGGCTGATCGGGCCGGAGAACAAAGGCCTGAACTGCATGTTCACCTTCATGAACACCGCCCGTATCGGTACTGCGATCCAGGGGCTGGGTGCCGCCGAGCTGGGCTTCCAGGGTTCACTTGCCTACGCCAAAGAGCGTCTGGCCATGCGTTCACTGAGCGGTCCGAAGAACCCGGAAGGCATTGCTGATCCGATCATTGTTCACCCGGACGTTCGTCGCATGCTGCTGACACAGAAAGCGGTTGCCGAAGGTGCCCGTGCCCTGATTTACCTGACGGCACAGCAGGCAGACGTTGTTCACAGCGGCAAAACCGAAGAAGAGCGCAAGGCAGCCGATGAGGCGCTGGGCTTCCTGACACCGATCGCCAAGGCGTTCCTGACCGAAATCGGTTACGAGGCAGCGAACCTTGGTATGCAGGTCTTTGGTGGTCACGGCTTTATCTCCGAGTGGGGCATGGAGCAGAACGTTCGTGACGCCCGTATCGGCATGATCTATGAAGGCACCACCGGTATTCAGGCGCTGGATCTGTTGGGCCGCAAGGTTCTGATGACCCAGGGCGAATCCCTGAAAGGCTTCACCAAGCAGGTGCATCTGTTCTGCAAGGAAAACGCGGAAGACGAGCAGCTGAAGGAATTCATCGAGCCGCTGGCGGCGATGAACAAGGAATGGGGCGAGCTGACCACCAAAATTGGTATGTCTGCCATGAAGAATCGTGAGGAAGTGGGCGCGGCCTCTGTGGACTACCTGATGTACTCCGGTTACGCAGTGTTTGCCTACCTGTGGGCCCGTATGGCCAAGGTTGCCCTGGACAAGATGGTTGAGGGTACCACTGAAGAGATGTTCTACAACGCCAAGATCCAGACTGCGCGCTTCTACTTCAAGCGTATGCTGCCCAGGGCCAAGGGCCACGCAGAAAGCATGCTGGCTGGCGCTGACAGCCTGATGGACATGCCGGAGGAAGCCTTCGCCATCTAAGGCGCGGGCACCGAAGGACGGTTCCAGAGGACAGAAAGCCCGCGCTCCCCGGAGGCGGGCTTTTTTCATGAGTTGCGGTCCGCTTTTAGGGTAGAATAGGCGCCCATAAAAATAATCTTCAGCGGACACATAGCCCGAGCAGGTGTGACTGGCCCAGACTGAGGCCCTTTTGCCACCTGAACAGACTGACAGAATTTTTGGAGAGTTTTAGATGGCTGATTATCAGGCACCCCTACGTGACATGCGCTTTGTTCTGAATGAGGTTTTCGATGCCCCCGCACTGTGGGCCTCACTGCCCAAGGTTGCCGAGCATGTGGACCCGGAAACGGCGGACGCCATTCTTGAAGAAGCCGGCAAGATCAGCAGTGGTGTACTTGCGCCCCTGAATCGCGAAGGTGATGAGCAGGGCTGCAAATGGAACGATGGTGAGGTAACGTCTCCGGAGGGCTTCAAGGAAGCGTACCAGACCATCGTTGAAGGCGGCTGGAACGGTCTTGGCGGCAACCCGGACTTTGGCGGCATGGGCATGCCCAAGACCCTCGTCGCGCAGTTCGAGGAAATGATGCAGGGCGCCAACATGGCATTCGGGCTGGCCCCCATGCTTACGGCCGGCGCCTGCCTCGCGCTGGACGCCCACGGAAGTGATGAGCTGAAAGAAAAGTACCTGCCTAACATGTATTCCGGTGTCTGGTCCGGCGCCATGGATCTGACCGAGCCCCACGCCGGCACAGACCTCGGGATCATCCGCACCAAGGCGGAACCGAACGATGACGGCTCCTTCAACGTTACAGGTACCAAGATCTTTATCACCTGGGGCGAGCACGACATGGCGGAGAACATCATCCACCTGGTGCTGGCCAAACTGCCGGATGCGCCGAAAGGTCCAAAGGGCATTTCCATGTTCCTGGTACCCAAGTTCCTGGTGAATGACGATGGTTCCCTGGGTGAGCGCAACAGCTTCAGTTGTGGTTCCCTCGAGAAGAAAATGGGCATCAAGGGTTCTGCGACCTGCGTAATGAACTTCGATGGCGCCAAAGGCTGGCTGGTCGGCGAAGAAAACAAGGGTCTGGCGGCGATGTTCACCATGATGAACTACGAGCGCCTGGGCGTTGGTATCCAGGGCATTGGCGCTGCCGAAGCCTCTCTGCAAAGCGCTCGGGAATACGCCCTTGATCGTATCCAGAGCCGTGCACCGACCGGTGCCCAACAGCCTGAGAAGGCGGCAGACCCAATCCTCGTGCACCCGGATGTCCGGCGCATGCTGCTCACGATGAAAGGCTATGTGGAGGGCGGTCGTACTTTCTCAACCTACGTGGCCCAGTGGCTGGATATCGCCAAGTTTGCCGAGGATGATGAGCGTCGCAAACACGCTGAAGGTATGGTGGCGTTGCTGACACCGGTGGCCAAGGCATTTCTCACGGATCGCGGCCTCGATACCTGCATCATGGGTCAGCAGGTCTTTGGTGGTCATGGTTTCATCCGCGAGTGGGGGCAGGAGCAACTGGTTCGTGACTGCCGCATAACCCAGATCTACGAAGGAACCAATGGTATCCAGGCACTGGATCTGATGGGCCGGAAAGTGGTCGGCACCCAGGGCAAGCTTTACGAGCTGTTTGCCCAGGACGTCGCAAACTTCCTGGAGGAGAACAGTGGTAACGATCATCTGCGCCCGTTCCTTGAGCCGCTTGCTGCTGCGGTTGAGCGTCTTGATGACGTTACCGAGCACGTGATCAAACAGGCTGGCGATAACCCGAATGCCATTGGGGCAGCGTCTGTGGACTATCTGGATCTGTTTGGCCTGACCGCTCTGGGTTATATGTGGGCGAAGATCGTCAAAGCGGCTGCGCCCCAGGCGGATTCAGATACCTCCGGATTCTACAGCGGTAAACTGAAGACCGCGCGCTTCTACTTTGACCGCCTGCTGCCCAAGACCGTTTCACTGGCTGAAGGTATTCGCAGCGGCAGCGACTCCATGATGGCGCTGACGGCTGAAGAGTTCTGATTAGCCAGCAAGACTCAGGCACAAAAAAACAGGCCCTCGGGCCTGTTTTTTTATGGTTAATTGGTCAGCAGGGCAAGCTTCCCGGACTCTCAGAGTCGCTCCATTCTCTCCGGGTTGGTAATAAAGGGATTGGCACTACCCTGGATTTCGACAATGCGCCCGTGACGGGTCAGCTCGCTATCATCCGGCGGGTCCAGCCTGTTCCAGCCCTTGAACACCGCCGAGGAGCCAAGCCAGGGCAAATCATAGGTGTCCACCATGTAGGCCACCGTGCGCGCCACATCTCCCTTTACCCGCCCCGGGGGCTCAAAGAACTGGGCGCTCTGGCGAATGCCGCATTCGTCTTCGCTTACTGACGAGCCCAGGTCCTCGTAACGAGCGTTTCGCCGGCCCATCTCGGTCCGGCTGCGCACCGGTACCATGTTGTGCATGTCAGACGCGATCTGACGGTAGCGGTTATCCTGTTCACATTGACGCGAGGTGCCACAGTCGAGTGCGCTGCGGACATCGGCCAATGGATAGACATAACCGTCCGTCAGAACGAATCCTTTGCTTGTAAAGGCGGTGTTGCAGAAGAAGGAATTGCCGCCACTGGCGTAAAGGTCACCCCAGAAGTGATCGGTAACAACGGTTTTTGGATCACTGAACCGGGTATTCTGGCCAATCACGAGGGTAGTGGTGAGCAATAGGCCAAGTGCTGTGGGTATCAGTAAGAATCGTTTCATACGCCTTTTATACCTCGCAGTGTGTTCAAGCACCCTGTCAATTCGGGCCTCACTGGTCAGGATCTGATCAAGCGGGTCAAAACTATGACGCTTTGTTCACGGATATTGTGAAGTATGGCACAGAGGCTCCAAACCACGGAGCCTCCAGGCTAGAAATTTGTGGCGTAATGTTAACGGGTTAACAGTATTACTTCAGTTTGTTGCGGATGTTCTGGTAACCGGTTTTCAGGTCTTCGCCAAGTTTGGATGCGGTCTGACGAGCTTCCTGGGACGCGTTCTCGGCATCGTGCAGAACTTCATCGATCTTGCTTCTGAAACGATCCCAATCCTGTTCGAGATCCTCCCATTCGTCCTTAACGTCTTCACGGGCCAGATGCATCTGGACGCGCGCCTCATCCCGGTATTGTTTCACTTTTTCCGACAGCTTCTTGAGTTCTTCTTGAAGACTCATATCAAGCACCTCCTTGGATTGTTGGTGTGCTTACAATGCGCCCGATCGTAAAAAACTGTCAAGGGGCCGGCAGGGCCAACAGGGCACAACGAAGGCTGAGTTTGATTCAGATCAGGAACGGCCGGCGAGCAGGGCAGACATATCCCGCAAATAGTGCCAGGGGGAGAGGGAATCGAAGCCTTTCGCCGCGCGGTCGATCTGGCTGCACAGGGTGATGGCCTCATTCAGTTGGTTCCGGTTCAGCCGGCGAGCGGCCTGTTCCATTGCGCGGGCACGTTGCGGCTGGAATACGCCCCGTTTTTTCAGGAATGCGGCGGGATTTTCCGACTGGCCGGCCGCAGATTTCAACTCAAGCAGCAGGTTCAGATCCCGGCTGAGAACGGATAGCAAACCGAGCGGGTTTTCTCCCTCTTGCTGAAGCACAGTGATCATCTTGCCGGCGTGGGGCGCGCGGCCACTGATCAGCTCGGTCACGAGTTCAAAGCCATTGAATCGGGAACTGTCCTGGACCGCCTGTTCAACGGTTTCCTCATCAATGGTATTGCCGTTTGCGAGCAGTGACAGTCTGTCGAGCTCCTGGCTCGCGGCGAGCAGATTGCCCTCGAGGCGTTCGCTCATGATGGCCAGGGCACCCCGGGTCAGGCTGAGGCCGCGGTTGCTGGCCCTCTGCTGCAGCCAACCCTGGAACTTGTCGGCGTCGACGGGCCACACCGGTACGTGCACGCCCTTTCCCTGAAGCTCCTTGTCCCATTTGCGGCGGGTTTCCGCCGCGTCCAGACGGGCACTGATGAGCACGAGGATGATATCGTCGGGAGGGTCGGCCAGGACTCGTTCCAGTACCGCGCGGCCGTCGCCCAGCTTGCCGGTTGGCAAGTGAATCTCGATGCGCCGTTTTTCCGCGAACAGGGACATGGCACTAAATTCCTCGCCAACGGCGTTCCAGTCCAGTTGGTGGTCAGCGTGAAAGGTCAGGCGGTCATGAAAACCGGCGTCTTTTGCGGCCTTACGAACCTGGTCACAACATTCCTGAACCAGCAGGGGTTCGTCCCCGGATATAAGATAGACGGGCGAGAGGCCCTTTTTTAGCAGCTGGGATAACTGGCCTGGATTGGTCTTCATGGCTGGCCTGTGGCTGGGGCGTCGGCTTCCTGTTCACGCTGGTAATCCGCCCGGATGGCGTCGATGCGTTGCGGGGTCAATGGTGCCAGCCGGAATATCACCTGCTGCGCAAGACGATCGTCCATTTGCTGGCGGAGGGTCTCTTCTTCCCGCTGTCTTGCCAGCACGTTGGTTTCGTCGTAGCGGTAACTCTCGCTGGTGGTCAGGCGTGTCGTGCCCACCATGGGAATCCGATCCGCGCTGATTACTTCTAGATCAACAGAGTGACGCAGCGTGTATTCCGCGGCTGCGGCCTGGGCGGTGATGGCACTTGCGCGACGGTCACGCTCGAAGTTCTTCAGACGCAGAATGTAGTCGGCCTCCGCCACTGGCGCCACACGGACCTTGCCCAGGTTCAGCTGTTCACGCAAGGAACGGCACAGCGTGTCGGGCACCTGTGAGGAGCAATCCACGGCAAGAGGCTCGAGGGCCGAAGAAACCGGTGGGGCACCCCGCAACTGGAACCCGCAACCACCAAGCAGCGCCGCTATTACAGCGGTCAGCATCAGGCGTGCTGACGATTTCAGAGCGGAGTGCCGGGACATATCAGTTAGCCACCACGTTCACCAGTTTGCCGGGGACCACGATAACCTTGCGCACCGTCGCTCCCTCAGTAAAGCGCATGACATTCTCGTTTTCCAGGGCCAGCTTTTCGAGGTCCGCCTTACTGATGTCTGCAGGCACGTCTTCTTTGGCCCGCACCTTGCCATTCACCTGCAGTACCACCTGGATCTGGCTGCGAACCATGGCGGCTTCATCGGATTTTGGCCAGGGTGCATCAACCACGGGCTCCTGGTGGCCGAGCGCCTGCCAGAGGGTGTGGCAGATGTGCGGGACGATCGGCGACAGCACAAGCACTGCGGTGTCCAGCGCTTCCTGGCGTACCGCCCGGGTCTGGGGTTCGTCACCTTGCAGTTTGCCGACCTCGTTAAGCAGCTCCATCACCGAGGCAATGGCCGTGTTGAAGGTCAGCCGACGGCTGATGTCGTCACTGACTTTGGCAATGGTTTCGTGAGTCTTGCGTCGCAGGTTTTTCTGGTCATCGTTCAGGCTTGCCGCGTCCAGAGCGGGTGCCGGGCCAGCGGCGGCGTGTTCGTTCACCAGACGCCAGACCCGCTTGAGGAACCTGTGTGCGCCTTCAACACCGCTGTCCGACCACTCCAGGGACTGTTCTGGCGGGGCCGCAAACATCATGAACAGGCGAACCGTATCGGCGCCGTGCTCATCAATAATAGCCTGGGGATCGATACCGTTGTTCTTGGACTTGGACATCTTGGTGACACCGCCGGAAACCACCGGCTCACCATCTTCCCTGTGTACTGCTCGAACGGGCTGCCCCTTTTCGTCACGCTCGACGGTCACGTCGGCGGGCGAAATCCATACCTTGCCGCCTTTGCCATCGTCGCGGTAATAGGTCTCCGCCAGAACCATGCCCTGGCAAAGCAGCCGGTTGAATGGCTCTGAACTGGTTACCAGCCCGACATCCCGCAAGAGCTTGTGGAAGAAGCGGGCGTAGAGCAGGTGCAGGATCGCGTGTTCAATGCCACCGATGTACTGATCCACTGGCAACCAATAGTTGGCCGCGGACGGGTCCAGCATGCCCTGGTCGTAATTGGGGCTGCAGAACCGTGCGTAGTACCAGGAGGACTCCATGAACGTATCAAAGGTGTCGGTTTCCAGCGTCGCCGGCTGGCCGTTGAACTCCGTCTTGCACCACTCAGGGTCGGCCTTGATGGGAGACTGGACACCGTCCATTTCCACATCTTCCGGCAGACGTACCGGCAGCTTGTCATCGGGCACCGGCATCTCTGTGCCATCTTCCAGGGTCATCATCGGGATCGGTGCACCCCAGTAACGCTGGCGGGATACGCCCCAGTCGCGCAGGCGGTAGTTGACGGTGCGCTTGCCGATATTCTGTTCTTCCAGGTAGCTGGCAATCTCGTCGAAGGCTTCCTCGCTGGTCAGGCCGCTGTATTTGCCAGAAGACACCAGCGTGCCTTTTTCGGTAAACGCTTCTTCCTGCACATCAATCTCGCGGCCATCGCGGGCAGCAATAACCTGCTTGATGGGCAGCTTGTATTTGCGGGCAAACTCATGGTCCCGCTCGTCGTGGCCAGGAACCGCCATCAGGGCACCGGTGCCGTAGTCAGTCAGCACGAAGTTGGCGACCCAGATCGGGATCTCTTCCTGAGTCAGCGGGTGAATCGCCTTGAAACCGGTGTCGATGCCGCGCTTTTCCATGGTGGCCAGCTCGGCCTCCGCGGTCTTGCTGTTTCGGCACTCCTCGACAAACTCAGCCACGTCCCGATGGCGCTCCGCCGCCTCTTTCGCCAGCGGATGCTCTGCGGCCACGGCCATGTAGCTCACCCCCATCAGGGTGTCGGGGCGCGTGGTGTAAACGGTCAGGCCACTGTCCCGGTCTTTCAGCGGGAAGGTCAGCTCGGTACCTTCAGACTTGCCGATCCAGTTGCGCTGCATGGTCTTGACCTGCTCAGGCCAGTCTTCCAGCTGGTCCAGATCGTTCAGCAGCTCTTCGGCGTAATCGGTAATGCGGATAAACCACTGGGGAATCTTCTTCTGTTCCACCAGGGCCCCGGAACGCCAGCCCCGGCCGTCGACTACCTGCTCGTTGGCCAGAACCGTCTGATCCACCGGATCCCAGTTCACCGTGGACATTTTCTTGTACACCAGGCCCTTTTCGTACAGGCGGGCGAAGAACCACTGCTCCCAACGGTAATAATCCGGCTTGCAGGTAGCCAGCTCCCGGTCCCAGTCGTAACCAAAGCCCAACTGCTTGAGCTGGTTCTTCATATATTCGATGTTGGCGTAGGTCCACTTGGCCGGCGCGGTCTTGTTGGCAATGGCGGCGTTCTCGGCGGGAAGACCAAATGCATCCCAGCCCATGGGCTGCATCACGTTCTTGCCCTGCATGCGCTGATAGCGGGAAATCACATCGCCGATGGTGTAGTTACGGACATGCCCCATGTGCAGCTTGCCACTGGGGTAGGGGAACATGGACAGGCAGTAGTACTTGGGCTTGCCCGGCTCTTCCTTGACCATAAAGGTCTTGTTCTCTTCCCAGAAATCACGGGCATTCTGTTCTACGTCACGGGGATTGTATTGCTCGTCCATTCCTGCCATTACCGAAATTACCTTGTGTGGAAAAATAAAAGCCTGTATCAAAAATCACGTCCGGAGCGGGCCGNACATTCTAACGCACACTAGCCTTTACAGGTAGTCTGCCAATTTTCTGTTCTTGTGCCAGACTTGCTGATATGGGGGTAGCGCTGGCGGCGATGACTCCCCGGGACACGCCGTGAATACGTCCGTGTAGGCTTGATCGCAGCATCCATGCTGCTCACAGTCCCGGGGAGTCATCGCCGCCAGCGCCCCAGGCATAAGCAGTGGAGTCGGCAGGTGTTTTCCCAAGGTTTGGGAGACGGGCTTCGACCTCTCTTTCCGGGACTGTCTGCAGCATGGATGCTGCAGTCAAGCGTACAGGGATGTATTCACAGCGTGTCCCGGAAAGAGAGGGCGCAGTCCGGCTCTTGCACCCAGATTTGCGGTATCAAGGAGTCAACATGACACAACCAGAAAGAAGTCATCTCTCAGGCAAGGCACTGGAAGTTTACGACCGTATGCTGGAGCGGGTAAAAACGCGTCTCCATGACCTGGANGAAACATCGCTCCAGAACCTNGANGAAGANGTCCAGANNGCGGTGGAGTTCGAGTACGANCTNGAGGAAATGACCNGNGATGANGCNNNCCTNCTNGGNGNNTANCTNCAGNGNGATCTNGANCACCTNCTGCANTTNGTNGANGAGACNGGNGAAGGCCTGAGNGAATGGTTGCAGCTTGATATCGCNCTGCTGGAACACCAGNTGGCGGANAGNNTGTTCTCGGTTGCTGATAAAACCGTNGTNGACTTNCTGGANCTCANACAGAAACTGGAAAACAANGAAGTGGGCCAGTACATNTCNGGCGAGGTGGCCACNGCTGGNATGTTCCAGTGCCTGAACTGCGGGCACATGCGNTGNCTGACAGCCACCAGCCANCTNGAACCCTGTGAAGCCTGCGGCTCCCACTACTACGAGCGGGTTACGAGCCGCTGGCCGAAACAGGAGGAATNANCCGCTCCCGGACAAANACNATNAGAATNACNGCNAGGGTCAGGACNGGCCAGGAGCCNGTCTGCATGTAAGGCGTGCTGCCNGTGGCGGTGAANACCTCGCCNGTCAGGGTGGCGCGCTCGAANTGGGGGATGGTTTCGGTCAGNTNNCCNCGGTTNTTNATGATCGCNGTNACGCCNTTGTTGGTGCCNCGGAGCATGTANCGACCNGTNTCCAGNGCCCGCATTCTGGCAATCTGCAGNTGCTGNAACGGNCCAATGGANTCGCCGAACCAGCCATCGTTGCTGATNGTNAGNAGCAGGCCCGCGCCCCGGGCATTNAAGGCNACAAAATCCGGNTAGGCGACNTCNTAGCANATGAANGGCATCACATTGACGCCATTGGCCTTGAGNGGATCCTGCCACNCCGGTCCNCGGCTGAAATCGCTCATNGGCAAATCGAAGAAACCNATCAGNCCNCGCANCACGCTNTGCAGTGGCACGTACTCNCCGAAAGGCACNAGNTTCTGCTTGTGGTAGATNCCNTCGCCNTTGCCGATGGCCATGATGCTGTTGTGAAACGTGAAATCTTCAATNCGGTCNCTGAANCCGTACCAGGGTATNCCGGTAATCAGNGTNCTGTTGTCGCCCAGCTNTNCACTGATGTGATCNATGATCTTGCCAGCCTGNTCCTGAGGGAGTNGGAATGGCGGTNTCNGGCCANAGGATCAGATCCGTGTCCCAGTGATCCTCGGTCATGCCGAGGTAGGTAACGATCTGATCCTTCAGGAACTCAGGATCCCATTTGATCTGCTGGGGAATATTGCCCTGCATGGCGGCAAACGAGGTAGGCTCCTCGTTTAGCTCCGTCCACTCGACACGGTTCATGGCCGGGGCAATCAGCCAGGGAATCAGCGCCACCGCAAGAGTGGCGCCCGCAGCAACCGGCTTGGCGTGTTTCAGGAGCCACCAACTCCCGTAGAGTGCGGCCCCTGTGGCCGTTATCCAGAAAGTGATGCCATGCACGCCGGTCAGAGGTGCCAGCCCGGCGAGCGGGCCGTCCGTGTGTGCTGTGCCCAGATACAGCCAGGGAAAACCGGTAAGCAGCCAGCCCCGAAGCCAGTCGCCAAGTATCCAGATAGCGGGAAACAGNATCAGACGCCGGGCGGCACTCTCCTTGGCAAGCTTGCCCCAGAACCAGAACGCCAGACCGTGGAACAGCGCCAGCCCTGCAACAAAGAGAACCGTCAACAAAACGGCAATCGGAATGGCGGTATTACCGTGTTCGCTGATACTGACGTAGACCCAGCTGGCGCCGCTGCCGAACAGCCCCAGGCCAGTAAGCCAACCGGCCCGGAAGAGCTTCTCTGGAGCCAGCGGAACCGTCACGAGGAGAATAAGAAGGACTGAAACCGGTCCCAGCCACCAGAGGTTGAACGGTGAAAAGGTCAGGGTTTGCATGGCGCCGGCAACCAGAAGGGNTGCNGCGCCAAGTAATGCGTTTGAGGAAAGCGGGGTCTTCAGCGCTCTGGTATTTTTCGCGTCACTGTTCACTTCGGGTTACCTGCAGCAGACGGATTACACGGTTATCGGCGTTGGCAATGGTAAAGCGCAAACCGCCGAATTCAACCGATTCGCCCCGTCTGGGCAGGTGTCCGAATTCCTTGAGAACCACNCCACCGATGGTGTCGAATTCCTCTTCGTCCAGTTCGGTCTCGAAGAANTCATTAAAATCATCAATGGGTGTTACCGCTTTTACGGCATAGCTGCCATCGCCCCGGGCCTTGATGTGGGTCTCTTCATCAAAATCATGCTCATCTTCGATTTCGCCCACAATNTGTTCCAGCACGTCTTCAATGGTGATCAGGCCGGCCGTACCACCGTATTCNTCGACCACAATCGCCATGTGGTTACGGTTTTCCTTGAATTCCTTGAGCAACTGGTTCAGACGCTTGCTCTCGGGTACGAAAGTGGGCGGGCGCAGAATTTCCCGGATACGATTCCAGTTGAGGTCGTTGTTCAGAGCCAGGGGAAGCAGATCCTTGGCCAGAAGAACGCCAATCACGTCGTCCTGGCTGTCCCCGATGACCGGGAACCGGCTGTGTGCAGAATCCATGATTTCGCCCAGGAACTCCTTGGGCTCCTGGGATGCCTTTACGGTGACCATCTGGGAGCGGGGAATCATGATCTCATCCACNCGCATGTCGATCACCTGCATGGCACCTTCGATGATGCTCATGGCATCAACATCGATGATGTTCTGGGACTCGGCGTCCCGNAGGATTTCCAGCACGTCCTCNACGGACTCAGGCCCGCTGGAGAAGGCCTGNGATATACGTTCCAGCCAGGACTTNCCGCCCTGACTGCGACTCGACTGATCGTCGCTCATGAGTCTTGTTCCGTTTCCTCTGCTTCGTAGGGATTGCCGAATCCGAGCTGCGCAAGCAGTCGGACTTCGAGGGCTTCCATGACCTCGGCATCTTCGTCTTCAATATGATCAAAACCCTGGAGATGCAACATGCCGTGCACCACCATGTGCGCCCAGTGGGCGACCAGGGTTTTTTCCTGTTCCATGGCCTCTTTCTCGACAACCGGTGCACAAATCACCAGATCTCCGGCCAATGGCACCGTTATACCGGCTGGCGCCTCAAATGGGAAGGACAACACGTTGGTCGNNTAGTCCCGCCCNCGGTANTGNTGATTCAGGGCCTGGCTNTCTTCGGTTCCGACAATACGGACCGTCACCTCGGACGGATCCTCGCCCTGCCAGGCAAGTTGCGCCCATTTTTGAACCTGCGTCTCCGAAGGTATTCCTGGCGCCTCAAAAACCTGCTGAAAATCCACAGTCAGCTTATTCACTGGCCCGTCGCACTCCCGTCGTCAAAGGAATCGTAGGCTTCAACAATCCGCTGTACCAGCGGGTGCCGAACAACGTCCTTTGCTTCGAACCGTGTGAACCCAATACCTGATACCTTGCTCAGAACCCCGGCAGCGTGAATAAGCCCCGAATTCTGACCCCGTGGCAGGTCTACCTGAGTGGTGTCGCCGGTAATCACAGCCGTGGAGCCAAAGCCGATCCGGGTCAGAAACATCTTCATCTGCTCCCGGGTGGTGTTCTGGCTTTCGTCCAGAATGATGAATGAGTTGTTCAGCGTCCGGCCGCGCATGAACGCCAGCGGCGCAATCTCGATCACGCTTTTCTCAATCAGCCGGGTAACCTGGTCAAACCCAAGCATTTCATAGAGAGCGTCATACAGCGGACGCAGGTATGGGTCGACCTTTTGTGCGAGATCGCCGGGAAGAAAACCAAGCTTCTCGCCGGCCTCGACCGCGGGCCGAACCAGCAAAATCCGCTTCACCTGCTCGTCTTTCAGTGCTTCAACGGCACAGGCCACCGCCAACCAGGTCTTGCCGGTACCCGCCGGCCCAATCCCGAAGTTGATATCGTGGGTGCGGATATTGTGCACATACTTCTGCTGATTCGCGCCCCTCGGCTTGGCCTGAAGCTTGGGGGTCTTGATGACCGTCACAGCGCCATCGTAGGGCACGTCTTCGGGCAGGCGTTCAAAACCNGTTTCCCGGATAAACAGATGCACGGTATCCGGAGGAAGGTCATCGGTAGCCTCGGTTTCCCGATAAAGATGCCGGATAACCTCAACGGCCGCCGCCACATGCTCGGTCTCACCCTCAACTCGGAAATGATGGCCGCGCCTGCCGACTTTCACGTGCAGGCGTTTTTCAATCATTTTCAGGTTTTCATCAAACTGGCCACAAAGCGTCGCCAGCCGNCGCTGGTCCACCGGGTGCAGGTCAAATTGTCTGTGATCGTTGGCGTTCAAAAGTGCTCCGTTTTGGTTTGGGAGAACGAGTATCTGATGTTGGTGAAACGGGCAAGGGCCGGAAGGTGTTTCCAAAAAGCGCCCGTAAATACGTCCCTGTAGGGCTCGGTCGCGCCATCCCTGGCGCTCCACGTTTTTGGAAACACCTTCCGGCCCTCGCCCTGATCATTCTATGTGCAGGCCCGAATGCTAAAAAACAAGTAGATCGGAGTAGCTGGAGGCGTAATCCGACTGGTTTCTTCGTTACAGGCATGTTGCTCGATTACGAATTCGTCCAATCCAACCTACGAATGCGGAGCATAAACTGGGCAGACGGCTCTGGGGCCTACGGAGAGTGGTGGGGCTCCCCTCCCAAAAATGTCGGCGGCCAAGGATGGCCNACGCCAAGCGCACATGGGCGGAGCAAACGCTTTAGAAGCGAAGCTTCGCGTGCCGCGGAGCGACAGCAATCTACGATTGCTGGCTGGANCCGCTTGCGGGNGCTCGTAGCGNTTTTTGGGAGGGGAGCCCCACCACTCGCCAAACTCCAAACCCCAGACGAATAGGATCCGAGCTTTAGTACAACTCCGAATTCACGGGCACACCGCGAAGTGAGTTGGGATAGGCCTCCACAATATCGACATCAATAAAGTGCCCAACAACCTCCGGATTCTCATGCCGGAAATTCACAATCCGGTTGTTCTCGGTACGCCCCGCATACTCACCAGGGTCTTTCTTGGACAAGCCAGTCACCAGAATCCGCTGAGTAGAACCCACCATCTTGCGGCTGATGTCCATCACGTTCTGGTTCAGGCGATCCTGCAGGATGCTCAGCCGCTGTTTCTTGATGTCCATCGGCGTATCGTCCGGCCGATCTGATGCCGGCGTGCCGGGCCGTGCGCTGTAAACGAAGCTGAAGGACATGTCGAAGCCGATGTCGTTGATCAGCTTCATGGTGTCTTCAAAGTCCTTCTCGGTTTCGCCCGGGAAGCCGATGATGAAGTCCGACGAGAAACTGATATCCGGGCGGATCTTGCGCAAGCGGCGGAGTTTGGATTTGTACTCCAGCGCTGTATGGCCGCGCTTCATGGCCGCCAGGATGCGGTCGGAACCGCTCTGAACTGGCAGATGCAGATGGCTGACCAGCTCCGGAACGCGCTCATAGACATCAATGAGAGCATCAGAGAACTCCACCGGGTGTGACGTGGTGTACCGGATGCGATCAATGCCGTCGATGGTGGCGATCAGCTCAATCAGTTCCGCCAGGTCCATCGTGTCGCCGTCGTGGGTTTCGCCACGGTAGGCATTCACGTTCTGGCCCAACAGGTTAACCTCGCGAACACCCTGGCTGGCGAGGTGGGCCACTTCGGCGATCACATCGTCTGCCGGGCGGCTGACTTCTTCACCGCGGGTATAGGGCACCACGCAGAACGTGCAGTACTTGCTGCAGCCTTCCATGATTGAAACAAACGCGGAAGGGCCGTCTGCGCCGGGCTCGGGCAGGTTGTCGAATTTTTCGATTTCCGGGAAGCTGACGTCCACCACGCCAACACCGTTACCCTTGGCGCGCACTTCGGTAATCATGTCCGGCAGGCGATGCAGGGTCTGGGGGCCGAAGACCATGTCCACGTAGGGTGCGCGGTCAATGATCGCCTGGCCTTCCTGGGAAGCCACACAGCCACCCACGCCGATGATCATTTCCGGCTTTTTGCTTTTCAGCTTTTTCCAGCGGCCAAGCTGGTGGAACACCTTCTCCTGGGCTTTTTCCCGAATGGAGCAGGTGTTCAGCAGCAGGATGTCGGCGTCATCGGGTGAATCGGTCATTTCGACGGTTTCACCGGTTTTGAGCAGGTCTGCCATGCGGGCAGAGTCATACTCGTTCATCTGACAGCCGTGGGTTTTGATGTACAGCTTCTTGGCCATGGGTCTCACGTAATCTGATGGATGTTGCGCCGGGAACTGGTTTTTGAAACGGGGCGCCAGCAAAAAGGAACTGCGTATTATAACGGGGTGCTTAAACTTCAACCACCTTTGTCTCGGCTAGTTGCTAGTCCGCTTGTGGTATTATTTTTGGTTCTTTAAATCGACAATCAAGCCCGAACACGATCATGACCCCCGAACGCCTCGCCCGAATCAAACAAACCCTGAACACCCGGCAGCCGGACCTGAGCGTCCTAACCGACCAGGTCCACAAGCCCCGGAATCTGTCCGCCATCATCCGCTCCTGCGATGCGTTTGGCTTGGCGAACATGCACGTGGTCTGGCCAAAAGAAGGCTTCCGGGCATTTCGCAAAACCGCCGGTGGCAGCTACAACTGGGTAACAACCCACACCCACCGGAGCATGGACGAAGCGATCCAGAGTCTGAAAGGGCAGGGCCACAAGCTATACGCCGCACAGCTATCCGACCGGGCCATTGATTTCCGGGATGTGGATTACACCCTGCCGTGCACGATAATCCTGGGTAACGAAGTGGATGGCGTCAGCGTTGATGCCGCAGCTCAGGCTGACGAGCACATCGTTATCCCAATGATGGGGATGGTGGAGTCGCTGAACGTATCGTCTGCCTGTGCGATTGTCCTGTCCGAAGCCCAGAGGCAGCGGAAGCTGGCCGGCATGTTCGATCAGCGCCGGATGCCGGATGACGAGTACAACCGCCTTTTATTCTGTTGGTGTCAGCCCACCGTCAAACGCTACTGCGACGACCGTAATTTGCCATACCCGCCGATAGACCCGGAAACGGGTGAGTTGGTCGACGGTGTGGGCTGGATGCAGGAAGTAAGAAAGTTAAGGGCGAATCGCCCACGGTGGGATGACGAACCCAAAGTCACCGCAGATGAGCAATAAAAAGAAAATTACTCTTCTGTGAGATCGGTCCGGGGGTGGGAGGTCTTTTCTGTCGGGAAAAGATGTCTGAGCGAAGCGAGTTGCTTTTCCCAGAAGAAAAGGCCTCCCACCTCTGGATCAGCCCCCAAATCGAGCAGGCTACTTAGCAAAAGCTAGAGCCCATCACTCCTCGCGAGCCTCAAGATACCGCTGAAGCTGCTCCCGCAAAGCCTTGGGAAGCCGGGTAATCGTCAGGGCATCTTTGTCACGGTCATAGTAAACCGCCTGATTCACCAGGTCGGAGGAGAAGGACACGCTCATTCCGCCTCCGGAGCCTGCAATCCGTACCAGTTTTTTCACTTTCCGGTGGTCCGGGTGCAGCACGCCGCTTTCCGGCAGTTCGGCGGTTTTTGAGGCAAACTCCTTGAAGCGTTGCGGCTCACTCTCGTCCAGGTAGCCGGACAATGCCTCGATTTCGACCGGCTCGCCCAGGGCATGCTGCTCCTTACAGAACTCATAGGCCTTGTTGCGAACCTCCCCGGCTTTCTCAGGCTCGGAGGACTTGGCAAAAGCTTCCACCGCATCCAGGAAGGTCATGGTTTCCTTTTCCACATCCACCTGATTGGTAAACCCGCACAAACGGATAAACAGCTCTCCTGGCTCGCCGGTGCCGCGGCCGTGGACCAGTGTCAGGTAGTTTTCCGCCGGGTTGTTGCCGCGCCAGTCGTCCAGCTCGATGCGAACGGCCAGGTTCAGACGGGAGAGGCTCAGGACGTCGGTCGCATCCAGTGACTGGTTGCCATCGAACCGCATGGCGCTGTCGGTTTCCAGGATAAACAGGTAAACCACCTCGGCGTCCGCTAGGGCATCGTGGACGATCATCAGATGGCCATCGAACTCCTCCTGACTGTCGGTCAGGAGCTCCTGCCATTGTCCGAACAGGCGGTCGGTCATGGCGCTGAAGGTTTGCTTGTCTTCCAGGTAGTCGTTCAGCCAGGCGCTGAACGGGCACTCGCCCAGATCTTCGGAAAACCGGCCGTATTTCTTACCGGGCTTGCTGTTGAACAGCCGCTTCATCTGCTTGTGCAGGCCCTCGTAGTCGCCACCGGGCTCCCTCAGAGAGTCTCCGGCACTGAGATGGGCTGCCTGGTCCGGCTGGAAATGCGTAAAAAAGGCAGACCTCAGGTGTTTGATTGCCATGGTTAATTACCCTGTTGCCGTTGTCCTGACTGAAAGGCCTCCATGATGAGCGTTTCATCGGGATGGTAAAGCCAGTCAAATCCAATGGGTTGCGCAGTGAGTGATATGGGAGAGAAGGCCATAGTCCAAGGAGCGGCAGCTTATTATGAAAAACGCGGAAATCCAAATTTCCACCCATCCTGATGCATTATCGTTCAAAGCCGATTTTGACACGTGAGAATTCCGCAATATCGCCTTTTCAGCTCTGAAGCCGCCTTCGGGACCCGCACTTTGACTGCTCCATGTCTGTGCCTGTGCCTGAATAAGGGGCAGTTTTCAGGCTTGGCAGGGCTACCCCGCAGAGGTTGGGAAAGGGTCGGAAGCGCCAGAGTAAAGGCCTGAACAAGAATTGGCGCAATCCATGCTTATGGTTCAGGTCAGCGGGAAGAGTCGCGTTGTGTCGTGCGACACAATTCTCGTGGAATAAGTCACTCAAGCAAAAGCGCTTATTGGCCCGGAGATTTCTTCGGTTCAATAGGCGCTTTTTTTTTTGGCAAATGGCCAGTGAGGCGGCTCGGAATTTTTCTTCGGTCTCCTCTTGACCAGTCAGTTTAACAGAAACGGAGAACTGCGATGCAATGTGTAATGAAAAAGGCCGGATTGGCGATAGCGATTGCCCTGATGGGTGGCTCGGTGCAGGCCGCACAGACCGGGTTTCATGAAGCCCTGAGTAAGGGCGAGGTATACGGAGATCTTCGCTTGCGTTTCGAACAGGTGCAACAGGACAATGCACTCAGGGACGCGGAAAGCGTAACTTTGCGAACCCGCCTTGGCTATCGTACTGCGGATTACAATGGGTTATCCGGGCTTGTCGAGTTTGAGGACGTTCGGAACGTGGCTGGGCTTGACGACTACAACGACACGCTGGGGAAGAATCCAAATTACTCTGTTATTGCCGATCCCGAGACAACAGAGCTGGACCAGGCTTACCTTCAGTACAGGTTCGGAGATATAACCGGTCGGTTGGGGCGTCAGGTGATAACTTACGACAATCACCGGTTTATTGGCGACGTTGGCTGGCGCCAGGATCGCCAGACGTTTGATGCGGCCCGCCTGACTTACACCCCGTCAACCAACCTCGCAATCGACTACGCCTTCCTGAGTCAGCGCAACCGCATCTTTGCCGAGAGCCAGGACCTGCCATCCAAGGATCACATAGTCAACGTTGCCTACCAAACACCCCTCGGCAAGCTGACCGGCTATGCCTATCTGCTGGAAATTGATGAAGGCGTTGACAACTCGCTCGACACCGTCGGGCTTCGTTATGTTGGCGGGTATGACCTTGAGCCGCTGGGGATAATCTACGAAGCCGAATATGCGATCCAGGAGGCAGAATCGGGCGGTGCTGATTTTGATGCCGAGTATTACAAGCTGAATGCGGGCATTGATATCGCGGGCGTCATTGTTTCAGCGGGACTTGAAGTCCTTGGGTCGGATAATGGCAACTACGGCTTCTCTACACCACTGGCAACCCTGCACGGTCAGAACGGCTGGGCTGACCAGTTTCTGAACACCCCGCTGGTCGGGTTGGAAGACGCGTCGCTCAGCGTAAAGGCACCCGTGGCGGGCGGCGGCCTGACCCTTAAATATCATGACTTCAGGGCCAGTGACTCGCCTGGCGGTGCCAGTGACTTGGGTAGCGAGGTTGATGTGGTCTATCAGCGCAAGTTTGCGGAGAACTACTCAGCAGGTATTAAATACGCTCGCTACATGGCCGGAGATGCAGCAACCGGAAAAGTGGATACTGACAAGCTCTGGCTGACTCTGGCCGCCAAGTTCTGAGGCTGATATCCGAAAAAAAGCCCCGGCGGCGTCCACTGCCAGCGGGGGCCTTTCATCCGTCATTCGGCTCAGATTCGCTTGTTGCGCACCAGGTCTTGCACCAGTTTGCTGACCGCGCCTGCGATTTCTTCACTGTCGTCTGCGCAGATGGAAGCCGAGGCGATGTCCGAGCCGAGCTTTGCCGCAATCGCGATGACGCCGTGGGCGCTGATGACCTGTGCGAAGCGGCGGCGATCATCGACAGTGCCGGCGTTGTCTTCGCTGAGCACGATGGACGTTTTACCCTGATCAAACAGCGCCCGTTCCAGGGACAAGGCCAGGGCCGCTGCCTGCTTGCCATTGCACGCGATGATGGCAGGCTTCTGGGCCAGACGACGCCGGCGCTCGTCAGCGCTGACCGGGTCCAGCGATTCCACCGTTTCCGAGGTTCCTGCGATCATGCCCGCGCCGATGGTCACGTTGCTCAGCCGGTCGATAACGATAAAACTGCCGGTTGCGTGGTTGTTGGGATAAGGATCGAACGCAACGGGTTGGCTCAGGGTCAGTTCGCACAGGCCGATTTCGTTCAAGTTCAGTTCCGGAGGGTTTTCCCGTTTTTCCAGCGTGTTTACGTCTGTCTGATGCTGAATCTTTCTCACCGTGGCCGATGAGAAGGTGGGGCCCAGCTTGATGTCATAGAGGCGACCGGTTTCCAGCGGCGCGTCGGTCATCCAGACGATGTTGGCGAGGAAACGGTTGCCCACTTCAGGCTCATCTTCCGCTTTTACCAGCATGTCGCCACGGCTGACGTCGATTTCGTCGGTCAGCGTGAGGGTGATCGCCTGGTCGATATAGGCTTCTTCAAGGTTGCCGTCGAAGGTTACCACCTCTTTCACCGTGCTGGTGCGCCGGGAGGGCAGCGCCATGATTTTCTCGCCCGGGCGGATCACGCCGGAGGCGATGGTGCCGCAGAAGCCGCGAAAGTTCAGGTTCGGGCGGGTTACGTACTGAACCGGGAAGCGGAAATGCTCCAGGTTCTTGTCCCGACCGACTTCCACGGTTTCCAGGATTTCCATCAGCGGCTGGCCGGTGAACCAGGGGGTGTGCTCGCTCTTGTTCACCACGTTATCGCCTTCCAGGGCGGAAATCGGCACGAAGCGGATGTCCTTCAGGCCCAGTTTGGCGGCAAACGCCAGATAGTCGTCCCGGATCTCGTTGAAGCGCTCTTCGCTGAAATCCACCAGATCCATCTTGTTGATGGCGACCACAATGTGGCGGATGCCCAACAGCGAGGCAATGTAGGAATGCCGGCGGGTCTGGGTCAGCACACCGTGGCGGGCATCGATCATCAGGATCGCCACCTGCGCCGTGGACGCGCCGGTGGCCATGTTGCGGGTATACTGCTCGTGGCCCGGAGTGTCGGCGATGATGAACTTGCGCTTGTCGGTGGAGAAATACCGGTAGGCAACATCAATGGTGATGCCCTGTTCGCGCTCCGCCTGCAGGCCGTCTACCAGCAGGGCCAGGTCCAGCTTCTCGCCGGTGGTGCCCATCTTGGCACTGTCGGTTTTCAGGCTGGCCATGTGATCTTCATAGATCATCTTGGTGTCATGCAGCAGGCGACCAATCAGCGTGCTCTTGCCGTCGTCCACGCTGCCGCAGGTGAGCAGGCGCAGGAGTTCCTTGTTTTCGTGCTGTTTCAGGTAGGCCTGAATATCTTCCGCAATCAGATCAGACTGGTGTGACATCTTAGAAGTACCCTTCCCGCTTTTTCTGTTCCATGGAGCCGGCTGAATCATGGTCGATAACGCGACCCTGACGCTCGGAACTGGTGGCCAGCAGCATTTCCTGGATGATCTCCGGCAACGTGGTGGCTTCGGATTCAATGGCGCCGGTTAACGGGTAGCAGCCGAGGGTGCGGAAGCGGATGGATTTCATCATCGGCTTCTCGCCTTCTTTCAGCGGCATTCGGTCATCGTCCACCATGATCAGGGTACCGTCGCGCTCAACCACCGGGCGCACCGCGGAGTAGTAAAGGGGAACGATCTCGATATTTTCCAGGTAGATGTACTGCCAGATATCCAGCTCGGTCCAGTTGGACAGCGGGAATACCCGAATGCTTTCGCCCTTGTTGATCTTGCCGTTGTAGATGTTCCAGAGTTCAGGACGTTGGTTCTTGGGGTCCCAGCGGTGGTATTCGTCGCGGAAGGAATAGACACGCTCCTTGGCACGGGATTTTTCTTCGTCCCGGCGGGCGCCGCCGAACGCCGCATCAAACTTGTACTTGTCCAGGGCTTGCTTGAGGGCCTGGGTTTTCATTACGTCGGTGTGCTTGGCACTGCCGTGAGTGAATGGGCCAATGCCCTGTCTGATGCCGTCCTCGTTCTTGTGAACGATCAGGTCCAGACCGTATTCCTTCACCTTGCGGTCCCGGAAGTTGATCATATCCCGGAATTTCCAGGTGGTGTCCACGTGCATGAGAGGGAAGGGCGGTTTACCCGGATAAAAGGCCTTGCGGGCCAGGTGCAGCATTACCGCGGAGTCCTTGCCGATGGAATACAGCATTACCGGATTGTCGAACTCGGCTGCCACTTCCCGGATGATGTGGATGCTTTCCGCTTCCAGCTGTTTCAGGTGCGTGAGGTTATATGTGGTCATGATAATCCGTTGCCGCCGTGCGGGCCGTGTTGGCTGTGCGAATGAATACGGCAACTATACCAGAGGGGGTAAGGGCATAAGAAGACGCCCAACTAGAAATTGGCGTTATAACAATATAGCAGTGGCAGGCTCTGACCGTGAGTGAGCAGACGGTGACGTTCAGGCCGGATTGCGGGAGTCGGCCAGCAACTTGGCAACGTAGCGATCGACGTAATCGAAGCCGTTACCTTCAAACTCAGCGAACTGGATGCCCAGCTGAAATTCGTCCCTTGCGATGCGTCGCATGTGAACGATGTTGCCGTCGGCAATAATGGAAACCGGTTGCGTTGCAACCACCGGCACGGAGAATCGGGTCTTCACGGCAATCCAGTGTCCTGGAGCCGGGGCCTTTTGCTCGGGAATGAGTTGTTTCACCGTTTCCTGATTACAGGAAATCAT
>PBED01000022.1:0-14481 GCA_002718255.1 Marinobacter sp. | reverse complement strand
CAAGAAGGAAATGTACATTCCGTACAACTCCTACAAGCTGACCGATCGCAGTCTGAGCTATGACCAGATTATTCAGGCTGGTCATATCAATCAGGATTACACTCGCTACGAGCTGCACCGTGTATGGCATGTTCGCGCAACCCTGAAAGAAGGGGCCCGCCACATCTATGCCCAGCGTGACTTCTACATTGATGAGGACTCCTGGCAGGCATCTGTCATTGATCACTACGACGGCCGTGGCGAACTCTGGCGTGTTGCAGAAGCCCACAATATGCAGTTCTATGATCAGAACGTGCCCTGGTACGCCATTGAGACGCTGTACGACCTGCTCTCTGGCCGCTACCTCGCGCTTGGTCTGACCAACGAGGAAGAGAACCCGTATGAGTTTGGCGTTGAGCGCCGCTCCAGGGATTACACGCCGGCCGCACTGCGCCGCGCCGGTACCCGGTAAGGGTTCTGAAGAAGACCAAAAAACGGCGGGCCTCATGGCCCGCCGTTTTTTTTACACCCTGGAAAACCCTTTCACGTCAAAATTTTGCAGCCCACCCCTCAATTGGTTTAACCTTCTTATCATACTAAAGGCGTACCCGATGTCGGTCGCCATTGAAAAGTCAGTGCAAGATCCACTTTTCCGGCGGTGCAAGGCAGTGCGAGCCGGAGCTAAATGGGGCAGTGCGTGAAACCATTCAATGATGGCTGTGCAGCCAACGATGAATTTCAGTCGGCGAATAGTGGTCTTCAAAGAGGCGAGCTGGTCAGAGACCTGCTCAGGCAACGGGTTCAGATTCCCCCGGTTCCGTCCGATTCCCTGGCCCGGCCAAGACTCAATGGCAAGATTTCTGAAGCACTGACTTCCAGAAGCGTTCTGTTTGTGGAAGCGCCCTGTGGCTATGGCAAATCTCACGCCGTGGTCAGTGCGCTTGGTGGCGCAGAAATGGCTACCGATCAGGTTCGCTGGGTTGCCCTGAACTCCCAGGACAATGCACCGTCCCGCTTCCTGACACTGCTTGCCATTGCCCTGGATCTGCCCGAAACCCCCGAACAGGGGATTCAGAGTGGCGCCACCTTTTCCGATACACTGTCGATGATGCAGGTAGCGCTGGCCCGCACCGGTGACAGTCAGCCACGGGTTCTGGTGCTGGACAACCTTCAGCATCTCAGCAACCCCGCCGTTGTGGACCTGCTCCACCAACTGATTATGGACTTTCCGGCTGGCTCCTCCATTGTTCTGATTTCGCGCAAGGCACTGCCTTTCGAAACGCACAGCCTCGAGCTGGAAAACCGTTTCACCCGCATCGGGTCTGAAACGCTTGAGTTTTCCCGTTCAGAAACCTTCGAGTTTTTCCGGTCCGCCACGACGAAGAGCGAACTCACCAGCGTTGCTGTCGATAACCTCTACTATATGACCGAGGGCTGGGCGACGCCGTTGGCGCTGTATCGTCGGGAGGTTGCTCAGAATATCGAGCGCAAACCCATTCAGGAAACACCGAGCGTTGAAAGGTTTTTGAAGGAGTCGGTGCTTGGCAATCTGACCCCGGGGCAGATGCGGTCCATGCGGGGTATTGCAGAACTTGAACTGTGCTCCGATGAACTGTTCCTGGCGCTTGAGCGACTCCTGCCTGAAGCTGGCTTTGTTCCCTCTCAGGCTGCCGAGCGGGGGCTGCCCCTGAAGCCGATGCCGGGCCGTGGTCGCTGGTTCCGTGTAAACCCGTTGTTGCAGGAATGGCTGAAGTCGCCCGTAATGGCCGGTTATTCGGAGCGGATGCTGCAGGCGAGCCGATGGTTTGGCGTGCGCGACCAGTTCCCGGAAGCATTGAAATACGCGCTACTGTCTGGAGATGCCGAGGAAGTCATCCGCATAGCCGCTGAGGGATCAGAGGCTTTGCTGTTGGGTCAGGATACCGCATCGCTCCTGCGCCTTCGAAAGAGTCTGCCGGCCCAGCTCCTGGAACGAAGCGTGCGTCTCAGAATTGTCTATAGCTGGGTTCATGCAATTGGCGGCCAGTTCCGCCAGGCTCGAGCGCTGATTGATGGTCTGGCTGTGACCGACCGACAGGAGCAGGCTGCACGGATTCGTGCCTTGAAAGCGTTTATCCTGCGGGGCGAGGGCAGTGTTGGGCCGGCTTTGGACATGGCTGATGAGGCCCTGGCTGACGGGGAACTCAGTACTCAGGGCCAGCTTGTCACGCAGATGGTCCGTTCCAGTGCATTGTGCGCCGCGGGTCGATTCCCGGAGGCCCGGGAAGCAAACCGGGCTGCGTCGAGACTGGCAAGAGAAGCGGGCGATTCCGGTTCGGAAGCACTGGCGGTTTATGCCCATGCCCGGATCGAACTGGGCAAAGGCGCCCTGAAACATGCAGAGCAATTGTTGCGCACCGGTCTCGATACCGCCATGCAGGAGCTCTCGCGTCCTGCCCGGATTGGTGAAACCCGCCTGCAACTGAATCTGGTGCTTGTGCTTTGGCATCAGGGCCGTGAAGCGGAAGCAGATCGCCTGTTGGTCACCTGTGGGCGACATGCTGAACAGACCAGGGATCTTGGACTGCTGCTGGCGATGACCATTCGTGTCTTGATGTGTCGGGCCCAGGGGCGATTGGAGGATGCGTTTGTCTGGATTGGTCGGGCCGAGCGTACCATGCATTCCTGGCAAGTCGACGAATCCCTGTTCGTACCTGTTCTCGAGGCCCTGAAAGCCAACTGCTGGTTGTCGCAGAATCAGATCGACAGTGCCGATCAGGCGGTTCGAAAGCTTGCTCCTTACCGGGAAGCGGGCTGCGTACCGGAGCTTTTCCCCATGATGCCGGGCTTGCTGGACTGCCTTCAGGTTCGGGTCGACCTGGCCCGCGGTGATCTGATAAAAGCCCGGGAAACACTCCAGGGTATCCGTGAACGATATGAGGGAGCCATTCCATGGGGCGTAGAGCTCCACATGCGCTTGCTTGAGGCTGTGATCGTTCTGGATGAAAAGGGACCGGTGGTTGCCCTGAAGATTCTGTCTACTGTCGTCAATGAGGCTGCTGCAGAGCACTTCATCAGTCCGTTCCGGGAGCTCAGGAACGAATTGCAGGAGCTAATGACGAAGGGCTTTGGTCAGCTTCCCGAGAGTGCGTTTAAAGAGGCGCTGGGCGAGGTGTTCGAGCTGCGTGAGGTCGCTGGTACCCTGGACACCCTGGCAGAACCCATCAGTGAGCGGGAGCAGGGCGTGCTTGAACTGATTGCCAAAGGGCTGTCGAACCAGGAAATTGCCGACAAGCTGCACATTTCCCTGCACACGGTGAAAACCCACGCCCGCCGAATCAACGCCAAGCTGGAAGTAAAATCCCGGACTCAGGCTATTGTCCGGGCCCGGGAGCTGGGACTGCTTTAAGCTCATCGATCCGGGCATCCTTCTCGGCCCAGATATCGCTCACCCACCGCTGAAACGCGATCCGGGTTTCCCGGTTGTTCTCGTAATCCATGCCCAGGAATTCTCGGGGGATCTCACGCGTCCGCACCTCAATAATGATCCTGCGGATACGCCCGCACAGGTAATCCCAGAAGCCGGCACGGCCCTCCGGATACACGATGGTGACATCCAGCATGGTATGAATCATCTCGCCCATGGCGCCAAGCACGAACGCGGTACCACCCGCTCTGGGCTTCAGAAGGTGCTTGTAAGGTGAGTTCTGGCGGTCATGCTTCTCCGGCGTAAACCGGGTGCCTTCCATAAAGTTGAAAATCGTCACCGGGGTGTAGCGAAATTTCTCGCAGGCGGCCTGGGTGGCAGCCACGTCCTTGCCCTTGAGCTCAGGGCGTTTGGCAATCTGTTCCTTGGTGTGGCGATGCATGAACGGAAAATCCAGCGCCCACCAGGCAACCCCCAGAAACGGCACCCAGATCAGCTGTTTCTTCAGGAAGAACTTCAGCAGGGGAATCCGGCTGTTCAGTACGTACTGAATGGCGGGAATGTCGGCCCAGCTTTGATGGTTGCAGGTGACAAAATACCAGTGCTTCCGGCTGAGATTTTCCACGCCCCGCACATCCCAGTCGACCTTGTGCAGAAGTTCCATCAGCAGATTGTTGAAGCCAATCCAGACCCACGCGATGGTGTTGAGGATCACCGTGCAGCCCTTGCGCACGGCGGTAATCGGCAGCACGAGCTTAAGCAGCGCGAACACCAGAAGAACGGGAAACAGCACGAGGGTGTTACACAGGATGGCCAGGGCCGCCAAAGTCCCCTTCAGCGGCGCAGGGAGAAAATAGAGCATGGGGTCGGGTCTCTAGCCTTCAGCCGGGTTGGTGGTCAGTGAGGATTGGCGGGGTAACAACCCGGCTTCCGCTTTCGTTGAGGCCAGTTGCTCAAGACGGCTGGGGTCGATATCCCGGACCACGCTGCGGAAATCGTCGTCGTAGAATTCCAGGTTGTTGTAATGAATCATGGCCCGGATTTCTTCGATATATTCCTCGCCGCGCTCGGAATAGCCGAGCAGGCCTTCTGCCAGTTCCAGTCCGGACAGTGCCGAATTGTTGCGGCGGTCTTTCAGCCGAACGTCCCTCAGCAACTGGTAGGTGGGGTGGCGGTTCAGGTTCTGGATGTAGGCCCGAACCGACCGGTAGGGCGAAGAGAACTTCGCTACTTCATGGCTGGCGCCTTCGGCACGACCGAGGGGAACCAGGCCGCAGCCCTTGGAAAAACACCACTGGCCGAACAGGTTGTTGCCCTTGGTGGCAAAACGGGAGGTGCCCCAGGCAGATTCGTTGGCAGCCTGAGCCAGGATCAGGGACGGAGGAATCACGTCCAGGCGCTTGCGTAGCAGGGCAAATTGCTCGTCGCTGCCGGGCTCGGCATCCACTCGTAACCGCTCCGACTGCTGCGCCAGCCAGTTGTATTCCTTGCTGGTCAGGCTTTCCTTGCTGGCCAGACTGTCCAGGTAGTCGCGCTCAATCAGAATCCGGGAATTGGCCAGAACAATTCTCGGGTACAGAAACGAAAAGAACGCGGCTTTTTTCTCGGTGGTGTCCTGGTACTGCGAGAAATTCGGCAGATCGTCATTGGCCCAGGTCGGCAGAGGCGGCAGGGAGGAGAGGGCAGGCTCGGAACCCGAGTTAGCAGAATCGCCCTGGTCAACACTCGCCTGTGGTGTATAGAAACCGCCCCCGATCGCAAACGCAATCAAGGGAACCATCAGCATGACCGCCCGTTTACCCGCAGACATAAAACCTCTCGTTAAAGTCGATACAACAACAATTATAACAGGTTATACGAGAGCGTCTGCCTCTTGGGTTTTGTCCTGTGCTGCCGCGGTCAGGGCAGGCGTGTGGCAATCACCAGGCCGATCTGGTCCTCATTGCCCTCGGTGGTTCGCAAACGCAGGTAAAACTGGTCCTGGCTGGCGGTGTGGAAGCCCTCCAGCACAAGGTTGCCGGCACTGAACTGCACCTGGCCATCGCCGGCCTGGCTGTTATAGGTCAGGGCAATGTCCGGCAGGTTCTCAAGAGCGGGTTTCGTCACTGTTTCGTTGTCGACCATATGGGTACTGGTCAGCGCGACCGGGGACAGCGTCGCGGCACTGGAGGAATCAATGGTTAGCAGTGCATTTTCAAAATGCCGGAGACGGTTTGTGTCTGGCGCCAATGCCAGGGCTACACCCTGAAGCCGGAACTGGCCCGTGGCGGGTGCGCTGTTGGCGGTTTGCTCGACCGCAATCAGGATGCCGTCTCCCAGGGGGCTGTCGTCCAGATTGAACGCCATCAGGCTGCCGTCCGGCGTGCTGGCACCGATGCCGATATCCGGCTGCTGGAAATCACCGGAGGCGGTGGTAATGTCCAGGTTCAGCCGGCCGATATCCACATCGCCTTTGCTGAGCCGGGAGGTTCGGTTGCTCAGGGCCCAGGATTCCGTTCGGGTACCGCTGGAGTCCGTCGAGACAGTGCCTGAACTGTCTCGTTGTAATGACGTAAAGCTCTGGGATTGGTTAACTGTACCGCCAGAAATCTGCCATTGGCCAACGCCTGTTTCGATGGTGAGAGGCGTTGTCTCGTCGCTGAATCGGGTTCCAAGATACAGCATGTTGTAGTCGCGGCCATTCACGGTGTCCGCGTCGAAACCTTCCTTTCGAAGCAGGTTGATTTCAAGAACCGAAAGATACTGGTCTTCCAGAGTCCCCAGCCGCAACAACGAATCCCCGTCTGCTTCCAGTTCGATAGCCTTGCCGGCACTGAAATAGCCGCTGATCACCCGATCCGGCCCGGTGGTCTCATCCACGGGCGCGCTGGTGAAGGCATCCAGGTAATAGGGATTGCGAGTCCAGCCAATGATTTTCGAACTGCCCCGGCCGGTAATGCTCTGGTACAGGGCCCGGCCGGCCAGCAAACGGGTATCTTCCAGCAGGGTGGCTGCTCCGGGGGATGAAGAATGAGTGTTCCGTTCCCAGTATTCAGAGCCCCGCACGAAGAAGTCGTTTCCCGCCTGGTGAATCAGAGCCTCGCGATCGTATGGAATATCGTTGGCCAGAGAGGTCACTCGGATATTGAACGCATCGAAACTGGTGAGCGTCAGGGCCGGGTAAACATAGCCGGTGCCGTTCTCATCCGTCAGCACCTCTTCCTGTGCGGTACGAACACCCCATTGCCCCGACCCACTGATGGAAGGCTCCACAAACGTCTGCCCCAACTCAATGCCCAGGAATACCGAATTGTAGTCCGCGGAACTGGCGCTGATCTTGCCCGAAGAGGTCTCGTCCAGCACCGCGTAGTCGGCCATTGCGCTCACGTAACGGGCAAAGTCTCCCCGATCTTCGAGAATATCCAGGGCACCGCCGAGGCCAACATTGGAAGGAATCTCAATTTCAAAGTCGTGGATCTGATCGGCGAGGGTCGACCACACATACTTGTTCAGGCATAGCTCGCCGCCTTCATCGGCAACGCAATCCAGAATGGTCTGGAACTCACCGGCCGTGTAGCTGCTGAGCGTGTTACGCACCAGATATTCGGAAAAAGGATTCACCTTCACATCCCGGTCCGCATCGGCGGCCAGGGCTCGCATTCGGGTGTTGCCATAACTGGCATCGATAATCACATCCGGTCCAAGGGGCAGGCCTTCTGTGAATTCGATAATGGTGAAACCTTCGCTGTCGGTGCGGCTGGAAATGGGAGGCTCGCCCAGGTTCTGCAAGGCCGGGTTGGTGTAGTAAACACTCACCCTGTCCGGTTGCACGATTCTCAGGTTGCGGCGGGTAGGCTCGCCGTCGCTGGTGACACCACCCGGTACTTCCATGGTNACCCGNACTTCATTGCTGGCNAGGCCNCCNGNGTTNNNGGAATCGCCGGTGCTNCCGGANCTGAANTCATCGACCGGNTTCTTGTTTCCNGCGAAGTCNTTGGGCTGNCNGGCNGCGCCNNCAATGGCNTCTTCGCCACTTCCGCATCCNGCGGTGAGCANCAGAGTNGAGGAGAGNANTAAACCGAGTGTGAANCGCATGCCTGGCTATCCGTGCAGAAAATACAGGCAAACAGTCTAACAGTNNGATTCTCGGGAAAGCGTGAGGAAAAGCACGAAAGGGTTATGGAGGGAACACGAAACGGGCCCCACCGGGCCCGTTTCAGAAAAGGCAGGAATCAGAAGAAAATCTTCATGCCCGCCATAACGCCTTCATCGAGATTGACGTCTCGTGAGGAGTTCTCGATATCGGTGTTCAGATAGCGATAGCCGGCGAAAATCTCGGCGTTGCGGATAACCCGATAGCTACCACGCAGCTCAAGGCTGGTCATATCATCGGAATCGCCAAACGAGAGAATGCTGGGGGCGTAGTGCAGGCCACCGGTGAACGACAGGCCAGGGACATCCGGGATATTGACGGTCGCAAAACCGCCAAGACCGACAGCACCGCCATCGGCGCGGCTTTGATCCCAATAGATACCCCTCATGCCGATGCCGGCTGTGGTGGGCAGGTTGCCGATTGCCGTGCGGCCCTGGGCATGGAAATCAACGTTGAAAATATCGCGGCCACCTTCGCGGTAGGTGTAACCGGTGCCAAGCTGGAGGTCGTTNTTGGTGCCGAAGAAATTTACCTGGCCCTTCACCGAATCGTTGGTGAGGCTGAGGTCGACATCCCCTGCAAAGGCAGGCGCGGCAGCCAGTGAGAGAATCATCAGGGAAATCCGGGACGCTTTCATATATGTGCACCTTCGTTACGTTTTTAGCAGAATTGCCGGTATGTTAACGGGGTGTTCCGGGCCACTCAACTTAAATGCCGGTAAGTCCCCGTTAACTTTCATTTTTCGCAGGTCAGTGCCGGGTGGTCTCGCCGCCCTGGTCCAGATCCTCCGGTGATGCGTTCTCTGCGGGTACCCGGTATTCCTCGTTGGCCCAGGCTCCCAGATCGATCAGTTTGCAACGCTCGGAGCAGAAAGGGCGCCAGGGATTGGTCTCGGTCCATTCCACGGACTTTTTACAGGTTGGGCATTCAACGTTCATGGTTGCCTTCGGGTATCGGAAACGTGTCTGAATGTCTGTGCCTGTAGTTCGGTAAGCCGGTCTCAGGAGGCAGCAGACGCCTGACAATATTGTTCCAGTACTGCCCGCAGCATTTCAATATTGACAGGCTTGGCAACAAACGAATCCATACCGCATCGGCGGCAGCGNTCCTCGTCTTCTTCCATGGCACTGGCGGTCAGCGCGACCACCGGGATGCGCACGCGGTTGTGGGTTTTCTCCCATTCCCGCAGGCGTCGGGTGGCTTCAAAGCCATCCACACGGGGCATCACACAATCCATGAACACCAGATCGAACGGGTGCCACTGCCAGAGGCTGGCCGCGGCCTCGCCATCGTTGGCGGTCATCACGTCGCAACCGAGTTTCTCCAGCAGTCGACGGGTCAGGGTGCGGTTCACAGGGTTGTCCTCCACCAGCAACACCTTCATTCGGCCGCAGGGAAGCTCCCGGCGCCGGGCGGTATCGGTGGTGGCTTGCAGCGAGAATCGGGTCAGGAAGCGCCGTTCTTCTTTGGCTGCATCGGCAAACAACTGGTTGAGGATTGGCGTCAGGCAAGACTCTCGCAGAGATTTGCTCAGGAAAGCATCTGCACCGGCCTGGCGGAAATGTTCGGCGTCGCCCCGTTGCGGGTTGGACGACAGGATCAGCAGGCGCATATCTGACCAGAGCGGGTTGCTACGGATCTGCCGGCACAGCAGGTCGCTGTCCATATCCGGTACAAAGCCATCCAGAATGATCGCGTCGAACGGCTGCTGGCCATCGAACGCTGTGCGCAGGGACGTCAGCGCCTCGCCGGCGGATTTCACCGCTTCGATGTGCACTTCGTGCCGGGACAGCATTTCCAGAGTGATCTTGCGGGATAGCTCATAGGAATCCACTACCAGAATCCTGCGATTCTTCACCATCCGGGTATCTGGCCGAACCCGGGCGGCGTTCTCCGGGGCCACGGGCAGGGTCAGTTCCATCCAGAAGGTCGAGCCTTCACCGGGGCGGCTTTCGAGATCCATGGACCCGTCCATCAGGCCCACCAGTTGGCGGCAGATGGTGAGGCCGAGGCCTGCACCGGGCAACTGGCGCTGGAACTGTTGGCCAAGCTGCACGTAGGGCTCGTAAACCAGGGGAACATCTTCCGGGTTGATNCCCACGCCGGTGTCTTCCACCGCAATACGCAGGCGAGCCTTGTCATCCCGGCGGCCCAACACCTCGATACTGATCAGCACATGGCCNGAATCGGTAAACTTGATNGCGTTGGANGTNAGGTTCANCAATATCTGGCGAATGCGAACCGGGTCGCCCTTCAGNGCCCAGGGCAGGTTTTCGTCGATCCGAAGCTCCAGTGCNAGGCCTTTCTCNCGGGCGCGAGAGCCAAGCATGTGCACNAGGTCATTGAGNGTTTCCCTGAGGTCAAAGGGAATGTCTTCGAGTACCAGCTTGCCCGCTTCCATGCTGGAGATNTCCAGNAGNTCGTTGATGATGGCNGAGAGGCTNTCNGAGGCNCTCANCANNGTCNNCACGTANTCNCGCTGCTCCTGATCNAGNGGCGTNTCGGTNAGCAGGTTGGCGTAGCCCAGCACNGATTGCAGNGGNATNCGCAGNTCGTGGCTGACATTNGCNAGNAACTGGTTCTTGGCNTGNTTNGCCCGCACCGCCTCGTCCCGCTCNCCCTGGGACTGGATCGTGGTCTGGCGCAGGGAGCGGGTGTCCTCNAGNATNTGCAGGCGCATCTTGTTCAGGGCCTGNTCCANNTCCGAGAGNTCNTCNGGCGTTTTNCGGGNNTTNCGCTTNAGNTTCAGNGGGTCNACCAGNGCNTCNAGNTTCAGNCGNGCGGCGTAATCGGCCATGGATTCCAGGTGCCGGGNNAGCGTTAAACGAACGATCACCAGCANGCCCAGGGTGCCCAGCATGACAACAATGGATTGAAACAAAAGGTTCAGGANCGCGCGGTTACGNAGGTCTNTGTAGATCTGNTCTATGGAGGAGGTGACGGTGAGNGTGCCAACGTTTTCAGGACTGCGGTTGTTNGAGCGGTCGAAAACCAGTGGAAAGGTCTGCGATATGACCCGGCCCTCAGGGTAAGTGCCGGTGCTGAAGGTTTCGCCGGTGCTGGTCACCACCCGCCCGTACTGGACNGCGGGCACTGCTTTCATATCATCCAGGCTGTTGGCCACCTCGCTGAAATTCATCAGCCAGATGTTGTTGCTCATGCTNCCGGAAACCAACTCCGCGGCCCGTGTCTGGTCATTCAGCAGATCGTTCTTGCGCCGCTCGAATTCTCCGATTAGCTGAACNCCCGTTGCCACCAGAGACAGAAAAAGGCTGAACAGNAATACGTAGGCGAGCAACCTTGCCGCCAGTGGTCGTATTCCCAATCGTTTGAAGAACCGCTTTGAAGGCAAGGCACATATTCCCTGTGTCGACTACAAAATCACCAAAAGCAGTTTAACAGACCGTCAGCACTTCGACACGTTTCCGTGAATGATCATTCACGAATCGGAATCGCACGTTCAAATCGTACAGATGCGCNCCGTAAATGCGCTCTTCNTCCCGNCCTCTNCGAAAGGAGGGNCGTGGATCGTANGCNACCACATCCTCGATCAGCGGNCGCAGTTCCGGATANTCTTCNGNTGANAGCTNNCNNATCTGNGCCTCCGCTTCCGGCAGAAAAACCACNTCNAGNNNTTCCGTNGGNGGCGANTCTGCCCAGCCCANNGTNGCNTCNGGNACNGAATCGGCNAANGGNAGGTANGGTTTGATATCNAGNATNGGTGTGCCNTCGATNAGGTCATGATCNCTGATGCGNAGNATNAGCTNNCCATCTNTGCGNANCANNCCCTCATTGCGNACNACCGANAGNCCNAGNCTGTTNGGGCGAAACGGNGANCGGCTGGCAAACACNCCCATCTTGCGNTTGCCNCCCAGNCGNGGAGGNCGCACCACNGGCCGCCANTCNGCCCGCACCGCCTCGTGAAACTGNAAGGTCAGCCANAGNTGNCTGGCGGTCTCCAGCCCACGGAAGGCATCTTCNCGGTCAAACGGTGGCTGGATAATCAGCTCGGCCCGGGCATGNCGGGTCAACCCCGGCTGGCGAGGCACCCCGAACTTGTCCTNAAAGCATGAGCGGGTAATGGCGATAGGCGTGAGAGTAAGGGCCTCGGTCGCGGGTTTCGAGGGGTGTCTTGGCATTACANACGATCATCCTCAATGATACCGGAGAAAAACATTTCCACCCGAAANACCACAGAAGCNCGGTCTTTAAAGCTCTCCTCCCGGGGGNATTCCAGTGCTGGAATCAGCTCCGCATANAGCCAGTTGCTGTGTAGACGGTANCGNAACGTGAGATCNCCGAACGCTGATGTGGTGCGCCAGGAAGGTTTGCTTTCCCCAAGNACNCCCAGCCGGGGCGTTACAATCAANCGGTTATTCATGCGCTTACGCATGCTGAATATCTGAGCCGCAACAAATTCCTTGTCGTTGTGCACCCANTCCAGTTCTGAAGACGAGCGAAAATACCAGTCNTTGCCCACCGGGCGCCCAACNCCAATCCAGGTTCGCTCGCCCCAGCCATCCTGATGAAAATAATAGAACCGTTGCTGAGCGTTCAGAATCCACTTGTCGTCCAGCCGCCAACGTTTCTCAGCCGTTGCNCGCCAGAANGCNTCNGGAGGNAGNCGNAGGCGCACACCCACNTCNTTGGANAAGTTGATGGCNTCNCCAATCTGGGTCAGGTAACGCAGTGCACCTGTGGCTTCCGTATCGGANCGNTCNGGCTCCGTNAGCTGGCGGTCCCGCTGGCGCTCNCCGAGAGGAATCAGGTCTTCGCTCTCGCTNTCGATCACCAGGCGCAGTTTCCGGCGGGTGGTGGGNATATCCAGCCGGAACCGAGCCTCAGGCTCAAATTGTGCCGGATCGCCGTACTCGGATTCNGTCGCAAAGCCAATGCGCAGGTAGCTCTCGTTGTTGGGAAGGCTCTGGGCGCTGCCCGATAANGTACGGTCTGCCCANTGNCCAACCGANTGGATCTTNTGCCCGTGNAGNCGNTCCTGCCGCAGCACCCAGTTNCTGAACTTCAGCCAGTANGANTCNCGNGGATCGGCCCAGTATTCNTCNGGCTCAAACGTNTAGAACCCGATCGGNAGCTGANCCGGCGNNAGAATCTCNGCCACNGANCGCTCCCGAACCTCAAACACNGGCTCNATGCTGTAGCTTGGNGANGAGANNGTCAGNGAAANNNCAGCCGCAAGNNCNGNNAAACGANAGCGGNAAAANCAGTCAGNCAAANTCCACCANCAACCTTTCATGCAGCTCCCGCACCTGACGNGTTACNTCATCCAGAGGNCGNTNATTATCAATCACCTCATCCGCCCGCGCCAGCCGATCTTCGCGCGACATCTGAGCCNCAATGATCCGCTCAACCTGCTCCCGGGANTTGGTGTCCCGGGCCATGGTGCGCTCAATCTGGGTNTCTTCNGGCACGTCGATCACGATAATGCGGTCAACCAGTTCNTGCTGGTCNGTCTCGAGAAGNAGAGGGGAGACCAGNAGCACNTAGGGAAGCTGGTAGTTTTCCGGNTTCAANTGCCGAATNAATTCCTCGCGGATNATNGGATGCANCAGCGNCTCNAGCCANNCNCGCTCTTCCGNCTNCTNAAAGACAATNNCNCGAAGCTGCGCNCGATCCAANNCACCNTCNGNNGTGAGNATCTNCTNCCCAAANTGCTNNGNAATCNNNNCNAGNGCNGGCGTNCCNGGCTCAACCACCTCNCGGGCAACATCATCNGCNTCCACCCAGTGCACGCCNAGNTCACCGAANANGCGAGCAACAGTGGATTTTCCGGANCCNATCCCNCCNGTCAGNCCAACCACCGGGGTCNGANCAAAATCGCCNNGCGATTTTGCTCTGACCCCATTTTCATTTGGCCCCATCTTTAAACTCCCAAAAACCCAAACCAGAACGCCTGAATCTCACTGCCAAACCACAAACAAATCAACCCTGCCGTGGCGAGGTAGGGCCCAAACGGAATCGGCACCTCCCGCCCATGCTTCCTGAACACCATCAGGCTGATACCCACAACCGCACCAACCACCGAGGAAAGCAGAATAACCGCCGGCAACAACTGCCACCCCAGCCAGGCACCAAGCGCGGCGAGCAATTTAAAGTCCCCGTGCCCCATGCCTTCCTTGCCGGTCACCAGCTTGAACAGCCAGTAAACAGACCACAACGAGAGATAACCTGCCACCGCGCCCCAAAAGGCACTGTTGAAGTCCGTAAGCACACCAAAATAATTCAGCACCAGGCCCAGCCACATCAGGGGCAAGGTAATGCTATCCGGCAGTAACTGGGTGTCGAAATCAATAACTGTCAAAGCCACCAGAGCCCAAACCAACAAAAGCGCCCAAAGCGCTGACTCATTCGGCCCAATGACAGCAATGGTCACCACCGAGAAAATCGCGGTAACGGCCTCAATGATCGGATAACGTGGCGAGATAGGCGCCTTGCACGAAGCGCATTTGCCCCGAAGAACCAGCCAACTGACCACAGGAATATTTTCCCACGCCCGAATGCCATGGCCGCAGGAAGGGCAGGTGGAAGCGGGTTTGGAAAGCGTAATTCGTTCTTCCTGCTTACGCTGCCTCTCAGGAAGCTCCAGGAATTCCTCGCACTGGCAGCGCCAATCCTGGTGCATCATTTTGGGCAGCCTGAGAATCAGAACGTTCAGGAAGCTGCCAATGCAGAGGGAAACGAGGGTGACAGAAAGAAAAAGAAGCCAGGGAGTGGCGAGAAAAGTTTCGAGACTCAACATCAAATTGCTCAACTATCGGCAGTTAAGCCCCTCTCCCCGAGCGGGAGAGGGGTTGGGGAGAGGGGGTTTAACCAACAACCTGACCCATCTGGAAGATTGGCAGATACATAGCAATGATTAGGCCACCAACCAGAACGCCCAGAACCGCCATGATCATTGGTTCCATCAGTGCAGTAAGGTTATCGACCATGTCGTCGACTACCGCTT
>PBED01000021.1:0-38336 GCA_002718255.1 Marinobacter sp. | reverse complement strand
GTTGTACGGAATGTACATTTCCTTCTTGCCAACCAGCTCCCAGTTGTAGCGATCCGGAGCACCGTTGAACATGTCGAAGTTATCCGAAGTACGCATACCGTCAGACGCGGTACCCGGTCCGTCATACGCTACCTGAGGCGCCCGACGAACCCGACGCTGACCGGCGTTGTAAACCCACGCACGGCGAGGCTCGGCAACCTGGTCGATGGTCTCGTGTACCAGCAGTACGTTACCGGCGAGACGTGCCGGAGCGGTAATGGCCTGCTTGAAGTAAAATAGAACGTTCGCATCCTCGTCCGGATTGTAATCCGAGAGGTAGGTACGCCAGGTAAGCTCGTCCTGGAATTTCACAACAGAGAATTCACCACCTTCAGTCGGCGTCACCTGACCAACGGTACGCTGTACAGAACCACCTCTGTAACGGGTAATGTGGTTCCAGATTGCCTCCAGACCATTCTGGGGAATCGGGAACGGGGTGGCAGACTGATAGTTCCCCAGACCGTTACCGTCCTTGATCAGCTCAACCGTGGTCGCGTTTTCAACGGTCTGCTCCATGACCTCTTCAGGATAAGCAGCCGTACGATGGGTTTCATACACCGGCATGAAGTAGTCATCGTAGCGCTCGATCATCGCAACCTGGCCCGGGGACAGATTGTCTTTGTACTGCTCGACGTTACTCTGATCGATGGTGAACTTGGGCTGCTCATCCGCGAACGGATTCACATAGATGCCGTCATTGTTGTAGCCGGGAGGCGGCGTTGTCAGACCACCGGTCCAGGCAGGAATGGCGCCACCGTTACCGGCTTTTTCTGCACCCATCGGTGTCAGCGAGTTACCCAGCTTGGCCGCTTCTTCAGCAGAAACCGCACCCCAGGCCTGGCCGGCAAACATGCTCGCTGCCAGAACGCCTGTGGCCAGTAGTTTCTTGTTCAGTTTCATTTAGATTCCCTCGTTAAACGAATTCTTTCCGGTTCAGAATGAGTAGGAAACGCTGGCATTCACGAAATCACGGTCAGTCAACTCGTTATACGGCTTGCCGCCGAAAAAGTTTGTGTAACCGATATTGCCGGTAATCCTGTTCTGGTAAACCGCCTGCAGGGACAGACCAATCGCCTTGCTGCCTTCATTGAAAGCGCCACCGGGCTGCGGGCTGTAGCCTTCAACATCGTGACTCCAGGCCAGCTGCGGTGACAGGTTCACACCGGCAAGTGCGTTCGGATAATCCCAAACCAGCCGGGTACGGTAACCCCAGGAGAAGTCGGTTGTGAAGCCTTCATTGTTACAGTAGGTGGTATTGATGTTCTCAGGATCCGCACTGCCTTCACCGCTGCAAAGGTCTCCGACTGCACTTGGAATAGTTCCGATACCAAAGGTTCCGGAACGGCCATAACGAGCCTCATCGTAACCCGGCAGATCGTGGACATAGGTCGCACCGAACTCCGTAATCAGGGACAAACGGCTTGCTCCCATCACCTGGTCGAAGAACTTGATCAAAGTGAATTGAGCCTGAGAAACGTTGAATCGGTCGTAACCGGAAACTGCCTCGCCCGCAAAGTTCGCGTTGCCAGACTTCTCGATCATCTGCTGCTCGAGCAAGCTCAGCACTTCCCCATTTGGACCTCGCTTCTGAAGACCGCCATAGATCAACTCGAAGGCGTTCCACTGAAGAGGCAAGTTGTCACGGAAACTGTATTCAGCACCCAGCGACCAGCCACCCGGGGTGGTGGTGTTGATGCTGATGCCGTACAGATTGATATTCTCCGGATACTCGATGAAGTAGCTCGGGAACGTGGAAAACGACTGCGACGGGTCGTTCTGCTGGGCCGCGGCCGGATTGGACGGGTTGTTGACCTGGCCGCTGACGTACGGCAGGCGGCTGTTGTACTTGATGTAATAGAAACCCAGCTCGGAATCATTCAGGGCGGGTACGTACCAGCGCAGCGCTACACCAAACTGATCCTTGGCATCGGCTTCCTTATCACCGAGGCGGGGCGCAACAAAGCCCTGGGCGTACGCCTGTGAATCCGGAAGCTGACCAGCCAGCAGCACCGGGCCACAGCCATCCGCGGCAAAATCGTTGGTAGAAAAGAAGGTTCCGCAGTAATCCGGGCGCACTGGCTCCCAGTCTGTCTGTACGAAAGTTTCAACCGACACGTTTTCAGTGATACCGGCCGACATATAGAACATTTCAACGGGCAGGAGGGCGTCTTTCAGCTGGGAGCCGGGCGCCCTGAAGGCCGGTACATCGACCGGGTTGATAACGTTGATGCCACCGGGGATGAAGGTGCTCTCACCCCAGCTTACCACCTGCTCACCGTATCGGATGCTGACCGGAACATTACCAATATACCAGTCAGAGAATACATAGGCGTCGAGGATTTCAGCAAGGGAGGCGTAGTCGCTGGCCTCGGAGTTCAACTCACGGCGCTGGCCCACATTATCCACCGCGCGCTTTTCGTCTTTCAGTTCGAAGTCGTACCAGTACCGCCCGCGAACAAACGCACCTACACGGGTCAGGTAGGGGTTATCCACGGAGTAATTAAGATAAAGCTCACTGTTGCCCCTGACGATTTTGGAATAGGTATGCCCCCGCTCAAAGTTGAGGTTACCGTCATCATAGTTGTTGCTGGAGGCGCCAATATTTTCGAACTCCCCACCCGGTGCAAACTCGGGACCGAGGTTACCCTGGCTGATCAGCCGGGCATCGGGATTTTCAACCCGCCAGCCAGCACCGGCAGACAGCGTGGTGTTGAACTGGGCTTCCACATCTCCCACATAAAACGAGTAAGCGGCTGCCTGACCGGACATTCCGGCCGCAACTGCCACGGCCAGCGGTAATTTGGTCCAACGCTGCCATTGAGGTGTTTTTCTTGTCATTGGAAGGCTACTCCATTGTTGTTCTGAGTCGCTGCTCTGATTATTGGTGTTCACGATGTATTGGAGGCTTCGTGCACAGTGCTCGTGATGTTGGCACTATAGCTAACGCCTTCGGGCGCTTTGATCAGTCAAAAGTATGATTTTGCTATCATCCCCCTGTAAACGCCGTTTGCCGCCGGGTTCCGTCGCACAGAATCACTATAGACAACAAAATTAGATGCAACCACTTTGGTTTTGGTGGTTTTTTTCGCTTTAAACTTGGGAGCAAGCACTGCCGCCGGGGTGAGCCTTCCGGGAACCGCTACGAGCACATCCATGTGCGCTTGTTTCGGGCCATCCATGGCCCTCTACATTCCCGGAAGGCTCACCCCGACGTCAGCGCCCATAGTTCCGATGTAATCTGCGACTCAGATGTCACCAGATTCACGACAAAAGGAAGCTTCGGCACCAGTGCCTCGAAAAGCCTTCTCGTATTGTCAGGGGCAAGGGGCGGTCGTCTTTCTGAAACTGTCGGCAGCATGGATGCTGCCGTCAAGCCTACAGGGACGTATTTACGGCGTGTTTCAGAAAGACGACCGCCCCTTGTCCAACAACCGAAGCAAAAGAGCTATACAGGATTCCTGCTTAAAGCATCTCAATAGCCATGGCCGTAGCCTCGCCGCCACCAATGCAAAGAGCTGCAATGCCCTTCTTTTTGCCGTAACGCTGAAGAGCATACATGAGGGTGACCAGCAGGCGGGATCCGGTGGAGCCGACCGGGTGGCCCTGTGCGCATGCGCCGCCGTGGATGTTAACTTTCTCGGGGTCCAGGCCTAGTTCGCGGATGGGCATCATGGCGACCATGGCGAAGGCTTCGTTGATCTCGAAGAGGTCGACGTCGTCTTTGCTCCAACCGGTTTTGCCGAATAGGGTTTCGATAGCGCCAACCGGCGCGCAGGTAAACTCGGCAGGATGCTGGGACTGGGTGCTGTGACCGACGATTCGCGCCAGGGGTTTGAGGCCGCGTTTTTCAGCCTCGGACTCGCGCATCAGGAGCAACGCGGACGCGCCATCTGAGATCGAAGAGGCATTCGCCGCTGTGACGGTGCCATCTTTGGCGAATGCCGGGCGGAGGCTCGGGATCTTGTCGATGTTGGCGTTGTGGGGTTGCTCGTCGTCCTCAACGACCACCTCGCCTTTTCGGCTTTTCACGGTTACCGGAATGATCTCGTCTTTCAGCAGGCCTTCCTCAATGGCTTTTTTGGCCCGAGTGAGGGAGGTGATGGCGTATTCATCCATTTCTTCCCGGGTGTAGCCTTTCTTGTCCGCCATTTCCTGGGCAAAGGCGCCCATCAGGCGACCAGTTTCGGCGTCTTCGAGGCCGTCCAGGAACATATGATCCTGGGGTGCCTGACCCGGGCCCATGCGGTAGCCGCTGCGAACGCCCTGCAGGATGTAGGGAGCGTTCGACATGCTTTCCATACCACCGGCAACCATGATGTCGTTGCTGCCGGCTTTGATCAGATCGTGGGCGAACATGGCGGCTTTCATGCCGGAGCCGCAGAGCTTATTGATGGTGGTAGCTCCAGTGTGATCCGGCAGGCCGGCCTTGCGCATAGCCTGGCGGGCCGGGCCCTGTTTTAGGCCGGCAGGCAGGACGTTGCCCATGATGACTTCCTGCACATCCGCAGGCTTCAGACCGGCGCGTTTTACGGCCTCGGCGATGGTGATCGCTCCAAGATCGGTTGCGCTGACACTGGCCAGGCTACCCTGGAATCCACCCATGGGGGTACGAACCCCGCTTACGATAACGACGTTGTCTGTGCTCATTTCTGAATCTCTCTGTTGGTTGTCTGGCAGGTTCTTGTCGGATTGCGCTGTGCTGATCCGACCTACGCAGGGCTGTTTTCTTTTTTATGGTTTGTGCGGTGCTTCAAGGTATTCCCGGGACTGCATTTCCAGCAGTCGAGATTCGGTGCGCTCGAATTCGAAGCCGAGGCGGCCGCCGGTGTAAAGCTCTGTGATAGGTGCCGCCGCCGAGATGATGACTTTAACGTTGCGGTCGTAAAATTCGTCAATCATGTTAATGAACCGGCGCGCCTGATCGTCTTTTTCTTTGCCCAGGACGGGCACGTTGCTGACGATGATGGCGTGGAACTGCCTGGCCATCTCGATGTAATCATTCTGGCTGCGGGGGCCGTCGCAGACGGCTTTGAAATCGAACCAGACCACGTCGTCCGCGTGAGCCCGGGCCGGGATTTTGCGGCCGTTGATTTCCATGGATTTGCTGTGTTTGCCGGCCTCAACCGCCAAAGCATCGAAACTTTTGCGCAGGCTGACGTCCGCATCTTCATCAAGAGGCGAGTGGAACAGTTCCGCCTGCTCGAGCGTCCGCAACCGGTAGTCTACGCCGCCATCAACGTTGACCACATCGGTGTGCTTTTTGACGAGCTTAATAGCGGGCAGAAACCGGGCGCGCTGGAGACCATCCTTGTAGAGACCATCCGGGACGATGTTGGAGGTACACACCAGGGTGACGCCGCGACTGAATAAACCATCCATGAGAGTGGCGAGGATCATGGCGTCGCCAATGTCGGACACGAAAAACTCGTCGAAACAGATAACCCGAGTTTCATCCGCAAACTTCCTGGACACCAGTTCCAAAGGGTTTTTCTCGCCCTTGAGCGATTTGAGTTCGCTGTGGACACGCTGCATGAAACGGTGGAAGTGAACCCGCATCTTGCGATCAAAAGGCAGCGACTCGTAAAAAGTGTCCATGAGGTAGGTTTTGCCGCGGCCTACCCCACCCCAGAAATACAGGCCCTTGACCGGCTCTTCCTTGCCTTTTTTGAGCTTGCGGAAAAGTTTGGCCTTGGGCTTGGTACGATCCCTTTCGGCTTCAACAAGTTTGTCGTACAGTGACTGAAGGCGCTTGACCGCATCTTCCTGGGCCGAGTCCTTCTGGAAATCCGGGCGTTCAAGATCCTTTTGGTAACGTTGCCAAGGGGTCATGGTCGCACTGGTTTCGGAGGACATCGCAGCTGTCATCAAGGTATTCCCGGAAGTTGATCGTAAATTTGGGCGCCATATTGTCTCGCATTTGGCGATTTTTCGCCACGTTGGCCGCCTGGGCAGCAATACGACGATTGGCGCAGGCCACAATCATGGGATGATGGAGCCTGGGGCGTTATACTCGTCGAACAGGGGCTTGGCTCACTTCTAGGTAAAAGGACGACACAGCATATGACAAACCTGATTCTGGCAGCGATTGCCGCATTGGTTGTTGGCATTGTCATCGGGGTATTTGTTGGCCGTTCCGGGCAGGGAACGTCGCTTCGGCAGCGCCGGGCGGAACAGCAGATTGAGGAACTGAGAAGCGAATATACCCGCTACCAGGCCCAGGTGAACGAGCATTTCATGGAGTCGGCCCATTTGCTGCGCCGCTTCAACGATGCCTACCGCGATGTGAACCAGCACATGGCCCGCGGCGCCAACCGTCTTTGCAACGATGAAGACTGGATGGAAGAGTTGGCGCAGGAAACTTCCAAGAAACGCCTTGAGGAGGTTCGCGAGGACGCTTCCGAGCCACCACGGGATTATGCGCCGAAGACGGATCCGAAGGATTCCGGCACGCTTGCTGAGGACTTTGGGCTCAAGAAGGGTGATAAGGCTCAGCAGGCCTGAGTTCTTTTTTTGCTCTAGCGGAAACTTGGGAGTTTAGTCTCGATAAGACTTCTAAGTTCGGGGAGGGACCGGGGTAGTCACCCCTTTCCGAGAACCGCTACGAGCACATCCATGTGCGCTTGACGTCGGCCATCCTTGGCCGCCGACATTCTCGGAAAGGGGTGACTACCCCGCTCCGTCGACTCTGTGCAATTCGCACTAAGCCTTCATCTAACCATCTATTCCTGATTAGACAGGGTTGTCGCAATCAATAAACTTGTGACTCACCCCAAATTCCTCGGCTAACGCTTTCCCGAGCGCTTGCACACCATAACGCTCAGTCGCGTGATGACCAGCCGCATAGTAGTGGATACCACACTCCCTTGCCGTGTGCGTCGTCGGCTCGGAGATTTCACCGCTGATATAGGCATCGAGCCCCGCATCCAGAGCAATGTTAATAAACCCCTGTGCAGCACCGGTACACCACCCTACCCGCTTGATCGCAGTCGGACCTTCGCCCACCCAGAGCGGTTCACGGTGAAGCTGTCTGGCGATGTGAAGACCGAATTTCTCTGGAGACATCGCTTCTTCCAGCTCACCCTCCCAGACCAGACCGCCGAGCGGGCGTGGATTCTTGATATTGAGAACGTCCGCCAGCTGACGGTTGTTGCCGTATTCGGGATGGTCATCCAGCGGGAGGTGGTAGGCGACAAGATTGATATCGTTGTCGAGAAGCTGTTTCAAGCGTTCTCGTTTCATGCCCTGGATTCGCTGGTCCTCACCTTTCCAGAAGTAACCATGGTGGACGAGGATCATATCTGCGTTTGCTTCAATAGCGGCTTCGATGAGAGCTTTTGAGGCAGTTACGCCAGAAATGACAGTATTAATTTCGGACGTGCCTTCAACCTGCAGGCCATTCGGACAGTAATCCTGGAAATTCTCTGGCTGCAGCCATTCGCCGATTTTCTTAAGGATGTCGTTTCGTTCAGCCATCAGTAATCGCTCCGGACTATTTCTTAGAAGTTCGACGAGCGAGGCAGGCACCCCTTTCCGGGAATGTCGGCGGCCAAGGATGGCCGACGTCAAGCGCACATGGGTGAGGCCGAGCGCTTATGAAGCGAAGCTTCATGCGACAGCCGAACGACAGCAATCTATGATTGCTGGCTGGACCCGTGTGCGGGTGCTCGTAGCGGTTCCCGGAAAGGGGTGTCTGCCTCGCGCTGCCCGCTAGCTCCAAAGGCTAGAGTGATTCGAGCCCAGCAATCAAAGCATCNTTCTGNTCAACAGTGCCNATNGTGATNCGCAGNAANTCGCTNATTCGGGGCTTGTTGAAGTGCCGAACGATNATGCCNTGNTCNCNNAGGCNNTTNGCCAAAACCTCACCCGGCTGNTCNTTATGACGGGCAAAGATAAAGTTTGCNTTNGAGGGTAACACCTCAAAACCCANCNCCTCGAGNGCNGNNGTTACNCGCTCNCGCTCGGAGATCACGNCATCGCAGCACTTCCGGAACCAGGCNTCATCCTCGTAGGCNGCNTTCGCACCGGCNAGGGCCAGGCGGTCNAGCGGNTANCTGTTGAAGCTGTTCTTNACCCGGTTCAGGGCCTCGATCAGGTCNGGATGNCCGACNGCGAANCCNACNCGCAANCCNGCCAGNGANCGGGCCTTGGAGAGCGTNTGNGAGACCANCAGNTTCGGGTANTTGTCGANCAGGGTGATCGCCGACTCACCNCCGAAATCGATGTAGGCTTCATCCACAACGACGACACGATCCGGGTTGGCNGCCAGGATNTCTTCAACATNNTGCANCNCNAGATACCGACCGGTTGGCGCGTTCGGATTCGGGAAAATCACGCCGCCGTTGGGTTGTTTGAAGTCCTCCGNGTTGATTTCAAAGCTTTCTGTCAGCGGTACTTTTTTGCTCTCGATGTTATAGAGGCCACAGTAAACCGGATAGAAGCTGTAGGTGATGTCCGGGAACAGGATCGGTTCGCCGTGCTGGAACAAACCGAAGAAGATGTGGGCCAAGACTTCATCGGAGCCGTTGCCGAGGAAGATCTGTTCCGGCTTTATCTTGTGGTAAGCCGCAATGGTCTCGCGCAGGCTTTCGCCTTCCGGATCGGGATAGAGGCGCAAGCCGTCGTTCAGTTCGGCCTGGATGGCTTCGATGACTTTTGGTGAGGGGCCGAAGGGGTTTTCGTTGGTGTTCAGCTTCACCAGGTTGGCCATTTTTGGCTGTTCGCCTGGNACGTANGGAACCAGGTCGTTTACCAGGGGGCTCCAGAATTTGCTCATCGATTATGCACTCCATTTGGTGCAGACGGGCGACAGGCAGGTCACTCTCCGAGAACCGCTACGAGCACCCGCAAGCGGGTCCGGCCAGCAATCTCAGATTGCTGTCGTGTGGCTATCGCATGAAGCTCCGCTTCATCATCGCTCTGCCACACCCATGTGCGCTTGGCGTCGGCCATCCATGGCCGCCGACATTCTCGGAGAGTGACCTCCCCGCCGCCCTGCATACATAGGGGGTGAAGTCTTTTAATCTTTAATACGATATTCCGCCGACCGGGCGTGTGCCGTTAAGCCCTCGCCACGGGCCAGAACCGAGGCCACACGTCCCATGCGGTCAGCACCGGCAGCGCTGAAGCCGATGATGGAAGACCGTTTCTGNAAGTCGTAGACGCCCAGCGGTGAAGAGAACCGTGCGGTGCCGCTGGTGGGCAGCACGTGGTTCGGACCGGCGCAGTAGTCACCCAGGGCTTCGGCGGTGTAGCGGCCCATGAAGATNGCGCCGGCGTGGCGAATGTCATNGAGCATGGCCTCNGGGTCTTCAACCGACAGCTCCAGGTGTTCCGGGGCGATGCGGTTGGAGACTTCGGCGGCTTGTTTCAGGTCGGNNACNTGGATCAACNCGGCGCGGTCAGTCATGGAGGTGCGGATGATGTCGGCACGTTCCATGGTTGGAAGCAGTTTNTTGATACTGGCTTCGACAGCGTCNAGGAATTCAGCATCCGGGCTGATCAGGATNGACTGGGCCTGTTCGTCGTGTTCTGCCTGGGAGAAGAGGTCCATGGCGATCCAGTCGGGNTCGGTNTTNCCGTCGCTGATCACGAGNATTTCCGANGGGCCGGCNATCATGTCGATGCCGACNACGCCNAANACTTCNCGCTTGGCGGTGGCNACNAANATNTTNCCNGGGCCGACNATTTTATCNACNGCNGGNATNGTTTCTGTNCCNTAGGCCAGCGCGCCAACNGCCTGGGCGCCNCCAACGGTGAANACNCGGTCAACNCCGGCAATCGCTGCNGAGGCCANNACCATGTCNTTNACCACACCATCCGGNGTNGGAACGACCATCACCACNTCACTGACNCCNGCGACCTTNGCNGGAATNGCGTTCATGAGCACGGATGANGGGTAAGCNGCNTTGCCGCCNGGCACNTACAANCCCGCCCGNTCCAGNGGCGTNACCTTCTGGCCAAGCACNGTTCCGTCTTCGTCNTCATACTGCCAGGACTTCTGGTTCTGGCGNTCGTGNTANTCNCGNATNCGCTCAGCNGCTTTTTCNAGGGCNNCNCGCTGNTCCNGGGGAATCGCNTCCAGAGCCTGCTGCANNCGGCTNTGGTCCATTTCCANCTCGGCGACNGANCNAACCTTCAGGCGATCGAANTTCTCGGTAAANTCCAGAACCGCCTGGTCNCCNCGNGTTTTCACCTCATGCAGGATNTGNCGCACCGACTCGTTCACCTGATGATCAACGCTGTCGTCCCAGGCCAAAAGTTTGGCCAACGCATCATTAAAGTCACTTTGGGAAGCGTTCAATCGGGTGATCTTGGCGGTCATAACTCAAATCCTGTATGGGATTAACGACTAACTGACTCTGGCCGGCCCTGACATCAGGTCCGGCGTTTATCCACAGCTGCGGACATCTTTTCGATTATGGGGTTAATACGCTCGTGTTTCATCTTCATGGAGGCACGATTGACCACCAGCCGGCTGCTGATGTGTTCAATCAGTTCCCGGGCCTCGAGGCCGTTCGCCTTCAGCGTGTTGCCGGTGTCGACAATGTCGACGATCTCGTCGGCCAGCCCGAGAATCGGAGCCAGCTCCATGGCACCGTATAACTTAATAATGTCTGCCTGACGGCCCTGGGCCGAGTAATATCGGCGGGCCAGGTTTACAAATTTTGTTGCCACCTTGATACGACCGGATGGCGGAGTCTGATCTTTTGGGCCGGCGGTCATAAGGCGACACCGGGAAATGTTCAGATCCAGTGGCTCATANAGCCCTTCCCCACCATGCTCCATCAGCACGTCCTTGCCGGTCACACCAAGGTCCGCCCCGCCGTACTGAACATAAGTCGGCACGTCTGTGGCCCGGATAATCAGAACCCGAACATTGGGGTCCGTTGTNGGGAACACCAGTTTGCGCGACTTTTTGACGTCGTCGATCAGTTCGATTCCTGCTTCCGCCANCAGCGGCAGGGTTTCTTCCAGGATTCGTCCCTTCGACAAGGCGATGGTTATGGAATCTGTCATGGATTCTTCCGGTTTCCCGTAGTGTCTGGATAGATGTCTTTCACGCTGGCAGGCGGCGGATGGTGGCACCCAGCAACTGCAGTTTCTCTTCNATACANTCGTACCCGCGGTCTATGTGATAGATGCGNTCTACGATGGTATCGCCGTCGGCCATGAGGCCGGCNATGACNAGGCTTGCCGAGGCCCTNAGGTCCGTGGCCATAACCGGCGCACCGGTNAGGTGNTCCACGCCCTTGATGATCGCGGCNTTGCCCTCAAGCGTGATATCCGCACCCATGCGGATCAGTTCCTGAAGGTGCATGAACCGGTTCTCGAACACGGTTTCCACAATGGTACCGGTGCCNTCGGCCACGGCGTTCATTGCAGCGAACTGNGCCTGCATGTCGGTCGGGAAGGCCGGATATGGCGCTGTACGCAGGCTAACCGCTTTCGGGCGGTTACCCTTCATGTCCAGTTCAATCCAGTCCGGGCCGGTGTTGATGTGGGCGCCGGCCTCTTNNAGCTTGAGNACAACNGCTTCNAGCAGGTCTTCCCGGGTATCCTTCAGTTTGACCCTACCGCCGGTTGCAGCCGCAGCGACGAGATAGGTACCGGTTTCAACACGGTCTGGCAGTACGTTGTAATGGCAACCGTGCAGGCGCTCAACACCGTTGATTTCGATGGTGGCAGTACCGTGACCTTTGATGTCTGCGCCCATGGCGATCAGACACTCGGCGAGGTCAACAACCTCCGGCTCGCGGGCCGCGTTTTCCAGGATGGTTTTTCCGTCGGCCAGGGCAGCCGCCATCATAAGATTCTCGGTACCGGTTACGGTGACCGTATCCAGGAAAATGTGCGCGCCTTTCAGACGACCGTTGGTCTTGGCCTTGATGTAGCCATTCTCGACCTTGATGTCCGCGCCCATCATTTCCAGGCCATGGATGTGCAGGTTCACCGGGCGACTACCGATCGCACAACCGCCGGGCAGGGATACTTCTGCTTCGCCGAAGTGAGCGACCAGAGGACCCAGCACCAGAATGGAGGCCCGCATGGTTTTCACCAGCTCGTAAGGGGCATGGAAGTGTTTGATGGTGTTGGCGTGGATTTCCACGCTCATCTTCTCATCAATGATCACTTCAACACCCATGCGACCCAGAAGCTCGATCATGGTGGTTACGTCGTGCAGGTGCGGTAGATTGCCTACGGTTACCGGCTCATCCGCCAGCAGAGTTGCTGCGAGGATCGGCAGTGCGGCGTTCTTGGCACCGGAAATCCGGATTTCACCATCCAGAGGCTTGCGNCCNCTGATCAGAAGTTTATCCACAATAAATATCCTGTTTTGTCCGGNCCNTTCAGCCCTGGCGCTCAGCCCATTCNGCCGGAGTAAATGCTTTNGGATGAAGNGCGTGAATNGAGCCATCCATGATCTGCTGGAACAGCGCCTTNTTGATCANCTGCTGGCGNTTGATNGTCGGCAGGCCTTCGAATACGTCACCCACCACGACGACCAGGTAATGGGTACCATCAACCTGTACCTGAACTTCACAGCCGGGCAATGCTTCTTTGACCAGCTCGGTGACTTGGGCGGCATCCATAGAAAATCCTCGGGTGTTTTGAAATCAGGGGCGAGATTGTAACCAATTCCGGCGCTCGGGTCAGCTTTAGCGTCCGGTCAACAAAGGGAGCTAAACCGGAATAATCAGTGGGCGGGATGGACGGCTTCCGGGCCAAACCCCTCAAGCTGATCATCAAGATTGCTCAGGGCTGCCAGCGAGGCCAGACGGCCGCTGACGCCACGAAACGAAAGGGCAACGCCCGCCTGATGCGCCAGGCGCTGCCAGCAGAGCAGCATTGAGAGAACAGCACTGTGGGCCGTCACCAGTCCATCGAGATCGACGACAAGATCGGCAGAAGCCAAACGGATCAGCTTCTCACCCTGCTTTCTCAAGCCGACCACGGTGTCTGTGTTCACTTCACCGGTAACGACGAGCACGCCGTCCAGGAGCTGAACCACAGGCGAGCCGCTGGTCATGATTGGTTGACTTCCTGATCGAGGTTCAGACTTTCAACAGCGTCGCTCCACCCATCAATCACCGCCTGGATCTGGCCGCGGTTTTCTTCCATCTCCTGGCCGAATCGATCCCGGAAAGCCAGGCCTATGTTGACGCCCTCAACAATGACATTTTCCATCAGCCACTTGCCTTCCGCCGTCTTGTACATTGAATAGGTCACCGGGTAGCGATTACCGGAGGCACTGATCACTTCCATCTGCACAGAGGCTCGATCGTCACTCTGGGGGTTGATGGTCGCCTCCTTGACCTGGATCTCGAAATTCTCGGCATTAACCAGCGCCTGGGCGTAGCTGTCAAACAGACTGCGCTTGAACTTGGCCACGAACTCGTCTCGTTGCTCAGGCGTCGTTTGGCGTGCGTAACGGCCCATCACCCTGGCAGCGATGCGGCGGAAGTCGACAAAATCGGTCAGAGCCTCATCCATGCTTTTATAAAAAGCCTCTGGATCCCGCTCGTAGAGTCCGCGCTCCTCGTTCAGCTTGTCCACGAGCCGCTGGGTGTTGGCATCCACATACTTGCGAAGCTCCTCCGCTTCACTCGCCTGGGTCGGCGCGACCAGAGCCAGGGCCATGAAGAGGCCGATCAGAATGTGGTGTCTCAGTGCAAACATCAGGATCTCCTGTTTGATCTTTCCGGCCCGAATCAACGGCCCGATGCAAAGTTGCTGATCAGCCGTTCCAGGTTCATGGCCGACTGGGTGGAATAGAAGGTATCGCCCTCTTTCAGCGAATCCATCTCGGCGCCAATCGATATATCAATGTACTGCTCGCCGAGCAGGCCGGATGTACGTATAACTGCGGAACTGTCCGACGGGATATTGTCCACATCCGAATGAATCGACATCTCGACCCGAGCCTGGAAGGTTTCCGTGTTCAGGCTGATGGATTCGATGGTGCCAACCGTTACCCCGGCCATCGAGACCCGACCGCGGGGCGTGAGCCCGCCCGTATCGTTGAAATTGGCGTAAATGGTATAGGTGCTCTCGACCGATTTCGGCGACAGCCCGCTCACCTGAAGCGCCAGGACCAGCAAAGCTGCACAGCCTGCGATCATGAACAGGCCAACGATGATTTCAGTGGTTCTCTGCGCCATTTCCGGCTCCGGTATTATCTCGTTAATCGTTGATTCAGAAATCGCCAAACATGACAGCGGTCAGCACGAAATCCAGCCCCAGCACCGCCAGCGATGAGTACACCACGGTCTTGGTGGTCGCCGAGCTGATCCCTGCCGATGTCGGCACACAGTCATACCCCTGGTAGACCGCAATCCAGGCGCAGACAAAGCCGAAAACAACGCTCTTGATGACACCGTTCAGGACATCATCAACAAAATCCACCGACGACTGCATATTGCCCCAGAAGGAGCCTTCGAACACGCCCAGCCAGTCTACACCCACCAGCATACCGCCCCAGATGCCGACCACCGAGAAAATGACCGCAAGCACAGGCATGGCGATAAACCCGGCCCAGAGGCGGGGCGCAATGACGCGCCGAAGCGGGTCCACACCCATCATTTCCATGCTAGACAGCTGCTCGGTGGCTTTCATCAGGCCTATTTCCGCTGTCAGCGCCGAACCGGCCCGGCCCGCGAAGAGCAACGCGGTTACCACCGGCCCGAGTTCGCGCACCAGGGTCAGGGCAATCATCTGGCCGATAGCGGCCTCGGAACCGTAATCACTCAGAATTGTATACCCCTGCAGCCCCAGCACCATGCCAATAAACAGGCCAGAAACCACGATAATGGCCAGGGACAGAACGCCAACGGCGTACAGCTGCTTCACCAGAAGGGGGAAACCGGTCGCCGGCCTGGGCACACCGCCCAGAACGCCTGCAAGGAAACGGCCTGAACGGCCGAATGACGAGACGATATCAAGACCGAGCCGCCCGAATGCCGCAATTCTGCCAATCAAGACACACCCCCGGACAACCCAAAGTCCTGGGCGGCGCCCTCGGCCGGATAGTGAAACGGCACCGGGCCATCCGGCTGCCCCTGGAGAAACTGCTGGACCTTCCCGGAAGGATGCGCCCGGAGCTCTTCAGGCGTGCCCTCCCCGATCACCTTGCCGTCCGAGATGATGCAGGCGTAATGGCAAATGCTCAGGGATTCGGGCACATCGTGGGAAACCAGAACGCTGGTCAGCCCCATGGAGCTGTTCAGATCGCGGATCAGCTTTACCAGAACGCCCATGGCAATCGGGTCCTGGCCGGCGAACGGCTCGTCGTACATGATCAGCTCGGGATCCAGGGCAATACTTCGGGCAAGAGCAACCCGGCGGGTCATACCTCCGGACAGTTCCGACGGCATCAGTTGGCGTGCGCCTCGCAATCCGACGGCTTCAAGCTTCATTAGCACGACATCACGAATCATGTCTTCCGGCAGCTTTGTGTGCACCCGCAACGGGAAGGCCACGTTCTCGAACACGCTCAGATCGGTGAACAGCGCCCCACTCTGGAACAGCATGCCCATCTTTTCCCGAAGGCTGTAGAGGGCTTTGCGCTTGAGCTTCGGCACTTCATGGCCGTCCACCACAACACTGCCCGAATCCGGCCTGAGCTGGCCGCCAATAAGGCGAAGCAGCGTGGTTTTCCCGGTTCCGCTGGGCCCCATGATGGCGGTGATTTTTCCGCGGGGGATGTCCAGGCTGACACCGTCGAAGATACGGCGCCCTGAGCGGGAGAACACGACGTCCTTGAGCGATATGTAAGCCGGTGAATTCATAGTCCTTACCTTTCAAAGAGGGGCTACATTATGCCAAGGAGCGCGCAAGCTCAATCCAAAGTGCCCAAAATGTACTGATAGCAATGATCAGTTTGACTGAACTTTCGGTAACCGGGCATCGTTGCCGGGTGAAAATGGTATACTCTGCCCAACATTTACAACGTCCCGACAGCCAGGCCCAAAGCCCGATGACCGAACAGACTCCCAGCGATTTCCGATCTTCTGCCATCCGCGCCATCCGCATTGAGCGCGACGCCATTGATGCCCTTGAAGGCCGAATCGACGACCAGTTCACGCGGGCCTGCGAAGTTATCATGAACTGCAAGGGCCGCGTGGTTGTGACCGGCATGGGAAAATCCGGCCACATTGGCAACAAAATTGCCGCCACCCTGGCCAGCACTGGAACGCCATCGTTTTTCGTGCACCCGGGCGAGGCAAGCCACGGTGACATGGGTATGATCACCTCCCAGGATGTGGTCATCGCCATTTCCAACAGCGGCAACACCAGCGAGGTGGTCACCATTCTGCCGTTGATCAAACGCATGGGCGCTCCGCTGATCAGCATGACCGGCAATGCCAGCTCCACACTGGCCCGGGAAGCCGTCGCCAATCTGGACGTCAGCGTTATGGTGGAAGCCTGCCCACTGGGTTTGGCGCCCACCTCCTCCACAACGGCCACCCTGGTGATGGGCGATGCCCTCGCCGTTGCACTCCTTGAGGCCCGGGGGTTCAGTGCCGAGGATTTCGCTATCTCTCACCCCGGCGGCAGCCTCGGGCGTCGGCTGCTGCTCAGGGTCTCCGACATCATGCACAGCGGTGATCAGATTCCAGTCGTCAACGAGGATACCCCCTTGAGCGGTGCTCTTCTTGAGATGTCCCGAAAGGGTCTCGGTATGACCACCGTCGTCAATGATAAAGGCACTCTTACCGGAATATTTACGGACGGTGACCTTCGACGGACTCTGGATCGATCGGTGGACATTCACAATACGCCCATCAACGAGGTCATGACCCGGCATGGTAAAACGATCCAGGCCGATCATCTGGCGGCGGAAGCGCTGAACATAATGGAGGAGATGAAGATCAACGCCCTCCCCGTTACCGACGACCAGGGTGGTCTGATTGGCGCCATCAATATGCACGACCTGCTGCGTGCCGGCGTTATCTAGGGGCTATGAGGAGCTGTTTGATATGAAGCACCAATGGCCGGATTCGCTGTTGGCAAAGGCCGTAAAGATCCGCCTGATCGCACTGGATGTCGACGGCATCATGAGCGACGGTAAACTTTATTTCAGCGCCACTGGTGATGAGCTCAAGGCTTTTAACATTCTGGATGGCCTGGGTTTGAAACAACTGATGGCAGCCGGGATTACCGTGGCCGTGATCACCGGACGAAAGTCCCCCCTGACCGAGAAGCGCATGCGGGATCTTGGCATTCCCCACCTGATGCAGGGGCGAGAGGACAAGAAGGTAGCCCTTCAGGAACTGGTCAGCACCATGGATATCAGCCCCGAGGCCATCGCATACATGGGGGACGATCTGCCAGATCTCCCGGCACTGAGGTTCGCCGGACTGGGCATCACCGTGCCCAACGGTTACTGGCTGGTGCAGCAGCATGCCGACTACTGCACCATTGCCCGGGGCGGCGAAGGGGCGGTCCGCGAAGCCTGCGACTTGCTGCTGACGGCCCATGGCAGGCTTGACGCAGCACTTGCCCCCTATCTGGAGCCCGAGGCATGAACTGGCTGCTGGACAGACCCTGGCTGCGAGCACTGGCACTGGCTGCTACCGTGGTGGCAGCCGTATTCCTGCTCTGGCGCAGCGATGAACCCCCTGTGATTGATGACGAGGCAGCGGCCCTACGGGGAGACGCCGAACCAGACGGTTTCGTGGTGAATGGTCAGTACACCTCCTTCGATGAAGCGGGCAATCTCAAGATCCGGTTTTCCAGCCCCCGCATTGAGCAGTTCGAGGAAGGCAACCTGGCCACCATGGAATCTCCCCGGGCCGAGCTGTACGGGGACCAGGAGGCCCTGCCGTGGATTGTCGAGGCCGACAATGGCAGCCTGCTGCAAAACCAGAATCTGGTGTACCTGACGGACAATGTCCGGGTTCAGCGCACGATTGGCGAACGGGACGCCGTCCTGACAACATCAAGCCTGACCCTGGATAACGACCGGGGCATGGTATATACAGACGCGCCCGTAGAAATACGTGATGTTACCGGCATAACCCGGGCCACGGGCATGAAAGCGTGGATAGACGAACGAATTCTGGAACTGAACTCCCAGGTGGAAGGACTCTATGAAACCGGAAACTAACCGATACCGGCGCCTGATGGCTGCCCTGCTAACGGTCGTGATGATCGGCCCGGCGGCTGCATTTGACCTTGATTCTGACACTCCTATCAAGGTCACCGCAGATACCGCCCGCCTGGATGACGGCCAGGGCATTGCCACCTACACCGGCGCTGTGGAACTTGAGCAGGGCAATACCCGCCTGACTGCCGAGCGGGTCGTCCTGTACCGGACCGAGGACGGCCTGAGCCGGATCGAAGCCTCTGGTACGCCCGCTATATACCGTCAACCGGCGCGCGAGGGGGAAGGCGAAACCGATGCCCGTGCCCTGAACATTACCTGGTCTGCCACCGACAGCCAGCTGACCTTTGAACGGGAAGCAGTCATCGAGCAGAATGGCAACCTGTTCCGGGGTGATGTCATTCATTATGATACCGTCGGCCGGGTTGTCACCGCTGAGGGCGGCGCAGACACCGGCGAGGGCAGCGGCCGGGTAGAGATGGTGATTCAGCCACGCAGTACAGACAGACAGGGATCCGATGGCAGTTCTGAGAGCCAGTAACCTGGCAAAGAGTTACAAACAGAAAAAAGTGGTGATCGACGTTTCCCTGGAAATCCGCAGTGGGGAAATTGTCGGGCTGCTTGGTCCCAACGGTGCCGGGAAAACCACCTGCTTCTATATGATCGTTGGGCTCGTCCCCGCTGATCGCGGGCGGATCACGATCGACAGCCGGGATATCACCCCCCTGCCCATGCATGGTCGGGCCCGCCAGGGCATCGGTTACCTGCCCCAGGAAGCCTCGGTCTTCCGCAAACTGTCCGTACGCGACAACATCATGGCCATCCTCGAAACCCGGCCGGGGCTGGGCAAGGCAGAGCGGGAGAAGAAGCTCGAGGGGTTATTGGAAGAATTCCACATCACCCATATCCGGGACAGTGTTGGCATGGCATTGTCCGGCGGTGAACGCCGACGGGTGGAGATTGCCCGGGCACTGGCCATGGAGCCGGCTTTTATCCTGCTGGATGAACCCTTCGCCGGTGTGGACCCCATATCCGTCAGTGACATCAAACACATCATCCGGCACCTTCGGGACAAAGGCATTGGCGTTTTGATCACCGACCACAACGTGCGTGAGACCCTGGACATCTGCGAGAATGCCTACATTGTTTCCGGCGGCCACATCATCGCCTCCGGCAATGCCGACGCCATCCTGGCCAACCAGCAGGTCAAGGAAGTCTATCTCGGCGACGAATTCAGACTCTGACACCCAATGGCTGATTGTTTTGATGATCTGTAGCAAGTAAACTCGGCAAAGAACTTGCTAGGGTAAATTAAAATCACGGCAAGTAACCGGCATATAAAGATTTTTTCACGACTTATGACACAACGCGCTGATGAGTGACGGATCCTGAACCATGGTTATGAAAGCCTCCTTACAGTTAAAGCTGGGTCAAAGCCTGACCATGACGCCCCAGCTGCAACAGGCGATCCGGCTTCTCCAGCTCTCCACTCTCGACCTCCAGCAGGAAATCCAGCAGGCACTGGAATCCAACCCCATGCTGGAGACCTCCGAGGACGATGACCAGACCGACGCAGCCAGCGAAAACGACGAGCGCGAGGCCAACGCCACCGAGTCCGCCGCTGAAGCTGCCCCGGAACCGGCCAGCGACTGGGATGAATCCGAGAACGGCCCGGACTGGTCCTCGGAGAACGAGATTCCTGACAACATTCCGGACGATCTGCCGGTTGATACCGCCTGGGACGACATCTACCAGTCCGCACCAGCGCCGGCAGCCCGCAACGACGACGAAAACGATCACGATTTCGAAACCCGTAATTCCCCGACCGAAACGCTTCAGGATCACCTGGAATGGCAGCTCAATCTGACGCACCTCAGTGAACGGGACCAGGCCATTGCCCATGCCCTGATGGATGCAGTGGACGAACGGGGCTATATCACCAGCCCGCTGGAGGAAATCCACGCCGGACTGCTGGATGAGAACGATGAAGACCCCCTTGAACTGGATGAAGTGGAAGCCGTGCTTCACCGCCTGCAACACTTTGATCCGCCCGGCGTGTTTGCCCGGGACCTACAGGAATGCCTGCTGATCCAGCTCAACCAGCTGCCGCCGGAAACACCCTGGCTGGCCCAGGCACGCCTTGTAATTACCCATTACATCAACCTGCTGGGCAACCGCGATTACGCCCAGTTGCTGCGCCGCAGCCGCCTGAAAGAAGACCAGTTGCGGGATGTCCTGGCGCTGATCACCGGCCTGAATCCGCGGCCGGGCGATGTCATTGACCGGGCCGAACCCGATTATGTGATTCCGGACGTGATCGTTCGCAAACACAATGGCCGCTGGCGTGTTGAGCTGAATCCTGAAATTGCACCGCGCATCCGGGTCAATGCCAGCTATGCTTCTCTTATAAGGCGTGCGGACAGCAGTGCCGACAACACCTACCTGCGGGATCAGTTGCAGGAGGCGAAATGGTTTATCAAGAGCCTGCAGAGCCGCAATGAAACCCTGCTGAAAGTGGCGACCCGTATTGTCGAGCACCAGCAAGGATTCCTGGATCAGGGTGAAGAAGCCATGAAACCGCTGATCCTCTCTGATATCGCCCAGGCGGTTGAGATGCATGAGTCCACGATTTCCCGGGTCACCACCCAGAAATACATGCACACCCCCCGGGGAATTTTCGAGCTGAAATATTTCTTCTCCAGCCATGTCAGCACTGACGAAGGCGGTGAATGTTCTTCCACGGCGATCCGCGCGATGATCAAAAAGCTGATTGCCGCGGAAACGCCCAAAAAGCCGTTGAGCGACAGTAAAATTGCAGCCATGCTAGGAGAACAGGGAATCAAGGTTGCGCGACGCACCGTTGCCAAGTACCGGGAGGCCATGCACATTCCGCCTTCGAACGAACGCAAGCGGCTGGTCTGAACACCCCGGGGTCCGGGCGCAACGTACTATTTGCCGGCGCACAATGCGCCAGCACCCAGACCGGCTCCCGGGAGCCGGAACGATGACAACAGGAGACGCCTATGCAACTCAATATTTCAGGCCATCACGTAGAACTTACTCCCGCACTGAAGGATTATGTTTCAGAGAAGTTCCAGAAGCTCGAGCGTCACTTTGACCACATCAGCAACTGCCAGGTAACCCTGGAAGTGGAGAAGGTGCGCCAGATTGCGGAAGCCACGCTGCACGTGGTTGGTGGTGAGATTCACGCAAAGGCAGAAAATGAGGATATGTACGCAGCCATCGATGCCCTGATCGACAAGCTTGACCGTCAGATCCTCAAGCACAAGGAAAAGAATGTAGACCGGATGCACGGAAACGGCTCTCGCTAACTGACTGTTTTCATGCAATTCATCTAATCGAGCTGCGACATGAGTAACGTGTCGCAGCCTTTTTTTTAACGGAAACGCAGTCGATCCATGAGCGACACATCCCTGACCATAGAGAACATTCTTGCTCCGGAGCTCACCCTCTGCAGGGTAGCTGCGTCCAGCAAGAAACGGGCCCTGGAGTTTATTGCCGAGCAGATAAACCATCAGGACAACACGCTCAGCGAGACCCAGCTCTTCAACAACCTGATTTCCCGCGAGCGCCTGGGCAGCACCGGCATTGGCCAGGGAATCGCCATTCCCCACTGCCGTCTGGAAGGACTTGATCACGTGGTGGGCGTGCTGATGACGCTGGAAGAAAGCGTCGAATTCGATGCTATCGACAATCAGCCGGTGGATCTGATTTTCGCCCTGATCGTCCCGAAGGAAGCAACGAGCGAACACCTGGAGCTGCTCAGCCAACTGGCTGAAAAGTTCAATGAGCGGTCGTTCTGTGATCGCCTCCGGCAATCCGAGGACGCCAGCACGCTGTACCAGCGCATGACCGCCTCAGGCGGCTGATATTCACTGCAGTGGAGGTAAGGTGGTCATGAAGCTGATTATCGTCAGTGGCAGGTCCGGTTCGGGCAAGAGTACCGCACTTCATGTGCTGGAGGACCTCGGGTTTTATTGCATCGACAATCTTCCTATTGGCCTGCTCTTCCCCCTCACACGGGAAGCCGCCAGCCAGACCAGGCCTGGTCGACTGGGCAAGATGGCCGTCAGTATCGATGCGCGGAACCTTTCCGGCGAGCTGGCCAATTTCGAGGAGATCTACCGGCGCCTCCAGGAAACCGGGGTTACCGTTGAAATCATCTTCCTGGACGCCGACGAGCAGTCGCTTCTGCAGCGTTTTCACGCCACCCGCAGAAAGCATCCGTTGAGTGACGACAGGACCTCTCTCCGGGAAGCCATTACCAGCGAGAAGAAACTGCTGGAGCCCCTCTCCAAGCTTTCCGATCTTTACGTAAATACCACCGGCATGTCCATGTACGAGCTGCGGGACATGGTCAAGCAGCGCGTGGTCGGTCGAAAAGATCAGGAACTGGCTCTCCTGTTTCAGTCATTCGGCTTCAAACACGGCGTGCCGCTGGATTCCGACTACGTTTTCGATGTCCGCTGCCTGCCCAACCCCTACTGGGATACCAGCCTCCGCAAGTATGTCGGGACGGATCAGCCGGTTATCGAGTTTCTGGAAAAAGAACCGGCAAGCCGGAAGATGATCGAGGACCTGAAATCATTTCTGGATACCTGGCTGCCCTCCTTTGCAGACAGTAACCGCAGCTATATGACCATTTCCATTGGCTGTACCGGCGGCCAGCACCGGTCGGTGTATGTGTGCGAGCAGTTGGGTGAGTACTTCCGGCAACGGTACAGCAATGTGCAAGTGCGGCACACCGAGCTGCCACACCTGCAGACCCGGGAAGAGATCTGATCAAGCCATGATTCGCCGCCCCATTACCATCATCAACAAACTGGGCCTGCATGCGCGCGCCACTGCGAAGCTGGTCAACACGGCATCGGAATACGACAGCAGCGTGCGTATCAGCGGCAAAGGCCGGGATGTGGACGCGAAGAACATCATGCAGGTGATGATGCTGGCCGCCAGCAAAGGAACCGATGTGGAGCTCATTGCCGACGGACCGGATGAGGAACAGGCCATCGAAGCATTGGTGGAACTGATTAACGACTATTTCGGTGAGGGTGAGTAAAATAAACACATGACCGATATTCTGGAAAAAAGCCAGGCCCGCCAGCGTCTTCGTTCCCTGAGCGAAGCGCTGGACAGTGGCGCACTGAAGCAGGTTGCCCGCATCCTGAACGGTGGCCTGAGCCCCAGTGATATTGCCCATTTGCTGGAGTCCTCACCGCCCCGGCAGCGGGCCCTGCTGTGGAACCTGGTGGACAAAGACCTCGAAGGCGAGGTTCTCCAGTATCTCAGTGATGATATCCGAGGCTACTTCCTGAGCCAGCTGAACGCTCAGGAACTGGCGGACATCATCGAGGATTTCGAGTCAGACGACCTGGCCGACCTGCTGCAGCAGCTGCCGGATACGGTCATCCAGGAAGTCCTGGAGACCATGGACGAGCAGGACCGGCAACGGGTGGAGGAAGTTCTCTCCTATCCGGAGGACACCGCCGGCGGTCTGATGAACACGGACACCATTACGGTGCGCCCGGACATCAGTATCGATGTTGTGCTCCGCTACCTTCGCAGGCACCGCACCCTGCCACCCATGACCGACAGCCTGATCGTGGTCAGCCGCCGGGACGATTTCATTGGCATGCTGCCCATCACGAAAATGCTGGTCTCCAACCCCGCCTCCACCGTGCGGGAAGTCATGGATACCGACATCGAGCCCATTCCCGTGAGCCTCTCCGACACCAAGGTAGCGACATTGTTTGAACGCTACGACCTGATCTCGGCGCCGGTGGTAAACGAGGAGGGCCGCCTGCTGGGTCGGATCACCATCGATGACGTGGTTGACGTTATCCGGGAGGATGCGGACCACTCACTGATGAGTATGGCGGGTCTGGACGAAGACGAGGACACCTTTGCGCCGGTGTGGAAAACCACCCGTCGCCGTGCCGTCTGGCTGGGCATCAACCTGATTACGGCACTGACCGCCTCCGCCGTCATCGGGCTATTTGAAGACACGATCGCCAAAGTGGTGGCGCTCGCAGTGCTGATGCCAATTGTTGCCAGTATGGGCGGCATTGCTGGTAGTCAGACACTTACACTGGTGATTCGCGGTATGGCCGTGGGGCAGATCAGCGGCGCCAACGTAGGCTGGCTGCTGAACCGGGAATTTCTGTCAGGGATACTGAACGGCCTGCTCTGGGCCGCCGTGGTGGCGGGTGCAGCCATGCTCTGGTTCCAGGATGTGATGATCGGCGCGATCATTGCTGCCGCGCTGGTGATCAATCTTGTCGCCGCAGCGCTGGTTGGCACGGTTCTGCCACTGTTTCTCAAATCTCGCAATATTGATCCGGCCCTGGCAGGCAGCGTGATTCTCACGACTGTGACCGATGTAGTCGGGTTCATGGCCTTTCTTGGCCTCGCGACGATTTTCTACGCTTAAGCGGATCTCGGATTTATGAAAGACCATCAAGACAACGACGCGCCGGAATACGACGGCCCCAGCAAATCCCAGCTGAAACGGGAAATGCATGCCCTGCAGGATCTGGGCAAGCGGATGCTGGACCTGAGCAACGATCAGCTGGAAACCTTGCCAATCAGCGAGACCCTCCGCGCCGCGATCGAGGAATCCCGCCGTATCCGCCAGAACGAGGCCAAACGACGGCACCTGCAATACATCGGTAAGGTCATCCGACAGGAAGATGATCCCGAAGCCCTGGCGAAAGCCATCGACGCCTTCGATGCCGGTAGCGAAGAACACACCCGCAGACATCACCTGGCGGAACGCTGGCGGGACCGGATGATTGCCGAAGGCGATTCCGTTGTCGGCGAATTCTTCAGCTACTGCCCCAGTGCCGATATGCAGCACCTGCGAAACCTTGCTCGAAACGCCCGAAAAGACGTCGAAAAACAGAAGAACACCGGACAGGCCCGGAAACTCTTCCGTTATCTCAGGGAGTGCATCGACGACGCCGAGGCCATGTGAGCCGTTGGTTCAACCTTTGAGCCGGCGGTGCTCCCACACCGGCATCCGGGCGCGCAGATTGGCTACCTGATCGGCGTCCAGTTCGGCGGTGACCAGGCCCGGGCCTTCCCCCATTTCCGTCACGATCCGCCCCCAGGGATCACAGATCAGGCTGTGGCCATAGGTGCGACGGCGCTCGCTGTTCTGGCCACCCTGGCCAGGTGCCACTAACCATACCTGGTTCTCGATCGCGCGCGCCCGGATCAGGGGGTACCAGTGGGCATCACCGGTCTGCCAGGTGAAAGCGCTCGGAAGGCAAATCCAGTCCACATCCTGCTCACGCAGCAGCCTGAACAGCTCCGGAAAGCGAAGATCGTAGCAGATCGCCAACCCCAGCTTGCCCGCGGGCGTATCCACGGTCACTATCTGTTCGCCGGGCTCGAAGGTGTCCGATTCACGGTATTGACCATGGGCGTCTTCCACCATGGCATCGAACAGGTGAATCTTGTCGTAACGGGCAACTTCCTTACCCTGGTCATCAAAGACAATGCAGGTTGCCCTGACCCGATCCTCCAGATCTGAGCCGTCCGGTCGTTTGGCCACGGGCATCGATCCGCCAACGATCCAGAGCCCCAGTTTCCGGGCCTGTTCGGCCAGGAAGGTTCTTATGACAGGCTCGGACCCCGCCTCCTGGCGACCACGATCAATCATCTGACTGGTGGCCAGAACCGCAAAATTCTCGGGCAGTACGGCGACCGAGGCGCCCTGCTCGGCAGCCCGGGCCAGCAGCTGTTCCGCTTCGCGCAGATTGGCGTCGATGTCATGACCGCTGACCATCTGGATGGCTGCGACCCGGTTGGAAACACGCTTGTTCATGACTGCCTCCGATATTGCCAAACAGAAAAGTTATTCGCCGGTGTCAAAAACCCGTTGCAGATTCACTTCCGGCTCGTCCCATGAGCCGGTCACGCTGTAGGTTGCGCTTGTCAGCCTGCTCAAAGGATCGCCCAGAATCTTGTCCAGCACAAACAAGGCGCCGCCGATCGGCGCACCGGCACCCATGAGCAGCGCCGCCAATGGCAGATTCTGAGTCAGGGGCAACACAACTACAAGCCGCATATCCAGCTCCTCGCTGGCCATATTGGTCGTACCACTGAGTTTGAAGGCGCCGGATGGGCCCACTATCTGCAGTTCCGGATCCATGGTCAGCAAGCCATTGATTATCTGCGCCTTGCCCGAGATCGCGTCAAATGCCACCCCACGCTCATACAGGTCGGAAAAGTCGAGCTTCAACCGGCGCCATAGGGTGTCAGAGTTCAGCAGATTGAACACCCGGAACAGTTGCGCCGTGTTGTTTCGCTCCAGGATCACACCCTCATCCAGCCTGAGACTGACCGAGCCACTGAGCTCCGGTATGGAAAGCTCATCCGGACGGCCGGGCCAGTCCAGATCCAGCTCTATGTTGGTCCCCTCGTTGGTGACCGGCATTTCAGTGTCGAGGAGCTCGTTCAGATCCGCGAGCGCACCCCCGCTGATGGAACCTGTAAACCGGCTGGTTTCCCGGTCTCCGACGATGCTCCAGCTCATGTCGCCCAGCAGTGTCAGGGAATTCAGGCGCCCCTCGATGTCATTTACCTGCAACCGAAAAGGTTCGGGGCGGAGCCGGAAGGCCCACTGTCCCAACGATTCGTCGTTCAGTTGCAGTTCCGCAATCGAGACATCGATATCCGGCCAGTTCCCCATATCCAGCGCGCGGAACGCCTCAAGCTGCTCTTCGAGGGTCAGTAATTCCGGCGAATCCTCAGGGGGTGTCTCAGTGCGTACGAGCCGTAACACCTGAAAATCGGCCTTCACCGTGTCGCCATTTTGCGGAATTGTCAGTCGGCCTTCGGCGCGTTGCGAGCTGGTGGTCACCACCCACCGGCCACCAAGATCGAGGGCATTGATATCAATATCGTTCAACACCTGCGGGCCAAGGTGCAGGCGGCCAAGACGCAAATCAAACCCGGTCTCTTTCCATAACAGATCGAACGTTGCGCGGTTTTCCCAGTCGCCCGTAATTCCAAGCCCGCCGGCGGCCGAGGGATTGATGGTTGCCCGCAGCGGTGCGGCCTCATCCGCGGTTTTTGACAGTGGCTCCGGCCAGTCAACCGCCAGCCCCTCAAGAGTGGACCGCACGCGGATGCCCGACGTTGAATCCGATCCCACGTCCAGGTCCGCGGTATAGGTAACATTGCCCTGCAAACCAAAACCCGAACTGGTCTCAAGTCCCGCCTGCTCAAACACCCCGGGCACCGGTAGCGTTCCCGACTGCCGGATGGTAAGGGCATTGCCCGCCCGGGACTTGCTGAAGGCAATGGTTACCGGTTCATCGAAAAATTCGGCAGTCAAAGGACCACCGGAGAAGCCGTTTTCGCTGTGATAGGTCAGTTCACCCTGAACCGACCGCCAGGCCAACCCTGCCGAGGGGTAGGAGACGGTGCCTTCCTGTGCGGCAATCTTTGCCTCAACCACGGGGGGCTGCTCCGCCCCCAATGGCAAGTCGATACCAAGATCCAGCTGATACTCACCACCATATTCAAGCTTCTGGGCCTCTGTGCCTGCCATATCACCCAGGGGGCTATTTTCCATCCAGAACCCGACCGATTCGCCGGGCACCCGTGCCGAGGTATCCACCCTTATCCGTGTGCCTTGATCGGAGGGCACCACGCGAACCGTCCCTGGATCGAGATCCAGGCCACCGGTCTGACCTGCTTCGAGTCGGACCAGCGTGTCGCCATTGTGAACCCTGACACTTCCCCGGGCACCCGTGACCTCCGGCCAGGCGTCATCGTAGCGGACAGATGCCTGTTCGAATTCATAGATCATTGAGGTGACGAAGGAGCCCCGGGGTGCACCAGAACCTACCTGACCATGGCCGAAAAACGTCCCGGAGGTAATATCGGCCTCGAGAATGGCGGTCGTGAGCCAATCGTACAAACCGGGGTTTACCGCCTTAACCGGAACGAAATCCGCCAGCATGTCGGCGTTGCCGTTTTTCACCGACACTTTCAGCCCCAGATTGTCCTCACCCTCTCGATCCATCCTGAGGTCAAAAGCCCCGTCCAGTTCGGTGGCCTCGCCGTAACGCATCCGTACGCCATCCGAAAACACACGGGTAATAGCGCCATCCAGCAGCCAGGCCACTTCGCCCTCAAGTACGGGGAATGACCAGGCGCCCCCGAAAAGCTGGGGAAAATCCAGAGAAACGGGCGACTCGCCGGCGGCAATCCGGACATAGCCTCGTTGCCGGTCCAGAGCGATGTCTCCGTTGACAGAGGTAACGCCGGGCGCGCCGCCGTGGGCCCGAACACTAACGTCACGCAACCGGCCGGAAAGCTGAAAGTCTTCCGGGGCGCCCTCGGGGAAGAAGATTCTCAACTGGTCCAGAAAGCCACCGGGCCTATAGTCCTGAAGGGCCCGGAGTGCACGCTCCGGCAATAACGGAAGCCGCGCAGCGAGTCGACGTGTGGGCGCTAGCGGAAGGGCGTCGGCAATGACGGACATGCCTCCCTCCGACGGCGCCAACCTCAGACTGAAAGGTGAAACCACATCGCCGTCCCAGGTCCACTGGAGCTGCTTCAGATGCCACTCGCCAAGGGCGAAGGCCCCGGATTCGACCACAGTCTCGTCGGTCATCACCGTATCGTGGCGACGCCAGCCAAATCTCGCGCGGATGTCTTCCAGTGGCGCCAGGGATTGAGAGCCTACACCCAACTGCAGATAGGGGGTCCGCACCGTACCGGTCACCTGTTGCAGCAAACCGTTGCGGAACGTAAGCCAGGCTTCACCACCAAGATCGAAGCCTTCCACCCGGAGGGATCGCCACTGGTACTCGTCAACCAGTCCGTCGAACAGCCGGCCGGAATCGACGCCAAGGTACAACTGGCCGGTAAAGTCGCCCCGGAAAAAATGCTGGCCCACGAGGGCAAAACTGGCCAGCTGCTGGGTGGTACCAGACTGCATGGCACGGCCGGATGCGTGGAACAATCCACGGCGGTAGTCGAGATCCAGCTGGGGAATATCCAGGTGGCGCAGGTTGCCCTGGTTATCCCGGATACCAAGATTGACGCGGGTAATCTTGACGTAAGGATCAGAGAGCCAGTCACCGGCAAGCTCCAGCCACTCCTGCAACTGATTGCTGACCGGTTCCGGTATTTCTGCGCCTCTCACCGCAACATCACCGCCGCGCTCCTGATTCACGGTAAGTTCCAGACCGTCTGCCTGGAAGTCCTCAAAGACAATCCTCAGACGCATCAACGAGGCCAGTGCAGCAAAGCGGATATTCAGATGCTGGAGGTTGGCAACGACAATTCCGGTGTCAGGGTGAGTGACCTGAATGTCGCTGGCCGTAAAAGCGGGGTCGAGCCAGTACCACTTGGATGAAAGGCCACCGATGCTGACATCATGGCCCAGTCGGTCTGACAGCTCACGAGCCAGATCATCGCGAAAGCTGTCTACATTCTGGGTCAGTTGGCGGCCAAGACCGGCGTATAGGGCCAGCAGCACCAGAAGTGTCAGCAGCATCCACCAGATCAGGCTGGCGAGCCGCGCCAAAAGCCGAACCGGAGGGCTCTCGGGCAGGTTTTCCGGAAGCGGCGGTTCGTGGTCAGCGGAGGACATTCAGCCCCCTTAACCCGGTAACCGGCGCAGTTTCCCGGCATCAGAGCAGAACAACATCGTACTGCTCCTGGCTGTAGAAGGGCTCCACCTGGAAGCGAATGGTCTTGCTGATGAAGGTTTCAAGATCGGCCACGTTATCGGATTCCTCATCCAGCAGGCGATCCACCACGCTCTGGGAGGCCATCACCAGATAGCTCTCGGCATCATAGGCGCGATTTACCCGGAGAATTTCCCGGAAAACCTCATAGCAAACGGTCTCGGTGGTTTTCAGAAAACCCCGTCCATCGCAGATGGGGCAAGGTTCGCAGAGCACCTGACCAAGACTCTCGGTGGTTCGTTTGCGGGTCATTTCCACCAGACCCAACTCGGAGACGCCGGTGATCTTGGTCTTGGCGTGATCCCGCTCCAGCATCTTCTCCAGCATCCGGTGGACCTGCCGCTGGTGCTCGGGATCTTCCATGTCGATAAAATCGATGATGATAATGCCGCCCAGGTTTCGCAGGCGCAGCTGCCGACTGATGGCCCGCGCCGCTTCCAGGTTGGTCTTGAAGATGGTTTCTTCCAGATTCCGGTGCCCGACGAACGCCCCGGTGTTGATATCAATCGTGGTCATGGCTTCGGTCTGGTCGATAATCACATAACCACCGGACTTGAGCTGGACCTTTCGGCTCAGGGCCTTCTGGATTTCGTCCTCGACCGAGTAAAGGTCGAAAATGGGGCGCTCACCGGGGTAGTACTCGACCTTGTCAGCAAATTCCGTAACGAACTCCTCGACAAACTCCATCACCCGCTGATGACTCTCGCGGCTGTCGATACGCACCTTTTCGGTCTGGGGCCGGATCAGGTCACGGATGGTGCGAATGAACAACGGCAGATCCTGATACACAACCGCCGGCGCCTGAACCCGGGCAATGCGTTCGTGTATGGACTGGCTTAGCCGGTGCAGGTAAGCCATGTCGCCAATCAGATCCTCAGGTGACGCCGCTTCCGCGGCCGTCCGGATGATATAGCCTCCCTGAACATCCTGATCCTCGGCGGCGGCCTCCTCAACGAGGGTTTTCAGGCGGGCCCGCTCGGTGTCGTCCTCAATTCGCTGCGAAATACCAACGTGGCTGACGCCTGGCATAAACACCAGATACCGCGACGGAATTGAAAGCTGGGTGGTCAGGCGGGCCCCCTTTGTACCGATCGGATCCTTGGTAACCTGGACGACCAGTGACTGCCCTTCCCGAAGCAGGCTTCGAATATCGGGAACGGTTTTGGGAATATCGGCGGGCTCATCGCCATTGGACTGACTCGGAACCACATCGGACGCATGAATGAATGCGGCCCGTTCCAGACCAATATCGACGAACGCCGCTTCCATGCCCGGTAGAACGCGCACCACCTTGCCCTTGTAGATGTTGCCGACAATGCCTTTCCTGCTGGTGCGCTCTATATAGGCTTCCTGCAGCATGCCGTTTTCAACCAGGGCCACCCTCGTTTCCACCGGGGTGACGTTGATCAGAATCTCTTCGCTCATAATGTTTGGCTCTCCAGACTGCGCGGCCAGTTTTTCCAGACCGGGTAACCGGCACCAGCCAGCAATGCGGCGGTTTCCTGCAGCGGCAGACCAACCACGGCACTGTAGCTACCCCGGAGCTCATTAACAAAAATACCACCAAGGCCCTGAATTCCATAACTCCCGGCCTTGTCCATGGGTTCGCCGCTGGCCACATAGGCGTCGATCTCTGCGCTGGAAAGCTGCCTGAAACAAACTTCGGTGATGACCAGAACAGACTGGCATTGCCCTTCTGAGGCCAACGCCACGGCAGTCATGACTTGATGAGTGGCGCCGGAGAGGCGGGCCAATGTTTCCCGGGCTTCGGTGAAGTCTGACGGCTTACCGAGTATCTCGCCATCGAGCACCACCGATGTATCCGACCCAAGTACCAGGCATTCCGGTGAGGACCCAGCCACAACCAGCGCCTTCTCCCGGGCCAAACGTTCCACATAGCGTTCCGGGGATTCATCGGGCTCCGGTGTTTCGTCGATGTCCGCCGGACGAACCGAAAAATTCAGGCCGATTTGCTGCAACAGCTCCGCCCGGCGCGGCGAAGCCGAGGCGAGAATGATTGATGGCATGGCTAACCCAGTTTGCGGTTAATGTTGTCCAGCAGGATACAGAATACCGGCCATACCAGGGCGCTGGTCAGGGCCGGCCAGAGGTAGCTGAAGCCAGCATCATCAGCCCCCAGCAATTGCTTTACAAAATGCACCAGCATCTGATTGATGCCCAACAACAGGAACACCATCAGGCACTGCTGGGGCATTGGATACATGCGCAAACGCTGGTGGATAGTAAGCACCAGAAAAGCGATCAAGGCCATCGCCATGGCATTCACGCCAAGAGGCGTGGCTTCCAGCACATCCAGAAGCAGGCCCAGACACCAGGCCAGCAGGATGCCGAACTGGGCCGGAGCCCGGAATGTCCAGTAGAAAACAACCAGCCCCAACCACTCCGGGCGGAACTCGAACCAGCCCACAGGAAACAGGGAAATACTGAACACCAGGGCAACGATCACGGAAAGCACAAAGACCGGATAGCTGATTACGGACAACATCAGTCCTGCCCTCCCTGGCTGGCATCTTCGGCGACGTTGGCAGCGGATGCGTCCTCACCCTCGTCGGTTTCGATCGGCGCGGCATTTTCCGCAGGGAATACTACCAGCACCAGACGGCTCTGGTTGAGTTGCGCCTTGGGTGTGGCTTCAATGGAGACAAAAGGTTCGCCCGGCTCTTTGGATATTCGACTGACTTCCGCGACCGGGTAGCCCCTCGGAAAACGGCCACCAAGACCGGAACTGACGAGCAGGTCGCCCTCGCGAATATCCGCCGTATCCGGCACATGAACGAGATCCAGGGTATCCGTATCGCCGGTACCCAGCAGGATGGCGCGCAAACCGTTACGCACAACCTCCACCGGAACGGCGTGGCTGCTGTCGGAGACGAGCAAGACGCGGGAGGTAATCTGGCTGCTCTGCACCACCTGGCCCATCAGACCATGGGCGTCCAGAATGGCCTGGCCCGGCGACAAGCCGTCACTGCGCCCTTTGTTGATAATAATTTCGTGGGAAAAGGGATCCGGGGAGACACCGACCACCTCGCCAACGATGACGCGGTCATCCAATACTTCTGATGAGTTCATCAGGCGGCGCAGCTCGTTGTTCTCGGAAGCAAGCGCGGCGTATTTCAGGGCGCGACGCTCGAGGATCAGCAAACGAGCCCGGAGATCTTCATTCTCTTCCTGAAGATCCTGTTTATTTTCAAACAGCCCGGCGAACCAGTCGGAAAATTCGTAGGGCGCATTCCCCAGCCAGTACACGGGTGCCAGACCGGTTGCAATGGTACTTCGCACCGTTGAGAGCTTGTCGAAACGCGCATCGGCAACCACCAGGGCTGCCGATACGAGAAGAACAATGAGGAGTCTGAAGCCGGGAACAGGCCCCTGGACAAAGATGGTTTTAATGGCGAGCCCTCCCCACAGGATTATCCCTCCTGGGAGAACATTCCGATGCCACCCCGGTCAATCACTTCCAGCGCCTTGCCGCCACCACGGGCCACACAGGTCAGCGGGTCTTCAGCGATAATCACCGGCAGGCCGGTTTCCTCGCTGATCAGTTTGTCCAGCCCGCGCAGCAGTGCGCCGCCGCCGGTCAGAACAATACCGCGCTCGGCAATGTCGGACGCCAGCTCGGGCGGAGACTGTTCCAGAGCACTCTTGACGGTCTGAACGATCTGCGCCAGGGATTCCTGCAGCGCGTCGAGAATCTCTTCGCTGTTGAGGGTAAATGCCCGGGGCACACCTTCGGCGAGGTTGCGACCGCGCACATCGATCTCGCGGATTTCGAGGCCTTCGTATGCGCAACCGATTTCGTGCTTGATACGCTCGGCGGTGGAGTCACCGATCAGGCTGCCGTAGTTGCGGCGCACGTAGGTAACGATGGCTTCATCGAATTTGTCACCGCCAACCCGCACAGACTCGGCGTAGACGATGCCGTTCAGGGAGATAATGGCGATTTCGGTGGTACCACCACCAATGTCCACGATCATGGAGCCGCTGGCTTCTTCAACCGGCAGACCGGCGCCGATAGCGGCTGCCATGGGTTCTTCAATAAGGAAGACTTCCCGGGCACCAGCACCGAGGGCGGATTCGCGAATGGCTTTGCGCTCTACCTGGGTGGACTTGCTGGGAACACACACCAGCACTCTCGGGCTCGGGGTAATGAAGCTGTTCTCATGCACCTTATGAATAAAGTGCTGGAGCATTTTTTCGGTTACCACAAAATCTGCAATCACGCCGTCTTTCATGGGGCGGATAGCGGTGATGTTGCCCGGTGTACGGCCGAGCATGCGCTTGGCTTCAGCGCCGACAGCGGCAACCATTTTCTGAGAGTTGTTGGTGCGAATGGCCACTACCGAGGGCTCGTTCAGCACGATTCCGCGCTCACGCACGTAGATCAGGGTGTTGGCGGTGCCCAGGTCGATGGACAGATCGCTGGAGAAGATGCCTCGGAGTCTTTTTATCAACATTCGTGTAGTTTCAACCTGAGAGTTGCAGTCGCAAAGAAAAGATGCGGCAACTTTAGCAGTGAGCACCCCTGCAGGCAAGGCGCTAACGGGCCTCAAGCCTTACGGTTCACACATTTACCTTATGGGCTGGGGCCTCCCGCCATTGTTCGAATCTGTTACCATGGTCCACCTGATTTTCCGGCTTCGGTGTAGGGCCGCTCGGAGATCCCTTTTCAAAACACGCTACGAGCACGTCCATGTGCGCTTGTTTCGGGCCATCCTTGGCCCTCTACAGTTTTGAAAAGGGATCTCCGAACGTCCCCGCAGTTCAGAGCGGCCCTCTTTTTTCAAAACATTTATTAATGACATTTCATTTATCTGGGAGGCAATGCGTGACCATTTCCCGTGAGGACATTGAGAAAGTCGCTGTGCTCGCCCGCATTCGTGTGGATGACGAGCAGGTTTCGGCTCTGGAGAAGGATCTGGGCAACATCCTGGATCTGGTGGATCAGTTGGGTGCTGCCGACACCGATTCGGTTGAGCCCATGGCCCATCCGCTGAATGCAGTGCAGCGCCTGCGCGCTGACGAGGTAACCGAGACCAATCAGCGTGAGGCGTTCCAGGCGATTGCGCCGGCTACCGAGAACGGGCTTTATCTGGTTCCCAGAGTGATTGAGTGAAAGGACAAGTCATGCATAACAAATCCGTAGCAGAGCTTTCCCGGGAGCTGGAGAGCGGCCAGGTTTCCAGCGTGGAGCTGACCCAGGAGTTCCTCGACCGCATCAAGCGGGAAGATTCGAAGTACAACAGCTTTATTACCGTGACCGAAGAGCAGGCCCTGGCCGATGCCCGGGTCGCGGATGACCAGCGTGCGGCGGGGAATGCGACGCCCTGGACGGGGATCCCGTTTGCGCACAAGGACATTTTCTGTACCAACGGCGTTCGGACCACTTGCGGTTCGAAGATGTTGGAGAACTTTGTTCCGCCTTATGATGCCACCGTTACGGCGAATTTCCGCCAGGCCGGTGCGGTGTGCCTGGGCAAAACCAACATGGACGAGTTCGCCATGGGGTCGTCCAACGAGAACAGTTATTTTGGCGCTGTGACCAACCCTTGGGGCCTGAGTGAAGGTAGTAAGCGGGTGCCGGGCGGTTCATCGGGCGGGTCGGCTGCGGCGGTTTCCGCTCGACTGACTCCGGCAGCTACCGCCACGGATACTGGCGGCTCGATCCGTCAGCCAGCGGCACTGTGTGGTGTTACTGGCCTGAAGCCCACTTATGGCCGGGTGTCCCGGTACGGGATGATTGCTTTTGCGTCTAGTCTCGACCAGGGCGGCACTATGGCTCGCACAGCAGAAGATAATGCGCTGATGCTGAATGTGATGGCAGGTTTTGATCCGAAGGACTCGACGTCTATTGACCGCGAGGTGCCGGATTACACCGCCACGCTGAACGAGCCCCTAAAAGGTTTAAGAATCGGCCTGCCCAGGGAATATTTCAGCGATCAGCTAAGCCCGGCGATGGAGCAGCAGGTTCGCAACGCAGTAAAGGAATACGAGAAACTGGGCGCCACCGTTAAAGAGGTGTCGCTGCCAAACGCGAAGCTCGCGATTGCTGCCTACTATGTAATTGCTCCAGCAGAGGCGTCCGCCAACCTGTCCCGTTTTGACGGGGTACGCTATGGCTACCGCTGCGAGGATCCCAAGGACCTGATGGATCTTTACACCCGCTCCCGCGCGGAGGGTTTTGGTGAAGAGGTGAAACGTCGGATTCTCGTGGGCACCTACGCCCTCTCCGCCGGCTATTTCGATGCCTATTATCTCAAGGCCCAGAAGGTTCGGCGGCTGATTCAGCAGGATTTCATCAATGCCTTCAAGGAAGTGGATGTGCTGATGAGCCCGACCACGCCCTCGCCGGCCTTCATCCAGGGCGAGAAGACCAGTGACCCGGTGACCATGTACCTGGAAGACGTATTCACCATCGCCATCAACCTGGCGGGCGTTCCGGCCATGTCGGTACCGGCTGGGTTCGTCGACGGTCTTCCAGTGGGTTTGCAGATCATCGGGGATTATTTCTCCGAGGCGCGTCTGCTGAACGCCGCCCATCAGTTCCAGCAGGTGACCGACTGGCACCAGCGTGAACCGCAATAAGCCCGGGACAGGCCCCTTACAGGAGAGAGCAACTATGCAGTGGGACATTGTGATCGGGCTGGAAATTCACGTTCAGCTCGCCACCAAGACCAAGATTTTTTCCGGCTCCAGCACCTCTTACGGCGCCGAGCCCAACACCCAGGCCAACGCGGTTGACCTGGCCATGCCCGGCACTCTGCCGGTGCCTAATGAGCAGGCGTTCCGCTATGCGGTGATGTTTGGCCTGGCCGTGAACGCCCAGATCGAGCGCCGTTCGGTATTCGAGCGGAAGAACTACTTTTACCCGGACCTGCCCAAGGGCTACCAGACCACCCAGCTGGAGCGCCCGATTGTCGGCCCCGGTTTCGTGGACATTGATCTGCCGAACGGTGAGACCAAGCGCGTTCGCATTCACCACGCCCACCTGGAAGAGGATGCCGGCAAATCCCTGCATGAGGATTTCCACGGCATGACCGGCGTGGATCTCAACCGGGCCGGCACACCGCTCATTGAGGTGGTCACCGAACCGGATATGAACAACGCGGAAGAAGCCGTCGCCTTCGCGAAGAAGCTGCACAGCATCGTGACATCCCTGGGCATCTGCGACGGCGACATGTCCCAAGGCTCCATGCGTTTCGACGTGAATATTTCGTTGAAACCGAAGGGGTCCGACACTCTGGGCACACGTACCGAAACCAAGAACCTGAACTCGTTCCGGTTCATGGAGCAGGCCATTGCCCACGAAGTTGAGCGGCAAATGGACGTTCTGGAAGACGGCGGCAGCATCGTGCAGGAAACCCGCCTGTATAACGGCGACCGTGACGAATCCCGCTCCATGCGCACCAAGGAAGAAGCCAACGACTACCGCTACTTCCCCTGCCCGGACCTGCTGCCGGTAGAAATCGATGATTCCTTCATTGAAGAAGCCCGCAACAGTCTCCCGGAACTGCCGGACGCCCGCAAAGTCCGCTTTATGGACCATTACGGCCTGAACGACTACGACGCCAGCCTGCTCAGCGGCGACTCAAAACTGGCCACGTTCTTTGAAGAAGCGGCCAGCCAGGGCAAAGACGCAAAGCTGGTCGCCAACTGGATCCAGGGCGAATTCTCTGCGCGCCTGAATGCAGAGGAGAAATCGGTTGCCGATTCGCCCATCAGCGGTGCTCAGCTGGGCGATCTGGTGGTACGGATTGCCGACAATACGATTTCATCCGCCGGCGCAAAGAAGGTGTTCGAGGCGCTGTGGTCCGGTGAGAACGACAGCGTTGACGCCATCATCGATGCCAAGGGGCTGAAGCAGGTGTCTGACACCGGCGCCCTGGAAGCCATGGTAGACGAGGTTCTGGCGGGCATGCCGGATCAGGTGGCGCAGTATCAGAACGAGGAAGACCCGAAGAAGCGCAAGAAGATGCTTGGGGGTTTCATGGGGCCTCTGATGAAGGCCTCCAAAGGTCAGGGGAATCCCAAGCTGTTTAATGAGATTCTTGTTCGCAAGCTTGGGGGGTGACCCTTTTGGCTTGGGTCGTGGTTTCTGACTGCGGCCCTAGCCTGCTAGCTTGGGGGGACTGCCATGGTGGGTAGAGCCTCCCAAAAAACGCCCGTGAATACATCCCTGTAGGGCTTCGTCGCGCCATCCCTGGCGCTCCAGATTTTTGGGAGGCTCTACCCACCACGGCACTCGAGCTGGCGGCGTGCCCTCGCGAAGACAGGCCATCAAAACAAAATGATAGGTCGGATTACGGCTTCACCTGATCCGACCTACTGACCTTGTTTATCCGGCCCGATTGCTCCCTATCCCTGAAGATTCTGAGGCCTTGGCGGGGTGTGACTCCCAAAAATGTCGGCGGCCATGGATGGCCGACGCCAAGCGCACATGGATG
>PBED01000020.1:0-113470 GCA_002718255.1 Marinobacter sp. | reverse complement strand
TGTTGGTGGCGGCGGGCTGATTGCCGGCATGGCCGCTTACATCAAGTATCTGCGCCCCGAGATCAAGGTGATTGGTGTCGAACCGGAGGACTCCAACTGCCTCCAGGCCGCCATGAAAGCGGGCAAACGCGTGGTGCTCGATGAAGTGGGCATCTTTGCTGATGGTGTGGCAGTCAAGCAGATTGGTAAGTACCCCTGGGAGATCTGCAAGGACCACGTGGACGAGGTGATCACCGTATCCACCGACGAAATCTGCGCGGCCATCAAGGATGTGTTCGAGGATACCCGCTCCATTGCCGAGCCGGCCGGTGCCCTGGGTGTGGCCGGCATCAAGAAATACATCGAGCGCGAGAAAGTCGAGGGCGAGAACCTGATTGCCACCCTGAGCGGTGCCAACATGAACTTCGACCGTCTGCGCTACATCTCCGAACGCACGGAAGTGGGCGAGAAACGCGAGGCCATCCTGGCGGTGACCATTCCGGAGAAACCGGGCGCGTTCAAGACCTTCATCAACGCCCTGCACAAGCGCAGCATCACCGAGTTCAATTACCGCTACGCCGATGCTACCAATGCCACGATTTTCGTTGGCATCCAGATTGCCGCGGGTGGTCACGGCCGCGAGGATCTGGTTCAGGATCTTCGGGAGAGCGGATACTCGGTGGTCGATTTAACCGACAGCGATCTGGCCAAGCAGCACATCCGTCACATGGTGGGCGGCCACGCGCCGACCATCACCAACGAAAAGGTGTTCCAGTTCGAGTTCCCGGAGCGTCCGGGGGCGTTGCTGAAGTTCCTGATGTCTCTTGGTACCCGCTGGAATATCTCCATGTTCCACTACCGCAACCACGGTGCAGCCTACAGCCGTGTTCTGCTGGGCGCCCAGGTGGACGACGATGAAGTGCAGGATTTCGAGAAAATGCTGGATAAGGTTGGCTTCCGCTATGACAACATGACGGACAACGAGGCCTATCAGCTGTTTCTTGGGCAGGGCAACGCGCGTTCAAGTTAACTCTGGGTAGGGCAGGGTCTGGCAGGGCTTTCCAAAACTGTGCGGAGCCATGGATGGCGGAGCCAAGCGTACAGGGATGTATCCACAGCGTGTTTTGGAAAGCCCTGCCAGACCCTGGCCGGTCCCCGAATGCAAAGCTTACTGAATTTTAATCTGTGAAAAATTGTAAAAGTACAGATAGGTGTTAGTCTTTCTTCTGATTCTTGAAGTCAAGAATAGCTATCTGATTTCCCGACACTTTTAAAACCGCATTTTGAGGAACTGAAGCCATGGGCGGCAAGCCTGACATCATCAAAGCCATTGTGCTGATTTTTGCCATCGGCCTTGTGATTACTGGTTTCACATCCATCCACGCCTCCGAAGATAAAGACGCACGAGCGGCCAATCTGGTTGGCTCCGTTCAAGTCATGAATCAGCCGCTGAACCGGTAACAGCGCTTGTCGGTCACCACGCTGTGGAGGGGCACGTCCCAGGGCTCAATTGGCAGCTTCTTCACCTTCTGGAAATCATGGGCCAGGCCAATCAGTTTCGGGGCCAGCCTTGGCCGTATCCGGCTGAAGGCAAAGGTCCTGTCGTAGAATCCGCCTCCCATTCCCAGTCTTCCGCCCTGCTCGTCAAAGCCTACTAACGGAAACAGTACCGCATCCAGGGCCCAGGCCGGGCGCCGCAGGCCTTTGCTGAACCCTGGCTCGGGAATGCCAAACCGGTTGGCGGTGAGTTCCACGCCATCGTAGTAGGGGCTGAACACCAGCCTGCCTTCATGAATCGGATGGAGTACCGGCAGGTAGAAGCGGATGCCCTTGCGCCGGGCGATGTCCAGGTATACGTGGGGGTCAATTTCGCCGTCGTTGGGCAGATAAATGGCAATGTGCCGGGCCCGGTGCAGGTCTGGATTCTTCAGCAGATTGAGGGCCAGGTGCTCGGCGGCCTGTTGCTGTTTTTCAGCGCTCAGGTCGCGACGATTCTGCCGCAGGCGTTTGCGAAGTTCACTGCGCGACAGGGTATCAGGGTGGGACTGGAACGGTTGAGGCTCGATAAACTGGCTCAAAATAAAGCTTCCCGGGCTGCCGTTATCGGATGTGGCCCTTGAACCCAAAGTTCAAGGTCGGTGGCCGCTGTGACATATTAGGCTTTCCCCTGTCGGGGACGTGCTCACAATGCCCTGAAGTAGCCACCTGGGTAGTGCGCATCGGCTCGAGGACGTATCCGACTATCCCGAACAGCCCAGGAAGTTGTTCTCATTATACGGGCAGTGTCGGGGCCGATTGCAACACCTGTCTGAGATTCTCCGGGGATTTAACGACCGGAGCCATCACCCAGCGCTCCGTCCAGTTTGTTGTCCATGGCTCGCAGCAAGGTGCTGGTGGCATCGGACATGGTGTCGCGCTCGAGCAGTTCGTGGGTTATGTTGAGAGCGGCCATTACAGCAATGCGCTCGGTACCAAAAACCTTGCCGCCGGCGCGGATTTCCCGCATTTTGTTGTCCAGATGCCGGGCGGCACGCAGCAGTGCCTCCTGTTCTTCCTCGGGGCAGGCGACCAGGTATTCCTTGTCGAGGATTTTCACCTCAACCGCGGTGGATTGCTGTGCCATCAGTGATGCTCCAGGGCCCTAAGGCGGCTGATCATGGCTTCGATCTTGTGCTTCGCGTGATCGTTCTTCTGCACCAGCTGGGCCCGTTCCCGGTTCCAGTCGTCCTGCAGTTCCCGCAATGTGGCGTTGTCCCGCTCAAGTTTCTGACAGCGTTCAATCAGCCTGTCCAGCTTGTCCGCTAATGCCTGTACTTCGGACTGTTCCATGACGTGCCCAGCAGTGGTTTTATGATATTAAGCTCAACTATAAGTGTGGACGCTAAGTCGGTCAATTTACAGGCTTGTCATTGCGTTCCCTGCGTGATGCCCATCACTGATCTGCTGCCTCGCCAAAGCCCAGCCGGCGGCTCTGGCGCCATGTGTTGAAGGCGGGTATCAGCGCCACGGTGAAGGCGGCAACCGGAACCAGGGCCATTAACGTCCATTCCTCGGGCGTTAATGGGCGAAGCTCAATCTGCAGGCCATAGTTGGCCAGTAACCATGGGCTCGCCAGTGCAAGGCCCGCCATGCCAAGGGCCAAAGCCATCACGCAGGCGGCAAGGGCAAGAGCCACGCACTCGAGGATGTAAAGTGAGGCAATCAGCGCCGGAGAGGCACCGGTTGCCCGCAGCACCGCAATTTCATGGGCCCGCTGGCTCTGGAGGGTCAGAAGTACGGCAATCAGTCCGATCAGGCTGGTTACCACGACAAAACCGGTTATGCCCAGTAGTGCTCGCTCAAACTGGCCCATCAGCCGCCAGAGTTCACTGAGGGCGACTCCCGGAAGTATGGCCGAGAGCGGCTCGCCGGCAAACTGGTTGATTTCCCGCTGTATGCGGAAGGTCAGGATTTGCCGGTCGATACCAACGAACACGGCGGTAATGGCATCGGGTGTGAAATCTCGGCCCTTTGCCTGCTCCGGTGTGATTGTCCGTCCGGGGATGGCGACCCCGGATTCCCAGCCTACGTGCATGGCCTCCATGCCATCCAGGCTGATATACACGGCCTGGTCCACCGGCGTGCCAGTGGGCGCCAGTATGCCGGTGACGGTAAACGGCGTGTCTTCGTGGTTGGAGAAACTGGTGCGTCCACCGCCATGGGATAGCACGATCTGCTCGCCCACCTGATGCGCCAGCGAGCGGGCAACGCCGGCACCCAACACTACATCAAAGACGCCTTCAAACCACTGGCCTTCATCCAGTTCGAGGGGCAGGTCGCGGCCGTAGCGGAAGTGCTTGAAAAAGTTCTCATCTGTGGCGACCACACGATTACCCCGGTAGCTGTCTCCCAGGGAAATCGGAATCAGCCAGGCCAGGCGGTTATCCTGTTTCAGGCCCTGATAGGTCGACCAGCGAATGTTGTTGGTGGCATCGCCAATATGAAACACGGTGTACAACAGCAGGTTCAACTGGCCACTTCGGGCGCCGATGATCAGGTCTGTACCGCTGATGGTGCTGGTGAAGGACTGCTTGACCTCCGTGCGGAGGTATTGGATGCCCAGCAACAGGGAAACGCTCAGGGTCAGGGTCAGGCACACCAGGGCCAGTACTTTTTTCCGGTGCCAGAGGCTGGCCAGGGCGAGTGTCAGGGCCAGGCGTGCTTTCATGTCCGGTCACCCTGCAGTTCCAGCTGATTATCGAAATGGCGGGCCAGGGACTGGTCGTGACTGACGAACAGAACCGAGGTGTTGTGCCGGTGCGCAAGAGTTAGAAGCAGTTCCAGGAACCGGTCCCGGTTGTCGGCATCCAGTGCGGAAGTCGGCTCGTCCGCGAGAATCAGGCCGGGCGCGCCAATCAGCGCCCGGGCGGCTGCGATACGTTGCTGCTGGCCAATACTCAGCCTGGTGACTTTCCTCTGCCAGTGGTCCGCGGGGATGGACAGGGCGGCAAGCAATCTCTCAGCCTCGTCTTCGACGGTCGGTTCGGTGCGCTCTCTGCGCAGTTCAGAAAGTCCGCAGGGCAGGGTGACGTTGGCTCGTGTGCTCAGGTAGGGCACCAGATTGAACTGCTGGAAGATCACGCCCATGTGGTCGGCCCGGAACTGGTCGCGGGCGCCGGCACCGAGCCGGTGGATATCGGTTCCGAGTACGCGGACAGTGCCAGAGGCCGGCCGAAGCATGCCTGCCAACAGGCTGAGCAGCGTGCTTTTGCCACTGCCGCTCGGGCCGTGCAGGAAAAGGTGTTCGCCGCGTTTCAGTATGATGTCCGGAAAGCTGAGGCGGGGCTGGACAGGATCCCAGGAAAAGCCGAGCCCGCTGACTTCCATCGCAGTTTCTGTGCTTCGGGAACTGTTGCTGGCTGAGTCTGTCTTGCTGGTCATGTTGGTTGCCGTCGGCCCGGTGTATGATGGCGGTTTCCGGATAGTAATCTCAGGAGTCTTTGGTCCAATGATGTCTGCCCCGGCACGTTCGCGCTTTGCGCTGCCTTTTTTCATCGCGCTTACCCTGGTGTGTGTACTTCCATCAACAGGCCGGACTGAAACCCGGGAAATCGACTGGCTTGAACTGATGCCCGCCGAGGATCTGGCGCTGCTGGAGAATATGCCAGAGATTGAGCACGAGGGCGATGGCCCGCCGCTGCTGCCGGACGAGATCATGACCGGTCGGGTTGTGCCGGAAATGGGCAATGTTGAAGGCCGCATTCCCGGCTTCGTGGTGCCCCTCAAGACAACCGAGGACATGCGCATCCTGGAGTTCTTCCTGGTGCCCTACTACGGCGCCTGTATTCATGTGCCGCCACCGCCCCCCAATCAGATCATTCACGTCAAGTACAAGGAAGGTTTCACGCTCGAAGCCCTGTACGATCCGGTGTGGATCGAAGGCGAGCTGGTCATTGATCGCACCGAAAACGACATCGGCACGTCTTCCTATTCTATGGTCGCAACCGGGGTTGAGCCGTACGAAGAATAGACGCTGTCATTGGCTGCGGAGTTCAAACGTGCTTTGTCCGTGGCCCAGACGGGCTGATCCCTGACCTTCTGGCCATACCCACTGAACGCCGAGATGCTCTATTCCGGAAAACCGGGTTGTAATGGGTGTTGCAAGCGCCTGGGATGAGCCCAGGCCTGGACAGCTCAGGGTCTGGGTGACTTCGAAATCCGAGTGGGATGATTCGTCCTGATGATCATGGTCATGCCCATGGCTGTGTCCGTGATCATCGCCACCTGCCTGATGATGCACTACCGCATTCATTACGGTGCAGCCCTCCTCACTGGTGTTCGCAAGGGGGGTCTGTCCAAGCCAGTTGGTTGCGTCGTTAACCAGTGCTTTCTGGTCGTCCGAACGGGCAAGATGCTCGAACCCCACCAGGTTGTAGGCCGGCGATGTGAACAGGAGATCAATCTGCTCTCCCTCGATGGCCAGTTGTAGTTCGGCATGACCGTGCAGGTGCGCACCTGGATTGTCGCTGGCAAACACAGGGCCAGTGCTTGCAATCGCGGCGCCAGCCAGAAAGAAGCAGGTTTTGGCTCGTAAGGACATGGCTTTATCTCTCGGCAGAAATGATACGTTATAACATATTGTTCGCTTGCCGGATAAAAATCAACAGGCAGTGCCTTGGCACCGCCTGAATGCTAGGATAGACCTCTAATCCATTAACACAGGATCCGCCTGTTTCATGTCAGAAACCGACACTTCCGGTGCTGCCCGCGCCGCAGAATTCGAGCGCTGGGCCAACGTTTTTACAGCTCACAAGGCATTCAGCCACCCATCCGAATTGCACGGCGCGCTCTGTGGTCGCCTGGCGGCCGGATCGCGTATCGAAGAGCCGGAGTGGCTGGCGATGGTGTGTGAACACATGGGGCTGGCCGAGAACGCGGCCGAGGAGTCCGATGATCTCGCTCCGTTCATGAACAAAGCCTATGAACAGACCCTCGAGCTCTTGAAATCAGCAGACATGAGTTTCCATCCTTTACTGCCGGATGACGACTATGCCATTGAGCAGCGGCTGGAAGCCCTGGTTTCCTGGGTGCGGGGATTTCTCGAGGGTATGGCACTGTCGGCCGGCGAGTCACTCGGCCAGGCGCCGGACGAGATTCGGGAGCTGATCGAGGATATGGTGGCCATCAGCCAGCTATCCGAAGAGGAAGAAGCGGACGACGAAAGCGAGCAGCAGTTGCTGGAGATTACCGAATACATCCGGCTGGGGGCGCTCGCCGTGTTCACTGAATTCAACGCCCCCGAACCACCGAAGTCTGATTCGCCGACCCTGCACTGAGCCGGGTCCTGATTGCAGGAGAGACTATGAACTCCATGATTCCCATAAAGGAGTTTGCCGAGCGCCGTCGCAAGCTGATGGAGCGTATGGCGCCAGACAGCATTGCGATTATTCCGGCCGCCCCGGAGCGCGTTCGTAATCGGGACGTGCTGCATCCGTTCCGCCAGGATAGTGATTTTCATTACCTGTCCGGTTTTGGTGAGCCGGAAGCTGTGCTCGCACTGATTCCGGGGCGCGAGCATGGTGAGTCGGTGCTGTTCTGCAAGGAGCGAAATCCGCAGAAGGAACTCTGGGACGGTTTCCTGGTTGGCCCGGAAGGGGCCATCGAACGCTATGGCCTGGACGATGCGTTTCCGATCGCAGATATCGACGACATCCTGCCGGGCATGATTGAAGGTCGTAGCCGGGTCTATTATCCCCTGGGCAAGGACGATCATTTCGATGCCCGGGTCATGGACTGGGTGAAGATGATTCGCAGCAAGGTTCGCAGTGGCGCTCACCCGCCAGGCGAATTCGTGGCCCTGGAGCACCTGCTTCATGACTTGCGGCTGTACAAGAGCGCCAATGAGATCAAGATCATGGCCAAAGCCGGCCAGATCAGCGCCGAGGCCCATTGTCGAGCCATGAAGCGGGCCCGCAAGGGCGGCTTCGAGTACAATCTTGAGGCCGAACTGATCCACACCTTTATGGAGCATGGCGCCCGCTCAACGGCTTACCCGTCGATTGTGGGTGGGGGCGCAAATGGCTGTATCCTGCATTACATTGAGAACAGTGCACCGCTGAAAGACGGCGATCTGGTTCTGATCGATGCCGGCTGTGAATACCAGTGCTACGCCTCTGACATTACCCGCACCTTCCCGGTCAGCGGAAAGTTCAGCAACGAGCAGCGGGCCCTCTACGAGGTGGTGCTGGCAGCCCAGTACCAGGCCATTGAGGCTGTGTCGCCGGAAAATCACTGGAACCGGCCCCATGAGGCGGCGCTGGAAGTGCTGACCCAGGGGTTGATTGATCTGGGGCTGTTGTCCGGCACCCTGGAAGATGCCATTGCCAACGAAACCTACAAGCCCTTTTTCATGCACCGAACCGGCCACTGGCTGGGGCTGGATGTACACGACGTCGGCGATTACAAGGTCGGTGACGCCTGGCGCCAGCTGGAACCCGGCATGGCCCTGACCGTCGAGCCAGGCCTGTACATTGCGCCGGATAACACCGACGTGGATGAGAAATGGCGCGGCATTGGCATACGCATCGAAGACGATGTGGTGGTGACCAAAGACGGCTGCCGGGTCCTGACCGAAGCAGTGCCGAAAACCATTGCCGAAATCGAAGCCCTGATGGCGGACTGACAGCCTGTGACCAAGCCTGATACCGATCTGATCATTGCCGGCGGTGGCCTCGCCGGAGCGACCCTGGCTCTGGCGCTGGCACGGATGGTGCCGTCACTGCGCGTGACCGTGGTCGAGGCCTTCCCGCTCTCGCCCGACGCCCTGCCGGAGAGTTACCAGCCGAGTTACGATGCCCGTTCAACCGCACTGGCGTGGGGCTCCCGGTTAATCTTTGAGGAGTTGGGGCTGTGGCAAAGGCTGGCCGAACATGCCACACCCATCGAACATATCCATGTTTCAGATCGGGGCCATTTCGGCGCCACACGGTTGCATGCTGCCGAGCATGGCCAGGCGGCGCTCGGGTACGTGGCTGACAATCGCTGGATGGGGCTGTGTCTGATGCGTGAGCTTCTGGATACCAACGTCCAGTGGCGGGCGCCGGCAGAAGTAACGGACATGACGCCCATTCCCGGCGGCGTCCGTGTTCAGCTCTCAGAAGAAGGTGAAGAGACCGCGGAACTGAAGGCCCGTTGCCTCGTCGTTGCAGATGGCGGTCGTTCCGGTCTGCGGGAAAGGCTCGGGTTCCGGCCGGATCGTCACAGCTACGGCCAGAACGCACTGATCGCAAATGTCTCTACCAGTGACAGCCACGGATTCACTGCCTTTGAACGATTTACCGATGCCGGTCCCATGGCTCTCTTGCCCCATGGATCACCGACCAGAGCCGGACATCAATCGGCACTGGTCTGGACGCTATCCGATGAGGTTCTGCAGCAGGTTCTGGCGCTGCCCGACGACGAGAAATGCCGTTGGCTTCAGGACCGGTTTGGCTGGCGTCTGGGCCGGTTTACCCGCATCGGCGCCTGTCACCATTACCCGCTGACCCTGACGACGGTGGACGAGCCGGTACGCCCTGGGGTTGCCCTGGTGGGCAATGCGGCCCATGCCCTGCATCCGGTCGCCGGGCAGGGCTTCAATCTCGCGCTGAGAGGGCTCATGACGCTGGTCGAACAGTTCCGCCTGGCTGAAGAGCATGGCAGGTCGATTGGCGATCTCGAGGTCCTGAAGCGCTACCAGGCTCTGCATCGGGAAGACTGGCAACAGACGGTGCGCTTCTCCGATTCGCTTGTTCGTTTGTTCGGGCATTCCATGCTGCCGGTTGCGGCGGCCCGCGATGCCGGCCTGGTGGGTCTTGATCTGTTGCCTGGGGCAAAACGCTGGTTTGCCCGCAAGGCCATGGGCCTGGGCGGCCGCAGGGCCGTGATTGAACGGCCCGGAAACCTGAACCGGGAGGCGCCGGCTAATGAGTGAGGCGCAAACGTTCGATATTCTTGTGGCTGGCGGTGGCATGATCGGTTCCGCCCTGGCTCTCGGGCTGTCACGACAGGGTTGGCATGTGGGGCTGGTGGAAGGTTCCGGCCATGAGTCTCTGGTTGAGGCGCCGGACTCCGCCACCACCGTTGCCGATTTTGAACCACGGGTCAGTGCCATTTCGGTGGCGAGCCAGCAATTGCTGGAGCAACTCGGAGTCTGGTCCGAGGTGACCGCCGGTCGGCACTGTCCTTACCAGACCATGACGGTCTGGGATGGCGACGGCACGGGGCGTATACAGTTCGAGGCCGCCGAGCTTCAGGCGCGGGCTCTCGGAACGATTGTCGAGAACCGCAGCATCGTGCGATCACTGTTCAGGGCTTTGGAACAAAGTCCGGTCGAACTGATTGATGGCGCGAGGATTACTGGCTGTAAACGGTTGTCTGAGAGTTACACGGTTGAGCTGGAGGATGGTCGATCCCTGTCGGCGGGGCTACTGGTAGGGTGTGACGGTGCCAATTCCCGTCTGCGCCACTGGGTTGGCCTGCCAACGCGTGAGTGGGACTACGACCAGCAGGCAATCGTATGCACGGTGAAAACCAGCCAGAGCCACCGTTTCACCGCGTGGCAGCGATTTTCGACGACCGGGCCGCTGGCGTTTTTGCCCTTGCTGCCAGAGTCCGGAGATGAGCATTTCTGTTCCATTGTCTGGTCTCAGGATACCGGGGAAGCGCGGCGTCTGATGGCTTTGGACGACACCCACTTTGCCGCTGAACTTGAGCGTGCGATTGAGCGCGAGCTGGGATCGGTGGAGTCCATTTCCGGCCGCTTCGCCTTTCCGCTTCGACAGCGCCACGCGAAGGACTACATTGCCCCCGGTTTTGCCCTCGTCGGCGATGCGGCCCATACCATCCATCCTTTGGCGGGACAGGGTGCCAACCTTGGCTACGGAGATGTACGGGCTCTGCTCGATGAGCTTTCGCGAGCCAAAAAGGCGGGCCTGAGTCCAGCCAATGAGCTGGTTCTGGCGCGCTATCAGCGCCGCCGGAAAGGCGAGAATCTCGCCATGATGGCCGCCATGGAGGGCTTCAAGCAGCTGTTCGGCCGTGATGAGCTGCCGGTCCGCTGGCTGCGAAATACCGGCCTGCGCTGGCTCAACCAGATGGGGCCGGTGAAAAATCGTATAGCTGCCGAGGCCATGGGGCTTAACGGCTGAATAAAAAAGGAATTGTCCAATGGCAGGAAGCAGCCTTCTGGTTCTGATCGATGACATCGCCACCGTTCTGGACGATGTTGCCCTGATGACAAAAGCCGCCACCAAGAAAACCGCAGGTGTTCTGGGGGATGATCTGGCGCTCAACGCCCAGCAGGTGACCGGTGTAAAGCCTGCCCGGGAACTGCCAGTGGTCCTCGCGGTTGCCCGCGGCTCCATGATCAACAAGGCCATCCTGGTGCCGGCGGCCCTTGCGATCAGTTTTTTCATGCCCTGGCTGGTAACGCCTCTGCTGATGCTCGGCGGTGCCTTTCTGTGTTTTGAGGGCTTCGAGAAGCTGGTGCACAAGTTTTTGCACCGGGAGCAGGACCAGAAGCGCAAGGGCGAGCTGCGTGAAGCCCTCAAGAGCCCGGACGTCGACTTGCGGGCGATCGAGAAAGACAAGATCAAGGGCGCCATCCGCACCGACTTCATTCTGTCTGCCGAGATCATTGCCATTACCCTGGGAACGGTAACGACCCAGACCATCGGCATGCAGTTCATGGTGCTGGCGGTGGTTGCGATTATGATCACAGTCTTTGTTTACGGCCTGGTGGCAGGGATCGTAAAGCTGGACGACGGCGGCCTCTACCTCAGCCAGCAAGAGAGCCCGGTGCTCCAGCAATTGGGTTCAGGCATTCTCTGGCTGGCCCCCTATCTGATGAAGACACTCTCCATTCTGGGCACTCTGGCAATGTTTCTGGTGGGCGGTGGCATTCTTACCCACGGACTGACGCCGGTATACGACGCTATTCATCACTTTGCCGAGGGTTTCAGTGGTGTGGCTGGTGTGCTCGTGCCAACGGTGGCCAATGGCCTGTTCGGTGTGCTGGCAGGTGCGCTACTGGTGGCCATTATCACGCCACTGACGCGATGGTGGCAGGCGAGGAACGCCTGAGAAGACCGGGGCTCTAGAGGCAGGCGTCGAACAGCCGGCTCACCAGTACCGGTACCGCGGTTTCGACCCGCAGAATACGGGGGCCGAGATGAACGCTCTGGCAGCCGGCTTCTTCCAGTTTGCCCACTTCGTAAGCCGTGAAGCCACCTTCCGGGCCAATGCAGAGCACGGTTGGCTGGTTAAGGTGCACAGGGCAGGGGGTGCTTGTGCCGGGATGCGCTACCAGGGCTCGTTTATCCGCCAATAGCGCCGGCAACTCATCTTCCACGAAGGGTTTGAACAGCTTTCGGATATGCACCTGTGGCATCAGGGTATCTTTTGCCTGTTCCAGCCCCAGCGTGAGGTTCTCCCGAAGCTGTTCGTCTGAGAGCCACGGCGTCTGCCAGAAGCTTTTCTCCACCTTGTAGCTGTTGATCAGCCATAGGTCCTTCACGCCGAGGGCAGCGCAGGTTTGCAGGATGCGACGGAACATCTTGGGCCGGGGCATGGCGAGTATCAGGGTGAGCGGCAGAGGCGCCGGCGGAGCCTGACCCAGCGTCACCCGCAGCTCCGCCTCGTTATCGGTAAGCCGGATAACTTCGCCGGTTCCCAACTGGCCATCCGCGCGGCCGACCGGCACGGTGTCGCCAGCAACCACTTTGATCACGGACTGCAGGTGCGCCAGGCGTCGACCGCGCAGAACGGCACGGTCAGTTGCCACGAAATCCTCGTCAAACAGTAAAGCCAGATTCATTCGCCGGCGGGCTCATCGCTTTCCGGGTCTGCGACTTCCCGTTTTGCCAGCCGCCCGAACAGTATACCGACCTCGAACAGGATCCACATGGGAACCGCGAGAAGGGTCTGGGAAATAATATCCGGCGGCGTCAGCAGCATGCCGATGATGAAACAGCCCACCACCACGTAGGGGCGCTTGGCTGCAAGATCGGCGGGCGTGGTGGCGCCGGTGAGGATCAACAGCACCGTGGCGATCGGAATTTCGAAGGCCACACCGAAGGCGAAGAACATCTTGAGTACAAAATTGAGGTAGCTGGTGATGTCCGGAAGTTCGACGATGCCTTCGGGGCCTATCGCAGTAAAAAAGCCGAACACCAGCGGGAAAACCACGTAATAGGCAAACGCAGCGCCCGCGTAAAACAGGATGACCGAGGTAAACAGCAGCGGAAAGGCCAGGCGTTTTTCGTGGGCGTAGAGGCCCGGCGCAATAAAGCTCCAGAGCTGGTAGAGAATGATCGGAATGGCAGCGAACACAGCCAGAACCAGGGCCAGCTTCAGCGGTGCGAAGAAGGGCGAGGTAACATCTGTTGCGATCATGGTCTGGCCAACGGGCAACAGGGAACGGATGGGCTCCGACAGCCACAGGTAAAGTTCGTTGGCAAACGGATAAATGGCAGCGAAGCAGACCAGCACCGCAAGAACCATCTTCAGTAGGCGATTACGCAGCTCGAGCAGGTGCTCGATCAGTGGCATTTCCTGCTGTTCCGGAGGCAGCTGGTTGCCGTCGGGTTTTGCATTCATGAACGATTATCCGGCGGACTTTGCGGGGTTTCGCGTTTGGGTTGTTCGTTTCCGTCAGAGCCGGAATCTGGCGTCTGCGAGGCGCTACCAGCATCGGGCTGATCCTGCGCTGGAGCCTCGGAGGCCTTTGTCTGGCCGGACACACGCCGTGTCGCAGGTGCAGGCCTTGGCTTCTGGGTCTCGTTCTCGGGCAGGATCATGTGCTCGTATTTCCTGGCTTCGTCCAGGGCGCCACGCACGGTATTCTGAACGTCGTCGAGGCCAACATCTCCTGCCTTGCGAAGCTCGTCGCGGAGTTCGCCGGCTTTTAGCTCCCGGTCCAGTTCCGAGGTGAACTGGCCAACCATGCGCCGTGCACCACCCACCCAGCGGCCAGCCGCACGGGCAGCCGCAGGCAGGCGCTCGGGGCCGAGTACCAATAGCGCTATGACGCCGCAGATCAGCAGCTCAAGAAAGCCGATATCGAACATTCAGCCTGGTCTCAGCTGTGGGACTTGTCCCGGGGCTTGTCTTCGGCCGCCGCTTGTTGCTGTGGCTGCTCCCCTTCCTTGCCTTCCAGGGATTCCTGGTTCTCGGCCTTGGAGTCCTCATCGCTCATGGACTTCTTGAAGCCGCGAATGGCACCACCGAGGTCGCTGCCGATGTTGCGAAGCTTCTTGGTTCCGAACAACAGAATGACAATGCCGAGTACGATAAGTAATTGCCAGATGCTGATACCCATTACGGGGTCCTCATTTTAATGTTTCTGTTCAATGACATTGTACGTTACCAGAACCGTTACGCGGAAACCCCTTTAGAGGTATTACCGCTCACTTGTTCCTCGACGCTTTTTCTTCCAGGCCTGACAGATCGAACCGGCTGGCCAGTTCGTCCAGGATGTCCTTCGGGCCAAGGCCCAGTCTCGACAGCATGACCATGCTGTGGAACCAGAGGTCGGCGGTTTCATAAACCACGTCCCGGGTTTCCCCGGAATGCTCTGCGTCCTTGGCTGCCAGCAGGGTTTCCGTGCACTCTTCCCCCACTTTTTCCAGGATCTTGTTCAGGCCCTTGGCGTGGAGGCTGGCTACATAGGAGGTTTCCGGGTCTGCCTCTTTCCTGGCCTCCAGAACCCTCGCCAGGTTTTCCAATACATCGCTCACAGTCCGTGCTCCTCAGTTGCTGCCGTAAATAGTGCCGGGGTCCTTGATCACCGGGTCAACGCTGACCCACTGACCGTCTTTCAAAGTCCGGTAGAAGCAGCTGCGTCTGCCAGTATGGCAGGCGATGCCGCCTTTTTGTTCTACTTTCAGCAGGATGACGTCCTCGTCGCAGTCCAGTCGAATGTCCCGGATGACCTGTTGGTGCCCCGAGGTTTCCCCTTTGCGCCAGAGCTTGCCCCGGGAGCGCGACCAGTATACGGCGTGGCCTTCTTCGGCGGTCAGCCTGAGCGACTCGCGGTTCATCCAGGCCATCATCAGAATGTCGCCGGTTTCAGCATCCTGGGCGATGGCCGGCACCAGGCCGTCCTCTGTCCAGCGAATGGCATTCAGCCAGTCAGGGGTCTCGACGTTATCCGAGCTATTTTGCATTTTTGTGAATCCTGAAATCTTTATCGGTTATCGGCTGCCCCGGAGCATGATTCCGCCGGCGATGGTAAACAGCGCCCAGCTCCAGGTCGGCACGCTTTCAATCCACTGCTGGCTGTCAGGCTGGGTGCCCAAAACGCCGCCGGCAATCAGAAGTACCGCCAGTGTCGCCCGTCGCCAGCGCCGCTCGGTGCGGACCTGCTGCTCGCGGAGCAACTCCAGTGTAGCCCGGTTTTGGGGCTCGGTGGGCCCGGCCTGCCGAAGCTGAAGGAGGGCATCGTGCACCAGTTGCGGCATTTCCGGCGACTGTTCCAGCCAGGAGGGCAGATGGGATTGCAGGGACTTGATCAGTCCTGAGGGGCCAATCCGCTTGCGCATCCAGGTCTCAAGGTAGGGTTGCGCGGTGCTCCACAAATCCAGATCCGGATACAGCTGTCGGCCCAGACCTTCAACGTTCAGGAGGGTTTTCTGCAGCAGAACGAGCTGGGGCTGCACTTCCATATTGAACCGCCGTGCCGTCTGGAACAGGCGCAACAGGAAGTGGCCGAACGAGATATCCTTCAACGGCTTCTCGAAGATGGGCTCGCAAACAGTACGTATGGCCGCCTCAAACTGGTTCACTGGCGTGTCGGGCGGTACCCAGCCGGACTGAATATGCAGCTGCGCAACCTGCCGATAATCCCGGCGGAAAAAGGCCAGAAGGTTTCGGGCAAGATAGCTCTGGTCATCCGGTGCCAGGGTGCCAACGATGCCGAAATCGATGGCGATATATCGGGGATCCGAGGGATTGGACGTATCCACAAAGATGTTGCCCGGATGCATGTCGGCATGGAAGAAGCTGTCCCGGAACACCTGGGTAAAGAAAATTTCCACGCCTTTTTCAGCCAGTACCTTCATGTCGACGCCGGCGGCCTTCAGAGCCGCAGTATCGGCAATGGGGATGCCGTGAATCCGCTCCATCACCAGCACGGATTTGCGGGTGTAGTCCCAGTCGATAAAGGGAATGTAGATCAGCGAGGAGTTTTCGAAATTCCGGCGCAGCTGGCTGGCGTTGGCGGCCTCGCGCTGGAGATCCAGCTCATCGTGAATGGTGGAATCGTAGTCGGCTACCACTTCCACCGGGCGCAGGCGCTTGCCTTCGGACCAGTATTTTTCCAGCAGGCCAGCCATCAGGTACATCAGGGCCAGATCCTGACGGATTACCTTCTCTATGCCCGGTCGCAGAACTTTCACGACTACCTTCTGGCCGTTGCGCAGGGTGGCTGCATGCACCTGGGCAACCGATGCCGAGGCAAGCGGGTCCGGACTGAATTCGGCAAACAGGTCCGAAACCGGGGCACCGAGGGAGGTTTCGATAATGCTCCGGGCTTCATTGCTCGGGAACGGCGGTACCCGGTCCTGGAGATTCTTCAGGGATTCCGCCATGTCGTCCGGCAGAAGATCCCTTCGGGTAGAGAGGATCTGGCCGAACTTTACGAACACGGGGCCCAGTTCCTCCAGCGCCAGCCGAAGGCGGTCGCCACGATCGAGCTTCGGTTGCGGGAACAGGTGCCAGGGCGCCAGCAGGAAAAACACCTTCAGGGGCGCGGGCAGCTCTGCGATAGGCAGGAACGTGTCCAGCCGGTAACGGCAGAATACCCAGGCAATTCGGAACAGGCGTTGCAGGCGGGTCACAGGTTCTCCGATTCGTCAGTCTTGCCGCGGTTTTCAATCAGATTAAGCCGCGCTTCCAGTCTTTCCGTGCGCAGGTTCAGTTCGTCGATATCCTCGAACGTAGCTTCCAGCTCCCGCCGACCGGGCAGGGCGCGACTTTCCTCGTGCACATACTCCTCGATGTTGGCATTCAGGGACTGAAAGGCCTGTCGACTCCATCGGATAGCGCCGCGAACCCGTTGGCCGAGGAAGTGTGCGGGCACATCGCCGATGTGCCGGGCCATGGCGGCTTCCCAATCCGGTTCAAGCTGGTTCAGGGCTCGTTGCAGCTGATGGGCCAGCGCTGTGTCGCCGGTCACGTCAAGACGGCCGTCGGCAAAGACCCGGTCATCGCCGGTGGCCAGCGCTGCAAAGGCGATGGGTTTGCCGGTGATCTCGAGCGCTGGCTGTTCGACCGGCTGACTGCCGACGCGGACGCGGTTTCCGGCCCGGTCCAGGGTGTAGGTCAGGGCAATCGGGTCGGTGATATTGAACTGAACCGGCCCCGCCAACGCTTCCATCAAGGCACTATGCCCCGCCTGATCCAGTTCCAGTGCCCGGTTCAGGGCACTTTCCAGGATAGCGGAGACAGCGGAAAGCAGGGTGGGGCCGGGAAACATCAGGGCTTGATTCCCACGTGCAGGGCGACGATACCGCCGGTCATGTTGTAGTACTTGCAGTTCACCAGGCCGGCGTTCTCCATCATGCCCTTGAGGGTGTCCTGGTCGGGATGCATGCGGATGGATTCGGCCAGGTACTTGTAGCTTTCACTGTCGCCGGCGATGAGCTGGCCCATCAGGGGCAGGGCGGAAAAGGAATAGGTGTCGTAGGCCTTGCTCAGCAATGGATTGGTCGGCTTGGAGAATTCCAGGATCATCAGCTTGCCGCCGGGCTTGAGAACCCGGGTCATGTCGCGCAGGGCCTGGTCTTTATCGGTGACATTGCGCAGACCGAAGGCGATGGATACCGCATTGAAGTTGTTGTCCGGAAACGGCAGATGCTCGGCATCCGCCTGTACGTATTCAATGTTGCCCGCATAGCCGCGATCGGTCAGCCGGCTGCGGCCCACCTGCAGCATGGAGGCATTGATGTCGGCCAGCACCACCTTGCCGGACGGACCCACAAGGTCTGAAAACTTCATGGTGAGATCGCCAGTGCCGCCGGCAATGTCCAGCACCTGGTGGCCGGGACGCACGCCCGAAAGCTCAATGGTGAAACGTTTCCAGAGCCGGTGAATTCCCATGGACATCAGGTCATTCATGAGGTCGTACTTGCCCGCCACACTGTGGAACACCTCGGCCACCTGGCTCGCTTTCTGGCTCTTGGGCACATTGCGAAACCCGAAATGGGTTACGTCGTCCTGGCCGTTGCTGTTTGCGGCCTGGTTGGCTGGCGTTTGCTGCTCGCTCATGGGGCATGTCCTGTCAGAATCTGAACCCCGTATTCTAACCGCTGACGGGGTTGCTACAAGGGTGGCGGTGAGTTAAATAGCGCCCTAAACTGTAAATCTATCCAAATCCGAGAGAAAACCGCTTCATGTCTGTAATTGATGTACATCGCCCGCACACCCTGGATCAAGAACACGCAAGGCAGGCCGCAGAATCCCTTGCCAAAGACCTGTCCAGTCAGTTTGACGTGCATTATGAGTGGGAAGGCGACCACCTGAAGTTCAAGCGCAGTGGCGTCAAGGGGCACCTGAACATCACGCCGACAGACCTGCACATTCACCTGGAGCTGGGCATGATGCTGCGGCCCTTCAAATCGCGGATCGAGCAGGAAATCCACTCCCAGCTGGACCAGATCATCAAGGCCTGAGCCAGCCAACTATCCCCGGCTCAGAGGTTTTCCGGCAGGCTGAACGGGTCCGGGTGATGGTCGAGAATGTTGCGCATTACCCGCTGCTCCCGGGAAACCAGCCGGTCGATCAGTAGCTCCACATCGTCCATCTTCCGGAAGGCGGAATAGCCCCGGTGCAGGAAGCTGTGCAGATCCGTCAGATCGGCCATCTCTGCCGGGCCCCGGGTCATCGATAGCAGCCATCCAAGGGTGCGGTTGCGGACATAGCGATCAAGTTGCTGGCCAACGTCTGCCACCAGGGTAATCTGTTTCTCTCTCTGCGCCAGCCGTCGGCTCTCCCGGTAGGCTGCACAATAGGCGTCCGTGGTGATTGCCCGCGCAGACACACCTTGCTGATGGAACAGTTCGGCGAGCTCCAGGTCCAGCTGTTGGGTGATCAGGTTCAGTTCCACGAGGCCGGCGAAGGTGTCCAGCAGATTATCTGGCAACCACTTCACCATTTTGGGAAACACCCGATCAATATTGTCGTCCCGGCGGGTCATGCCGGCCGGGGCGTAGAGGTCGGTCAGCAGAAATTCGAGGCCGTGGTGATATCCGGGATGGCGATAAAGATCCTCATGGGTCGACTTCAGCCGCTCCGCCTGCCAGTCGGCGACGGAGACGGCGTGTTCCATTAGCGGATGCTCGGCTTTCAGGCGCCGGAAATCATGGTAGTCCAGAAGCAGTTGCTGCAGCCGGCGAGCGCTTTCAGAGCGGGCTTCGGTAGCGACGAGGCGCTCACGGTACATGGGCGATGGCTCCACTAAACCTGAGGAAAAGAGCGTAGTTTAGCGGAGCTGCAGTGGTCTTGCAGCAGGGTGCAAGCCGGGCGTCAGCCCTGCGCGGCTGTCGGGAGCGTTTCGAACCCCGGAACCCATTCCTTGCTGTCCAGCGTAATGAAGTGGCTCGGTGCCTCGGTTTCCACGATGCGCATGGTGGTCGGGCTCTGGCGGGCGCTGGCCAGCATGGATGAGCGATCGAGAATGCGATCCACGGCAGGGATCAGGAAGGTGCCGTGGCGCACATGGCCGTAGACACTGCTGTCCGTCCGCGCCATCCAGTCCATGATGTTCTCGATGTTACGAACAATGGTCAGGTGATCCTTGGTGGCTGAGAACAGCTTGCTCAACAGCTGCTTCTTGCGCGGATTCATCTTGCCGAAAAAGGTCTGGCCATAGGCCGACGACGGAGCGCTGTTGATCAGACGGATCAGCCAGGGCCACATGCCGTGACTGACCGGTTCCAGAATGGTGGTTACCAGAGCTGAGAGCTTGCCGTTGGGGAGTACCGGTGCCTCCAGAACCACTTCCACGTCATCATAGAGCTCGGGCCATTGCTTGATGGCCTCGAGAATGACCGCTCCGCCACGGGAATGTCCATGAACCCGGATGTTCTGAGTAGTCGGGAGGCTGGAGAGCGCCTGGTTAAGAATGCAGGCGTCGTACTCGATCGTGCCTTCCAGCTGCTTGATCGGCACTTCCCATTCCGGCGTTTCCGGCGTAACGCCGTTTACCGGGATGTGGTAGTTGCTGCAGGTGAGCAGGATCAGTTCAGTGGTCGGCGCTTCATAGGCCTGGGTGAAGTAGCAGTGATTTTCCAGAAAGCCGTGCACGCCAATTACGGTCTGCTCCGCTTTGCCGCTGTGGTTGCGAACGGAAACAGCGCCCTTGCCGACGCGATACACATGCCCGGAAAACATTTCCGAGTAGGCGCTTTCAATCGGTTTGATCAGCTTGCGAACATGGCTCGCTTTCATAACTGTTCTCCCACCCAGCACGGCAATGGCCTGTTGTTGGAATTTGGTTGTGCTGGTAAGCCTTTTGTACCCCGATCATCTCGTTATGTTACTGGCTCTGAGTACGGATTTTTTGATGTCCCAGGGCCAATCGATCACGGATCGGCAGCGTTTAATAACCATTGCACCAAGGCTTATAACCAGTATAGGACTGAACAGTTACTCACGTGTAATTTTTTGTAACAGCGTGCGCTGGTGCAGCATATGGAGACGGCGCGGCTTGTCTGGCACAATGCGGAGTTCGGTTTTTACTTAGGGCGCCTCGTGCTTGGCATTGGATCCAGGGCCCCTTTCTTCATTACTTCTCCAGGGACGTTCGGGTTTGAGTCACGAGCAATCGCATCTCCTGCTACCTGCTGATTCGGCCTGGCTGGCCCTGGAGCGCCCGGAAAACCCCATGACCATCACCGTGATGCTCCGGGTTGATGGGCTCACTGCGCCCCGTTTCAGGGAGTTTCTTCGGGTGTACTGGATGGCCTGGGAGCGTTTCCGGTACATGCCCGTCAAACGCTCACCTGCCTGGTGGTGGGAGCAGGATCCGACGTTTGATGTTAGCCACCACCTTGATGTGGTTGTGGATCGTTTCACGCCCGACAGCCTTCAGGAATGGGTGTCCGCGCGTCTGAACCAGCCTCTGCCCATGTATCGCCCGCGCTGGAAATTCTGGCTTGCGCCCAATGCCGACGGTGGGGCGGGGCTGCTGCTGCGCATTCACCACTGTTACGCCGATGGCCTGTCTCTGCTGGGCATCTTTGACCGACTGTGCCCATCCTCTCCCCAGCAGCATCCCGCCATTTACGGCGCCCCCGAAATCGCGGAGCTGTCACGCTGGACGGCTGCGGCAAAGGCCTGGTTCGGGCAACTGATGGCATCCGAAGAGCCTTCTGAAGAATCCCACGGTGCTGGCAATGCAGACCGGTCCGCCGGTAATCAATGGCAGGACGCGGGTCGCTTGCTGGAGCGGGTCGCCCAGAAGAGCCTGAAGCTGGTCAATGAATTTTCGGAGTTCCTGGTGGAGCCGGAAGACACGGCGACGGATCTCAGGCAGCCGCTGCTGGGGAGGCGACATTGTCGCTGGTCCGAGCCGGTGCTCCTCGACCGCTTCAGAAACATTGCCCGAGCTACCAACGTGACCATCAACGATGTGTTGCTGAGCTGTGTCGCGGCTGCGGTGCGCACCCGACTTGGAATTGACGGTGCGGACCTGGATGAAGCGGTGCTGCATGCCGCCGTGCCCGTCGATATCCGCAGCCGTTTGCCCGACGAGTTGAAGCCGGCCCCCGGCGGCCTGGGCAACTATTTCGGCACCGTGTTTGTACCTTTGCCGGTGGATGGCGAAAGCCCGCTCGAGCGCTTGTACCGCATCAAGCATGAAACCCGCCGCCTGAAGAAAAGCTGGCAGCCCGGCATTGCCTGGGGGTTGGCGGCCAGTGCCACGGTGGTTCCGGAGCCCTGGCGGGAGCCTCTGGCCGATGTGTTCTATCGCAAGGCCAGTGCCGTGGTGTCCAATGTGCCCGGCACACCGGAGCCTCGCTACATTGCCGGATGCCGGATCACCGAGCAGATGTTCTGGGTGCCCCAGGCCGGGGATATTGGCCTGGGCATCAGCATTGTCAGCTACGCCAGCCAGGTGCAGTTTGGCGTCGTTGCCGATGAGGCCGTAATGGCCGATCCCGAAGACTTTCTCAACGACTGCCTGCAGGAACTGGCGCAGTTCCCCGGCCAATAGTCCGCCGGGTCGTACTCCCAAAGTTTCAATTCAAGTGCCTCCCAAATGAGCAGAAAACCTGCTCCCTGGAAGCATTTTCCCCCTCCCCCGCATCACCGACCATGGAATTCAGGCGACAGACCGCGCCTGGAGAGTCCGGATAACCCGGATCTCCGATCCCAGATTTCCAAAAACAACCGGGGGAACTATGAAAAACAATAACGTCAGAAAGTCAGGGTTAGCCATTGCCATGGCAGCAGCCATGGGTGCCAGCACAGGAGCCAGCGCCGCTGTTGAGCTGTATAACCAGGACGGCACCAGCTTTTCCGTGGATGGCTACTTCAACGCGTTCTACGTAAACCGTGACGACAAGCAGAACGACGTTCGCGATTCCCGAATCAAGATGGGCTTCCTGCCCAACACCATCGGCTTCAATTTCAGCAAGGAGATGGGTGATCTGACCCTGGGCGGGCGTTCCTCGTTCTGGACCACTATCAATGACAGTCTGGAAGCTGGTAAAGCGACGGACACCGCCATTGACGTGCGCCAATTCTACGCCACGGTGGACGGCGATTTTGGTCAGGTGCTGATTGGTAAGGACTTCGGCCTGTATGCCCGCTCCAACATTTTCCTCGACGAAATCCTGATGGGATTCGGTTCCCCGGGCGTCGCCGGTGGCGTTTCCTTCGGCAATATCCGCGCAGGCTATCCGTACCCGACACCTTCCGCCCAGATTACCTATCGCTCGCCGGATATGGGCGGCCTCAAGGTCGCGGCCGGTGTTCTGGATCCCGCCGATACGGTGACCGGTGCCAATGACGAAAATGCCGCACCCCGCTTCGAGTCCGAGGTAACCTACAACGCCAACCTGAACGATGTGGCCCTGACCGGCTGGGTGAACGGGCGCTATCAGTCTGCTGAAAATGGCAGCACGACCGTCGACAGCACAGGCCTCGGCTACGGTATCAAGGCGTCGGTCGCGGGACTGACCCTGGCTGCTTCCGGTTTTACTTCCAAGGGTGACAACCCGGTTCTGATCGGCAACGGTGCGGTGACCGAAGACGATGCCGACGGCTTCCTGGTTCAGGGCTCCTATGCCTTCGGTGCCAATCGCGTTGTGCTTTCCTACGGCGAGACGGACGCTGAAATCCTGAATCTGGAAACCGAGAGCACAACGCTCGGGTTCTTCCACGATGTAAACAGCAACTTCAAGCTGGTTGCCGAGTACAACATGTACGAAGACAACAACCGCACCACCGGTGCAACCACCACTGAGGCGGACACCATCGCCCTTGGCGCCATCGTGATGTTCTAAGCCCTACCTGGCGTTGCGGGTGGCAGGAGGCCTCTCGCTGCGCTGGTTTGTCTAAGACTAAAGTGCCGGTTTGCCTTGAGGCAAACCGGCAGCGCCATCAGGCATTGATTCAGGAGGCAGTTTAATCAATGGCTTACGATCATTTTGGCGCGCCGATTAAAAGCACTGAAGTCGCATTGGCTGCGTTTGCGGATGCCGTAGAATCGGTGAAAAGTCATCCGTTTTCGGGAACCGCGTTTATGAAGCCAGCGACGACCCTGCCTGCGGTCCGGGTAGCGAGCTCCAGCGTTCGCGATCCCATGTTGGCCGCCACCAATCTCGCCAGCCAGCTCAGCCACGAGCATCTTGGCTGTGTACTCTTCTTCTGTTCTGCGGAATACGACCTGGGTCGACTTGGTAGTGCCCTTGAGCACAGTTTTCAAGGTGCGCGTGTCTGCGGCTGCACTTCGGCCGGGGAGATCACTCCGGACGGCTACGGACGTGGATGCATCACCGCCATCGGGTTTGACAGCCGCTATTTCGCCATCGATTGCGCACTGATCCGGGAGCTGGACCGATTCACCCTGCAGGATGCCCAGGGGGTAATCGACGGCCTGCTTTCGACCTGCCGGGATGCCAGACTCGCGCCGGTCAAAGGCAACACCTTTGCCATCACGCTGCTGGACGGCCTGTCCAGCCGTGAAGAGCTGGTGCTGGCAACACTCAACTCGGCCCTTGGCACCATTCCCCAGTTTGGCGGTTCTGCCGGCGACGATGAGCGGCTGGCCAATACCCATGTGTTCTACGACGGCCAGTTCCATACCGGAGCCGCCACGGTATTGCTGGTAAATACACCGCTGGATTTTCGGGTGTTTTCCACGCACCACATGGTCGAACGTAGTGAAAAGCTGGTGGTGACGGACGCCTGCGCGGAAAGCCGCACGGTGTTCGAGCTTAATGCAGAGCCGGCGGCCGATGCCTATGCCCGAGCCGTTGGCGTGGATGTCGAAGCACTGGATCGCAAGGTGTTTGCGCTACGGCCCATGGGGGTGAAAATCGGCGGCCACTATTTTGTCCGCTCGGTGCAGCGGGTGAACCCGGACAAGAGTCTGACTTTCTATTGCGCCGTGGAAACCGGAATCGTGATGACGGCGATGGCGCCGGAATCCCTGCTGGACAGCGTTCGCCCCCAGATCGAGGCGGCAGAGCAGGTCGTGGGGCCGCCCCTGGTTACGATTGGCTGTGATTGTTTTCTGCGAAGGCTGGAGGCAGAACTGACCGGGGAAGTGGAAGCGGTTTCGGAGTTCCTTCGCCATCACAAGGTGATTGGCTTCAATACCTACGGCGAGCAGTTCGACGGTATGCATATCAACCAGACGTTTACGGGGGTGGTCATTGGCCAGCCTGATGTCCGTTCCGGACAAGATTGAAGCACCCGTCGAGGACGAGCGGGATCGTCGAATCGCCGAGCTTGAGGCGGAGAACGAGCGCCTGCGGCGGATTCGCGATGCGCTGATTGTCCGGGTGGAGTCTGGCTCTGCCCATAAGCCGGAGCCCTACGCGGCCTTCGAGCACTCGGTGGTGCTTGCCGAGCAGGTTCGGGAGCGGACCGAGGCGCTGAACCAGGCCATGGAGCAGCTCAAGGGCAGCAACAAGGCCCTGAACCGGGCCAGGGAGGAAGCCGAGACAACCCGCCAGAGACTGAGTGATGCTATAGAGAGTATTGCCGATGGCTTCGTGCTCTTTGATAACAAGCATTGCCTGATCCAGAGCAACAGTCGGTTCCGGAGCTACTGGCGACACGCCGGCGTTGATGCGCCGGGCCAGGGCACCCGTATTTCAGAAGTGAAGCGGCAGGCGGTGGCCTGCGGTCTGGTTCTGGAGGAACACAGCCATCCGGATTCGGAAGGCGTGGTGTTTCTGCTGGCCAACGGCCGCTGGGTTCAGGTTACCGAGAGACCGACCCGGGAAGGTGGGTTGGTGGTGCTCTATTCCGACATCACCGATGTGAAGAACAGCGAAATGGCCCGCCGGATCAAGGCGCTCGAAGAGAGCGAGCGCTGGATCCGGGTGGTGACCGACCATGTTCCCGCGCTGATTGCCTATATCGGCGCCGACATGACCATCCAGTTCTGCAACAAGGTCTATGAGTCATGGTACGGGCGCAAAGGCGAGTCGCCCCTCGGCAAACGTCTTAACGAGGTGCATTCGCCAGAGTTCTACCAGCGCCTGCTTCCCCAGATTCTCGATGTCATGGACGGCCACAACGTGACGTTCGAATTCGAGGAGACCGGTGAACAGGGTGAGGTACGCCACATGCTGCGTTCCTACGTGCCGAATTTCGATGAGCAGGGCGACATCATCGGTTTCTTCGTGCTGATCCGGGACATTACCGACCGTCGAAAGACCGCCCTGGCTCTGGAGCAGGCCTATGACAATCTGGAGCGCCGGGTGAAGGAACGCACCGCGGCCCTGACCGGCCTGAACAACCAGCTGCGCCAGGAAATCACCGAGCGGGCGGCGGTAGAGGCACGGCTTCGGGATGCCAAGCTCGAGGCCGAGCGGGCCAACCTCTCGAAAACGAAGTTCCTGGCGGCCGTCAGCCACGACTTGCTGCAACCCCTGAATGCCGCACGGTTATTCACCAGTGCATTGCTGGAACAGTCGTTCGGGCCCAAGGCTGAAGGCCTGGTTCGATCGGTGAGCACCTCTCTGGATGACGTTGAAAACCTGCTGGGCACCCTGGTTGATATTTCCAAGCTCGATGCCGGCGTGATCAAACCGGATGTCACCGCCTTTGACCTTCGGGACCTGCTCAATAATATCGCACGGGAATTCCGCCAGATGGCCATGGCCGAGGGGCTGCAACTGGACTTTATTGCCAGCTCCGCGATTGTGGAGTCGGATTCCCAGCTACTGGCTCGGATCCTCCGGAATTTCCTGACCAACGCCATCCGTTATACCGGCAACGGCCGGATTCTGCTTGGCTGCCGTCGACAAAAGGACCATGTCCTGTTGCAGGTGTGGGATACCGGCCCCGGTATTCCCGAAGACAAGCTCACCGAGATCTTCCAGGAATTCAAACGCATCCGTCCGGCCGGCTCACAACCCGATAAAGGATTGGGTCTTGGTCTGGCGATCGTGGACAAGATATCCCGCATGCTTGGGCATGAAGTCACGGTTTCCTCCATCGAGGGGAAAGGCTCGGTATTCAGTGTTCGGGTTCCTATTGGCCGCCTGAAGCCAAGGCAACCGACGGCCGACCAGAATCGAGCCGTGTCTTTCGATAGTGGTCTTGGCGGTGCCCGAATCTGGGTGATCGATAATGACCTGTCGATCTGCCAGGGCATGCAAACCCTGCTCGAAGGTTGGGACTGCCAGGTGGTGACGGCGGTGTCCCTTGAGGATCTCGAGCGTCAGCTGGATCCGGCTACCAGTGAAGTGGACCTGATCCTGGCGGACTATCATCTGGACAACGATGAAAACGGCGTGGATGTGGTGGCGGAGATCAATGGCCGCCGGAACTGCCCGGCGCCGGTGGTGATGATTACCGCCAACTACACCAATGAGCTAAAGCAGCATATCCGCGAGCTTGGGCATCTGCTGATGAACAAGCCGGTGAAGCCCCTTAAGCTGCGCAGTGCGCTGAGTCATTTGCTTAGAAGCTGATATTGACGATAGGTGTCGGATTACGGCTGCGCCCAATCCGACAAACACCCTACCTTAACGCTTCAAATACTGACTGAAATCCACATCACTGGCAGACAGAATTGCCTGAACCCGGTTGTGAACCCCGAGCTTGCGAAGGATCGCAGACACATGGGCCTTCACCGTTGTCTCGGCAATGTTCAGGTTATAGGCAATCTGCTTGTTGGATTCGCCCTTGGACATGCGCTCGAGCACCAGCAGCTGGCGGCGGGTCAGGGAGTTCAGCAGCTCCGGTGAAATCGGATTGTCTTCATTGCGGCTGCGGCGGGTGTTGCTTTCCTTGCCGGTGCGAATGATATCCGACGGCAGGTAGACGTTGCCGTTCAGGATCTGCTGGATGGCTTCGGTCATCTGGGCCCGGGGCGAGGACTTGGTAATGAAGCCGCAGGCGCCGTAAGTAATGGCCTGCAGTACCACCTGTTTGTCTTCCTCGGCAGAGACAATCACCACCGGAATGGTCGGGGCTTCATTGCGCAACGTGATCAGACCGTTCAGGCCATGCATTCCCGGCATATTCAGGTCCAGCAGGATCAGGTCCAGATCGTCGTTCTCGCGGGTAATATCGAGGGCGCTGTCCAGATCGTCGGTTTCGATGATCTCGCTGCCCTCAAAGCCAGAGGCGATAACGCTGCTGATGGCTTCGCGGAACAGTGGGTGGTCGTCGGCAATCAGAATCTTGTAAGCCGGCTCCATGGATGGGTCTACCTGTTTGTTTTCAGTGTCGGGAATGGCTTCCGAATCATGATAACGGTTTTCGGAAGAGAGTGCGGCATCGAGCTCGTTCAGCATAGCGGCCTCCTGTGCAGAGAATCGCCGGAGTCGGAGTCGATCCTCTGTTTATTATTGTGATGGTTTCATTACACGCCATCCTGGTGTCGGGTTGAATGCGACCATCGCACCAAAAAACAGGCACCAAAGTACTATTCTTGCCGGGCTGTGGGCTTCGTATCGTGGAGCAATGAGCCTACAACCAACAATAACTCTAGTCTCCCAACCCTCTCTTGCCGATCGCTGGATCAAAAAGGGAGTGACCGCCCTGGTGTGTCTTATCTTCAGCCTCGCAGGTGGTGCCCAGACCGGGGAGGGAGCCTCTGAGCTGCCCGTACTGTCCGTCAGCGTATTGCAGTTCGGCACGGCCCACTGGGAGCTTGACCATATCCTGCATCGGGAACTGGATCGGGAGAATGGCTATCGGCTGGACCTGAAACCGGTGGCCAACCTGCCGGCCTCCAGGCTCGCGGTCACCAGCGGTTCGGTGAATGGCGCAGTGGCCGACCTGCTGTGGGCGCAGTCCAGGTTTCAGGCAGGAGCGCCCTACCTTTATGTGCCTTTTTCATCCCAGATCGGCGATATCGTTGTCGCCGAGACTTCCCCGATCCGCTCGGTGGCGGATCTGGCGGACAAGCGCATCGGCGTAGCCGGCGGGCCGGACAGCAAGGGCTGGATACTGCTCCAGAAAGTCGCGGAGCGGCAGGGTATCAATCTGGACGAATCCGCAGAGATCCAGTTCGCTGCTCCGCCGCTGCTCAGCCAGGCTCTCAAGCGGGGACAGGTAGACGTGATCGTCACCTACTGGCATTTCGCGGCCCGTCTCCGGGGTGAGGGCGGCTGGCGGTCGGCCTTCAGCATGGCCGATCTGCTCACTGAGCTGGACCTGGATCGCAACCTGCCGGTGCTGGGTTATGTCTTCCCTGCGAAATGGGCGACCGATCATGGATCGTTGATAGATGGTTTCGCGGCCTCCCTTCAAGAGGCCAAAGCCGAGCTGGCGGACAGTGAATCACCCTGGCAACGCTTGCGTCCCCTGATGGGTAATCCTGAAGATGGCGTCTTCACGGCATTGCGCGAGGGCTTCGTCGCCGGCACGCCTGCGCCACAAACAGAACAGCGTATTGCAGACCTGCAGCGATTGATGACCCTCACAGGTGCCGACCCGGACCGCCTGATGCCCGCCAATCTGTTTTACCGGAGCCAGCCGTGAAAGGCCCTACCGGCCGCCCGCCGCTCTGGAGCTACTGGATAGTTCTGCCCTCGTTTGTCGTGCTCTGGGCGCTGACGGCCTGGCTGCTTCAGTCGCCCCTTTTACCAACGCCGGCGAACGTACTGGACACCCTGATTCGTGAATCGGCGACTGGCGAACTCTGGCATCATCTGGGCGCGACGCTCGGGCGTGTGGTGGTTGCCTTTATTCTGGCCATGATCATTGGCACCGCTATCGGCATCGCCATGGGCCGTTCGCAAACCACCAATGCCCTGTTCGATCCCTTGCTGGTGCTTTTATTGAACCTGCCGGCCCTGGTCACCATCATCCTCATGTATGTCTGGTTCGGCCTGGTGGAAGTGGCGGCCGTGATGGCGGTCGTGATCAACAAAGTGCCCAACGTGGCGGTTACCGTCCGGGAGGGCGCCCGCAGCCTGGACTATAGGCTCGAGGAGATGGCCACTGTTTACGAGTTCACCCGGTGGCAACGGTTGCGGGAAGTCTGGGTACCCCAGCTGTTTCCCTATCTCATGGCGGCTACCCGGGGCGGCCTGGCCCTGATCTGGAAAATTGTCCTGGTGGTGGAGCTGCTCGGCCGTTCCAGCGGCGTTGGCTTCCAGTTGCATATGGCGTTTCAGGTTTTCGACGTGGCCGCCATTCTTGCCTACAGCCTGGCGTTTATTGCCATCGTCCAGCTGATTGAACTGGCCATACTTCAGCCTCTTGAGCGCCGATCCAGTCGCTGGCGACAACCGGAGGCCGCCCATGCTTGAACTCAGAATCGCCGGCCGCGATTTCGGCCAGCCGGTGCTCGGAGAGGTCTTCGCAACCATTGCGCGAGGCGACCGCATCTGCCTGCTGGGCCCCTCGGGTGTTGGCAAGACGACGCTGCTGAACGCGATTGCCGGTCTCGATAAATCGGTGCCAGAGGAAGCCGTTATGGGTCGCGGCAAACTCCGGGTGGGTTACCTGTTTCAGGAACATCGCCTGCTGCCGTGGCGCAGTCTGAATGCGAATCTGAAACTGGTGGGTGCCAGTGATCCGGAGGCCGAGACCTTGTTGGAACAGGTGGGGTTGTCCGGTTATGGCCATTACCTGCCGGACCAGCTGTCCCTGGGAATGGCCAGAAGGGCGGCCCTGGCCCGTTGCCTGGCGGTGAAGCCGGACTTGCTGCTGCTGGACGAGCCGTTTGCGTCACTGGACCCTGTGATGGCGGGTGAGCTCAAGGCGCTGATTGCCGGAATCCTGGATTCGCATCCGGATATGGCGATGATCTGTGTTACCCATGATGGCGGGGATGCTGAGATATTGGCGAACCGCCTATGGTATCTCGACGGCAAGCCCGCTCAGTTACAGTGGGATAGTTCGGTAGGCGAACCCGGGTTGGTCGACGGGCTGCTTGGCAGGCTTCGTGGCCTGGATTTGGCCGGCTCCTGAATCCGTGTAAGTCAGCTTTCGGGCATTATGCGGGCTTCCCGCCCAGTATTTTCGTGCGTTGCGGACGAAAGCCGGCTGTGGCAAAAAACGCCAGGAAAACAGTCACACCTGCGGTAATCCCATAAGCCATCGGATTCCACTCCAGATACAGGGAAAACCGGATCGCCTCCACCGCGTGGGTAAACGGGTTGAACTGGCAGATCCAGTACAGCCAGGGGCTGGCCTCGTTCATGCGCCAGAGCGGATAGAGCGCCGAAGACATGAAGAACATCGGGAAGATGACAAAGTTCATCACCCCGGCAAAGTTCTCCAACTGCTTGATCCACGTGGCGATCAGCAGCCCCAGGGCGCCCAGCATCAGGCTGGTCAGAATCAGCGCCGGCAACACCGCCAGGTAGCCCCACAACGGCGGCTCGACATCCACCAGCAGAGCCAACAGCAAAAACACATACACCTGCCCGATGGACACCACACCCATAGCCAGCAGTTTGGTGACCAGCAGGAAAGGCCGGGGCAGGGGGCTCATCAGCAGCACCCGCATGCTGCCCAGTTCCCGGTCGTAAACCATGGACAGGGCACTCTGCATGCTGTTGAACAGGATGATCATTCCGCACAGCCCGGGGGCGATGTAGGTCTCGTAGGTGATGTAGGTTTCATAGGGCGGGATGATGGAAATGCCCAGCACCGCCCGGAACCCGGCAGCGAACACCACCAGCCAGAGCAGTGGCCGGACCAGAGCGCTGGCAAAGCGGGTGCGCTGCTGCCAGAAGCGCAGCCATTCCCGTGTCTGGATACCTACAAAACAGTGCCAGTAGTGAGCTGCTTTCATATCAACCGGCTCCGGTCAGGGCGTGGAAGGTTTCGGCCAGATCGCGGGTGCCTTCGGCGTCGCAGATGGCCTGGCCATTACCGTCAGCCAGCAGTTGGCCCTGGTGCAGGATCAGTACCCGGTCGTCGGCGCGAACTTCTTCAATCAGGTGGGTGGCCCAGAGTACGGTCAGGCCGTCTTCTTCACACAGCGTTCGAACGTGTTCGTTGAGCGCCTTGCGGCTTGCAACGTCCAGGCCCACCGTGGGTTCGTCGAGCAACAGCAGCGAGGGCTCATGCAGGAGAGCCCGGGCGATTTCCACTCGCCGGCGATGGCCACCGTTGAGCTGGCGGACGGCATCTTTGGCGCGCTCCAGCAGGTTGAAGCGTTCCAGTTCCCGATCACCCCTGGCTCTGGCTTCTTTGCGGGACAGCCCGTGCAGAGCGGCGTGGTATTGCAGGTTCTGGCGAACGGTCAGGTCCAGGTCCAGCGCGTTCTGCTGGAACACCACGCCGATCTGGCGCATGGCCTCGGCCGGCTGCTTTTTCAGGGACTGCCCGGCCAGCAGGAGTTCGCCCTGCTGCAGGGCCAGCAGTCGGGTGAGCAAACCAAACAGGGTTGATTTGCCGGCGCCGTTGGGCCCGAGCAGCGCGTGAAAACGGCCAGAGGTCAGCGTAAAGCTGACCTCCCGGAGCACCGGCTTGTCGCCGTAACGAAAGCTGAGGTTGCTCGCTTCGATGGTCATGACGTCGGATCGATGACCACACCCCAGGGGTAGCGGCCTACCTTGATGGATTTGATGACCTTCAGGTCTTCCACATCGATCACGGATACATCGCCGGACACACCATTGGTGGTGTAGAGGTGCTTCTCGTCCTTGTCCAGATCCAGCTGCCACACCCGGGCGCCCACCAGCAGGTAATCCAGGACTTCATAGGTCTGGGCATCAACAACCGCTACATGATTGGAGGGGCCGAGCGCTACGAAGGCGTATTTGCCATTGGACGTCAGTTCAATACCCACCGGCTGGACCCGATCCTGATTAACGCCAGGCACCTTGAAGGACATCTCGTGAATCTGCTCCAGGTTGTCGACATCGATGATGTGCACGGTGCCGCCGATTTCGGCGGAGGCCCAGGCAATCTTGCTGTCCTTGCTGAACTCCACGTGGCGCGGGCGCTGACCCACCACAATGTTTTTCTCGATCTCGAAGGTCTCGGTGTTGATCCAGTGCAGCATGCTGGTGGTTTCGGAGGTGTTTACCGCCCACTTGCCGTCCGGGCTCACCGCCATCCCCTCCGGCTCAATGCCCACATCGATCTGGGCCAGAACATCCTTGGTATCCACATCCACCACCGTCACGATGGCGTCGTCCTCGTTGGCGATGTAGAGGTGCTTGTTATTCGGGTGCAGCGCGAACTGCTCCGGATCTTCACCGGAAGGCAGGGTGTCCACAATCTTGCGGGTGGCCAGATCCAGCACCTGAACCGTGTCGTCGTCGCTGGCACAGATGTACAGCTTGGTAAAGTCTTTGGACAGCAGGATACCCCGGGGCCGCTGGCCGACACTGATGGTCTCAATCACTTCCTGGGTTTCGGTATCAATCACCGACAGGGTGTTATCTTTCTCGTTGGACACATAGGCCACGCTGGCCAGTGCCGGTGTCGACAGGCCGATCATGGCGGCCAGTGCGGTCTGTTTGAACAGGGTTTTCATGGTGTGACTCCTTTTTGTTTTGAACGTTGGCCGGCATGGGCTCAGCCGTTAATCCGGCACTCGCTTTCAGGTCTGTCGAAGCCGAGGGTGTCCATTTCGGTATTCGGGTGCAGGAAGCCTTCAAAAGGAGCTCGTGCTACCAGTCCCCGGGGATGCACGAGTGGAATCGGCTGTCTCAGCTGGCCGTTCCAGTCGCGGAAGGTGAGTTTGCGGCCCTTGAACGCGGCCAACTGGAATTTGTCGCTGAACAGGAAATTTCGGATGTCAGCGGGGTTCGCAGAGTTCAGGTCGGTCACTGCCGTACCCATTGACCGAATGGCAGCCCAAGCCGCGTAGTCTTCACCGTTCATATTCCGCCCAGCCAATTCGCGGAAACGGTTTTGAAGTTGCGCTGCGCCCCAGCTCTCCACTACCCGGTGCCAGGTGACCGGCGACATGCCCTGGGTGCCCATCACCGGGCGTGGCAGCCAGGTGTTGAATGGCACGTACTCGCCAAAATCGCCCCGCACATCGGCCACCACCACCGCGTCGTAATCGCTGGCCTGAGTGAACAGCGGCAGCTCTTTGGAGGCCGTGCGGCGGAGATCAGCGTCAAAGGTCCAGGGCTTGTCCTCGACAATCTCGAGTCCGAAGCGCTTGGCAGAGCGGCGGAAGGCATCGGCCCAGCCCTTATCGGCGTCGGTCGGCCCGGTAATCAAAAACACCTCATCCCAGCGTCGCTGATTCAGCCACTGGCCGAGGGCGTCCGTGAGCATGGAATAGCTGGGCATGGTGTGCAGCAGATTGACGTGGCACTGGCCGGTGCGTAGGGCATCGTCTTTGGCCCCGGCGTTGAAGATCAGGGTGTTATCACCGGCTTTTTCGGTAAGGGTTTTCAGGGTTGACGCCGGCGCATTCACCACGAACAACTCCAGGCCGTTCTCGCGCATGGCATCAAAGGCCGCAATAGCTGCTTCTTCCGAGTCCGCCACGTTACTCTGCATCGAGTAAGTCTGGCCCAGAAACCTGCCGGTGGTGCTGTTGTCGTTGATGGCCAGTTCTGCGCCCCTCAGGCCGGCGTCCTCAGGTTCCGAGATCACATTGGACAGCACCGGTCCCTGATCCGGCACCCACTGCAGATAGCCGATCTGCACATCGAGGGATTCCGCCTTCAACGGTGTTGCTGCTACCAGGGCGATCAGTGAAGTGGCCGTTGTCCGGGAAAGAACAGACATGGGTTTCTCCGGTTTGTTGTTGTGCTTCCAGCTTAGAGAAGGGCAAAAGCAGCGAAAATATTCAGAAAGTAGGAAAGTGGCGGTACTAAAGAACTATTCCGGTGAATTCTCCCGCCCTTAGCATGGATGTAGAGACGCTGTTTACTCGCAACGGATAAAAACAATGACCGTATACCGGAAGATTTCCCTGTTGATGCTGGCGGTTTTCCTGCTCGTCTACTTGCTTGGAGCGCTGCTCTATACCCAGCAGGCCCGACATGATGTTCAGCGGGAACTTGATGGCGTTACCGTTCTGGCTCAGAGTCTCGATAGCCCCGAACGTCTTCCCGGATCCGTTGTCAGTGGTCTTCGTCATCTGAGGCCGTCTGATAACGAGGAATCCGGAAAAGGCGGGGACGTGCCGGCCTGGTTTTTCGAGCTGATTGCCGGCGATGCCTCGCGGCCGTTGATTAACGGCTGGCAGGTTGATCCCGCCGATGAGGTGGAGGAAATCTGGGAAGGGTTCCTCCTGATTTCGGGCGCCTATGCCATTGGTATGGGCCTTTGTTTTCTTGCCCTGTTTTTCATCATTCGGCGCGGCGTACGTACTCTTGCCAGTCTGTCAGAGGCCATGGGTGCGGTTTCGACAGGTCAACTGACATCCCGGCTTCCCCGTCAGGGCGAACAGGAACTGGACGCGCTGGTTTGCCGGTTCAATTCCATGGCCGGGGCCCTCGAGTCGGAACAGCAAACGGTGAGCCGACTGCTTAACGAACTCCTGCAATTACAGGATCGGGAGCGCGAACACATCGCCCGGGTGCTGCACGATGATCTCGGCCAGTACCTGACGGGCATTCGGGCCCAGGCCCGCAGTCTGCTCTACGATCCGGACCTCGGTGACCGCCAGAAGCAGCAGGCCAGGGATCTGGCGGAACACTGTGAGACTGTCCAGAAACACTTCCGGCACCTTTTGCAGGAGCTGCATCCCCTGGTGATGGAACAGCTGGGCCTCGGCAGTGCCATTCGCCATCTGACTGAACAATGGCAACAGCTCAGCGGGCTTGAATGTCGCCTGGCGATGGACGAGCGCCTGCCCGATTTCACCGGGGAGCAGCAGACCCACCTGTATCGTTTCCTTCAGGAAGCCCTGAATAATGTTTCCCGTCATGCAAAAGCTTCCTGCGCCACGCTGGCCGTTGCCCGCAATGATAACGAGCTGAGCATCGAGTTGCGCGATGATGGCGTGGGCAATGATCAACTGCCCGGCAATGCCGGCCTGGGCGTGCGTTCCATGTGCGAGCGAGCCCGCTGCCTGGGGGGCGAAGTGAAGTTTCTGAGCCGATTGGGCGAGGGAACCCGAATCCGGCTGGCCGTGCCGCTGACTCCAGGTACCGGAGGTGTTTCATGAAACTGATGATTGTGGATGACCACCAGGTCGTGCGACAGGGCATTGCCAATCTGCTGCGCTCCATGCTGCCGGCAGTGGCCATCACCGAGGTCGACAACGGTCAGGATGCCGTGGCCCGCTATGGCGAGCTGCGGCCCGATGTGGTGCTGCTGGATATGGGGTTGCCGGATATCTCCGGGCTGGAGGTTGGGCGACGATTGCGCCAGCGCTGGCGGGGGGCGGCGATCCTGTTCTTTACCATGCACGATGAATTGCCCATGGTGCGTCAGGCGCTGGATGTGGGAGGGCTCGGTTTTGTCTCCAAGAGCTGCGCGCCCGAGGAACTCGCGGAAGCTGTGAAGCGGGTGGCATCGGGCCAACCGTACATCGAGCATCCGATTGCCACACGTCTGGCGATGAATCAGGAGCGGCCGGTCGATCACCGCCTCCGGGATATGACCCAGCGGGAAATGGAAGTATTGCTGATGTACGCCAGAGGGGAGAGCCTGGGCGGAATCGCCGAACGCCTGTGTGTCAGCAGCAAGACCGTGTCCAACCACCTGGCGGGGCTGAAAAGCAAGCTGCAGGTTTCGTCCTCCGTGGAGTTGATTCACCTGGCGGTCGATGCCGGCCTGATTCGCTATGGCCAACTGGAGGAAGCGAGGCGGGTCTGAGCCCGCCCCGGATCACCAATCAAAGGGGCAGGCGGTACAGCCCTCCATGTAGGTGCCCTCGAAGGTGGCGTAGTGGATCCGGCTTCCGGTCAGGTCCGCGTCCGCCAGGTTCGCCAGCCCCAGCTTGGCTTCCTGAAGGTTTGCCCCCCTGAGGTTGGCCCCCTCCAGATTCGCCTTCGGCATCCAGGAAATCTCGAAACTGCTGAACGGCATGGTGGCGTTGACCAGCGTGGCACCTGAAAAGCGGGAGAAGTCGAAGTTTGCTCCGGTCAGATCTGCGCCGCTGAAGTCCGCACCTTGGGCAAACAGGTATTCGCCCTGCATCCCCTGTAACCGGGCATTCCTCAGTGACGCGCCCCGCATGCTGGCCCGGTAGACCTGCAGGCGGTATCCGGTGACGTTGTCGAGGTTTGCCCCGTCGAGGTTGGCACCTCGCAGGCTGGTGTGGCTCAGGTTGGCGCCCGACAGGTTGGCACCGCGGAAGTTGGCGGAGCGCAGATCCATGTTCGACAGGTCCACGCCCTTAAGGTCAGCGCCGGGGCAACGGGTCTCCCTTTCCAGTTTGCAGCCGTTGATGACCGGCGCCTGATCAAGGTCGGCCATGTAATCGCCGGCCAGCGCTGGTGTAAACGCGAGTATCAGTGAGGCTGTTATGATGGGTCTCATGGGTTCACTCCCGAATCGATCTTAAAAAGGGGCCTGGCGAGACGCCAGGCCCGAACCGGAGGAAAATTAGCGGGAGGCCTGTGCCCAGGAGGGCATCTTGAAGACCCAGAAAGACCCGCCCTGAGAAATGGGCTTGGTCAGCTCGGCCATGTCGCCACCCCACAGAGGAACCGCGCCGCCGTAGCCGGAAGCAACCCCGATGTACTGCTCACCGTCCATCTCCCAGGTAATCGGCGAGGAGATGATTCCGGAGCCGGTCTGGAACTTCCAGAGCTCCTCCCCGGTTTCCGCATCGAAGGCTTTCAGGAAACCGTCGCCGGTCCCGGTGAACACCAGGCCACCCTTGGTGGTCAGGACGCCGGCCCAGAGCGGCAGCCGCTCCTTGTGCTCCCACTCGATCTCACCGGAGAGCGGATTCATGGCGCGAAGGATGCCCACATGGTCGTCATACATGCGCTTGATCCGGAAACCCTGGCCCAGGTAGGCGGCGCCTTTCTTGTAGGTGACTTCCTCGGTCCAGTAATCCTCTTTCCAATGGTTGGCGGGTACATAGAACAGCCCGGTATCCTGGCTGTACGCCATGGGATTCCAGTTCTTACCACCCAGGAATGGCGGAGACACCTCGATGGATTCGCCGCGGGTTTCGCCTTCAGCAACCGGTGGCGGGCGTTGCCCCTTCCGCTCTACAGGACGACCATCCTCTCCAATGCGTTCAGCCCAGGTAATGTTGTCCACAAACGGAAAACCTTTCTTGAATTCACCGTTCTCACGGTCGACCACGTAGAAGAAGCCGTTGCGGTCGGCATGGGCCGTAGCTTTGACTGTTTCGCCGTTCTCGTCGTACTCAAACAGCACCAGCTCGTTGTTGCCGGAAAAGTCCCAGGCATCGTTTGGCGTGTGCTGGTAGAACCACTTCACTTCGCCGGTAGTGGGGTCTACACCCACCTGGCCGGAGGTGTACAAATTGTCGTAGTCGGCAGGGTCACCGCCGGGGGATGTGCGTTTCCAGGTATTCCAGGGCGCTGGGTTGCCGGCACCAATGATGATGGTGTTGGTTTCCGCGTCAAAGCTGGCGCTTTGCCAGGGGGCGCCGCCGCCATGGCTCCAGGCCTCCACCTTGCCGGTTTCGGTGTTGGGATCATCTGGCCAGCTGGGCGCACGAGGGTCGCCGGTCGGCGTGCTCTTTTCGCCATTGAGGCGGCCGTAGTGGCCTTCAACGAATGGTCGCATCCAGACTTCCTTGCCGGTATCCGGGTCCCTGGCAAACAATTTGCCAACAACGCCGAACTCATCCCCCGAGGAGCCGTGAATCAGCAGGACCTTCCCGGTTTTTTGATCTTTTACCAGGGTGGGGGCGCCGGTCATGGTGTAGCCGGCTTCATGATCGGCAAACTTCTCACGCCAGACCACTTTGCCGGTGTCTTTGTTCAGGGCAACGATGCCGGCATCGAGGGTTCCGAAGAACACCTTGTCGCCAAAAATCGCCGCTCCGCGATTCACCACGTCGCAACAGGGGCGGATGCCTTCAGGCAGGCGGTGGGTGTATTCCCAGAGGCGTTCACCGGTTTTCGCGTCCAGCGCGAAGAGACGCGAGTAAGAGCCGGTAATATAGACCACACCATCATGAACCAGGGCCTGGGATTCCTGGCCCCGTTGTTTCTCATCGCCAAACGAAAACGACCAGGCCGGAACCAGGCGCTCGACGTTATCCCGGTTAATGGTGGTCATGGGGCTGTAACGCTGTGCCTTCGGACCAATGCCATAGCCCAGGACGTTTTCCGGCGTCTGCGCGTCATTGGCAATGTCGTCCCAGGTCACGTCTTTGGCGTGAACCTGGCTGGCGAGGCCGGCCGCTGAGCTCAGGGCCAGGGCCATTCCAATCCCGCGAAGCAGCGGGTGTTTGCGTGTTTTGATGTTCATAATCTTTCCCCTTGGTTTTTGTTGTAACCATCGTCTTGCTCATGGCATCGACGCTCCGAGTATTGGCGCGTACTCGTGCTGGTGGCGACGGAAAAAGCCATCGGGGTTGCGGGAAAATAGCCTTAAAAGCCGGGAAAAGTTCCCGAAACGCAGCCTTCATCATGAAAAGTGGTCAGTTTCCGGGTTTTTTCCGGATGCCTCGTGCTTTGGCCTTCGCTCCGACCGTCTACTACCAAGGAACTAAGCCAAAACCCCCAAAGTGGCATTCGGATTGGGTTCCTGGATTCCTAGACTGGGGATCAGCAAGTTGGCATCAGACAAATCCAATAGCCAACCACGGGGAATCCAATAACAGAGGTAAGACCAATGGGAATGTCCTTTTCACTCAAAGCGATCATGGCAACCGCCATGGCTGGCGTGGCCGGTTTCGCGATTGCGCACGGCAATGTCACACCACAGGAAGTGGATACGGGCAATCTGCCGGAGCTGGGCGACGAAGTGCGCATCGAAAACCCGTTTCGTGAAGGTAATGAGTTCGGCGAGTTCAACGCCCAGGCGGCCAAAATCGGCGAAAGTGCCTATGCCGGTAACTGTGCAGCCTGTCATGGCATCCGGGCGATGTCTGGCGGTCTGACACCGGATCTCCGGGAGCTGACCGAGTGGGACGACGAGTACTACATCGGCCGGGTGATGAATGGCACTGACCGTGGCATGCCGTCCTGGAAGAAAAGCATGGATCAGAATGCCATGTGGGCAATCCGCACTTATGTGGAATCGCTGCCTAAGCCGGAATAACCGTTGCGGCGTCCACCAAAACGTATGCCTGAATTCGGGTCGGCCTTGTGCCGGCCCTTCGTCGTTGGGAGATAACAATGAAAACACTGACTCGAATGCTTGCCCTTTTGCTGTTTGCCCAGGTGGTCCTGGCTCAGGAAGTTAACGACGGCAACGAACTCCTGAATCGACCTGCCGAACGCACCTACGACATCATTCTGGACTCCGGCTATCTGAAAGTCGGCGTCTACGAGAATTTCCCTCCGTACTCTTACGAGGTGGATGGTGAGCCCAGGGGCATCGACGTCGAACTTGGTCGCCGGATTGCCGAGGAAATGGGCGTGGAGTTCAAAGTCCACTGGATCACCCCGGATGAAAACCTCGGAGACGACCTGCGCAACAACGTCTGGAAAGGGCATTACCTGGCCAAGCAACGACTCGCCGATGTGATGCTGCGGGTGCCCTACGATAAGACCTACGCCTATATGCAGGATTCCACCGGTGAGTACATCAACGAACAGGTGGTGCTGTTCGGACCTTATCAGCAGGAAACCTGGCAGATCGCCTACAACCCCGAAAAGCTCGAGAGCGTCGAAACCGTGGCGGTCTTTCAATACAACCCCATCGGCGTCGAGATCGACACCCTTCCCGATTTTTACCTGACTTCCGCGTTTGGCGGTCGCATGCGAGAGAACGTGCGCCATTTCCACAAAGTCGCCGAAGCGTTCGAGGCCATGCGTAGGGGCGAGGTGAGTGCCGTCATGGGTATGCGCTCGGAAATTGACCATGAACTGGCCAAACCCGAGAACGACGGCTTCAAGTCGGCCGGTAACGGCTTCCCTGGTATTGGCAAACAGGTATGGGATGTGGGCATGGCGATCAAACACACCCATCGCCAGCTGGGCTATGCCCTGGAAGCCATCGTCGACAGGTTGGTGAAAACCGGTGAAATGAATGAGCTCATGGTTGAGCAGAATCTCAGGTACAGCGTGCCGGGCTACTATCGGGCGTTTCTGGATGAACAGGCTATAGCAAGGGCGGAAGGGGAGCTCTGATGGTTCGATCGGTGTGCGCCGGCCTCAAGTTCCGGGGTAGTCGTACTACCAAGTGATTAGAAAACCTGTTCGGGCGAGCAATTGTTGGTTTTTTCCACAAAGCCAAGAATCGTATCAGAGGCGGGAAAAGTTCCCGGTTCGGCCTGAAACGAACTCAAGAGAACTGAAAACAAGAGACTTGGAGAGCGCAACCATGAGAACCAACAAGTTCGGGATTCGCATCGCGGCCAGCGCCCTGGCCATGGCAGTATCCTACGGGGCCCATGCGGTAACCGACGAAGACATCATCAACGATCACAAGACCCCTGAGGACATTGTCAGCTACGGCATGGGTACCCAGGGACAGCGCTACAGCATCCTGGAAGATCTGAACACCAACAACGTCCAGTATCTGCAACCGGCCTGGGCTTTCTCCTTCGGCAGCGAAAAAATGCGCGGCCAGGAATCCCAGCCGCTGGTTAAGGACGGCGTCATGTACGTGACCGCTTCCTACTCCCGCATCTACGCCATCGATGCCAAAACCGGCGAAGAGATCTGGCAGTACGATGCCCGTCTGCCGGACGGCATCATGCCTTGCTGCGACGTTGTTAACCGTGGTGCCGCCATCTACGGCGACAAAATCATTTTCGGAACCCTGGACGCGAAACTGGTGGCCCTGAACAAGGACACCGGCAAGCCGATGTGGATCAAGAAGGTGGCTGACTACCAGGCCGGCTACGCGATCACCGCGGCGCCCCTGGTCGTCAAGGGCAAGGTGATTACCGGCGTTTCCGGTGGTGAATTCGGGATTGTCGGCAAGGTTGAAGCCTACGACGCCAATACCGGCGATCTGGTCTGGACCCGTCCTACCGTTGAAGGTCACATGGGCTACGTCTACAAGGACGGCAAGAAGATCGAAAACGGTATTTCCGGTGGCAAAGCCGGCGTAACTTGGCCCGGCGAAATGTGGAAGAACGGTGGCGCGGCAACCTGGCTGGGTGGCACCTACGATCCGGACACGGATTCCCTGTTCTTCGGTACCGGTAACCCGGCTCCCTGGAACTCACACCTGCGCCCGGGTGACAACCTGTTCTCCTCAAGCCGCCTGGCGATTGATCCGGACGATGGCAGCATCAAGTGGCACTTCCAGACCACGCCGAACGATGGTTGGGATTATGACGGTGTCAACGAGCTGATCTCCTTCGACTACGAAGAAAACGGCAAAACCGTCAAAGCGGCGGCCACGGCGGACCGTAACGGCTTCTTCTATGTTCTGAACCGTGAGAACGGCGACTTTATTCGCGGCTTCCCGTTCGTGGACAAGATCACCTGGGCGAAAGGCCTGGATCCCGAGACCGGTCGTCCCATATACACCGAAGGCGGTCGTCCGGGTAACCCGGCTGATATGGACGGCAAAAAAGGTGAAACCGTTGTAGCGCAGCCCGCGTTCCTGGGCGGAAAGAACTGGATGCCCATGGCCTTCAGTCAGCAGACCGGCCTGTTCTACGTGCCCTCCAATGAGTGGTCCATGGATATCTGGAATGAGCCGGTATCCTACAAGAAAGGCGCTGCGTTCCTCGGTGCAGGCTTTACCATCAAGCCGGCCAACGATGAATACATTGGTGTACTTCGGGCCATGGATCCGAAAACCGGTGAGGAAGTGTGGCGTTACGAGAACACCGCTCCGCTGTGGGGTGGCGTGATGACCACGGCCGGTGGTCTGGTATTCACCGGTACTCCTGAGGGCCATCTGAAGGCATTCGACGCCAAGACGGGCGAAGAACTTTACCGCTTCAACACCGGTTCCGGTGTGGTAGGCACGCCTGTCACCTGGACCATGGACGGCGAACAGTACGTCTCTGTAGCTTCCGGCTGGGGCGGCGCGGTTCCGCTCTGGGGTGGCGAAGTCGCCAAGGTGGTGAAGGACTTCAACCAGGGCGGTATGGTCTGGACCTTCAAACTGCCGAAGGATCGGGTTGCCAGCAACTGATCCGAACGCTTCAAAAAGGTCGCCTTCGGGCGACCTTTTTTATTTGGCTGGCTTCACCATCAGGCTGCCTGGTTCCGGGCTGTCTCGCTGACCGACTCGTGAATGTCCTCGAACAGCTTTCGATCCGTCTGCCCGATCGGCAAGTCATAGGTAATGGTTGCACCAAACGCCTGCGGATCGTGAGGGTCGTTTCGCACCTTGTCGAACACCAGCAGCCGGGTACCCAGGTAAAAACCTTCCTTGAGATCGTGGGTCACCATGAAGATAGTGGTGCCGGTTTCCTGCCACAGCTTCAGCAACAGGTCGTGCATGTCGCCCCTGATACCGGGATCCAGCGCACCGAAGGGTTCGTCCAGCAGGAGTACCCGTGGCCGCATGATCAGGGACTGGGCGATGGCCAGGCGCTGCTGCATGCCGCCGGAGAGTTCGTGGGGCCACTTGTGGGCAGACGGGCTCAGGCCCACGGACTCCAGCATCGCGTCCACCTTTTCAAGCGCCTCCTTGCGGGCGCTTCCGAACAGTTTGCCCAGCCAGGGTTTCTGTCCCAGTTCCAGGCCCATCAGCACGTTCTGGCGCACCGTCAGGTGTGGGAATACCGAGTAGCGCTGGAATACGATGCCCCGGTTCCGATCCGGCTCGCCGGGGAAGGCCTCGCCCTCCAGCAACAGTTCGCCGCGGGTCTGGGTTTCCTGACCCAGCAGCATTTTCAGGAAGGTGGATTTGCCACAGCCAGAGGCGCCCACCAGGGTGCAGAATTCCCCCTGTTTTACGTTTAGATTCAGGTTCTCCAGGATCACCTGGTTGCCGTATTCCTTCCAGAGATTGTTGACGGTAATAAAGCTCATCAGTGGCCTCCTGCGTTGTACCAGGGGAACAGTCTGCGGTTTGCCAGGCGCAGGCACTGGTCGATGACAATGGCGAGGATGGTGATCCAGATGACATACGGCAGGATCACATCCATGGCCAGGTAGCGCCGGACCAGGAAGATCCGGTAGCCCAGGCCTTCGGTGGAGGCAATCGCCTCGGCGGCAATCAGGAACAGCCAGGCGGGACCAAGGCTCAGGCGCACGGCGTCGATCAGGCGGGGCAGCACCTGGGGCAGGGCCATGCGGGTGATTACCTGCCAGGAGTTGGCACCCAGGGTCTGGATCTTGATCAGTTGCTCGCCCGGAAGCTCTCGAACCCGCTGGGCCACATCGCGCATCATGATCGGCGCGGTGCCGATTACGATCAGCATGACTTTGGAAAGCTCACCCAGCCCGAACACAATGAAAAGGATGGGTAATATCGCCAGCGGCGGCACCATGGACAGTGCCGAAACCAGTGGCGCCAGGTTGGCCCTGACCAGTGGCAATACGCCATTGAGAATGCCGACCACCAACGCCAGCAAGGCGGCGATGCCGACGCCCATCCCGAGGCGTGCGAGGCTGGCAGTGGTGTCCTGTACCATCAGGTAATCACCGCTACGGCGGTCTTCCTGGAACGCCATGCGTTCCACGGCGGCAGTCATCTGCTCCAGGCCGGGAAGGAGTTTGTCGTTGGGGTTGTCTGCCAGGCGCTCCTGGGAGGCCAGGCTGTAGATGAGCATGATCAACAGAAAGGGCAGCAGGCCCAAGAGGGTAGCGGAAACACGCCCGGGGTGATGGTTGATCATTCGCATGAATCGTCTCCTCTGGTTACACAACACGGCAAGGTCATCGCGGGTAACAGCGTCCCTTGCGATTCAGTCTCCCGGGCTTTTGTCCCGCCGTGTAACCTCCCCAGAGGTCGGTAACTCTCGGACCAGCCATCCGGGAATCTTGACTGCCCGGACCGGAACCCTAGTCACCCATTTTGTCCGTCGCTCTGTCTGCGGTGTTGTGAACAGTGCTTTGAACGGATCGGGTTTTTGAAAACCGTCAGTCGGAAACAGTGCAGATGGCATGCCAGATCCGAAGAGCGGGCGAAAACGGGTCATCCCGGCAAAAGCATCGGCAAAAATATGCACCGGGTTGGTGCGGCATAGGTTCGGATGCTCGATCATGACGCCTTTCCCGAGAGCAAGGCCCGGGCGGCCGCAAGGATGCGATTGTGGCTTGCAGCCTCCCGGCCCGCACCACCGGCAACGTGGCCCCAGTCCGATTCCAGCGATTCCACGGTTGCGCCGGGCATCCGGCGGCCATCCTCACTGGCGTCCTCCTCGGTAAAGTAGAGATCGGTGGTGCAGAGCATCATTCGGGTAGGCATGGCAATGGCAGAGAGCGCCGCTTCGTAATCCATGCCAAATACGGGGTTGTCGCTGATATCACCGTTCTGCCAGGTGTTCAGTACGGTGAGCAGATCATTGGCGTCCTGGCCCAGATGATCCTGCTCCCAGAATCGAAGCAGCTCTTCAATGGAGCCAAAACCCTGTTCGCGCCAGAGCTCGTGACGGAAAAACGCCTGGGAATAAGCCCAGCCCGCATAAACCCGGCCGAAGGCCCGGAGTCCGCGTTCGGGTGGACTCCGGTAACGGCCATTCTCGAAGGCGTGGTCACAGGTCAGTGCCGCCTTTACGCCCTCAAGAAATACCCGGTTGTGGGGATAGCACCGTGCGGTGCAGCAGGTAGCCAGCACCGCGCGCACCTGCGTCGGAAACAAACAGCCCCACTGCAGTGCCTGCATCCCGCCCATGGACCAGCCCATTACCAGCGCGATCCGGGCGTCTCCGAAGATGTCCTCCACCAACCGCTTTTGTAGCATCACGTTGTCATTCAGGGACACGGCAGGAAAGCCCGGGCCGCGCTGCGCTCCGGCGGTGTTCGAGGGTGAGGATGATTCGCCTGCGCCTAACAAAGCGGGAATAACGATGCAGTAACGGTCTGGATCGAGGGGGCTGTTGCCTCCAACCCACGGGTGATTACCCGCGGCTGCACCACCGTAGTACGTGGGCAGCATAATCAGGTTGTCTTTTGGTGCGTTCAGCTCGCCGATGCGGTGGTACCGCAATCTCGCGGAGTGCAACGTTTCGCCGGAAGTCAGAGGCAGGTCACCTGCTTCGTAATCTTCTACAAGCCATTGCTTCGACGCCATTTTCCCCTCTCTTTCAGGCTGACTGTTTGCCTGAAGTCTCTCGCCTTCGCTCTTATATATACACGCTGGCATGTAAGTTGAATGGCAAAAACAAAGAAAGAAACGTGCCAGAACCCAAACTGATTGCCCGCATGACGGGCCGGAGAAAAACAGGATGACGGAATTGACCAACACCCAGGCCCTGAAAGAGAAGCTCACAGAGGAAGGTGTGAAATACGCCATTGCCAGCTACGTGGACATCCACGGTGTGACCAAAGGCAAGTTCGTGCCCGTGGCTCACTTGGGGCAAATGATGGAAGGCTCGGAGCTTTACACAGGCGCCGCCCTGGATGGCGTGCCCCAGGATATCTCCGACGACGAGGTCGCCTCCATGCCGGATGCCGATGGGCTGGCCATCTGCCCCTGGAATCGCCAGCTGGCCTGGTTCCCGGGCAATCTGTTCCTGAACGGCGCGCCTTTCGAAGCCTGTTCCCGGAATATTCTACGTCGTCAGCTGAGTGCGGCGGCCGATATGGGGTATCGCTTCAATCTCGGTATTGAAACCGAGTTCTTCCTGTTCCGGGATACCGAGGATGGCGGCTTTGCCCCGCTGAGTGATCGCGACAACCTGGGCAAGCCCTGTTATGACCCCCGCACGCTCATGGATAACCTGCCCATCATGGATGAGCTGGTAGACGCCATGAACGAGCTGGGCTGGGATGTGTACTCGTTTGATCACGAAGACGCCAACGGCCAGTTCGAAACCGACTTCAAATATGCCGACGCACTGACCATGTCCGACCGCCTGGTGTTCTTCCGGATGATGGCCAACGAGATTGCCCGCAAACATGGCGCTTTCGCGAGCTTCATGCCCAAGCCCTTTGCCGACCGCACCGGCAGTGGCGCCCACTACAACATGTCGCTGGCGGATCTGAAAACCGGCGAAAACCTGTTCGAGCCCAAGGGCGACGATCTGCACAACTGCGGCATCAGCAAGATCGCCTATCACTTCACTGCCGGTGTGCTGAAACACGGCGCGGCCATCAGTGCCGTGATTGCACCGACAGTGAACAGCTACAAACGGCTCGTTCGCCAGGGCAGCATGTCCGGTTCCACCTGGGCACCGGTATTCATGTGTTATGGCTCCAACAACCGCACGAATATGATCCGGATCCCCGGCATGGGCGGGCGTATCGAATGCCGTGCCGCAGACATTGCCTGCAATCCCTATCTTGGCAGCGCGCTGATTCTCGCTGCAGGGTTGGAAGGCATCCGTGAAGGTCTGGACGCGGGCGTACCCCACCACGAGAACATGTACAACTACAGCGATGCTGAAATCGCCGAGCAGGGCATTGAGTATCTGCCCCGGAACCTGGGCGAGGCGGTGGAGGCCTTTGAGGCCGATCCGCTGGCGAAAGAAGTCTTCGGTGAAGCCATGTTCAAAAGCTTTATCGACTTCAAGAAAGGCGAGTGGGAGAGCTATCAGAACCACGTGTCGGCCTGGGAAGTGGACCGTTATCTGAAAATGTTCTGATAGCTACAGGGCCTGATGTCAGCTTCGGAAGCCTGGATCGATGCGGTCCAACTTCCGGAGAAGTCCTGGCCAGGCAAGGTTGCCACCCATGCCCTTGGTGACCTTTTTGGCCTGCTCCCGAATGGAGCTGAGAATGGTATCGGGAATACGTACCAGCGGCTGGCCTCCGGACATGGCCTGAATCTGGACCTCGCAGGCGCGCTGCAGGATGTACATGTTCAGGAAGGCCTCGGCGACGCTGGGTCCCGTGGTCAGCAGGCCGTGGTTGCGCAGGATCATGAAACGGGCGTGGCCCAGATCTGCCTGCAGGCGCGCTTTCTCGTCTTCGCGCAGCGCCACGCCTTCGTAATCGTGGTACGCGAGTCCGGATAGCGGAAAAAGACTTTGCTGGGACAAGGGCAGCAAGCCTTCCTTCTGCGCTGACACAGCGACACCGGCGGTCGTGTGGGTGTGCATGACACAGGCAGCATCCTCACGAACCGCATGGATGGCGCTGTGAATGGTGAAACCGGCAGGGTTGATGTCGAAATCGTCTGGATTGATCTTGTTGCCTTCCTGATCAATGCGCACCAGGCTGGAAGCCGTAATTTCCTCGAACATCATTCCGTAGGGGTTGATCAGGAAATGATGCTCGTCACCGGGAATTCGCACCGAGAGATGGGTGAAGATAAGGTCGTCCCAGCCGTAGAGAGCAATCAGTCGGTAGGCGGCGGCAAGGTCAATGCGAAGCTGCCACTCCTCCTCACTGACTTCACCCTTTTTGGATGGAATTGCCAATTGCTCGGACATAGTGCTGACCCCTCGGAATCGGTTGGTTTTATTGTTGATTGACGGTCAATGTAGCGCCCGCAAGAATCGGATGGAAGGGGGCGAAGCAAACGCGCATCATATGGATGATGGGTTGTGCGCACATGAAGGAGCCGAAGCATGGAAAGTTTCCGAACCCCGATGCAGGACGAGAAGGATAGTGACGCGAAAGCATCCATGCCCGTTGCCGATCGAATGGTCGCACTGGCCAGGTACATCGAGAGCCGGCCAGATGAACCGTTGAGCCTTGCCGACCTCGGCGCTGTGGTTGGGTTGTCGCCATCCCGCGTACAGCGGGTGTTCAAGGAAACCTTCGGTGTCTCACCAAAGGCTTATCAGGATGCACTGCGCCTGAACCACTACAAGCGGGCGTTGAGAACAGGCCGGACCGTGACCGATGCAATCTACGATGCCGGCTTTGGTTCGGTCAGTCGCGTCTATGGCAAGGCAGACCGACAGGTCGGCATGCCGCCTTCCCGCTACGGCAAGGGTGGGGAAGGTGAAACCATTGCCTATGCCTGCCGGGAAACGGCTCTCGGCCTGCTGATGATGGCCGCCACCGATCAGGGTGTGTGTTTTGCCGAATTCGGGGATGATGAGACGGCACTGGGAGATCAGTTACAGAAGGAGTTTCCGAAGGCTCGACTGGCTCCGTCTGGGGCAAAGGGATCGCCGGAGCTGGATGCGTGGATGTTGGCTCTGGATGAGCATTTGAGCCAGAACATGCCCAGACCGGATGTCCCTCTGGATATCCGTGGCACCGCATTCCAGACACGCGTCTGGAAACTCCTGCTAAGCGTCCGTGAAGGTGAGGTGGTGAGTTACACGGAGCTGGCAAGGCGACTGGGCGAGCCCAAAGCCGTTCGGGCTGTGGCCTCCGCCTGCGGGCGAAACCGCATCGCCGTGCTGATTCCCTGCCATCGGGTGTTGCGCAGTGACGGTTCCCTCGGTGGTTACCGCTGGGGACTCGACCGAAAACAGCAATTGCTGGAGAAAGAGCGCTCAGCCTCGACCCAGTAGCACCCAGAACTGTCGCTGGAAAAACGCCGTTTCCTGTTTCAACGAAAACAGCTTCGGCGTAAACAGCCAGGTCTGGGTAATGCCCATCAGATAGGTGTAACTCAGAAGCCCCAGATCCTCCGGGTCTTCCGGCGTAGAAATCAGACCCCGCTCTGCGGCGTGACCTACCAGATCCCGGAACATGGCAATAATCGACTTGGTCAACGCCCGTTCCCGCTTCAGCGTCCGACTCATGGCATCGGTGAGCTCGGTCTTGTTGAGCAGAATTTCGAACGACTGACGGTATTTCCTGTCATTGGTCAGCAACCCCAACCAGCGCTCAATAAAACGGTCCATGGCCTCAACGGGGGTATCGCGCATAGCTGAACATTCGGAGACCAGCGCTTCCAAAGGTTCCTGAGAGTAGGCGAGCACTGCCTCGTACAAATCATCCTTGTTCTCGAAGTGCCAGTAGATCGGCCCACGGCTGCAGCCAGCTTCTTTGGCAATTCGGCTGAGAGTAGTAAGGGAATAACCGTCCCGACTGAACAATCTTAAGGCCGCTTCAAGAACGGTCTGGCGTGTTTTCTCAGCTTCTTCCTTGGTACGGCGCATAAACAGTTTTTTCTCGACGACTTACTGTGCAGTTGAAAGGTTGGTGTGGGAACGCCTTGCCAAAACTGTGCGGAGCCAGGGATGGCGGAGCCCAAGCGTCACAGGGATGTGCCGCAAGGAGCGTGTTTTGGCAAGGCGTTCCCACACCAACCTACTCCCAGGCCAACAAAAAGGGCACGAGTATCGTGCCTTTCGGTAACTAATCAGGCAAGCAAAGAGGCCGTCAGATCTCTCCGTCAGCCGCCATCTCCATGTAGCTATCATTAAACCGCAGCTTCACGTTGCCAGAGTCACCCATGATCGACCCATCGGGGAACTCAATGCCTACGAAGTCCGGGCTCATGGCCCCCTGGCCCAGCAGGCCCTTCTCGAAGGAGAACTCACGTACGCTGTCCATCGCTTCAGACGCCTCGTCGCTGTTGATGAAGTCCACCGACATCTGCGGCTCCCAGAACATCTTCATGCCTGCCAGCTGTGCTTCGTAGCCGCCCTGGTCCGTGCCGGAAAGCTCGCCCAGGTATGCCCGCGCCTCCGCACCCTCTGGGGTATCGGACTCAAGAATACTCATGGTCTCGTACCAGGCTCCGACCAATGCCTTGCCCAGCTTGGGATTGTCGGCCAGGGTCTCGGTGTTTACCAGAGTCAGATCCTTGATGTGGCCCGGAATCTGGCTGGAATCAAACAGCTTTGTAGCACCGGGATAGGCTTCCACTTCGCTCAGCAACGGATTCCAGGTTGCCACATGGCGAACATCGTCGGTCTGGAATGCAGAGACCAGATCAGCGTCAGAAATGTTGACCACGCTCAAGTCACGTTCTTCCAGGCCAACGCTGGCCAGGGCGCGGGCCAGGAGGTAGTGGGAGACGGACAACTCAACCAAATGAACGGTTTCGCCTTCCAGCTCTTCGATTCTGGACGCATCTTTTGAAACCAGGCCGTCGTTGCCGTTGGAGTAATCACCGACGATCAGCGCGGTGGTATCCACACCAGAGGCTGCGGGAATCGATAGGCCGTCCATGCTGGTAGCGGTCACGCCATCGAACTGGCCGGCGGTGTACTGGTTGATGGATTCGATGTAGTCGTTCACCTGCACGATATCCACCTCGATATCGTACTTGTCCGCCCACTTTTTCATGATTCCGTAGTCCTCGGCGTATTGCCAGGGCACCCAGCCGGCATAGATGGTCCAGGCGATGCTGAAGGAATCCTTTTCCTGGGCCATTGCACCCATGGACAGGGAGGCCGTGAACAGACCGGCCGCCAGACGTTTGGTGATGTCGCGTGTATTCATGGTGTCTCTCCTCGGGCCTTGCCCGTGTTTGCAGGTTTGGTCTTTTTCAGGTTTTTTTGGTTGCTGGCATTACTCGTTTGTCTCTTCCACGATCACCACCGGCGTTCCGGGTGAGACCGCCTGGCCGGCTTCCCGGCGCACGTCTACCACGCGACCGCTCACCGGGCTCAGTAGCTCAATTTCCATTTTCATGGATTCGATGACGGCCACCGGTCGCTGGGCCTCGATGGTGTCGCCGGGCTGGACCAGGCATTCCCAAAGGTTGCCGGCCACGTGGCTTTCCACGGCGTGTTGGCCGGCTGGCAGGTTGGCGATATCGTCCTCGCCGGTGTCCTCGATGGGCGCCTCGGAGCTGAAATTGATCTGGCCGGATTCGATCCAGCGCTGCAGTTCCTCGTCGAAGGCCTGCTTGCGCTTGCCGGTGAAGCTCTGGATCTCGTCGTTGTTGTCAGCCAGAAACTGCTCGTAGTCCTTCAGGTTGAGGCGTGTCTCCTCGATGCGGATCGGGTAGTCGCCGTTGGGGAAGTCCCGGCGGATCTGTTGCAGTTCTTCGGCGCTGACTTCATAGAAGCGCACCTGATCGAAGAACCGGAGCAGCCAGGGCTTGCCGGGCTCGAAGAAATCGGTGGTGCGGTAGCGATTCCACATCTGCAGGGTACGACCGACAAACTGGTAGCCGCCTGGCCCTTCCATGCCGTAGATGCACAGGTAGGCGCCGCCGATGCCCACGGAGTTCTCCGCGGTCCAGGTTCGTGCCGGGTTGTATTTGGTAGTCACCAGCCGGTGCCGGGGATCCAGCGGCGTGGCCACCGGTGCGCCCAGATAGACATCGCCCAGGCCCATGACCAGATAGCTCGCCTTGAAAAGCGTCTTCTTCACCTCATCGATGCTGTCCAGCCCGTTAATACGGCGGATGAATTCCAGGTTGCTCGGGCACCAGGGGGCGTCCTTGCGCACTGACTGCATGTACTTGGCGATGGCGGTCTGGCAGGCCTCGTCATCCCAGGACAGGGGCAGCTGCACGATGCGTGCGGGCACATCCCACTCGGGCTGTTTTTCCAGTTCCTTTTCAGCGCTGATCAGCAGATCCAGCAGCGTGCGTTGGCACAGTTTCTGGCTGTCGTAATGCACCTGCAGGGATCGGATGCCGGGGGTCAGTTCCAGAATGGCATCGTGATTCTGCTCGCGCAGCCACAGCATCAGCGCATGGGCGCGGAAGCGCAATCGGATATCCAGCTCCATTGGGCCGTATTCCACCAGCACGTAGTTGTCGCCGGCGGCCCGATAAACCACGCCGGTTTCGTGTTCATCGTCACTGAGTGACGCCAGAATCGGAGAGGTTGGCGTGATCGGTTTGATATGGGCGGTCGCTGCGGTCAGGGTGGCGATGGACTCGTCCAGCGCTTCCCTGAGGGCCACGGCCTGGTCCTGGCTTACCGGTACAAACTTCACCTTGTCACCGGCTTTCAGTTGGCCCAGTTTCCAGAGGTCAGCGCTGATGACGGTCACCGGGCAGACAAAGCCGCCCAGGCTGGGGCCATCGGGACCGAGAATGACCGGCATATCGCCCGTGAAATCCACGGTGCCAACTGCGTAGGCGTTGTCGTGGATATTGGACGGATGCATACCGGCCTCGCCGCCATCGCTGCGCGCCCATTCCGGTTTCGGGCCAATCAGGCGAACGCCGGTGCGGCTCGAGTTGTAGTGAATCTCCCAGTCGCTGGCGAAGAAGGTGTCTATATCTTCTCCAGTGAAGTAGTCCGGCGCGCCATGGGGGCCATAGGTGACGTGCAGTTTCCAGGTTTTGCCGATGGTCGGTTTCAGTTCGGCAGGAAGGGCTGTCAGACCGGTTGGCTCCGAATCCGCCAGGGCCAGCACATCGCCGGCCCGCAAGGCGCGACCACAATGGCCGCCGAACTGGCCCAGGGTAAAGGTGCTGCACGAGGTCAGGTATTCCGGGCAGTCCAGCCCACCGCTGAATAGAACATAGGCCCGTGCTCCGTCCGCCGTGGTGGCACCCAGCTTCAGGGTAGCGCCAGCGGGCACGTCAATCACCTGCCAGAAGGCGACCGGCTTATCGTCCAGCGTGGCGTCCAGCTGGGCGCCCGTCAGCGCAATCTGGGTGGCGCGGTTGAAGGTGAGCACTGGTCCCTTCAGGGTGATTTCCAGACCTGGAGCCCCTTCCGGATTGCCCAGCAGTCGATTGCCAAGCCGGAACGAATAACTGTCGAAAGGACCCGACGGTGGTACGCCGATTTCCCAATAGCCGATGCGCCCGGGGTAGTCCTGGATGGTGGTCAGGGTGCCGCCACTGAGCACATCCACGGTGGCCGGCTGGTAATCGAATTCGTTGAGGGTTCGAGTAAACAGTCTGCCCTCGGCAAAGCGCGGGTCGTCCAGTACCTGGCGCACGTATTTCAGGTTGGTCTCGATGCCATAGAGCTGGCTGTCGTCGAGTGCCTGCATCAACCGCTGGCGGGCCGATTCGCGATCGGCCTCATGCACAATCACCTTGGCGAGCATGGGATCATAGAGCGGCGACACCTCCGTACCCGGTTGGATCCAGGTGTCGATTTTCAGGCCATCCTCTTCGGGCCAGGCCACGTTGGTGAGCAGGCCTGCGCCGGGCTGGAAATCCTTGTTGGGGTCTTCCGCATAGATCCGGGCCTGGATGGCGTGGCCGGAAGGCGCGAGGTTGCTGCCCAGTTTTGCCAGGTCGGGCAGGGTGCCTGCGCCCAGTTCCACCATCCATCGGACCAGATCCACGCCATAAACCTGCTCGGTCACACCGTGCTCCACCTGTAAGCGGGTATTCACTTCCAGGAAGTAGAACTCGGTGGTGTCCGGGTCGTAGATAAACTCCACGGTGCCGGCACTGCGGTAGCTGATACTTTCGCCCAGCTGGCGCGCGGTGGCGTGCATGCGTGTGCGGACGTCCTCGGTGAGCCCGGGAGCCGGTGCTTCTTCAATCACTTTCTGGTTCCGGCGTTGGGCGGAACAGTCTCGCTCGCCGAGGGCCAGAACCTGGCCTTTGCCATTGCCAAACAGCTGCACTTCCACATGGCGGGCATGTTCCACAAATTTTTCCAGGAACACGCCGTTGTTGCTGAAGTTGTTCTGGCTCAGGCGCTGGACCGACTCGAAGCTCTTGCTGAGATCGTCCGGGCCGTAGCAGCGGGACATGCCAATGCCGCCACCGCCGGCGGTGCTTTTGAGCATCACCGGGTAGCCGATGGTGTCGGCGGCTTTCAGTGCTTCTTCCAGATCGGTCAGCAAGCCAGTGCCCGGGAGCAGTGGCACACCGGCGCTTTCCGCCAGTGACCGGGCCGTATGCTTGAGACCGAATTGCTCCATCTGCTCGGGTGTCGGGCCCAGGAAGACCACGCCCGCGGCGTCACAGCGTCGGGCAAAATCGGCGTTTTCGCTCAAGAAGCCGTAGCCGGGGTGGATGGCGCCGGCACCGCTCTTGCGGATTACCTCGAACAGTTTGTCCTGATCCAGGTAAGTGGTCGCTGCCGGGCCGTCTCCCAGGGAATACGCCTCGTCCGCCTGACGCACATGCAGCGAATCGGAATCCGTTTCGGCGTAGACGGCAACCGAGGTCAGACCCATGTCCCGCAGGGTGCGAATAACCCGGCAGGCGATAGCGCCGCGGTTGGCGATCAGGACCTTTGAGAATCTGCCGCTCAGCTCCATGCCAGCACCTCGATCGGTGTCGGGTTCCAGCCGTTGCAGGGGTTATTCAGCTGCGGGCAGTTGGAGATCATCACTAGAACGTCCATCTTCGCTTCCAGTTCCACGTATTTGCCGGCATCGGAAATCCCGTCGGCGAAGGTGAGTCCGCCGTCTGCCGTGACCGGGACATTCATGAAGAAGTTGATGTTGTGGGTGATGTCCCGTTTGCTCATGCCCAGTTCTTCATGTTCGGTAACGGCCACCAGCCAGCTGTCCCGGCAGGCGTGCATGCACTTTTTCTCAAGGGCATAACGGGTGGTGTTGCTCTCTGCCGCGCAGGCGCCGCCCAGGGTGTCGTGACGGCCGCAGGTGTCTGCGGTGATTTCCAGCATCACGTTGTTTTCAGAAGACATCAGTTTCGAGCCGGCGGTCAGGTAGACATTGCCCTGCTCACGGATGGTGTCCACGGCACTGTAGCGTTCGGTTGGATTGTGGGCGTTGTAGAACAGGGTGTCGGCGGCCTGGTTGCCTTCCAGATCCAGGATTCGGACGGTCTGGCCGGCTTTCACCACTTTCAGGAAATACTCGCCAGCCGGCACGGTTTCGCGGAAGGCGGCATTTTCGGGCTTCAATGTGCTTTGCTTGATCATCTCCGGCCTCCCATTACTGCATCAGGTGATAAAGAGCGGTGTTGGCAAATGCCCGTGTCGCCTCGGGCGACGAGGTTTTGCACGGATCGGCATCGGTCACCGGGGCCGCCTTGAACAACTGGTACCGCAGCGGATGGCTGGGGTATTCGCTGGCCGGATTCATCGGATGCGGGCAGGTGTGCAGCACCACGATGGTGTCCATCTCGAATCGAAGGTCCACTGTGGCGCCGGCGTGGGAGTGACCCTCGGCGAAAGTCATGTTGCCGTCTTCGTCGGTATTTACCTTGCTGAACCAGTTCAGGTTGGCAGTCAGGTCTTTCTTGCCGAGGCCATGCTTGGCCAGCTCGTTCAGGAAGCTGTTGAACCCGTTTCGGTGGTAGTGGTTATGGGCTTCCTGATAGGTCTTTTTGCCCCAGCGCTTTTCCACCAGATCGGCATTGCAGGTGCCGGCGACGGTGTCGTGCCAGCCCAGGTCATCGCGGATGATGGAGGCAAATACCCGGCCCATGTCCGAGAGCAACACGTGGCCCTTGGTGAGCAGGAAGGTGTGCTGGTTTTTCAGGGTGTCCGGCATGTTGTACCGCTCGAGCGGGTTCTCGGGGTTGTACATCAACATGCCGACGTTGGCACCGCCGGTTTCGTCAATCAGGCGCAGCACGTGGCCGCGGCGCATGATAAAGGACCAGTGGGATCCGCCGGGAATCAGATCGTCGTAGAGGGGGGTTGCGGTTTGCAACATGGCCTTTTCCTCCTGGTTAGGGCATTTAAAAAGCGAGAGGCGTCAGTAACTGAGCGATCCTCCCGGGCTTTTGTCCCGCCGTGTAACCTTGGAAAAGGTCGTCAACTCTCGGACCAGCCGTCTGCACGGATTGATGGCAGACCGGAACCCTAGTTGACCATTGGTCAGATTGTGGCGCGTTGATTGTGGTTTCAGTAACCGACTTCTCGCTGCGTAATGGATACTCTGCAGAGTCCATGCCAATCGCTAAATTACTGTTTTTATTGTGGTGGGATTTGAGGTGTCTGACAGGTCTGCTTCTTGCCTGGGCGAGCGCACTGTTTTTGTGCATCGAGCAGTGCCTTTCCTGTGCATTTATTTTCGGAGAGTGATTTCGGAGCCGCGCCAATGGTGGCATGGCCTTCGAGCCATCTACTACCAAGGGAGGAGTTTTTCGCCTCCATCGCACCATTCAACTTTCCGGGTTTGGCGTCTACATTGAATGGGTAAACGCGAAAGGCCGCGTTGCCCTGCGACAAACACAACAAGAGGTCGAGATCATGATCTACGCACAACCAGGAAAGGATGGCTCCGTCGTTTCTTTCAAATCCCGTTACGAGAACTACATCGGTGGGGAGTGGGTTGCCCCGGTAAAAGGCCAGTATTTCGAGAACATCACACCGGTCACTGGCAATGTGATCTGTGAAATTCCGCGCTCCAGTGCCGAAGATATTGATCTGGCCCTGGACGCAGCGCACAAGGCGGCACCTGCGTGGGGCAGGACCTCTCCCACCGAGCGTTCCAACATCCTGCTGAAAATTGCGGACCGCATCGAGGCCAACCTCGAGAAGCTCGCAGTCGCTGAAACCTGGGACAACGGCAAGGCCGTGCGCGAAACCCTGAACGCCGACATTCCCCTCGCGGCTGATCACTTCCGCTACTTCGCGGGTTGTCTTCGTGCCCAGGAAGGCCACATGGGCGAGATCGACCACAATACCGTGGCATACCATTTCCACGAGCCGCTGGGCGTGGTTGGTCAGATTATTCCCTGGAACTTCCCGATTCTGATGGCGGCCTGGAAACTGGGTCCCTGTCTGGCCGCCGGTAACTGCACCGTGTTGAAGCCTGCGGAGCAGACCCCTGCCAGCATTCTGGTCCTGATGGAAATCATTGGCGACCTGCTGCCGCCAGGCGTACTGAACATCGTGAACGGTTATGGCATTGAGGCTGGCCAGGCCCTGGCCACCAGCAAGCGCATCGCCAAGATTGCGTTTACCGGCTCCACCCCGGTTGGCTCCCACATCCTCAAGTGCGCGGCTGAAAACATCATCCCGTCCACGGTTGAGCTGGGTGGCAAATCGCCGAACATCTACTTCTCCGACGTGATGAAGGCCGAGCCGGAATTCATCGACAAGTGCGTGGAAGGTCTGGTGCTGGCGTTCTTCAACCAGGGCGAAGTCTGCACCTGTCCTTCACGGGCACTGGTCCAGGAAGACATGTTCGAAGAGTTCATGCAGAAGGTGGTTGAGCGGACCAAGTCGATCAAGCGCGGCAACCCGCTGGACACCGACGTTCAGGTTGGCGCCCAGGCGTCCAAGGAACAGTTCGACAAGATCATGTCCTACCTTGCCATCGGTAAGGAAGAAGGCGCTGTGGTGCTGACTGGTGGCGACCGCGAGCACCTGGATGAAGAGTTCAACAATGGCTTCTACATCCAGCCCACCCTGTTCAAGGGTGACAACAAGATGCGCGTGTTCCAGGAAGAAATCTTCGGACCGGTCGTGGGCGTTACCACCTTCAAGACCGAGGAAGAAGCCCTGGCCATCGCCAACGACACCGAGTTTGGTCTGGGTGCCGGTGTATGGACCCGCGACACCAATCTCGCCTACCGGATGGGCCGCAACATCCAGGCCGGTCGGGTGTGGATGAACTGTTACCACGCCTACCCGGCTCACGCAGCCTTCGGTGGTTACAAGAAGTCTGGCGTTGGCCGTGAAACCCACAAGATGGCGCTCGAGCACTATCAGCAGACCAAGTGCATGCTGACCAGCTACGACACCAACCCGCTGGGTTTCTTCTGAATCAATGAGCGGTAAGCGGGCCTCCCACACGGGCCCGCCTGTGAGTCAGCACAGCGGATGTGCACCTTCATTCCCCGGCGTCTGGCTGGGGCGGCTCTCTGACGAGAGTTCGGGTTTTTCTGTCACTCTCTTTTGGCCCTTCCCAGGGCCTTTTTTATTGGGGCGGATTGTGGTGTCAAAGCGCTTTATCGCCCCAGTGAGTAGAACTCTGCGTTAGGCCGCATGTTTGTCACGTTTGCCATCCGATTGGAAAGCCCGAAGAACGCGGCGATGCCGGAGATGTCCCAGATATCCTCGTCGTTGAAACCATGGCGTTTGAGTTCCTCAAAGTCCGCGTCACACACCTCTTGGGCTTGTTGCGAAACCTTTATGGCGAAATCAAGCATGGCTTTCTGGCGTTCAGTGATGTCGGCCTTTCGGTAGTTCACGGCGACCTGATCTGCGATCTCCGGGTTCTTTTCACGGATGCGCAGAATAGCGCCATGGGCCACCACGCAGTACTGGCACTGGTTCAGGTTGCTGGTAGCGACCACGATCATCTCGCGTTCGCCTTTGGTGAGGTTGCTGTCTTTTTCCATCAGGGCATCCTGGTAATCAAAGAAGGCACGAAACTCGGCTGGGCGACGTGCCAGTACCAGAAAGACATTGGGGATAAACCCCGACTTTTCCTGAACGGCAAGAATCTTCTCCCGGATGTCCGCCGGGAGTGATTCAAGCGACGGAACCGGGAATCGGCTTATTGGTTGTTCGTTGGACGAGCTCATAACAATTCCTTTAATGGCGGTTTTATGGTTCAAGAAGTTTCGGTTCAGCCTGCGACCGGTACGACGATACGTCCACGAACCTTGCCTTCCAGCAGTTGGCTGGCACCTTCGATGGCGTCTTCAAAGGGTATTTCCGTGATCATGCGCTCGAGCAGATCGATGTCGAGATCCTCCGACAGGCGCTTCCAGGCTTCGAGTCGCTCAGCTTTGGGCGCCATCACGCTGTCCACGCCACACAAGGTCACACCCCGAAGAATGAACGGGGCAACGGTGGACGGGAAGTCCATGCCGGCCGCCAGACCACAGGCTGCGACGACGCCACGGTATTTCATGCCGGCACAGACATTGGCCAGCACCTGTCCACCGGCCACATCAATGGCGCCGGCCCAGGTCTCGCGCACCAGGGGTTTGCCTGGTTCACTCAGCTCAGCGCGATCGAGGATGTTTCCGGCCCCCAACGACTTCAGATAGTCTGCTTCCTCGGATCGGCCGGTCACCGCGGTCACGGAATAACCCCGCTTGGCCAACAGCGCCACCGCAATGCTTCCAACGCCGCCGGTTGCCCCGGTCACCAGGATGTCGCCGGAATCAGGTGTTACGCCATTCTTTTCCAGTGCCATGACACAAAGCATGGCGGTATAGCCGGCGGTGCCAATGGCCATGGCCTGTCGAGGAGAAAACGCCTTGGGCAGAGGAATCAGCCAGTCACCGGAAACACGGGCTTTCTCGGCCAGGCCGCCCCAGTGTTTCTCGCCAACGCCCCACCCGTTCAAGACAACCGGGTCGCCTGCCTTGAAGTCTGCATGCGTGGAGCTTGATACGGTGCCGGCAAAGTCGATGCCTGGAATCATCGGGTACTGTTTCACGATCGGTGACTTTCCGGTGATGGCCAGAGCATCCTTGTAGTTCAAGGTTGAGAAGGCTATATCCACGGTAACGTCGCCTTCCGGCAGTTCCGATTCTTCTATGGATGTCACTGACACTTTTTGGCCGCCGCGTGATCCTTCAATGAGTATGCCTTTAAACATGTTGCCTCCGTGTTTGGGTAATGAGGATGGTTTTTCGTCCCGGGTCATGAGCCGCGAAGTAGCGACAAAAATCCCTGGGCGAACCGATCCAGTGGTTCTGGGGATTGATCCAGCTTTGCGCGCAACACCGCGCCCTCCCAACCAATCCAGAAGAAGTGCGCCATCTGATCGCACTTTAGATCCTTGGAAATCTCACCGGCCTGCTGGGCCTCTCTCAATACCCCAGCGGTGCGGCACTCCCAGTCCGTGAAAACGTCCTGTAACAGAACACGGAAACCCTCGGGCAGGGCGGTCATTTCCTGTCCCAGATTGCCGATCAGGCAGCCGCGGCGATACTCGAACCTGGCCATGCCCGTTTTGGCATCCTCAACAAACGCTTCGAGCCGCTGCAGGGGAGTGAGGGCGCGATCTTCAAACCAGCGATCAAGTTTGCGCGCAAAATAGCGGCCGTAGGCTTCGATCAGGATCCGGCCGAAGGCTTCTTTATTGTCGAAGTAGTGGTAGAAGGAGCCTTTCGGTACGCCGGCTTTGCGAAGTATTTCGTCGATGCCGGTGGAGGAGTAACCCTTCTCCGTCAGCACTGACAGGCCCACGGTGATGAGCGTTTCGCGGGTATCCCTGAAATCGGCATTTTCAGTCTTCGGGGGGCGGCCCCGTTTTCGCTTGATGTCTGCTGTCTGGTTCATCGTCTTGACTCAATTTAGACCGATCGTCTATTTAATTATCAGAATAAACTAGACTGGTCGTCTAATAAAATCAAGTGCAGTTGCTATGGGGTGCAGCCAGGGCGGAATGGGATTCGCTCTCCCAAGTGGGAGCGATGCTACTTTGTGGTGGCCAAAAACAGTTCCAAAGTACCATATTGGCCCCTTGCCCCGGCCGATAGGATGGGAACTGGGTTATCGGCAATGTCGTTGATTCACCCTCAATGCGCTAACAATCATGACAATAGAGGTGAGCATTATGTGGACCAAACCAGCCTACGAAGATCTCCGCATCGGTTTCGAAGTCACCATGTACTTCGCCAATCGCTGAGTGCTGAAGCGGCCAGCCTCGAGCTGGCCGTTTTGCTTGTGGAGTGACCCACCATGTTGATTCACGTTCTGGGCTCCGCTGCAGGCGGTGGCTTTCCCCAGTGGAACTGTAACTGCGCCAACTGCGACGGCTTCCGGAAGGGCACCCTGAACGCCCGGGCCCGTACCCAGTCTTCCATTGCCATCAGTGAAGACGGCGAGCACTGGATCTTGTTTAACGCCTCCCCCGACATTCGCGCCCAGTTGGCTTCCTTCGAAGCGATGCAGCCGGCACGTGCTCTGAGGGATACCGGCATTGATGCCATTGTGCTGATGGACAGCCAGGTGGACCACACCACCGGCCTGCTGTCCCTGCGCGAGGGACTGCCGATGGACGTCTGGTGTACCGAACAGGTGCATGAAGACCTCAGTGGTGGTTTTCCGCTGTTCACCATGCTCACGCACTGGAACGGTGGCCTGAACTGGCAGCGCATCGAGGCATCCGAGCAGACGCCTTTTACCATTCCCTGCGCACCGTCCATCGAGCTGACCGCCATTCCGCTGCTGAGCAACGCACCCCCGTATTCACCGCGCCGGGACAACCCGCACTCGGGCGATAACATTGGCCTGTTCCTGAAAGACACCCGCACCGGTCAGACCGTACTCTATGCCCCGGGCCTCGGCGAACCCGACGACCGTATTCTCGGCTGGATGCGCCAGGCCGACGTGCTGATGGTGGACGGGACCGTCTGGCACGACGACGAGATGATCCGCCAGGAAGTAGGCACCAAGACCGGCCAGGCCATGGGTCATCTGGCCCAGAGCGGCCCGGGTGGCATGATCGAGGTGCTCGACACCATGCCGGCCCAGCGCAAGATCCTGATACACATCAACAACACCAACCCGATCCTGAACGAGGACTCCCCGGAGCGGGCGGAGCTGACCCGCCACGGCATCGAGGTGTCCTGGGATGGAATGCACATCGACCTGTCGGGGCAGCCATGAACGCCAAAGCCAACACCGCCATGAACCGGACGGATTTCGAGCAGGCCCTGCGCGCCAAGGGCCAGTACTACCACATCCACCACCCGTACCATAAAGCCATGTACGGCGGGCAGTGCACGCCCGAACAGATCCGCGGCTGGGTGGCCAACCGGTACTACTACCAGATCAAAATTCCCCAGAAAGACTCCGCCATCATGGCCAACTGCCCGGACGCTGGTGTGCGCCGGCTCTGGCTGCAGCGGATTCTGGATCACGATGGCCACGACGGCGATGTCGGCGGCATAGAAGCCTGGCTGTCCCTGGCCGAAGCCGTGGGCCTGAGCCGGGAAGAGGTGATTGATCAACGCCACGTGCTGCCCGGGGTACGCTTTGCCGTGGACGCCTACCTGAACTTCGCCCGCCGGGCGACCTGGCAGGAGGCGGCCTGTTCGTCACTGACCGAGCTGTTTGCCCCGGAAATCCATCAGTCCCGACTGGACAGCTGGCCCGCCCACTATCCGTGGATTGAAGAGAGCGGCTACAGCTACTTCCGCAAGCGTCTGTCCGAAGCTCGACGAGACGTGGAACATGGCCTGATCATTACCCTGGACCATTTCACCACCGAGGCGCAGCAGGCCCGGGCCCTGGAGATTCTTCAGTTCAAGCTGGACATCCTCTGGACCATGCTGGATGCCATGACCATGGCCTACAGCCACCGCACCCCGCCGTACCACACCGTGACCGACGAACAGGTCTGGCACCGGGGACTGTAATGGAGGTGGGTATGCACGAAGTACCGCGTTTTCGGCGAGGATTCCGGTTCCAGTGGGAGCCGGCCCAGGAGAGTTATGTGCTGCTTTATCCGGAAGGAATGGTGAAGCTCAATGGCAGTGCCGGTGCCATTCTCAATCAAGTGGACGGCCAGCGTACCGTGGCCGACATCGTCGCCAGTCTGGAGCAGCAGTTCCCCGACGCCGGCCCGCTTGGCAAGGACGTCAGCGAATTTTTGCAGGACGCCCGGCACCAACACTGGATTGAACTGTCATGAGCACGACCAACCCCCACAACGCCGGGCCGCCCCTGTGGCTGCTGGCAGAGCTGACCTATCGCTGCCCGCTGCAATGCCCCTATTGCTCCAATCCGCTGGACTTTGCGCAAACCCAACAGGAGCTGACCACCGAGGAGTGGGTGAGTGTGCTTCGACAGGGCCGCACGATGGGGGCGGCGCAACTGGGTTTTTCCGGCGGCGAGCCCCTGGTCCGCCAGGACCTCGCGGAGCTGATCGCCGAGGCGCGGCACCTGGGGTATTACACCAACCTGATTACGTCAGGGCTGGGCCTGACGGAGGCCAAAGTGGATGCCTTTGCCGAGGCGGGGCTGGATCATATCCAGGTGAGCTTTCAGGCGTCCGATCCGGAACTGAACAACGCCGTGGCCGGCTCCCGAAAGGCCTTTGACCAGAAGCTGGCCATGGCCCGGGCGGTGAAGGAAGCCGGCTATCCCATGGTGCTCAACTTCGTGATCCACCGCCACAACATCCACCAGATGAACGACATCATGGATTTGTGCGAGCGCCTGGGGGCGGACTACGTCGAGCTGGCCACTTGCCAGTATTACGGCTGGGCCTTCGAAAACCGGGAAGGGTTGATGCCTTCCAAAGCGCAGCTGGTGAAGGCAGAGCAGGAAGTGAACCGGTACCGGGAACGGCTGCAGCAATCCGGTTCTGCCATGAAGCTGATCTTTGTGACACCGGACTATTACGAAGAGCGCCCGAAAGCCTGTATGAACGGCTGGGGGAATCTGTTCCTGACCGTGGCCCCGGATGGCACCGCACTGCCGTGCCACAGCGCCCGTTTGCTGCCCATCGACTTTCCCAATGTCCGAGACATGGATCTGCAAAACATCTGGTACGACAGCCCGGGGTTCAACCACTACCGCGGCGACAGCTGGATGCCCGAGCCTTGCCGTTCCTGCGATGAGAAGGAGAAGGACTTCGGTGGCTGTCGCTGTCAGGCCTATCTTTTGACGGGCAACGCGGATAACGCAGATCCAGTATGCAGCAAATCGTCGTATCATGATCGAATACTGGCAGCGAGGAAAGCTGCCGATCATGCCACGGCCGGCCTGACTGAACTGGTATATCGAAATGCGGATAATTCACGGCTTTTCTTCCGGGGTTAACAACTCCGCCATCAACCCTGCACTGGTCGGCCATCACCACGACAAAACGGTACTGAGTGCCTACGAGGCCTGCTCGGTGCATGTCCAGCGTGGGGAACTTGCGGTGGCCCCGGCGGGTGTGTTCTGGCTGGAGACGGATCCGGCACGCGGCTGCAATACGCTCTGGCACCTTTCCGATCAGGGGCCTGTTCGCCTTGGACCTGATGATCTTGGCATTCGCAGCCGGGTAAATGGCTACGGTGGTGGTGCCCTGGCGGCTGCCGACAGCGGTGTGTTCGTGGTTGGCGAGGATCAACAGATACGGTTTGTCAGTCTGGCCGACGGCCAATGCCACAGCCTGACCGATGACCCCGGCGCGGCCTATGGTGGGTTGGTCGCTGACCAGTACCGTCAACGGGTGCTCGCGGTACGGGAAGCAGAGGGCAAGCAGCAGCTGGTTGCCGTCTCCATGCAGGGCGAGCGTTCGGTGCTTCATTCCGGCCTGTATTTTTACAGCGCGCCGGCGGTCTCGGCCGATGGCAGTCAGGTTGCCTGGACCAGCTGGCAGCTGCCCGATATGCCCTGGCTGCGTTCACGGCTGTGGACCGCAAATTGCTCGGAAGATGGATTGCTGGATCAAGGCCGGGAATGGCCAACACCTTCTGAGGCTTCGGTACAGCAGCCGGTGTTCGATGGCAACCAACTCTGGGTTTTGTCCGACCACGAGGGTTGGTGGCAACCCTGGCGGATTGATACGTCGGGCGAGGGCAGCTGGCATGCCAGCGATTCACCCGCCCGGGATCATGCCAATGCCCCCTGGCAGCTGGGCGAGTCCCACCACTGCCCAACAGGCCGGGGCGGTTGGGCCCGGGTTCGTTATTGTAATGGCACGGGTGAACTTTGGCTCAGCTCCGGCCAAACCGGTGACGCAATCCGGGTTGCCCGGGATTTTGGCGACTTCCGTTGTCTGCAGTCGGCTGGCGAGCATCTCTACTGCATCGGCCGTGCATCCAGCCGCCTCGACGCCGTCCTCGAGATTGATCTCGAGACCGGACAGGCCCGCACCATTGCCGGGGGCGAGGAGGCCATGCCAGAGGCGAGGGCGGCACTGCCGCTGGATATCGAAATTCCAGCCCTGAACCCGGGCGAAGCCTCTATCCATGGGTTTTTCTACACGCCCAAGCTGGCCACGCCAGACGTCCCTCCACTGATTCTGATTGCTCACGGAGGGCCGACGTCGGCGGCCTATCCGGTATTCAATCCCCAGGTTCAGTACTGGTGTCAGCGGGGATTTGCCGTCGCTGAAATCAACTATCGAGGCAGCACCGGCTTTGGTCGTGAGTTCCGCCTGGCCCTGGAAGGGCGGTGGGGTGAAGTGGATGTCGCAGATATGGAACGGGCGGCAGATCACCTGGCCTCCTTCGGCCTGGCTGATGGTAGCAGGGTGTTTATCCAGGGTCGCAGCTCCGGGGGCTACACGGCCCTGATGGCGATGATCCGAAGCCAGCGTTTTACCGCCGGTGCCAGCATGTTCGGCGTGACGGATCCCATGCGCTTACGGGCCATGACCCATCGGTTTGAATCCGGTTATCTGGATTGGTTGCTGGGCTCGCCAGAAAAGCACCCGAAGCGGTGGCGGGAGAGAACGCCTCTGTTTCACGCTGATCGCATTACCGCGCCCATGATCTTTTTCCAGGGCGGGCAGGATAAGGTTGTGGTGCCCGAGCAGACCCGTGCCATGGCAGAGGCCATGAAAGCGGCTGGCAGGGCACCAGAGCTCCACTGGTTTGAAGACGAGGGTCACGGTTTCCGGCGCCAGGCCAACCAGGCAGGTATGCTCGAATGGATGTTCAGCTTCTACCGAAAGCATAGCCAAAAGGCCAATGATCACGCGGAGAACTTGAGTTAAACTCTCGGCTATTCCTATAACAACAAGCGGTCGAGTGCAGTCTGATGAGTCACGATATATCCAGCTTGCGAAAGTTTGTCTCACCGGAAATCGTGTTTGGTGCCGGCTCCCGGAAGTCCGTGGCCAACTTCGCCAGTAATTTCGGTGCCCGTCATGTCTTCCTGGTGTCGGACCCGGGGGTAGCCGCCGCCGGCTGGGTGGATGAAATCGTGACGCTGCTGACCGATGCGGGTATCCGCTCGACCGTGTACACCGGCGTATCGCCCAATCCCAAGGTGGATGAGGTGATGACCGGGGCCGAACTCTACAAATCCAATGAGTGTGATGTCATCGTTGCCATCGGCGGTGGCAGTCCCATGGACTGCGCCAAGGGCATCGGTATCGTGGCCACTCACGGTCGCAGCATCCTGGAATTCGAGGGCGTCGATACCATCACCAACCCGTCACCGCCTCTGATCCTCATTCCCACCACGGCAGGTACCTCGGCGGATGTGTCCCAGTTTGCGATCATTTCCGATCCCAACCGCCGGTTCAAATTCTCGATCATCAGCAAGGCCGTAGTGCCGGATGTGTCACTGATCGATCCGGAAGTTACCGAGACCATGGATGCCTACCTCACCGCCTGCACCGGGGTGGATGCCCTGGTGCATGCCATTGAGGCTTACGTGTCGACTGGCAGCGGCCCGCTGACCGATACCCATGCGCTGGAGGCAATCCGGTTAATCAACCGGAATCTCGAGCCGCTGGTGGACAACACGGCAGATCCCTATCTCCGGGAGCAGATCATGCTGGCCTCCATGCAGGCGGGGCTGGCCTTCTCCAATGCTATTCTCGGGGCAGTACACGCCATGTCCCATAGCCTGGGTGGTTTCCTGGATTTGCCTCATGGTCTGTGTAATGCGCTGCTGCTGGAGCACGTGGTGGCTTACAACTTCCAGTCTGCCGAAGACCGTTTCCGCCGCGTTGCCGAAGCCATGGATATCGATACCCGGGGTATGAACAAAGCGGAAATCAAGAAGCGGCTGATGAACCGTATTGTGGAGCTCAAGCGGCGGGTTGGTCTGGAGGCCCGTCTTGCCCAGCTGGGTGTTTCGGTGTCCGACATTCCCCACCTGTCCGGCTTTGCGTTGCAGGACCCGTGCATTCTCACCAACCCCCGGAAGTCGTCGCTGCGGGATGTCCAGGTTGTCTATGAAGAAGCCCTCTGACATCAAGGATGGCGAACAGGACAGTAGCTACGGAATTGGCGATCTTCTCGGGCTGGGCAGCCAGTCCGTCCGCAAGAACTATTACCCGGCTCTGCAGGAACGCATTGACGAGCTGGAGCAGGAACGCAACCGCTACAAATGGCTGTTCGAGAACGCCCTGCACGGTATCTTCCAGGCCAACCTGCGGGGCGGCTTTCTGGCCTGCAACCCGGCGATGGCGAGAATCTGCGGTTATGACAGCCCCGAGGCGCTCACGGAAAAGGTCATCCGGCTCCGTGAACAGTTGTTCTGCAGTTCCAGTGAATTCGATGCCATACGGCAGGAGCTTCTCAACGAGGGCAGCCTGAGTGCCCGGGAAACCCGTTTCCAGCGTGCTGATCGCACGCCGGTCCACGTTGCTGTCACCCTGCTGCGACGCCCGGACCTCGGACCGGAAGTGGTGGAAGCCTTCGTTGCCGACATTACCGAGCGAGTGTTGGCCCGGCAGAAACTGGAGCAGTTGAACGCCACCCTCGAGCGGCGCGTGGAAGAGCGGACCGAAGCACTGCAGAATGCCAATGTGGGCCTGCGCTACCAGATTGAGGAGCGCGAGAAGGTTGAGCGCGAGCTCTTTGTTGCCATGGAAGCCGCCAAAGAGGCCAACCGCAGCAAGGATAAATATCTCGCGGCGGCCAGCCATGACCTGCTCCAGCCCCTGAATGCAGCCCGGCTGATGATATCCGCGCTCCAGGACAGCACGCTGCCGGAACAGGAAACCCGCATGGTGCACCAGGTACATCGGGCTCTGGAGGGCGCCGAAGACCTGCTGGCGGACCTGCTGGATATCTCCAAGCTCGACCAGCAGGCAATGAAGCCTGATCTGGTTTATACCGATGTGGCCGCCCTGGCCAGATCCCTCGGGGAGGAGTTCGAGGCCGTTGCCAGCAATGCCGGCCTCGGGTTCCGGGTACGCACCATTCCGGCGATGGTGCGAACAGATCAGCGCATGCTGACCCGTATCCTCCGAAATCTTCTCAGCAATGCCTTCCGGTACACCCGCAAGGGCGGTGTTGTCATGGCGTTGAGATCCCGCGGCGACCGTCTGCGGATTGAAGTCTGGGATACCGGTGTTGGCATCGAGGAAGACAAGCTGCGGGACATTTTCACCGAGTTTCACCAGCTGTTGCCCCAGGGCACCGGCGGCCGGCAGGGTGTGGGCCTGGGGCTGGCCATCGTGGAACGGATGGTTCGGGTGCTGGGGTACGACATTGATGTGTCATCACGGCCCGGTCGTGGCTCCCGCTTCGTGCTGACCCTGCCGCTTGAACCCGCTCAGGCCAGACCGGATATGGCCCGTACAGATTCGCTCCAGAATTTCGCCGATGGCTTTGACGGTGTGCCGGTGCTGGTGATCGACAACGAGCCGGCGGTTCTGGAGAGCATGCAGTTGCTGCTGGAGCGTTGGGGCTGTGATGTGCTCACAGCCGCCAGCAAGGCAGAGGCCGTGGAGGCTCTCGAGCAAACCGGCCAGATACCGGCCCTTATCCTTGCGGACTATCACCTGAACAATGAGCGAACCGGTTACGATGCAGTTCACGGGGTTCGCCGCCACCTTGGTCGTGATATTCCCGCCGCCATCATTACCGCAGATCGCAGCGATGACACCCGCAAGATACTGCGCGCCCAGTACCTGCCAATACTGAACAAGCCGGTGAAACCGAACCGGCTCAGGGCCCTGATGACCAGCCTGCTGACCTCTGCCTCGGCCTGACCCCTTCTCGCCAGTCCTGTAAGACCTTCTTACATACACTCTGAAGCGCTTCGCGAAATACTCCCTCAACCGGTCTCCGATACCGGCAGGTTTCAAACATCTGAGGGAGTAACAGATGAAAACAACAACGATTGGCCGGAAAGCCGGCAGTGGATTTGGGCATTGGTGGCTGGCAATGATCGGCGCTGTGCTGTTGGCCGGTTGCGGCGGTGGGGGCGGCGAGACGGAGGTGTCCAGCCCCTCGGATTTCGAACCCCCGGCGGAGCCCGTGAACATAGGGGGCGATGTCGAGCTTTATGATCCCGAGCGGCTGATTGATGTGTCGCTCACCATGAGCTCCGCCGATTTCAGCAAACTGAAATCGGAAGCCCGAACCCTGGCCAGCACCGACCGGGAATGTGTGCCCGAGTTCGAATACACGGAATTCACGGCCAGCGTCACCATCGACGGTGACCGCATGGACCGGGTGATCGTGCGCAAGAAGGGCTACATGGGCTCCCTGAGCCCCAGTATCCCCTCTCTCAAGCTGGACTTTAACGATCTCTGGCCTGGTCGCACCTATCAGAACATGACCCGGATGACCCTGAACAATAACCGCCAGGACCCCTCCAATGCCCGCCAGTGCATGGCCTATGACCAGTTCCGGCAGGCCGGGCTCGCGGCGCCGAAATGCAATTACGCCAGAGTGTCTGTCAATGGCGAGGATCTGGGTGTGTTTACCAATGTCGAGCCTATCAAGAAGCCCTTTCTGGCACGGGCATTCGGGGACGACGACGGTAACCAGTATGAAGCCCAAACGGCGGATTTCGGTACCTGGCTGAGCCAGCGGTTCGAAAAAAAGACCAACGAAAAAGAAAACGACCGGACTGACCTGCAGGCCGTTACCGATGCTCTGGCGTTACCCGATGAGCAGATGGTGAATGTATTGCCGCAGCTGGTGGATGTGGATGAATTCATCCGGTTCTGGGCGATGGAAACCCTGTTGGGCGCCTGGGATTCCGCCACTGGCAACGCCAACAATTTTCACATCTATCGGGACCCCGGAGACGGCCTGTTCCATTTTATTCCCTGGGGCGCTGATACGGCCTTTCGTGGGGCGCATCCCCTGAAGCCGCTCACGGGGGTGCTGTACCGCAACTTCTCGCTGGCGGACCGGCTTTTCAACATTCCCGAGTACCGGGCGCGCTATCAGGCCGAGCTTGAAGACCTGCTGGCTACCCAGTGGGATGAGGCCGATTTGCTGGCGGAAGTGGAGCGGATACGTGAACTCACCGGAACCAGCGAGAAGGCGACTGCCAGCCTGAAAGCCTTCATTGGCGGCCGTGGCGTGGCCGGTGATGACGATTTCCGGCCTGCCCGCCGAGCTGTTATTGAACAGGCCATCGCCGAGGAGACGCCCTCCGGGGAAATGTACCGGCTTGCGGACACGCAACCGGATTGCAGCGTGCCGGCGACAACCAGCCTGACCGGCACCATCAAGTCCGAGGACGGTGCCGACACAGGTGCCTTCCGCTTTACGCTGCCGGGAGGTCGGGCGGTGAACGCGAGCCTGACTTTTGCCGCCTTCGAGGTGGACAGCCTGGTTTACTCGGTTGATCGCGAATCAAAGCCGGCGGTGATCAGCCTCCTGCTGATTGGCGCGGATATCAACGACAACTTCACGCCCTATGTGCTGCAACTGTTTATCGAGGCATCCGATTACGTGCCGGGCACACACGAGTTCCATGGCTTTGCCACCAACGCTCTGTTGTTTGAGGTGGATGAAAGCCAGCCCGGGGATGTGCGCACCCTGGCCCTTGGCGCAGAGGGCAGTATTACTGTCATCGGGGTGGGATCCGGGGCCAGTGAGGGCGACGTGGAACTGAGCCTTAACGCCACCCTGGAATACGATTCGGCGATTCGATGAACATGGCTGTCGCCAGCCCGCTGGAAGGATTCCGCGGGCATTGTCTGGCCGAACAGATGCAGGCCCGTTTGATGAATCGGGTCGACACCAAGTTTCTGGTGCCTGCATACCTGCTGGATGCCTGTCTGCGTGGATTGGAGCACCATTACTCCATCCTGGAGATCGACGGGCGCCGGCGGTTCACCTACGACACCCTGTATTTCGATACACCGGAACGCCAGCTTTACCTGGATCACCACAACGGCAAGTTGAACCGGTTCAAGCTCCGCATCCGGCACTACCGTGAAACCGGGGACAGCTTCCTGGAGGTCAAGAAAAAGAACAACAGGGAGAGAACCATCAAGAACCGTTTGCCGCTGACATCGCAAACCGTTGCGAGCAGCCGGGTGGTCCCTTTCCTTGAAGAGCAATTGGGCCGACCGGTGGCAGGGATGCTGCCGGCTCTTTTTGTCGGCTACCGCCGGATGACCTTCATGAGCGCACGGGGGACCGAGCGTATTACGGTGGATACAGGGCTGGGTTTTCACTCGGCCGACCGTCGCAGCGGTCTGTGCCTGCCTGATGTTGCCGTTTTCGAGGTCAAGTACGATCGCAAGGTCCCATATTCCCCTTTCCTGGAACGTCTTGGTCAGCTCGGCTGCCGCCCCGTGCAGTTCAGCAAATACTGCATCGGCACAAGCCTGTTGTTCGGCCACGAATGCAAAACCAATCGCTTCAAACCGCTGTTAAGGAGACTTCATGGAATCTGCAGTTGATGTCCATTTTGCGATCCGGCTTTTGATCAATACCGCCTCCGTGTTTGTGCTGATTCGCTGCTACTACGCGTTTTCCCGTCACCGGGAGAATGCCGCCTCGTTCATTCTTTTTGGTGTCGGCGTTTTCCTGGTGACCGCATTGCTGCACTCGGTCACCGTCACCATGGGCTTTGCCTTCGGTCTGTTCGCCGTTTTCTCGATGCTCCGGTACCGAACCGAGGCCCTGGGCATAAAAGAGATGACCTACCTGTTTCTGGTGATCGCCATGGCCCTGCTGGCAGCAGTTGGCAACATGCACCACCTGGAGCTGGTGTTTCTGAACCTGCTGGTCATCGTTCTGGCGCATTGGTNCTCGAAACCCGNGTGCTNNTGCCNNGNCACAGNGAGNGAGAGGTGGAGTACGAAAAGATNGAGAACGTNCANCGGGACCGNCGGGANNTGCTCATTGCNGACCTNCGNGANCGCACCGGTCTGGATGTGTTCCGGGTGGATGTGGTGTCGGTCAGNTANCTGNGGGACACCGCCNTGNTNNGNATGCACTTTCGNCAGGAGNCCGATCATGNTCGCTGAGCTGAAATGGGCNTNGCTGNTNATCGGTCTGACNCTGGCGTTNANNNTNCAGCCNCTGCTNGNTNTGGCNTCNCCNNTNGANGCNGAANTGGGTGGTTANGTNGCCGCCGGTGTCGACCATNACGGNNCNTTTTATGANGANGANGGNGAGCGCAGNACNACCCGGGGCGTACTNCGNAATGCGAANCTTGAACTGGAACTGNNNTNGGGANAGCGCTGGGANGCAGAGCTGGACGGCAGCTANAAGATNGAAGNNGACAAGAAAGAGCTGGATCTNGGTGATGCCTANCTNNTNTANGANGGNNNGAGCCGNTTCGANGCNCANNTNGGGCGCTTCAANGANCCTTTCGGCCTGGANCGCCTCGCNAGCTACACCANCCTGAACACCAGCGAGCGTTCNCTGGTGANNTCGGCGTTCGCACCNGGGCGNTCNANCGGTNTTATGGCGGGGCAGTANCGCAANCGNNGCACCTGGTCNCTGGGTCTGTTNACCGATGANCCCGATGGNGGCNCCACTCACGCNNTAACCGCGAGACTGACCCGNGCCCCNNTTCGTTCAGANANCCAGACCNTNCATCTNGGCNCNGCGGNCTCNTANCGTGANCTNGGCGACAGCCGNTTNCAGATCAAGGATGAGGGNGAGGTGTTCAGNGCCGATAATGTCATCCGCAGCCCNNGATTCGANGCNNGTGATGCNTGGNTGGCNGGNCTNGANGCCGCCTGGCTNTATNATCGNCTGACCCTCGTGGCGGANGCCATGGCNCAGANCGTGCGNCGAACCGACGGGTCACGCTGGCAGTTCGNTGGCGCNTACCTNCAGGCCGGTGTGTTCCTGACCGATGATCGGCGCTATTACAGNCGGGGTGAGTTTGACNGGATAGAGCCCCGGCACCGGGCGGGCGCCCTNGANCTGGTNGCACGGCACAGTGCTGTGGACCTGAGAGANCGGAACCTGGGCGCCGAGGCGAGNGTGACGCTGCTGGGTCTTGCCTGGTATCTGGGCGAGNTGTTCCAGCTGCGCCTGAATTACCTGATGCCGGATATTCGCGGCAATACCCTGATGGCCGTGCCGGACGGAGACGCTGTTACCCTGCGTGCTGTGCTGCGGTTCTAGGCAGCGTGAGGGTCACCTGCGTCCACTGGCCGGGTTCGCTGGTAATCGACATGTTGCCNTTGTGATGGCGCATGATGGTCTGACAGATACTGAGGCCCANCCCCAGGTTGTCCGGTGTATCACTGGTGGAATAGAACGGATCAGTGAGCCGCTTCATATCGTCTGGCGCGATGCCCTGGCCGTTGTCCCGAATTACGATTCGATGGGCACTGTCAGCGCTTTCGGCCGTTATCTCGATTTTGCCGGGCTGCCGGTTTTTGCTCACGGCAGAGACGCCATTGAGCAGCAGGTTAACGAACACCTGGGTCAGGGCAGATGGATAGCAGGGAACGGTCGTTCCCTCCGGGATGTCAGTCTGAAGCTCGACACCTCGTAGCTGATGCTGGCAGAAGCGGGTGGCGGTGGTCACCAGTTTGCCGAGGTCTGCCGTTTCCAGGCTGTGTTCAGGGACGGGGCGGGAAAACTCGATCAGGTCAGACACAATATCGGCAATGCGTTTCTGGTGGGTGCTAGCGTCGGTCAGGGCGTCTGCGACCTCGACATCCCGGTTTACCGAGTTGGCAAAATCCACGGCCTGGCTGGCGCAGTTCAACGGGTTCATGATCTCGTGCAGCAGCCCCTTGGCCATATGGCTCAGGGCCTGATGTTTCTGTTCCTGGGCCAGTCTTTCTTCCGTTGATTTCAGGGTTTCCANAGTGCGGGAAAGTTGTCGATTCCGGTCNCGNAGCAGGAATTGNAGCGCCAGCAGGTTGCGCAGGAACTGCGACAGGAACCAGGCCGATAGCGGTGCGACCACCAGGCACATCAGAATCAGCCAGTTGGTCAGAATGCCGATCAGGGTGTCGCTTACCTGAGTGCTGTCGACCGCCACGAACGTGGCGAGTACCAGCAGTGTCAGGTTGATCAGGATAATCACGCTGGTGTGGAACAGGGACAGGGTAATGATGCCCACGGAGCTGATNAAAAAGAACAAGCCCACGATGGGAGCGAGCGACGCGCCCGTTGTCATGTATCCCAGGTAGCTGAACGCCGCCATGTTGAAAAACACCAGGTAGACAATCATCGGCGCTGACCGGCGCAGGCGCGTGAACCGGTGAGCGGCGATCAGACCGGTCAGAATCGCGGTGTAGATGAGGTAGATNCCGAATACGTCCGGTGCATCCGGGTTCAGGGCCAGNCCCCCGAGAAACAGCAGGGTACCGATAAAGGCAATCACCAGGTAAACGTCGGCGAACAGNGGCAGCACCCGGTACCGATACTGGGTGTGGTAGAAGCGTTCGAAGCGTCGCTGTCGGTAGGCGGGCAGCTGGCGGATCTGNTCCATCCCGGAAAGCAGTTTCACTCGGCGGCTCCGTGTTGGTGTCGTTGCATAAAGAGAATGAGCTCGGGCAGGCGCTCGAAGCCCAATTTCACGAAAATCCGGTCCTTGTAGGAATGCACCGTCTTGCAGGAAACGCCAAGCCTGNCTGCAATATCGCGTACCGGCAGCCGGCTGGCCATCAGCTGTGCCACTTCCCGCTCCCGTCCGGACAAGGCCTGATAGGCGAGCATGGCGGCCGGTGCTGGTTCCTGNTGCCAGTTNCCGACATAAACCTGCCCGTTTCGAATGTAGAANAGCGTCTTGATCAACTCCTGNACTGGCTGGTCCTTGGANACCACGGCCTTGATGCCTGCTTCCAGATAGATCGCCATCCGCCCGCTGCTGACCGGCGTGTCCGATATCAGCAGCACGGACAATGACGGATTCACCGNCAATGCNTGCTCGGCGATGGTGAGCCCGTCNTTGTCCTGCAGGTTTTCCTCAATCAGCAGTACCGAAGGGGTGGCCNTCTTNAGCCGATTGAGCGTTGCCACTCCGGTCTCCGATTCGCCAACCAGNTCGACCTCATCGTGCAAGAGGATCTGGAATANCAGGCTGTCACGGAGCAGTCGCTGCCNCATGGTGACGTACAACCTGAGCCTGCGCTGACCTGACGCCATCAGTCTGCCCTGGNTCGGCAGATGNAGACTCAATCGAAGACACTGGTCGCCTCCGGTCANGTCGATATCGCCAGCANGCAGTCGGGTGCTTACGAAGAGCATCAGAAGAGCGCTCTGCTGCTCCAGCAGGGGGCGGGAGAGNCGGGTGATTGGCGCCAGCAGATGGCTGTACATGTGAAGNGGGCTGGCGCTGGNGACCATGAGNCCGCTNTCGGTCCGGGTCAATTCCAGAGCAGANCGCTCCAGCCCGGAGGCCTTCATCAGGGTTGCCAGTGCCTGGCAAAGGGCCATCAACGGTGTTTGTGTTTCGCTCGTGCCTGCCGGGTTCTCCAAGGCGTNCGCGAGAGCCTGGTCAAAGGCTTGCCGGTTCTGGATGCCGTGCACNTGGCCTGGCTGNAGGGTGNTNAGCTGNCNGCCCNCCATTCCGGCAAAGTCTCTTACAAGATCATGCTCAAGCGCGGTTTCCCGGCTTGCGCGCAGATGGGGTGGCTGGGCAGGAAGTGTGCGNACNGTTGCCAGGGCATCCAGAAAGTCGGCGGTGATCGGTTCGCCGGTAAAACCGTCCACTCGCTCGTTNAGATGTTCAAGCAGTCTGGCTCGTCGTTGCTGGCGAAGCTCCGCGAACTGTTGTTCTGCNATTGAGCGTGAACGGTCTCTTGCAGAGACCAGGGTGCGATGTTGGACAAGAGCCTTGCGGAAGAGCGACAGCAATTCGGCTGCGTTCCATGGCTTCTTCTGATAGCGGAAGATCCGGCCCTCGTTAACTGCATCCATGGCCACATCAACCTCGCCCCAGGCTGACGTGAGAATTCGGACAATNGTCGGGTGCGACTGGCGTAGTTCGTCCAGCAGCTCTTTGCCATGCATCCCGGGCATNCTCTGGTCTGTCATCACCACCGCGACATCGCTGTCTTTCTGCAANACGAGCTGAGCCTCTTCTGCNCTGATGGCGCTCAGNACGCGGAATTCGTCCTGCATGCGCTCCAACTGCCTCGACAGATAACGGGTGGCAGTCGGTTCGTCATCCACGATCAGAATCGCCGGTTTGGGGCCCTCGTGGGNCTCGCTGGTATCCGGAGAGAAGGTTTGTNCTTCGCGGGTAAGCGCGGCTGTGAGCACGTGCGACCGGATAACATCGGGATTGACCGGCTGTTCGAAGCAGCGATCGACCAGCTGATGGTCNAGCAGTTTCACGAGGAGGTTCAGCGCAATGGCATCTCCTATGAGGATCTTCAGAATCCGGGGGTGGTGGTCCCTGGCCCGTGCCAGTAGCGACGACTCAAGATAGTCATCAGCGCGGTTCGGAAGCAGAACGATGGCGGTNGGTATGGTGGCAGCCGAGGGCAGGTAGTCGAGTGCCCCCTGGTCAGTGGCGAACGCGTGAATAACGAAATCGCTGGCAAACAAGGTTTCGAAGTGCTGTCGGTCCTGGTCGTCGTCATACCGGAGAAGGATCTCCGCCGCTCCGCTGGTCGCCATGATTACTCTGTATCCTGTTAATGGGGTAGGGAAGAGATTAGCAACAACAGNGGCTTAGCGGTGTAGGAACTTCCTACAGCAGTGCCTTTGCCGGCAATGAAAACCTGGTTCTGTGACAGCCTTGGCACTATGGACTGTCCTGGCGTCAGGAGCGACTACACTTACCAGAGGCTCATCGAAAGGGAGATAACCATGACAGTTCCTGAGAATGGTCTGACGAATCACGAAGTNACCATCTGCCTGGCTGGCGGNGCCGTGCTGGGNCCGTTCAATGCNACCTGGAGCAAGGATTCCGGTGGGGATGTGCGTGANCTGGTCCGCGAGTACGATGCGTTTCTGCAGGGTGAAAAGCAGCACCGTTACAAGTTTCACCTGCACGACACCTACACCAACACCGTTCATACCCTGATCCTCAATTTTGAACAGGTTACGGGCATCTGCGACCATGTCCGGCTCAGATCCCAGGGCGGCGGCTGAGCCATGGCCGGGCCCCTGGCGTACACGCCAAGAAGCCCACAGNGCAAATGCANGGACAGGAGGGAATATGAGCGAATTCAGAACGGAAACCGACAGCCTCGGTGACGTCCAGGTACCTGCTGATGCGCTCTGGGGCGCTCAAACCCAGCGGGCGGTGGAAAACTTCCCGGTCAGTGGCCAGCCGATGCCTCAGCCGTTTATTGCCGCCGTTGCCCAGATCAAGCGCGCGGCCGCCGAGGCCAATACCAGCCTGGGGCTGCTCGACAACGATCTGCGGGATGCGATCTCCCAGGCTTGCGAAGATCTGGTTAAGGGCGAGTACGCGGATCAGTTTCCGGTAGACCGCTACCAGACCGGCTCCGGCACCAGCACCAATATGAATGTCAACGAGGTGATCGCCAGTATCGCCCGCAACGCAGGCTTCGAGGTGCACCCGAACGACCACGTGAACATGAGCCAGAGCTCCAACGACGTGATTCCAACGGCGATCCACGTGAGTGCCGTGATTGCAGCCAAGGAGAAGCTGCTGCCGGCGCTGTCGCATCTTTGCGGTGTGATCTACGAGCAGGAAGCGGCGTTTTCCAGCCAGGTAAAAACCGGCCGCACCCACCTGATGGATGCCATGCCGGTGACCCTCGGCCAGGAGTTGAAAACCTGGCGCGAACAGCTTCTGGCCGTGGAAAAGCGGGTAGAAGCCGCAGCTGATGAGCTGTTGGCCGTTCCTCAGGGCGGCACCGCGGTGGGTACCGGAATCAATGCGCTACCGGAATTTCCGGGCCAGTTCGTCAAGTTCCTGCGGGCCAACACCGGCTATCCTTTTACGTCGCTCGATCACAAATTCACCGGCCAGAGCGCGGTGGATGCCCCGGTGGCCCTCTCCGCACAATTGCGCGGAGCAGCCATCGTGCTGACTAAGATCGCCAACGATCTGCGCTGGATGAACAGCGGCCCTATTCACGGCCTGGCTGAAATCAGTCTTCCGGCATTGCAACCGGGCAGCAGTATCATGCCGGGCAAGGTCAATCCGGTCATCCCGGAGTCCGTGGCCATGGTCGGCGCCCAGGTGATGGGGCTGGACAGCGCCGTGGCCATTGCCGGTCAGTCCGGTAATTTCCAACTCAACGTCATGCTCCCTCTGGTGGGCGGTAACCTGCTGGACATGACCGATTTGCTCGCCAATGCGGCCATCATGCTGGCGGACAAGGCGATCAAGGATTTCACGGTTAATGCCGACAACCTGAACGCAGGTGTGGGCAAGAATCCCGTACTGGTGACCGCGCTTAATCCCGAGATCGGCTACAGCCTGGCGGCAGACATCGCCAAGGAGGCATATAAAACGGGCCGGCCAGTCATCGATGTGGCGGAGGAACGCAGCGGCCTGAGCCGGGAGCGGCTTGAGGAGTTGATGGATCCGCTCAAGCTGACTCGGGGCGGTATCGCCTGATCGGTCGTTTCAGAGGGGCGCAAACGCTTGCTGATCATCCTGGAGCTGTTTGTGATGCTGGTGCTGGCCAACGGCACGCCGGTGGTTGCCGCCGGGCTGCTGAAAAACCGCTGGTCGGCCCCGGTGGACGGCGGTCGACTGCTGTCCGATGGCCGCCCCGTATTTGGTGAAAGCAAAACCTGGCGGGGTGTTGTATCCGGTGCACTGGCCTGCGGGCTTTTCGCCCAGTTTACCGGGCTGGGATTCGTGTTCGGGCTTCTGTTCGGCCTGCTGGGGCTGGGAGGAGATCTTCTGAGCAGCTTCATCAAGCGCCGAATGGGTTTGGAATCGAGTGCCCGGGCTGTCGGGCTGGATCAGATCCCGGAAGCCCTCCTGCCCATGCTGCTGGCGATGTGGTGGCTGCCGGTGAGCCTGTGGGTAGTGTTGGTTGTCGTGGTGGTTTTTACCCTGTCCAACATCTATGGCTCACCGCTGCTCTACCGTCTCGGTATACGCCGGCAGCCCCACTAAACCGGGCCGCGAGTCAGGGTGTGAAGGGTTACTTCCGGCGGGCAGTTCAGGCGAACGTTTACCACGGACGTTCCGGAACCCGGTGAGGTGTAGCCCTGCATCCCGTTCATCCGCCAGTAACCTCGACCGAGTGTGCGCGGGCAGTCAGAGTCGAGAGTCACCGGAATACCGCCGGGCAGGCAGATCTGGCCGCCGTGTGTGTGGCCGCAGAGAAAGACGTCGTAGCCGGCGTGGGCAGCCTCGCGCCAGATCTCCGGCGTATGGCTGAGCAGGATGCTGGTGCCTCCCGCAGGGATATTGTCCCCCGCCTGATGCAGGTTGTGGACCTTGAAGAAGTGGGCGTCGTCCACACCCGCGAGGTACAGGGTCTGGCCCTCCCGTTCAATGGGCGCCATTTCGTTCATCAGCAGTTGGTAACCCATGTCTTCCAATGCCGGTACCATGCGAACGCTGTCGTGGTTACCCAGAACCGCATAGGGCTTGCTTTTTATACCGTCCCTCAGCCGCGCCATGCCGTCCAGGGCGCCCTCAATCGGGCCCCACGTGAGTTTCCGGTAGTCGCCGGTCAACACGCACAGATCGTAGTCTAACGGTTCGATCTGGCGCAGGACTGCCTGCAGGTTGGCTTCGTCCATGTCTACGTGCAGGTCGGTCAGATGCAGAATGCGAAAGCCCTCGAAGGCTTCCGGCAGGCCGGGAAGCTGGAAATGATTGTGCACGGTGTTCAGACGCCGGCTGTTGCTCTGGCCCCGGCCCCAAAGGCCAACCATGCGCAAACAGGTACGGATAAAGCCGGGCGCCGTGGCCCAGTTTTCCAGATGGAATGAGCTGTGATCCTGCCCGAATACCTTCGCTTCAGCTTCCCGTTCAATGCCGAGCCTCTGGCGGGCGTGAACAGGGCCGAGCCTCAGGCTCAGGCGGTATTCCAGGAGTTCATCCTGGTTCTCCGGTGTACGAGCCCTTGCCGTCATTTTTCTTCCCTTATATGCCGAGCCGGGCATGGCCGATGTACTGAGTGGCAAACCCTGTCTGTCATTATGGATGGCCTTCGAAGGTATGCAACCAAAACGACACAATGTTCATGTTTGATGACACACTGGCCGTGAAACCAGCGGAGCAACAGACTCAGGAGATTTATGACGGAACCATCGAGTGATGACAGGCTGTCGTTCAGCCAGATTTTCCTGCTGTTCCTTCGGCTGGGGCTGACGTCGTTTGGTGGTCCGGCAGCGCATCTCGGATTCTTTCACGATGAATTTGTCAAACGTCGGCGGTGGCTCTCAGACAGTGCCTACGCAGAAGTTGTGGCCCTCTGCCAGTTGCTGCCGGGACCGGCTTCCAGCCAGGTCGGTCTAACCATCGGGTTCCTGCGCGGTCATTACCGCGGCGCACTCGCAGCGTGGCTGGGGTTCACCCTGCCATCGGCGGTGATCATGATTGGTCTTGCGCTGGGATTGAGCGCCTGGCCAGAGGCCAGCAGTGGCGGCTGGATACAGGGTCTCAAGTTGTTTGTGGTGGCGGTGGTGGCCCAGGCGGTCTGGCAGATGGGAAAAACCCTGTGCCCGGACCGTCCCCGAATCGCCATGGCTTTGCTGGTAGCGGTGAGCCTTCTGGTGATGGGCGAAACCTGGATGCAGATACTGGCGTTGGTCATTGCCGGGGCTGTGGGTTCCTTTCTGGGGTTGGGGAGCGGAGAGGCATCTGAGCCGCTGCATGTGCCACTGCAATCCCGGAAACCTGCGCTTTTTGCAGGGGCCTTTTTGATTCTGTTGTTGGTTTCCTTCCTGCCTCAGGCCACCGGCAGTCTTGGCTGGATAGGCGCTGAAATGTACCGGGCCGGTGCCCTGGTGTTTGGCGGCGGACATGTAGTGCTGCCCTGGCTGCAGGAGGGCTTCGTGGCCTCCGGTGCCATGCCGGCGGACACTTTCCTGGCGGGGTATGGCGTTGCCCAGGCTATGCCGGGACCGCTGTTTTCCTTTTCAGGATTTCTGGGTGGTTCACAGGCCGGTGTTCTCGGTGGTGTGATTGCGGTACTGGCTGTGTTCCTCCCTGGAACCCTGCTTGTATTCGCCGGTCTTCCCCTATGGAGCTGGCTTCGGGAGCATCGTCGCGCCCGGTCAGCGCTGGCCGGCGTAAATGCAGGCGTGGTGGGGTTGTTGCTGGCGGCTCTCTACGATCCGGTCTGGGTCTCCGCCGTCCATGGTGCGCATGATCTGGCACTCGTGCTCGCCATTTGGGTCTGTCTCGCTGTCTGGCGGGTTCCGGTCTGGGTACTGGCGCCGCTGAGTGCGCTGGCTGGAGTGATCCTGCTGTCCTGATCAACGTACATATAATCCCCTCTTCCTGAGCCGGCACATGGGTTGGCAAATCAGCAGGTTTCCAGCCACAATCGAGCGGTTAAAGGCAGATAATTCGAACGCAGAGGTTACCATGACGACATCCTGCAGTATCCCGGGTCTCAACGTACCACGTAGCCGTTTTCCCGATCCTGAACAGGACCTGCCGGCGGCCGAGGGCGAACAGCGTGTCGTGCTGGCTGGCGGCTGTTTCTGGTGTGTGGAAGCCGTTTTCCTGGCCATCGATGGCGTAACCAGTGTTGAGTCCGGTTACGCTGGCGGTCACGCCAGCTCTGCCAATTATGAGGCCGTATGCTCAGGTACTACCGGTCACGCAGAAGTGGTGGATGTTCACTATGACCCTGCCAGGGTCAGTTTTGGCGAACTGCTAAAGGTGTTCTTCTCGGTTGCTCACGATCCCACCCAGTTGAACCGCCAGGGCAACGACCGGGGCACCCAGTACCGCTCGGCTGTGTTCTACGAGACTGCCGAACAGCGGCGGGTAGCCGAGGCCTACATCCACCAGCTCAATCAGGCCGAAGTGTACCCGGATCCGATAGTGACCACGCTGGAGCCGCTGGAGGCATTTTACCCGGCAGAAGAGTACCACCAGAATTTTGCTGCCCGTAATCCCTACCAGCCATACATCATGGCCGTGGCCGCCCCGAAAATGGAAAAGCTTGTAGACAGCTATCCTGATCGCCTGAAGCCGGAATTTACAGACAACGACGCAGGCAGCACCGCCTGAGGAGGCAGACTATGGGAGTTTCCGCTGCAGGTTATGACCTGACACCACTAAACGAAGCACAGGTTGAGGAGAAAGCTGCGGATCTGACATCGGAAGAGCGGCGCGTACTGCTCGACCATGGCACCGAGCATCCGTTCTGCGGAACCTTGCTGGATAACAAAAAAGCCGGTGTTTACCACTGCCGGCTTTGCGATCTGCCTTTGTTCAGCTCGGACTCGAAGTTTGACTCGGGAACCGGCTGGCCGAGTTTCTTCCAGCCCTTTGATCCGGAGCATATCCGCTACATTGAGGACACGAGTCTTGGCATGACTCGCACCGAAATCCGCTGTCCCCGTTGCGACAGCCATCTCGGCCATGTCTTTCCTGACGGCCCGCCGCCAACCGGGCAGCGCTACTGCCTGAACTCGGTTGCCATGGTGTTTCAGGAAAACGCCTGAGACGAAAAAAAGGGGGCCGCAGGGCCCCCGATTCTATTTATTGCCGCCTGTCACAGTCGCCACGTAGTGGGCCACAGCATTTATCTGTTCCTCAGACAGCGACTCGTTGAACGCCGGCATGACACCCACCCCGCTGGTTACGGCATTGACCACCTGTTCCATCGTGGGTTTGAGTTCATCGAGATCCGGGCCGATGGCACCAGCCGAACCGGCGTCCGCCAGGGTATGGCATATGGTGCAGGAAGGTTGTGCCTCCTGAGTGAATACCTGTTTCCCCTTGTCAAAGTCGCTGGCGATCGTCAGGGGCGACAGTCCTATCAGGGCTATGGCGCCCAGTACTGCAGTTTTTCTCATATCATTGCTTTCCGGATAGGTCGGAGCCGCCGTACTCCCGGGTCGGCTCCGCCAATGATCAACTGATGGCAACCGTGACTCCGTGGTCGCTCCAGCCATTGTGACCGTAGCCACGTTCGTTCTCGATCCGACCCTCAGGCTGGGTGTTGCCCTGCACGTCGGTCGCCCGGCTGACAATCCGGTGCTCTCCGGCCGCTAGATCCGCTGCCAGGACAAACGGCCTCCAGGCATAGGGACCAAGGTCCGGTCCCAGGAAACGAGCCTGTTTCCAGGTTTTACCACCATCCACTGAAACGTCGACTTTTTCGAGCGGAACAGTGCCACCGAAAGCGACGCCATAGATCATATTGCGACCGCTCTGACCGCTTTCCAGAGGCGATGTTACCCAGGATTTGACGTTCATTTCCCACATGGAAGGCTGATCCGGGGCGCCTTTCACGCCGACATCACGAACCCGGTAGCCTGAAGCCTGGATCTTGGCGTCCGTCTGGTTTTCGGTGAAGGCAACGTTCTTGACGTACTTCACGTTGTTCACGCCGTAGTAACCCGGCACAACCATTCTTAGCGGGCCACCGTGCGTGTGGGTCAGAGGCTCGTCATTCATTTCCCAGGCCAGCAATGCGGTTTCCATGGCACGGGTGGGAACGGAACGTTCCACGATAATCGTTTTCGGGTCCAGGCCGTCGGGAAGTGTCTCGCCGCCGGTGCTGGTGATGTACCGGGTACCGTCAACAGGGCCGCCAAGAGCCTCCACAACATCTTTCAGCGGTACACCGGTCCACATGATGCAGCCCGCAGCGCCAACAGACCATTGGGTACCACTGGCGCCATGGGGGAAGAAGGCGCGACCGTTACCGGAACACTGTAATACGGAGGCAACGGTGGTAACCCCCATCTGTTTCAGGTCGCCGACCGTCAGGGTTCGGGGGTTTTTCACGCCCTCCATCCGCACCTCCCAGGCATCCGGGTTATCGGTTACCGAGGCTGGTGGCGCGGGCAGGTTATTACGAACGAACAAGCGGTCACTTGAGGTGATAACGCCATTGCCGATTGCCCCCCGTTGGGTTTCCATCGTGTTTGCGCTGTGAACAATCAGGGCGTTGCGTTCTTTCCAGGCGGCGTAATCCGGGAGTGATTTTGGTTCATCGGCTTTGGCAAGGGGCGTAAATCCCAGCACGCTTACCGCGGCCATGGCGCCGGCACTGCCAAGTAGCAGGGTGCGGCGGGAGGGGTTCTGAAGGCCCGGGTCATTCGGGCCGCGCATCAGCGCTGATTCCTGCTTCATTATCCGTCTCCTTCTTAGGGTTGTCGTCGGACGGTGGGACTGCTTTTTCAATTCTTCGCGGTTATATCCTTATACCTTATAGGTAATGGTCAAAAATTAAGCAATACTTTTGTGTGTTATTCAACGGGTTTTTCAGTCGCTATAATTCGCCCCCTATTGAACGCGCAGCAACGAGGCCGCGAACGAACCCGGGAAACAGAGAAGGGTCGCTGAGATGATTCGATTGAAGATGAATCCGCTAACGGAGTCAGCAACGCTTCTTCGGCGGGCGGGTGTGGTTCTGGGCAGTGTCGGATTGACAGCACTCTTTTCCCTGTTGGTTTTGCTCAGGGCGCTGTTCGGGAGGTTGAACCGGCCCATCGTCGACAAATACTGCCGCGAGTGGTCGGCCTCGCTGTTACGACTGGTTCGTGCCAGCCTCACCGTACGCGGGCAAGTGCCTGATTTCGGCGACGGGCGCCGGTACATCATCATGTGCACTCATGCCAGCCACTATGATATTCCGGTTACCTTCGTATCGTTGCCGGGATCGATCCGTATGCTGGCAAAAAAGGAGCTGTTCAGTATCCCGCTGCTGGGGCAGGCCATGCGTGCAGCGGAATTCCCCTCAGTAGACCGCTCCAATCGGCAACGTGCAGTCAGGGATCTGGAGAAGGCGCGGGCGATGATGGAAAGTGGAATCGTGCTCTGGGCCGCGCCCGAGGGAACCCGCTCGCCGGACGGAAAACTTCTGCCTTTCAAGAAAGGCTGTTTTCACCTGGCGCTGGATACTGAGGCGGTGATCGTGCCGGTGGCCGTGCGGGGTATCCACCGTGTTTTACCGGCCCGCACCTGGCAGATCAACCTCGGGCAGCCGGTGGATGTGAGGGTAGGAGAACCGCTGGATACGGCAGGAAAGACCAAAGCCGACCTGGACGAAGTCATGACCGAGGTGCGCGCAAGGCTGACGGAGCTGTTGGGAGACGGTGAAGCCGGTTAGCACCGGCCTCACATCGGCACGCAGATCAGGCCGTACCGGCAGCCACCACCGTGGAGAGCAGATAGCCGGTATAGGCCACGTACACCAGCACCAGGATGCCACCATCCACACGGCTCACCAGTTTTCGCCATCCGGTAAGCCCGTAACCCATCAGGAACAGACCCACCGTGAGCGCCAGCATCAGCGTCCAGTCACGGTAGAGCACTTCCGGGTCCACCGCGAGGGGTTCGATAACAGCCGCGAGACCCACCACGGCGAGGGTGTTGAAAATGCCCGACCCCAGAATATTGCCCAGGATCAGGTCGTGTTCGTTCTTTTTGACCGCGGCCAGAGCCGAGGCGAGTTCGGGCAGGGAAGTGCCGATGGCAACGATGGTGAGACCGATCACCAGATCGCTGACTCCAAGGCTCTGGGCAATCGTGACGGCACCCCAGACCAGCATCCGGGAGCTGACGATCAGCAGTACCAGGCCAATTACCAGCCAGATCACGGCGGTTTTCAGGGGCATGGGGTGCGCAATGATCTCGGCGTCGGCATCACCGGCCAGAGGGTCCGCCTTGCCTTTCAGGCCCTGGTAGATTGACCATCCCATAACCAGAGCAAATACCGCCAGCAACACCCAGCCATCCATGCGTGAGAGTTGCCCGTCGATCAGCTGGGCGCCGGCAATGAGGGTGAGTACGATCAGCAGTGGCAACTCCTTGCGGATCACCTGGGAGTGCACTGCAATGGGCGCGATGATGGCTGTCAGGCCGACAATAAGCGCAATGTTGGTAATGTTGGAGCCATAGCCGTTACCCAGGGCCAGGCCAGGGTTGCCATCAGACGCAGCCATGGCTGAGACGGCGAGTTCCGGTGCCGAGGTGCCGAAACCGATAATCACCATGCCGATCAGCAGGGTGGGCATGCCGAGATGTTTGGCGGTCGCCGCGGCGCCCTCCACAAATTTATCGGCACTCCAGACCAGCAGGACCAGGCCGGCGATGATTGCGCCAAATGCCATTAGCATAGATAGACCTCAGTTGATGAAACGCCCGAGCATGTAGACACCGGCATAGCCCAGGGTATAAGCCGCCAGAAGGTGTGCAAGATACCGCATATAGGCGGCAAAGGTCAGCCCCGGAATCTTGCTCATTGCCACTATACCGGCGGCTGAGCCAATCACCAGGAGCGATCCACCCACACCCACGGCATAGGTCAGGCCCATCCACTCGCCGGGGCTCATGTCGATGCCGGCCTTCAGCAGGGCCGCCGTCAGAGGCACGTTATCGATAACGGCCGAGAAGATGCCCATCAGGTAATTGGCGTACAGCGGCGGCAGGATGTCGTAAATCGCCACCAGCGAATCCAGCGCATGGATCTCCTTGAGCATGCCCACCAGCAGGAGGATGCCGAGAAAGAACAGGAGCGTTTCAAACTCGATGATGCGGATGTACTCGAGAATCGGGTCCAGATCGGAGTCGTCACTCATGAATCGAGACACCAGGAACATGATGGACAGGCCGAACAGAAAGGTCAGTACCGGTGGAATCCCGAACAGGGCATTACCGGCAATGGTGCTCAGGATTGTTAACAAAAACAGCCCGCTGATGATCGCGTCCACCCGTCGCACCGGGGTGGTGTTGGAGCGCAGTGTCACGGTTCCTGTGAGCCCTCGCGACAGGAAAACCGCAAGGATGAAAACGGTGATCGAGGCCGGAATGGCCAGGGTTAGAAGGGTCAGTATTTCAACCTTTTCCGCCAGGAAAATCATCAACGTAGTGACGTCGCCGGTGATCAGAGAAACACCTCCCGAGTTGACCGCAAACACAACCAGCGTGACGAACTGGATACGTTTTTTCAGCTCCAGATCGAGAGACAGAATCAGCGAACATGAGACTAAAGTGGCGGTGATATTGTCTGCTAAAGAGGAGAAAATGAAACAAAAAAGACCGGTCAGGAATAGTAGCCGTCGCTCGCTTACCTGCTTCGGCATGATCAGGTAAATCACGTTTTCGATCATACCCTTCTTGTTCAGGTAGGCGACAAACGTCATGGCTGCGACCAGAAACAGCCACAGCCCGGCGATTTCGGCGATGCTCTCGGACAGACCATCGGAAATGGCAGACGTTTCACCAGCGTTATCACTGAACAGGAACAGCAGCATCCAGCTCATGGTGCCAAAGAACAGCGTTACCTTGGCCTTGTTGATGTGGATGACNTCTTCAAATATGACGCCNANCAGCGCCAGAACCGCGAGAANAATCAGAANCGCATCAAGGGCAGACATTGGGGAAATCCCGTCCTGGTTTGTCANAGTNGAGGCCNNAGCCGGCCAGACAGATCANGCGGGCGGATTTTAGACCTTTGNCCCGNAGCAAACCACTGTTCGNAAGTGCACGTATCGGCNNNTGNANCNANTANANGCCNNANAANGNCGCAACGATTGACAATCGCAATTTATTATCCCGGCNAAAATCGGGATAATTGCGCGCACATTCAGACCGGAAGCAGACGGCGGCGCCGTTTACCTCGCGCCCGGCCGGCTTCCGACAGGCTCTCTTGCTGATCGTGAGAGGGCAAAAGGCTCAACACTAGCTAGGGTGAAAACCAATGGCCGTTAGACAGGCAGACGTAGTGCTGGTCGGCGGTGGCGTCATGAGCGCCACTCTCGGCATGATGCTCAGGCAGCTTGATCCGTCCCTGGACATCGTCATGGTGGAGCGTCTCGACCACGTTGCCCATGAGAGCACAGACGGATGGAACAACGCAGGTACCGGGCATGCCGGNTACTGTGAGCTTAACTACACTCCCGAGACCGGTGATGGCGATGTCACCATCGATCGGGCCCTGCAGATCAACGCCCAGTTCGAGGTGTCACTGCAGCTGTGGTCCTACCTTGTGGAGCAGGGCATCCTGCCCGAACCCTCCAGCTTTATTAANCGCACACCGCATCAGAGCTTTGTCTGGGGCGAGAAGGATGTGGCCTTCCTCAAGCGCCGTTATGAACGCCTGAGTGCCCATCACCTGTTCCGCGACATGGAATANACCGAGTCCCCGAAGGATCTCGAGGAATGGATGCCGCTGATCGTCAATAACCGGGACCCCATGCAGCGNGTTGCCGCGACCCGGATCAAGCACGGTTCCGATGTGGATTTCGGCTCGCTNACCCGCAGCATGGTGAGCTGGCTGGAAACCCAGCCGAATTTCGAGCTGATGCTCAGCTCACCGGTGCACTACATCGACCAGCGGGACAACGGCCGATGGAAGATCCGCGTCAAGAACCAGAAGACCGGCGAGNTGACCAAGCTCGAGACCGGCTTCGTNTTCCTNGGCGCCGGCGGTGGCGCGTTGCCGCTGCTGCAGAAATCCGGTATCGANGAAGCCCGNGGCTACGGTGGCTTCCCGGTGAGCGGTCAGTGGCTGGTGTGTGGCAAGCCCGACATCGTCAAGCAGCATAACTCCAAGGTATACGGCAAGGCGCCGATCGGGGCACCGCCCATGTCGGTACCGCACCTCGATACCCGCATCATTAATGGCGAGCCGGCCCTTCTGTTTGGCCCNTTCGCCGGTTTCACNACCCGCTTCCTGAAACAGGGCTCGATCTTTGATCTGATTGGTTCGGTGAAGCCCACCAACCTGAAGCCCATGCTCTCGGTGAGCAAGAGCAACATGGACCTGACACGCTATCTCATCGGTGAAGTGTTCCAGTCCCACGGTGACCGGGTGGCATCGCTGCGCAANTTCTTCCCGGACGCCATGGAAGAGGATTGGCAACTGCGCATGGCCGGCCAGCGCGTTCAGATCATCAAGCAGGTCGATGGTGGCGGTGGCAAGCTTGAGTTCGGCACCGAAATTGTGGCGGCAAAAGATGGAACGCTGGCGGCGCTGCTGGGTGCTTCGCCCGGAGCNTCCACCGCAGCCAATGCCATGATCAACGTGATCGAGCGCTGTTTCCCGGAGAAGATCAAGACGCCGGAGTGGCAGGAACGGATGAAAGAGCTTGTTCCGTCCTATGGCCAGTCCCTGGTAGAGGACGAAGCACTGCTTACCAAAGTTCGCGAGAGGACCNTGTCGACCCTGAAACTGGGCTGATATTCCCAATCGATCTAAGANAGCCTAAGGCNCTGCGATTGCTGGATTCACTCCCGGCTGTCGTAGTGCTTTTTGCGTTTCAAATGGGGGCGAAATTTGCGATTTCACAGCTAATGCGTAGGGTTATAAGTCAACCCTTATGAANGGAGAGAGCCTGTGAGTGAGCAAAAGTACAATCCTGAGAAAGGGTATATTGCATTACTGGGCTGGAGCCTGAATGCGGTTGAAGCGGCCGACAAATTCGATCGTCGGTATGTTGTTGTGGCACCGGACTGGGCCGAAGCCTATTGCGAAGAGCATGACATTCCCTACGTGCCCTGGAATTTTGAGCGCCTGAATGACCGTTCGGTAGAAATTGCGCAGACCCTCAAGGAGATGGGCGTAGACGTTGCCATCCCGTTGTTTGAGGAGACTGTGGAGTGGGCNGGNGCCATTAACTCNGTGTTGATGGACAAGCCTCGTNTGTTCGGTCAGGCCATGCTGCTGCGTGACAAGGCCCTGATGAAACGCCGTGCCCAGCTCGGTGGTATCCGGGTGGGTATCTTCGAGGAAGCGCACGACAAGGGTGATGTTATCCGGTTCCTCAAGCGGGTTAACCAGACTCTGCTGAAACTGGATGGTGACCCCAACGATCCGATTCACCTCAAGGCCTTTGATAAGGCCGGCTGCCTTGGCCACCGGGTGATCCGTACGCCNGATGAAGTCGATACCATCCCGGAAGAAGAATTCCCGGTNTTGATGGAGTCGCACCTGGATGGCTGGGAGTTTGCGGTCGAGGCCTGGATTCACAACGGCAAGATCGCCTTCCTGAACATTTCCGAGTACGTGACGCTGGGCTATTCGGTATTTGTGCCCGCAACACCGGACCTGGAGAAGTATCGCGACCAGATTCGCGGCGAAATCGAGAAGCTGATCAAGACCTTCGATATCGAATTCGGGTTTATCCACCCGGAGTACTTCGTGACCAGCGACCGGACCATGTACTTTGGCGAGGTGGCCTATCGTCCACCGGGCTTCAAGGTATTCGAGCTGCTTGAGCGTGCCTATGGTTTCAACGCGTATCAGGGCATGATCCTGGCCTTTGACCCGAAGACCACGGAAGAGGAAATCAAGGCCTTCTTCCCGAAGGAAGTGGTGGATGCGAAGGGTTACGCCGGTTGTTTCGGTGTGTATCCGCGCCGCCGGGTTGTCAGCAAGCTGGAAATNCCGGAGGAGACCGAAAATCACGAGTATTTCGAGTCTCACGAGCTGACTGCGCCGCTTGAAGAAACGGTCACCAAGCGTACCGCTTTCGGTACCCACTGGGGGCTGGTGTATTTCTTCGGTGAAGACCCCTATGTCATGCGGGACCTCCTGAAACATCAGGAAGACCTCGATTTCTATGTATAATCAGGAGAAGCATTAACAACAACCGGGTTTGGTGCCAGGCCCTGAGGATTATCGTTTGAACGATCACCAATCGGGCAGCGCAGCGCCAGCTGTAAACATTGACAAGCTGGCTCAACGCCTGGATGACGCCATTCAGGCTTTGGAAGAAAGCCGGTCTTTTACCAAGGCCGGCAAACTGCCGCGTGTGCTGGATATTGCCCGCCGGGTCCTGCTGCAGCCGGATGGCTGCCGGATCATCGAGGAGCGCGCTGAGCGCCTTGAGCTGGCGGGCGTCTTTGCCGGCACCGACTGGGCCGAACCCGGTATTCTCCTTCCCACGCTGACAACCTATTCGCTGCAGAGCCAGAATGCCGATACCGTCGTCATTGAGGCCTTCAGCGAATTGCGGCTGCTTGCCGTCGCCCGGGGCAGCTATCTGCACCCTTCGGTGTCGGCTGAACAGGCCCACCACTATCTGACCCAGGTTCTTGCCATCAACCTCGGCCTGCTGTTTGGCATGACCGGCGAGGCTGAGCGGGAGCAGGGCAAGCTCGCGCTGATCAGCCAGAACCTTGTGCAGTACGTGGCCCACCACATCGGCTACGAACATGTCATTGATAGTCTGATCGAGGAGATCTGGCGGATCCTTGAACAGCGACCGATCCAGGTATCGGACGTACGCAAGATGATTACCCAGATTGCCCTTTGCCGGGCCGATCCGCAGGCCGATCTGGGCAGTGCCGGGCGCGGTGCCGACCGGTTGATCTCCAGCCTCTATGGGCCCACCCGGGCCTGCAGTGAAGACCCCGGAACCGTGGTCTACGAGCAGCGGCTGGAAACCATGGACGCCCAGGCCCTGCAGAACGANGCCACCGGGTTTGCGCGTTCCATGCACGATACCGGCCTGGTCTCGCCTTACCATGCCTCGTTCATACGTTTCATCCTGTTGGACCAGGACACCTTGCTGAGCGAGGCGCTGGGGCTGTCCAGTACCGGCCGGGATTGCCTGATGTGCTATCGGGAGCTGGTCCACACCCTGATTAAAGAAGGTATCTATCCGGAAACGGCACAGGGCATCTACGGCCTGGCGCTNCTGCTGGAGCGGGGTATTCTTTANCANCCTCCTGTTGCGCCGGGTCTGTGGCGCCAGGCACGGCTCTCTCTGTGCCCCCATGCGCGGGAGCGACTTGAACTGGCCTATGGCTACCAACCGCAACCCAATGCCTGGNTGATTCAGGGCGTNTTGAANATGTTGGGCCAGCCTTTGGGCGTGGGGCAGGGCAACAATCCTACCTGCCAGTCGGCCCGTGCTCTTTCGATGTGGGCCTATAACGATCCGGATTATCTCTTGCAGATGGTGGCCTGGGCTGCCCGNGACAATGAAATCGTCATTCACTTTGAAGGNCAGCCGGTGTCGTCGGCCCGCAGTGTCGGCGGTGTCGCGTCCGAGGTNACCCTCGATCTGGANCCTGTCTCCCTGGTTGTAGTGCCGCATCTGGACCGCATTTATGTGGAGATGGGCCGGTTGTGCGTCGGCCGCCAGGGCGATCCCCACAAATGGGTGAACCCGGAGTTCCACGGCTGGTCTGCCGGGCGCGGATTTGCCATNAACGTGGATGTGGCCACTGGCAAGCTGCATGATCTGGAAGGCTTTATCCGGCATTTCTATGCCAGCTATCACCCCTACTACAACGGCAATCAGCCGCTGATCCACCCGCAGCCCGCGGGTATTGCNGTGACCGACAGTGCCGCCCGNTTTATCGGCTGGCACGCCATTACCATTCTCCGGGCCGCGCTCGANCCGGAAGGNGAGATGCGGATTTATTTCTTCAATCCCAATAACGACAGCGGCCAGAACTGGGGCGATGGAGTCAAAGTCAGTACCTCTGGCAACGGAGAGCGTTTTGGCGAGTCGTCGCTNCCTTTCGAACAGTTCACATCGCGACTGTACATCTTCCATTACGATCCCCTGGAGCGGGGGGAGCCNGCGGAAGTGAACGAGGATGCCCTTCGGCGCGTAACAGAGGGTGTGTATCGCAGTTGGGGTCTGGATCGCGTGCCGGCGGATGCTTTGCAGGCGGATGCTTTGCAGGCGGAGCCGCCCATAACCGATTGATCCCGGAACCTGCCGATCACCCNGAATCCACAGATCAAGAGGAAGGCCATGGCCAACGAACAGACCCCGGCCCGTAATGGGGCCGAGTTGTTTATCCGGGCGCTGGAAAACGAAGGCGTTGAATACATTTTCGCGGTGCCCGGTGAGGAGAATCTNGCCTTCCTTGAGGCTTTGAGGACCTCCAGTATTCAGCTGGTCCTCAACCGCCATGAACAGGCTGCCGGGTTCATGGCCGCCACCTACGGCCGCCTGACGGGGCGCGTGGGAGTCTGCCTTTCCACGCTCGGGCCCGGCGCCACCAACTTCGTGACTGCCGCCGCCTACGCCCAGCTGGGCGGNATGCCCATGATGATGATCTCGGGCCAGAAACCCATCAAGTCCTCCAAGCAGGGGCTATTCCAGATTCTGGATGTGGTGGACCTGATGCGTCCGCTCACCAAGTACACCCGGCAAATCAGCAATGCCAACACCATTCCTGCCAAGGTTCGGGAAGCTTTCCGCCTGGCCTCTGAAGAGCGNCCGGGTGCCGTGCATCTGGAGCTGCCGGAGGACATCGCCGATGAGGCGCCCGAATCCGATACCCANATCTTCAAACCCAGTGACGCCCGGCGGCCCTCGGCCAGCCCGAAAAGCCTGGAGATGGCGTGCGAAATGCTGCGCGAGGCNCGGCATCCGCTGATCATGATCGGTGCCGGCGCCAACCGGAAACGGGTTTCCCAGGCGTTGCTGCATCTNGTGAATGTNACCGGCATCCCGTTCTTCACCACCCAGATGGGCAAGGGCGTGGTGGATGAGCGACATCNGCGCTACCTGGGCAACGCTGCCCTGTCGGCCGGGGACTTCGTTCACTGTGCAATCGACCGCGCCGACCTGGTGATCAACGTGGGCCATGATGTGGTGGAAAAGCCACCTTTCTTCATGACCCCCGGCGGCAAGAAGGTCATTCATGTGAACTTCAGTGCGGCCGACGTGGACCCGGTGTANTTCCCCCAGCACGANGTTGTCGGNGANATNGCCAACAGNGTGGAATACATGGCCGAGAACTGTGGCCAGTGCGCCAACCATGATTTCACCCGCCTGATGGAGGTGAAGGAGGCGGTGGATGCGCACCTGCANGANCGNGCTGAAGACGATCGTTTCCCGGTGATCCCCCAACGCATTGTTCATGATGTGCGCCAGGTAATGCCCGATGACGGCATCATCACGCTCGACAACGGCATGTACAAACTCTGGTTTGCCCGCAATTACCGCGCCTACGACAACAATACGGTACTGCTCGACAACGCCCTGGCCTCCATGGGCGCCGGCTTGCCCAGCGGCATGATGGCCTCCATGCTGTATCCGGATCTGAAAGTGATGGCGATCTGTGGCGATGGTGGCTTCATGATGAACAGCCAGGAGCTGGAAACGGCGGTTCGACTGAACCTGAATCTGGTGGTCCTGATTATCAATGACAGTGCCTACGGCATGATCAAGTGGAAGCAGGGCCAGGAAGGCTACAGCGATTTCGGCCTGGATTATCGCAACCCGGATTTTGTCACCTATGCCCAATCCTATGGCGCCAAGGGTCACCGCGTGACCCGCACAGAGGACCTTCGGCCAACCCTGGAAGGTGCCCTGGCTGAAGGCGGTGTTCATGTGGTGGACGTGCCCGTGGATTACAGTGAAAACCGACGGGTGTTTGATGAGGAGCTGGCGGAACTGACCTGCAAACTCTGAGGGGTGTATTATGCGTCCATGGATGATGAACCCGAGGTAGCACTGCAATGATCCGTTCCTTTTTTCGCGGCCTGGTGGCCATCGCGACACTGACGTTGCTCGCCGGTTGCAGCAACCCCGAGACACCCCAGGAAGTGGCGGCGGCCTTCTGGCAGGCCATGGCCGAGAACGACGCCGGTGATGTGATGGAATACTCCACCCTGGCAGAAGCCACCGCGTTCGACGGTTACAAGCGTAGCTGGACCGACGCTGTGCCATCCTTCGGCCGGGTCGTCATTGAAGATCGCGAAGCCACTATCGTGACCCGCCTGCCGGCCGAAGCCGGAACCGAAGGTGAGCGGCTGGAGCTGGTCACCTATCTCGTACGGTTCCAGGATCAGTGGCTGGTGGATTACGACCGTACTGGCGAGGCCATCCTTAATCCTTCCCCGTTCAGCAGCATCATGGGCGAGCTCAGCCGGCTCGGTGACGAGCTCAGCGCCCGTTTCTCATCGTCTTCGGATGACTTTGAGCAGCAGATGGAGCAGCTGGCGCGGGATCTGGAAGCCTACTCCGAGGAAATCGGCCGCGAGGCAGAGGGCGCCATGGAGGCGTTCGGCAAGAAGTTGCAGGAAGCCATGCGGGAGCTTGAGCGCTCGGTGGAAGACGCCCTGAAAGACAGTGAGCCGACACCGGAAGAGGACCGGGTGATTCTGGAGCAGGCTGCCCGGGATCTGGATCGCCAGGCCGATGAGCTGAACGAGCCCACCATGGAATCGATCGCCAGTGCCAGCCGCACCGTGGCCGAAACCGGCGAACGCTTCACGCGCCTGAGTGAGGAAACGCTGAANCGNNACCGGGAGGAGTGGCAGCAGAGGCTGGCTGAGATGCGNGCTGACGCGGACGAATTTATCGAGCAGCTCAGNCTTTAGCGGGCNTGCTCGGCGCCTCGNAGCATGGCCTGAAGCAGCTCCTCGGCATCGAATTTCGTCAGCGCTTCGTTGGCGCCCACCTGATTGGCATAGCTNAGGCTCATCTCACTGTTCAGTGANGTATGCAGGATGATGTAAGGCTGCTTCAGCGCTGAATTGTCCCGCACATTGAACGCCAGNTCGTACCCATCGAGCCCCGGCATNTCGATATCGCTGACCAGAATGTCCGTGGGCCGGCCCANTTCATGGTCGCGCAGCAGAATCTGCAGCGCGTCATCACCNTTNGACGTCACCTGGTAGGGGATGTCCTTGCTGTCNAGCACGTCCGAGAGTTGCTTACGGGCCACCTGGGAATCGTCGACCATCAGAATGTTCAGGGACTTGAGCGTCTCACTCTGCACATCCGTGAGAACNACCTCCTGGGTGTCCAGNGANTCCGGNTACACCTTCGCCAACAGCAATTCCACATCCAGCAGCTGGATGATATCGCCNTCCACGTCCAGCAGCCCTGTGATAAACGCCTTGCTGCCCAGGGCTTTGGGTGGCGGCATCACCGATTTCCAGTCAGTCTCGATGATCTGTTGCACGCTGCGCACCAGAAAACCGATCTCCTGGCGCTGGATATCCGTGACAATAATCGAGGCTTTTTCCCGTTCTTCCTGCGTCAGCGGCGGATAGCCGACCGCNGCAGCCATATCGATCACCGGAACGGCGGAACCCCGGAAGGTGGCCGTGCCGATGACGGCGTGATGACTGTGGGGCAGTTTGGTCAGCCGCATGAAAGGCAGGATTTCCCGGATCTTCAGGGTTCCGATCCCGAACAGACGCTCGCCGGAAAGCCGGAACAGCAGAAGTTTCTGGGTCTGCTTCGCTTTGCTGGACATACAACCGGGTCCTTTCAAACGCAAAAGCCCCTGACGCAGGAGCTTTTCAAGAATTGGATTCAGCAGGCTGTCTGGCGGATGCTGCCAAGCCCATAAGCCTGAGGTATGTAGCAATAGTAGCAGCTTTACCGTGAATCGGGATTCAGAAGGATTGTTTCAAATGGTGACAGAAACACTCCGCGCGAGGCCTTGTGTTGCCATACCAGTGTGCCCTCAGAACGCCATGTCCTTGCCGTCCCAGGCCTTGAAGCAGCCGGTTTCGGCGAGGGTGAGGCTATCAATCTGTCGCCTGAGGCCATCAACGGATTGTTCAACCGATACCTCGGCGTCGCTACCGCCCATGTCCGTGGCCACCCAGCCCGGGTGGTAGATGCCCACGGCTATGCCTTGCTCACGCAGGTCCACGGCCAGATTTCGCCCGAGATTGAGCGCCGCCGCTTTCGAGGCACGATATATGTACCGGCCGCCACCGGCAGAAGCCTGGGATCCAAGCTTGCTGGATATGATGGCGATTTTCGGGGTGCCGCCCCCGGCTAATGCCAGTCTGAGATTGGGTAGCAGCGCCTGTATGGTGAGGAATACGCCGGTCACATTGACCTGGAAGTGCTCCGCCCAGAGTTCTGGCGGATAGCCGCCTTCCAGCTGTTCATGGCGATCAAGCAGAATGCCGGCGTTACAGACCAGGGTTGAGATCGGTTGATTTTCGAGGCGCTCGCCCAGCGCGGTCACGCTGGCGGGGTCGGCGACATCCAGCACCTCCATGCCCGGTTCGCTGCGGGCCGTGCCGATGACATGCTCGCCCGCCTCTCTCCANTCATCGGCCAGGCCCTTGCCGATGCCGCGATTGGCGCCCGTGATAAGAATGGTCATGTTTGTATTCCTTGTGGCTGAGGCTCAACAGTAGCACAGGTCTCTGGCGATCCCTGCCGGAAGGGCTGCCTACCAGGGGAGGTTATTCAGGATGAACCAGGCGGTGCCGCCGGTCGCCAGGATTGCCACCAGGGCAAGCAGACCGTCCCGCGCCACGATGGCNAGGCCNAACGCCATCAGGGCGATTCCGGCACCGTTGGCGCTGAATGGAATCACCTCCATCAGTGGCATGGCAGCGGCCACAACCATACAGATGATGGCGATAACGTATTGCCCCGGCCCGCGAACCAGCCAGAGCAGCCTTTGTTTTGTCCATCGATCCACAAACCGGGCGGGCTTGTTCATCCAGTCCAGCCCCCTGGCAAGCTTTTCTCTTTCGATGTTCCGGCGCGCCAGCTTTGAGGGAATCCAGATCGAGTGGCGCTGGAAAATCAGTTGCCCCAGGGTGAGTAGCACCATAAGACCAAGCAGCGTCGGTACTCCCGGAATATCACCTATCAGCGGGGCCAGGGTGATTACGCCGGCGATCAAAACCATCGGCCCGAAGGAACGTTCACCAACAGCTGCCAGTACATCGCCCACAGACACCTGAACCTGACCCTCGGTGTTTGCGCGAAGGCGTTCCAGAAGTTCTGTCAGGCTGGCCGGATCGTCTGGCTGGTTCATGGTGGTGCTCGTGGTCTCCTATTGAACAGGTTTTGTAGACACTACCTTGATTGCGCAACGAGTGCATGAACACAAGATGACAGGGAGTTAGCCCGGGCGTTGCTACTCAGAGCATTGAGTGCCTGATCAATTCGTCTATATTAATTAGACCTTCCTTCCTCGACGGCATCAAAGATGTATCCAGGCAAGAGCAACGGGTTGCCGTTCTCAAAGTTGTTGCACTCGCGTTCTTTGACGCCCGCCCTGCGCAGATCTGCTTTGGTGCTCGCGTTCATTCTCTGTTTTTCCGCCCCAAGCTATGGCGACTGCGACATCACCCTGCGCTGGGACGATGATCCGCCGTATTTCATGGTTCAGGAGGGTAAGGTGGTCGGCATTGATGCCGACCTGGTCCGTGAGGCCATTGGGCGCCTGAATTGCGGGCTTTCCTTTCAGAAGATGCCATGGGCCAGGGCGCTTCGGGAGTTGCGTGATGGGCATGTGGATATGCTCTCCGGCGCCTACCGGACTCCGGAGCGAGAGGAGTATGCCCATTACTCCGACGTGGTCGGTCTGGTATCACCCAATATCCTGTTTATACGGCGATCTGACGAGTCAAGGTTCGAGCTGAATGGCTTGCGGCAGCTGCTGGAATCGGGTTTCAGGCTTGGTGCCCAGATTCATGTGTCCTACAGCGATGAATACAGCGCCCTGATCCAGAATCCCGACTACGAAAAAAACATTCAGTATCTTTCCCGCCGAGAGTCGCTCTGGAAAATGCTGGCCCGGAACCGGGTGGATGGCGTGGTTGCCAGCAGGCTAACTGGCCTGTACGAAATTCAGGCGCTGGGATTGTCGGGCACGACTACGCCCAGCTCGATGGTTGTCTCTAATAAACCCGCGTTCTTCGTTTTCTCCAAAGCATCGGTCAGTTCCGAGTTTGTGGCGGATTTTGATCGTGTGCTGCAAGCGATGCTGGACGATGGGACCTTTGCGGCCATTGTGAATCGGTATGTTTGCGGTACCGGCGATTCTTGGCTGGCTGAGGCGCAGGCGGGTATGGGCGCATGCCCTTTGGCTATGCGTTGACGTTCGGAAAACTTTTGGACAGCGTGTAACGAAAAAAGCCCCTGAAATCAGGGGCTTTCTCTTGGTTGTTTGGTGGAGACGGCGGGAATTGAATCCGATGCCGCAGGCTTTCGCAGGAACACAGTAATCCACTATCACCGTTAAAACAGGCGCTTGGAAAAACGGAAGACCACTCAATACCACAACAAATCACACCGGCGTGGACACTTTGTTGACACTTTTCGTTACCGAAGCTTCCTCCCATCTTTTCCATAAAATCGCTAGTATGCTTATGAACTAGATGTGTTTTTACAGGATCAAAGGAGCTGATTGTGAGATTTACAGGGACGGTTCTCGCTGTACTCTTTGCCAACTTGCTGACCATCGCGCTCTTGTCTGGTGCTTACTACTACCTCCAGTCCGATCACGGACAGATGATGCTTTACGAAATGGGGCTTCATTCCCTTTTTATCCCCGCGCTTGGATCTTCGGGAAGCAACATCGACGAGCAGGTTTTTCAGAACGGTTTCACTCAGCAAAGACTGTCAGATATGAAGCCCATGACAGTTAATCCACGCTCCTCGACTTCAACTTCCCAGTCATCTCCCTCGAACAGGGTCTCCCAGGCTTCCCAAGAGAGGAAGCCAAATTTATCTGCTATTCGATCTAGTCTGGAAATGTGCCGTTTCTGGAATGCTGAGTATCGAAAAGATGGGAGCTCTCAGAGCAAGCAATACCGGGATGCTGCATGCACTCGCTATGAGCGCTTTTCAGGGCGAGACAGCAGCAACGTAGTAAACCTGGCTTCATCGTCATCGGTATCTTCGATTCCAAGTTACCAGGAGCGGGAGGAGCGAAGGAAACGCCGGCTTGAAGAACAACGCAAGGCTGAAGAAAAAGCCGAGCATGAGGAGTACTGCCAAGGGTTGAGTGAGGAAATAGATCATTACGATTCCCTGCTCAGGCGCGGTGGGAGCGGCTATTACGTGGCTCGTTGGAGAAGGGAGAGAAGGGAAGTCAGCCTTGAGTATTCTCGAAAGTGCCTACTGGGGCAGTAACGGTGTAGGCAATCTCTTACGCCCTTCTGGGAAATTTACTCTGTTTCTACTCGCTGAGACTGCCACACTGGCAGCCGAGTCAATCGGTTAGGACGACCAGGGCTCACCGCCGGCAAGGATGCCTGGCGAGTGGCGACACCTGCATAGTGGTGTGACTGGCCAGAGAGAGGTCGGGCGCCAATTGCTGGAAATAAATCTTTCCCTGTTTTTCTCCGAAATATCCTCTTTCACTAAATAAGGCTGCCCAAAGAAAGGGCAGCCTTTTCAATTAGCTAGTGAGTTTCTGGATTTCTCTAAAAATATTATCAGTTCGTACCCTAATAAATTCTTCGTAATTGTCTGTGCTGTAGATGGTTTCAATGTCAGGAAGTAAGTTGCTCTCAAGAATCTGAATTTTCTTGTCTTTCGGAACTATATTTTTGAAGTAGTTTGATGGGCTCTTACTTGATATCTTTCTATTTGAATCCGCAGGTAAGAAGCAGAAATTAGAAACAGAAAACCTTTGTTGTTTCGAATATCCTTGCTTGTTCAGAAAACTATTAGGAAAGACATGGTGATACTGTTTTCTATTGAATGACATAAGAGCCTTCCCTAAGTCTACTTTTCTTCCATTGGTGAGGTCCAACGGTTGCTTTTGAGCCAATAGAAGAAGAAAGGCACGGGTAACCGGATTGCCTTTGGAGAACTGAGTGGAGATCAGTTCACTTTCGGTTAACGTTACTTTGTATTTAGAGAGTCCTGAAAAATCAAAGTCCGATACTTTGTTGATGAACTCTACATCAGTGTCCATTTTTGCAGTCGTTTGCCCTGTAGAGTACCTGTCAGAAAAGGAGGTTCTCCAAAAAAAACTCTTAAGAACGTTCAGCTGATCGTGAGAAGTTCTTTTATTTTTATAAAAAAACCTAACAATTGGGATTATCTGTTGATGATATGGCAAGAATTCGAGGTGAGGGCACCCAATCTCTGTAGCCAGGAAGTCGATCGTGTCCCGAAAAGCGTCTTCTATCTTCGTCCAGTTATCCCTGACTCGCTCTCCTGTGAGTCTAAGAATATTATCAGTTTTCGTCGATCCGATAATCGCTCCTGATATCGCCTGTAATATTAGCTTCTGGTCAATGGCCCCAAAGCCCTTTTCATCTAGCTCTTCTAGCAGCTCATCTGTTGCATCTAGCAAATGAAAATCTTCAGTCCAAGTCCATGCAGTCATCAGATCCAGTATATTAAGCTTTGTTCCTGTGTTGTTTATTCGTTCGAAGATAACGCCAACTTCTTCTTTAGTTCTATTTTTTATCTGAATGACAGGTATTTCGTAGTTTAAAAAAAGAGAAGATAATGTCTTCGCGGAGGGGTGAAATTCTTTTTTTAGCGATGTGATTGCATCAATTAGCTTCGTGGGATCTACAATGCTTCGTAAAGGTACACAAGTATCTGATCTGCCGACGCATTCATCGTTCGGTTTGAACTGCTCTTGTTCAAAGTCGTAGGAGATTTCGAAAATATTTAAATCTGGATTATATTTTTTGCTGCTATTGTCTTGGGCTACTTTCTCACTAAAGACAGCATATATTGAAGAAAGCCTTTGTTGCCCATCTAATACATAATTTACCGGCCATGAATCCCCTCGGTCTGGTATCTGATAACCTGCAATGTTCCGGGTGCATCTAAGTCTATCTTTCTGTGAGGCTTCCCAGAGAAGAAGGCTTCCAATTGGGTACTGTCGTTTTATACTTTCCAATAACTCAATGATTTGATTCTGTTTCCATACGTAACCACGTTGGAAAGCCGGTATCTTTACTTCTCCCTCGTCTATTCGATTGATTAGCTTGTCGATTTTCAGAGGGTTTGTGTTTAATTCCGGTTTCTTCACGCCTTGCTCCTTTGGTTGAGTTTTCGAAAAATCAATCTGTCTCTGTCTTTATTCGTCCGTATTTAAAGTGATCGATTTAAGATGAATGAGCCCTAAGTGGGAGGTTCATCATCTAGGTCGTCGAGTATAGAATCCAGCGCATCTTCGACTCCCATGGCTTGACGCCTTGCTGTTTCATATAGCTCTGCCATTTTAGCGGGGGCTTCATCATTTATTTTCATCAGTTCGTATGTGGTGGCAGATTCCACTATATCTCCCTCGTCGTTGTAGACAGAGAAGATATGGAAATCTCTTCCTAAAACAATAGTGCTAAATGACGATGTATTATTTTCTTTCTTCGATATTCTTACGGCATAACTAGGGAAGGCTACTTGGAAGATGCCACTGGTTTCAGTCTGCGACCATCTAAGCGTCCCGCTGTCAGTTTTCCTCTTTATCGTTTCTACTACTTTCCAGAGTTTGGGGTAGCTCATTATTGGTCTCCGCTTCGAATCGTGCTTAAAACTTCGTATAATTCGTCAATGTGCACTGAAAAAAGATGATTAATTGCTCCGATTTTAATTTCGGAATTTTGCTCAAGTTCTATATCTATTTTTCTTTCTAAGGATCTAAATTGAGTAATGGCACTTTGAATAGTCGATTGATCACCTTCACTAAGGTTTGTGTATTTAGCTCTGATCCCGATCAAAGACTTTCTAATGCTCGATAGCTTTTCGGGGAGGGGCTCGAAATTCCTGCGCCTGACGTCTGTCTTTATCGCCTCCAAAATTGAAAGTAGCGTTGACAGGTCGTGAACCGTTTCTAACAAATTTATCTTCTGAGTTGCTTGTTCTGCGGCTGTTTTTGCCGCTTCTGATGCTGTAGTTGATTTTGCGACTTTGATAAGAGTCACCGTAAAACCAATGACAGCCACGCCCAGACTTAGAATGCTTGCCCAGTCGGGTAGGCCGACACCCAAGTATTGGGATGTTAGTAACTCCTGCATATCTATAGGTCCTTGCCTACCCAAACAACTTTCCCTATTACTTCTAGTGCCTCTAAGTCTGAGCTCGAGATTTCTTGAGGCGGATAATCTTTATTGTCACTAAGTAATTGGACACCATCGTTCCATAGCGTCTGGATCCGCTTAACAAGGAGATGATCGCCGTTTCTGATTACGTAGATATGCCCGTCTCTCAGTTTTCTCTCGCTTGTGTCGACCATCACGGTTTCGTTATCAGATATAGTCGGCTCCATTGAATCGCCTCTGGCGAAAACTAGGGCTAGTTCGCTCTCATTGAGCCCCCGAAACCGAAGCCACTTTCTGCGGAAGGCCAACTCCCTGGTCGGTGCCTCGTCTCCCGCAATTGCACCGTGGCCGGCTGCGACCTGTACGTTATAACCGGGTATGAGCGCAAACTCCTCATCCAGTCGTTTCAGCTTATCTGCGTCCTGACTGAGCACCACATCTGCATTTTCTGCTTTGGGCTCGCCCTTTCCCGTTAGTAACCAGTTGGCGTCAAATCCCATTTCAACAAGTTTCAACAAGATCTCTGCATCAGGAACCCTATTACCTCTCTCATAGTGTCCCAGGGAATTTTTGTGCACTCCGAGCTCTTCAGCGAATGCTCCTTGGCTCTTGGTCCCCCTTATTCGTATGAGCCTTTGTCCTATCGCCGCCGCGATAACGTTTTGTGTGCTCTGTTGCATTTTGTGTTTCGCCTAGATCAAAAATAAACACATTAAGGTATTGCAATGGCACCCTTAAGTGTTATATTGGTCTTATTGACACACGATAGTGTTCCTTTTCGGTGTCGTTTTGTGTGTGAATCAGTGTAGCAGAGTGCAAAACAGTGGACGAGCAAAAGCAAATCATTCTGATCGCAACCCCTGTCATGACCCAGGACCGCTACGCCCAGCTCACGGGCTTAACGGAAGGGCAGGTTAGGGGGCAGATCGAAAAGGGACATCTGCCTTCACTCAAAATCGGCCGGGTGCGCATGGTCAACATTGCCGCCCTGTCTCAGCAGGCCCTGGACCAGGAGGACTGGCAATGAATCGCTTGAACCGAGTTGGACGGAAAGCAGAGACCATCGTCCGTGTGGCTCACGAAAAAGGCCGCACCCTTTCCTGCACCTTCTACTTCTTTAACGGTTCTGAGTTTGTAGCGTCCTCTGACCGCCTCGGCCCCGCCCGTATGGTCCGGCCTGGAACCGTTTCGGTCAGCAAGTCAGGCCGTCAGTGGCTGGCTGTTGGCGGCGACCACACCAACGGTGCAGCCGGCTGGCGCTTTGTCTCCTCTAAGGTCGACCAACCCCCGGTTGGTGGTGACGTCGTCCGGTTCATCGACAACCCCACGGCCTTGAAGATCCGCGCCAACCTGGATGCCTACCTGAACTATTACCAGAGCTTGAAAGGCGTCCTTCCTCGTTCTGTCGTGCTGCGCCGCGAACAACTGGAAGCCTGCGGGGCATCGCCAGGGCAGTTTTATAAAGGTGTCTGCCTGGAGGCATACCCATGAGATTCCACCGCCACGACACCAGCAAAGCCATCAACGCGGCCAGTTTTGCCTTCCAGGGCCCTCGTCCGTCCTCTGCGCTCACTGCCCAGGTCCTGGAAGGCCTTTTTGACAATCTCCTGCACCAGTTAAGCCACCTGCAGGAAGTGCGCACCGACTACCCGTGCGACTACATGGCCCGCTGCAAAGCCGGCTTCACCGACGCCCTGATCCACGAACTGGAAGCCAACGGCCATCACAGCCCGGCCTTTGACCGCCTCATTCAACTGCGGGACGCCTGGGACTGTGGCCACCTGGATCTTCCCACCGTCACGGAGACGCAACCATGAGCCATATCCCACCCAGAAAAGACCAGGTGGAAGACAAAGAGCGCCGTTTCTACGTCTGCGCCCCGTCTTCCATCTACCTCCAGCTGCAACAGGAAGCCATCCAGAGAGGCACCGATCTGTGGACCCTCGGGGGTTCCGTCCTGACCGCATGGCTGGAGGCTGGCTGCCCGACCTTTGGCACTCAGGACCAACCCCCTGAAAAGTCTTCGAGTCCGCCCCCGTCATCGTCACCACTCGCGCACGAAAAGGGGGCCGCACAGTGACCGTTACAAGGCTGGCGCGCAGCGCCAGGGTCGCAGGCCCCCTGGCCTTGTGGCGGGCTCTGGCTGGTCCACAGTGCGCATCCGGAGTGGTGAGGATGTCGGGGGAGGACGCCCGCCCCTTGATTCCGAACCATGAGCACAGGAGGCAAGCGGAGCGCGGCAGGCGACAGGGATCGTTACCCGTAAGGGTGGCCACCTTAGTGGCCAGGAGCAACGCGAGTAGAGCCCGCCCCGAAGGGGTCGCAAACCAGATTCAACACCCTTCCTGATTTCCCACCTGGAAACGGAAGGTCAACAGCAACCCAAGCAACACCCGAAACCAAAACCAGAGGACACAAGCAATGGAAAACCACCTGAACCTCATGATCATTGGCGCCACCCGCTACGACATCGACGGAAACCGAGGCGGTTCCCTGTGGGCCTACTCCCCCGCCGAAGCAGATGATGACAACCGCGTCGGCAACGAAGTCATGAAAATCGCCTGCGACTGGAAGCACATCGACCAGCTGCGCAACCACGCCGGCAACCTGCCAAGCATGTTCACCGTTAAGGCCCAGATGAAAGCCGGGCAGGGCGGCAAGATCACCTTCAAGGCCCTGGAGCTGAAGCCCCAGGAACCCATCAAGAAATCCGCGTAACCGGGCAGAGAAAAGGAGACTGACCGGTGAGCAAAGCAATCCTGTGTGACGGCGACTGGACACTCACGGCCTCTGGCTGGGACTGCACCGGCGCCATCACCCAGGTGGTGTACACGGCCCCCGTCGAGTACACCGCGGCAATGATCACAGAGGCCATCTTCCAGGGCTTCACCGTGACCTTGCCACTCATGGCGGTCGCATGGGGCGGCCGTCAACTTCTGAAAATGCTGAGGTAATCACTATGAATGCAATCAAGTTCCAGGCGGCACGCGCCCGCAAGTACGTTAAACCGGCTGCCCAGTTCGCAGCCGTCCCGCTCACCTTCCTGGGCGCATCTGCTGCTAACGCAGCCGATTGGTCCACCGTCACCGGAGGCCTCGATTTCTCCGGTGAAATCACCGGCGTCATCGCGGTAGTAGGCGTCCTGGCCGGCTTCTACGTCGTCCGCAAGGGTGCCCGCCTCCTGCTGAGCATGATCAAGTAGGAGGTTAACCCGTGGCAGAGCTCTGGGATTGGACATTCTTCATGATGGGGGTCGCGCTGTGCGTCTACTTGTTCAAAGATGTCTGATCCTGGGGCTCTGCTTTTTTGCAGCAAATGTCCATGCAGAATGGATTAACCGTACGTCCTTCACCGCTTACACGGCATCCCAGAAATCGACCGTTGAAGGCAACGCGATGGCCTGGCTTGAGGGCTCCGATTGCGCGGGGCAAGGTAGCCAATGCAAACTCTCCTACCATTCCAGTTGGCATACCTCCGGCGGTGGCATCATCAATGGCCTCCGTTGGGATGGCGCTGAGTGTGGTGACGTCAGTTCCGAGGAAGTCGGAAACAGCGTTGCCCAGGAATGCGGAAAGAAGCCACCCGAACAGTGCAAAGAAGAAGGTCTTGCCCACGATCCAGCCACTGGAAAGTGCGTTGAGGAATGCGAACACGGCATGCTCAACGGCGCATGCCTGCCACCACCCGAGGACAACGACGAATGCACCTCCGACAGCCCCGATTACCGGGGTGAAGTCGTTTTGGGTTATGGCCAGTCACCGATCCCCGCTTGCGGCAACTTCGACCAGTGCGAAGGCACCGGCGGCAGTGTCGGATTTGTGAATGGCGAACTCCGCTGCCTGTCCGCCGACTACGGCGCACCTCAGTGCAAAGGCGACACCATCACCGTCATCGACGAATACGGCTTCGTCTGCGAACCGCTGACCAACCAGCCCGAAGAGCCCGAAACCCCGGAAGAACCCAACACCGACACCGATGGCGACGGCGTTCCTGACGAATACCAGGAACAAAACGATCCGGAGTCCCTTGATAAAGGCTTGGACGACGTAAAGGGCGCCATCCAGGACGGCAACGCCAAAACGGACAAGAGCAACCAGCACCTCAAGAACATCGAAAACGCCGTGAAGGGCATCGCCGACAACGTTTCCTCCCTCGAACAGATGGGTAAGAACGGCGAACTGGCCGGCGGTGGTGGCGCTGGAGGTGGTGATGGCACCGGACTCGTGAACGAACAGGGCGAAGACTATTTGGGCGACCTTGCCGACATTAAGCAGAACACCAAAGACACCGCCGACACCCTGACCGAAATAAAGGATGGTCCCGAAGGCGGTTACAACACCGATGGCCTCGGCGACGCTCCGACCTTCTCAGAGAGCAGTGAACGCCTCCAGCTGGCCATCACCAATAACCCCACCATCCAGGCGGTGACCACCGTTCCCAGCATCGCCAGCAACAACACCTGTCCGGTGTGGACCATCCCGTCGACCGACTACTGGTCCGCCATGACCATCGACAGTCACTGCCAGATACTCAACGACCATCGCGGCTTGCTGTCCATGCTCTTTATCGCCGTGTGGACCCTGGCTGCCGTCTTCGTCTTCCTGAGGGCTTAACCATGATCCAGAAATTGATAGACGCACTCATCGACATCGTTCTCTGGGTGCCGCGCCAGCTCTACGGCCTTCTGGTCGATGCCGTCGAACTCATGCTCGGCTGGATTCCCGAAATCGACATTGTCGACCTGCAAAGCATCTTCGACGGCCTGGGCGGCCAGCTGCTGTACTTCCTTACTGTCTTCGAATTCGACTACGGCATGACGGCCATGATGACCGCCCTGATTGCCCGCTTCATCCTCCGCCGAATCCCGTTCATCGGATAAGAAACAAACGAGGAACCCATGTCCATCGTCGGTTACTCAGGCTTGCCAGGATCGGGTAAGAGTTATGGCGTCGTCGAAAACGTCGTCATCCCCGCCCTGGAAGCCGGCAGACACATCATCACCAACATCCCGTTGAAGCTCGGAAGACTCAGCGACGACTACCCCCAGGGCAAGGTGACGATCTTCGACAACAAAGAGGCAGAGAACGATCACACCTTCTTTGACCTGGAGCGCCACCTGGCGGGTGTTATCTGGATCATCGACGAAGCCTGGCGTTTCTGGAAAAGCGGCATGAAGGCCACCAACATCCCGCAGTGCCAGAAAGAGTTCTTCACCGAACACCGGCACAACGTCGGACCGGATGGCCGAACCAATGAAATCGTCCTGGTCACCCAGGATCTCGCCCAACTCTGTGCGTTCGTAAGAGGTCTGGTCGAAGAAACCTATCGAGCCGTGAAACTGACGGCGATCGGCCAGAAGAACAAATACCGGGTGGATGTCTTCATGGGGGCCGCGACCGGTCAAAAGCCTGGCAAACCCATGCGCCAGCTCTACGGCAGCTACAAGCCCGAGATCTACCAGTACTACAAGAGCCACACCAGGAACAAAACCGACTTTGCGGCCGGCATGGAAGAGAAGGCCGACGACCGGGCCAACGTCCTGAAGCATCCGCTGATCAAATACGGCATTCCCCTAGCAGTCCTGATCATGGTCGCAGGAGTCTGGAAGGCAGTTGCCTACTTCAGCCCGGAAGAACACACAGACAGTCCAGCACCTACAACGCAAGAATCAACACCAGGTACAGATCAACAACCCGTCACCGCCACTCAGAGCGCCAGAACCGCAAGAGAAACCAAAGCTGTGAAAGCCAGCCTTGAGGGTAGGGCGCCCCACCAGGTCAAACATGAAATCGAACCCGGCTGGCTGCCGCTCTCCAACACCTGGCGCATCGTCGGCGAAGTGAACGGGGTGTACTGGATCTGGGGTGAAACCGGCACTCGAAAGATCCATTCCAGGAACTGCGCAAAGTTCCTCAAGACCGGGGAACCGTTCTGCGTTATCCGGGGCAAGCTCGTCACCTACTACAGCTATCGGGAGCCGGAGAGGACAGAAGAGGACAAACAGTCCCGGTCCTCTTACCTGCAAACAGCACTCCCCGAGAAGGAAGGCGACGGCGCGTGAGCGCGAGCGGAGCGACCGCCACGCGCCGCGCAGAGGCTTGGAGACGTCCCTGTAACACGTCTCATAGAAAGCGACGGTAGTCGATTTTTAACCACTTAGAACCACAGTGAGCCACAGATGAAAATCAGAGACTTTGAACGCATCGACACCACCACCGGCGAAATCGGAAAAGGGGACCTGTTCATCGGTCCCGAAGGCCAGCAAGTGAACCTCAAAGGCGTGAACGTCCTCTGGACCGGCACCGATACGGTTCGCCAACTCTTCCAGGGCAGACTCAAACCGGAAATCCTGGCCGACATCGCCACCGAATACGAATCCGGCTACGACGCCACCATCACCATCAAGAAAATTCCCTTCCGGCTCCAGTCCGGAAGAAGAGGGGGGTTCAAATATATCCTGCAAAACCGTGAATACGGCCTCACGATCCTCCTGCAGAACTTCTACGCCGAAGCCGACACCCTGGGCACGCACGTCAAGATTGAAACCTCCCCCAGATGGCTCTATGAACGCTCCAGCCAACAAATCCACGATGAGCTTGCCGAGTGGGGTATGTACTTCCTCACTAACATCAAGCCGGTCGGCATTGCGCTACATCTGGCTGTCGACTTCCAGGGCTGGGAACCACCCCAAGACTTTGCCCAGCACTTCGTTACCAGGGCCAGAACCATCAGCGTGCATAACGGCATGAGCGACTTCCACTTCCAGGGTCTGGAAGGCTCAACCGTCAACGGACGAGGCGAAACCTACACCTTCGGCAAAGCCAACAGCCTGCAAGTCTGCCTCTACGACAAATCCAAAGAGGTCGACGTCTCCGACAAGCGCGTCTGTAGTGGTCAACTAATCCCGGACAGTATTTTAAGGTTTTCCTCAGCGGCAACGGGAGAAATACCACCGTTGAACGTGTGAGGTCGTTGCCGGTTGTAGTAGTCCATCAGATAGCCACCAACATCTTTTTTGGCCTCAGGCAGGTTCCGATATCCCAAGGCCGGTATCCACTCAGATTTCAGGCTCCTGAACAGCCTCTCCATCGGTGCGTTGTCCCAGCAGTTGCCACGTCGGCTCATGCTTTGTGTCATTCGATAGCGCCATAGTCTCTGACGGAACTTACGGCTTGCATACTGGCTTCCCTGGTCCGAATGGAACATAACTTTCTCTGGGTGACCGCGCAGTTCCCAGGCGTGGTCCAGAGCTTTGACGACCAGATCTGCATCCGGACTGGATGACAACGCCCAACCAACAACGCGGCGAGCATACAGATCCAGCACGACAGCCAGATAACTCCACCGCTGGCCGCTCCAGACGTAGGTGATGTCACCACACCAAGCCTGATTGGGCCGGTCTACCGTGAACTCGCGGGCCAGGTGGTTCGGGATATCCGGTCGTTCGACCGTGGCCTGCTTGTAAGCGTGAGGGCCTGGCTGCTTACAGATCAGCCCCAACTCGCTCATCAGACGTCGAACCTTGAAGCGCCCGACGACAATGCCTTCTTCGCTGAGTAAGCCCTTTATTGTCCGGCTGCCGGCAGAGCTGCGGCTCTTCGTGAACAGCCGGTTTACCTGGGCCTTCAGGGCCAGACGCTCAACATCCACACGGTTCCGCCGTTGGCGGTATTCGTAGTAACTAGAACGACTGATATCAAACGCATTGCAGACCATTTCAACAGGTATTCGCTCACTCAACTGGTCTATCAGCGCGTACGATTCATGTCGTCCGACATCAAGAGAGCGGTAGCCTTTTTTAGTATGTCTTTCTCCTGTTCAAGGCGCTTGCAGCGGGCTTCCAACTCCTGAATACGGCGCTGCTCCGGGGTTAACGCCTTGCCCTTCGGGGTGACACCGTCACGCTCCTCGGTCAATTGGTTAACCCAGCGCCGGATAGCACTTTCACCAATTCCCAGAGACACGCTCGCCTGGGGAATCGTGTAACCTTGATCCAGCACCAAGCTGGCTGCTTCCTGTTTGAACTCAGGAGAAAAAGAACGTCGCTTTCTGGTCATCAGACACCTCGTTTATGGTGGCGATATTACCACCTACGTTGGTGTCCGGAATCATTGAACCACTACAGCCTTCATGGAAAGCATCTGGGAGTGCGCCAGTAACGAAGAGTGCTTCCCGGACACCTGCTATGACCCTGAAAAGCCTGTCTGGCGTCTCGAAATCCGCTTCCATCACCGGATCGTTAACGAGATCTCTCAGGGCACGCCCAACATGAAGCCCATCTATACCTACATGGACGCGGTACCGCATTTGACCGGCCTCTGGCAGTACGCCCTGCAAAGTAACCGCTACGAGGTCAAACGGGAATGGGTACACCCCATCTGGACCAAGCTCAGGGAGGATATCGGCTTCGGCTACTCAGCCCCGGATCTGATGTACAAACGCGCAAAAAAGGAACCCGGTTGCGGCAACGAAAAGAACGTCTCCCTGGCCTTTGGCAATCTCTTGTCCATTTATGCACGCAACCGCTTTAACCCACGCCAGGCCTGGGACTGCCTCAAGAAGTCCGGACTCTGGGAAGATCTGTGCGCCTATTACCGACGACGAGAGATCTATGAAAACGAGCTGTTCCAGTTGGTCCAGGATGGACTAATAAAACGACGACTGCTGACGAAGGTGGCCGCATGATCAGGAAACTACCGTCGGGACGATGGCAGGTAGACCTTCGCACAGATGGCCGGGGATCAAAGCGTATCCGAAAGAGTTTCGATTCAAAGGCAGAAGCCAAGCGTTTCGAAACCTTCGTTATGGCTAAGAGGGCAGAAGGGCGAGAGTGGAACCCATCGAAAGCCGACAATCGAACTCTGAAGCAGTTGATCAAGCTATGGTTCAACGCCAAAGGCGTTCACCTAAAAGATGGTGAACGCAGAAAGCGTTGTCTCGATGCGATTGCTGAATTCATGGGCAACCCAATCGCCAGGACCGTAACACCGTCGTCCTTCCTGGCGTACCGTGCCCACAAGATCCAGAAAGGGGCGAGCAAGAAAACACTCAACAACCACCTGGGCTACCTCAACGCCGTTTACAATCAGCTGAATCGGCTGAACGAAATCCACTTCGACAACCCAATCAGGAATGTCGAGATGATCCGCCTGGATGAACGGGAGCTATCCTGGCTGACGGTCGAGCAGATAAGGCACCTTCTAAAAACCATCGAGGAGTTCAGTCAGAATCCGCACGTGCATCTTCTGACTAGGATTTGTTTGGCAACAGGTGCCAGGTGGGGAGAAGCTGAAAATCTTCAGCTGCGCCATGTTCAGGAAGGAAAGCTGACGTTCGTGAATACCAAGAGCGGACGGTCGAGATCCGTTCCAGTCAGCAAAGACCTTTTCGAGGAAATCCGAAAGCATCTGAAGGAGCATGGAACCTTCAGCTTCTCACTGTCGGCATTTCGCCGAGCTCTTGATAAATCTGGTATTCCCCTCCCATCTGGTCAGGCGGCTCATGTACTCAGGCACACTTTCGCCAGTCATTTCGTTATGAAAGGAGGGGACGTTCTTACCCTTCAAAAGATATTGGGCCACTCGAGTATCACGATGACCATGCGATATTCTCATCTGTCCGAGGATCACCTTGTGGATGCAATCAGGCTTTCCCCTATTACTAACCATTGAGGCAGTCTTGATGCCTTGCATGCGTTTGTTTGAACGTTCATATTGCAGATCAACTTTAATCACGTGGCAGAGGATCCATCGGTGGGAAAGGAATCTATTGAGGGCTATAAGGGCGGTAATTGGCCGGCAAAAAACGGTAACCCGTCGGGCAAAGGCCGAGGGAACGCAGAACCATCCGGTTTCTGTGATGATGAGTTCGACGACGATGACTTTGGCGGCGTCCCTATGCCTCTCCCAAGCCAAATTGCCGAACGTAATCGGCAGCTTATGGAGGCTAGGCTTCCACCAATTCCTTCCCGATCTGAAGAGATCGATTGCACGATAAAGCAGGCTCGATGGGGTATCGACCTTTGCGAACTGGAGCTGATTGAATACCCGGGTCGTGTTTTTCGGTTTCACCGAGACCTGTTCAGGTACAACATCGAAAACGATAACTGGGCAGCTGTGACCATGAACCTGATTGGCGACCGAGTAAGGTTAGTTGTGCATCCGGATCGTTATGAATGGCCGATTTACAGAATGCATAACCTGACCTTGGACGATTACCGTCGGCGGAAAGAAAATTGTCATCAAACTGGCATGAGTCACAGAAAAGAAAACGAGCTTCGGTCAGGACGGCTTGGAATGAATTCCTCTCAGAAAGCGCTCTTGTTCAATCCCGAGTATGACGAAGGCGACATTCCTCGTTGGTTTGTAAAGTCTGGGGACTTTGTCTGTAGTCACCTAGGTTTCGGCTCCTTACAGATGGCGTCCTATTGGATGGATACCATGTGCAATGAAATTTCGGGGAGGGAAGGCGCGAAATTTCGGCTTGCTCTTGGTCTTTTCGCGTGTTCAATAGTTGATCAGGATGGGCGACTGCCTGAGAGTTGGGAAAGTGAGCCTGGTCGCTACTACAGAGATTATCACGAGCATTTAAAGAATCGTTGGTGACCGATTCTAATCGGCTCCGCCTAGGTGGACACATCGTGGCCACTGGGACCGCTTCCAAATGTGTAACCACAAAAAAAGCCCCTGAAATCAGGGGCTTTCTCTTGGTTGCTTGGTGGAGACGGCGGGAATTGAACCCGCGTCCGCCAGTACTCAGCCTTGAGGTCTACATGTTTAGCGTCTCTCTATTGATTTAAGTTCAAGCGACCCGAGAGTCAGGGTGCAAGAACCGAGTTCTTTAAATCTTAGCCGTTAACCAGTGAACTCTGGGTAACGGAGCATCCCGTAAGCGATGACGTCCTGAGATGTTGCTTCCGGGCTACGGGCGACCCGGTCAGGACGACTAGCAGCTTACGCTGCTAGTGCGTAGTTTTCGTCGTTTGCGACTATTGCGTTGCAGCTTTGGATTAACGAGAT
>PBED01000019.1:0-54803 GCA_002718255.1 Marinobacter sp. | reverse complement strand
TGACTTCGATTCTCTCCACCTTGGACACTCCTTTGCACTAGGTCTATGCCTAGGCCTTTGCTTCTACCAAGGTGTCCGGTTTAAATGGGGGCTACTACATTCACGGCGCTTTGCGATAGTCCCACGACATCAAAGATACAATCCGGTGGGTGTCACCTCAAGGTTGGAGAGTTTTTGCTGTGGACTTACCCCGGTGCAGTAGACACTCCTAGCCTATGATTGGACTTACCCCGGTCCACTAGACACTCCTAGCCTATGATTAGAGCATAGGAGGAACTGTCATGAGCAGCCAACGTTATCCCCCGGAATTCAAAGACGAGGCGGTCCGACAAGTGCTGAAGCGGGGCTACACCTTCGCCGAAGTATCGCAACGACTGGGAGTCTCAGCTCACAGCCTCTACAAATGGGTTAAGGCCGTGAAGCCGGATAAGTCTGATGAACAGGCTGCCGAATTGGTTGAAGCCAAGAGCGAGATTCTCAGGCTGCGTGCTCAGATGCGCCGGATTGAAGAAGAGCGGGATATCCTAAAAAAGGCCGCTCGGTACTTTGCCAGAGAGCCCGAGTAAAGTACCGGTTCATCAACGATCACCGACACGAATTCAACACCATGACCATGTGTCGCGTGCTCCAGGTGGCTCGCAGCGGGTTTTATCAATGGCTGCATAAACCATTATCTGACCGAGCTATCGATAACCAGCGGCTGCTGGCGCAGATCCTGGCGTCTTACCAAGGCAGCTCTCGCCTGTAGGGTGCGCCACGGGTGTTTTTGGATCTTCGGGAGGCTGGGTAGAACCCAAGTCCAATTTAAAAGACAAACATATCAGGCCCCAATGTGACGGCACTAGCACCTATTCTTTTTGCTACTTTGTCTATTTGGAAGGGCCAGATTTTTTTCAGTCAATGCCGTATCATCGCTACTACCATTCAGCAACGGCGGTTCCTAGCGGCGACAACTCCTTCAAAGGGTAACCGTTATTGGGTCAAAACGGAGCTTAGGATTCCGCTCACGTCGTTCTGCCAAGGCATAGGGGCTGCGGAATATTTCACCATGCAAATGACTATTTCAGCTTCTCCACCAATCTAGACATTTATTCGTGGAACTTGGAAAATGCAGCGGGTGTTTTTTTGTGTCAATGTAGATACTGCAAACACGAACGGTTTAGGAATTACTCATTTTGAGACCCTTTTCCCAGAAAACGAGTCGAGCAAGCGTCCATAAGAACTTAGGGCTCACCTTCTTATGTCGTTAAGAGACCATACCTTTGAGCATCTCATGGAGGAAAAACCGTGTGCGGAATAGCCGGCTTTTGCCAGAATAATGGCGAATTGTCTGACGTGGATCTCAATAAAATGACCGACACGCTCAGACGCAGAGGCCCGGACGACTCTGGCAGTTTTGTAAATACCAGCGTAGGTCTCGGCATGCGACGACTTAGTATCATTGATATCGAGCATGGCCAACAACCCGTCTATAGCCAGAGTGGCCGCTTCGTTTTGGTGTTTAATGGTGAGATTTACAACTACAAAGCTCTCAGGGATGAGCTAACAGAGCGCGGATATAACTTTCAATCGCAGGGAGATGCCGAAGTAATCGTCAACCTATTTGAACATGAAGGTCTTGAAGCACTGAATCGGCTTAGAGGCATGTTTGCGATTGCAATATGGGACAAAAATAATGACGAGCTATTTCTTATTCGTGACCAGTTAGGCATCAAACCAATATTTTATAGCTTGGATAATGAATCATTAATATTTGGTTCAGAGATTAAAGCACTGCTTGAGGTTTTACCTGAAAAGCTAGACATAAATGGCCAAGCACTGGATGCGCTCTTTGCCTATACCTATATACCGGCTCCTTTAACTATTTGGAAAGATATACACAAACTGAAACCAGGACACTATTTGAAATGGCACAAAGGGAAAGTGGAGGAGCATAAATATTGGGATTTATTATATTCGCTAGACGGCCCCACCCCATCAATTTCCGACCTTCAGGATAATATTGACGATACAGTGCAAGCGCATCTGACGAGCGATGTAGAGGTCGGCGCTTTCCTCTCTGGCGGGATTGATAGCAGCAGTATAGTCGTAAGAATGCAGCATCAACTTTCACTCCCAATCCAAGCTTTATCCGTTAAGTTTAAAAGCAAGAGCCATCTTTTTGATGAGACAACTTACGCGCAAGAGTTACAGAAACTGCACGGTTTTGACCTGCATGTACACTCTTTAGATCCAACAGAATATTCTTCTACTCAGGAGGCAATTCTGGCATTTGACGAACCATTTTCTGACGATTCGATAGTACCAAGCATGGCCATTTCCGAGCTCGCCTCTAAGCGACTGAAAGTAGTAATGTCTGGAGCTGGCGGAGATGAGATCTTTGGTGGCTACAATCGGTATCAAGGGGTCGCATTACACGAGATTATTACAAAGTTACCAAGATTCATCAGAAAGTTCATTCTGAGCCCAGTAATAAAATTCGCGGGCAAAATCATAGGTTATGGAAGCCGACGTGGAGATCTGCTCAGACGTTTCGCTGAAGGTCTCCCCGCATCAACAGACGATGCGTATATGGGGTACATCACTGCATCATCGCCACTTATTCGCCGAGAACTTTTGGCAACTTGCGTGCTTAAACAGGTAGACATGGAGCGGACACGTGAACTTGTGCGCGAGCACCAAACCCGCGGAGCCCGTCTAGATCCCGTAAAACGTGCAATGTATGTGGATTTTAATACTTATCTTCCAGAAGATGTTCTTGCGTTATCCGATCGGATTGGGATGTGGCACTCGTTAGAGATCAGGACTCCTCTAGCTGATCGTTTACTAGCGGAGCTAGCTTTTCGGTTGCCAGCAAAGGACTTAGTATCTTCCCGGAACAAAAAAATAGCATTCCGTCTTGCAGTATCTTCCTGGCTACCTGAGAGCTTTTTGAGCCATCCTAAGCAGGGATTTGAAGGGCCAACTGCGAGCTGGCTGAGAGGGCCTGGAGAAAGACACATCCGGGAGGCGATGGAAAAAGACACTGCAAACGCCCAAAGCCTGGTGAACCATTCAGCGCTCGAACGATTTTTGCAGGAACATATTGAAGGCAAGGCCGATCACGCCAAACGTCTGTTCACTGCGTTTACTGTCATGAAATGGACTTCCATTTATTCGCACCGCATTGGAAAGATTGGCTGAACAGCGGTGCCCCCGCACCATAACATGGCACGCCCAGCCGACCTTTTACTTTGCCTCAACTGATCGTTGATGGCGCACCCTATTTGCCCCCCCCCAAGGACGATTTGAGGTTTTAAAACAATTAAAATGTAAAAGTTCGGTTCGGCATGTACTATTTGAGTAACCTTGGAAGCTTGCGCACATCACAAGGATGCTCAACAGTTTAATGTGTCGATAGATTCAAACCGGGGGATTTATCATGAATTCGAACAGACTACTTCACACGCAAGCGCTGTATCTTGCTTTTTTGCTGACTCTGCAGACTAGTGATGCCACCTCAGCTCCGCCCGATAATCTTAGGGTGATGACCGATTTTGATCGTAAAGAGATTCTAGTTTCAGGCTCCAACTTGGGTGAAGGTCCCAATATCCTGCTCTACGACACCTTTGATACAAGCTCAAGCGTAGCTGGAGAACAGCTTCCAAAAAAAGCTTCACTGATCGGCGAATGGACAGAGTTTAACCAATATTATTTGCCAATGTTCTCAGATTACGGGCGCTCGGGCTCCCACAGCTTTGAAGCGTTCGACGGAGAAACACAGGAAACGAGAATACTTCACCTTAGGTTTGACGGCACACAGGAGGTTTTTGTTAGTTACTGGGTTTACCTCCAAGGCCCAGACTATTTCCCGGGCGATTTCACAAGCGCTCCGAGAACTTTTTCAGATGATAGCTCGTTCAAAATGCTGTGGTTATTTGACAGCGATGTACGCGGATACTCATCGGACGTGTCACTTCCCACACACGTGGGCGGTGGAAGATTCCATCTTTCCGGAAACGACGGCAACTTAGTTACGAAAATCGGAAATAATTGGTGGAGTTGGGATCACTGGATGCGGCTATCATTTTGGGTGAAGGCGGATCCGGAAAATCCAACCGCCCCAGGAATCATCCATTTTGATACGTTATCAAAAGACAAAGGATACCAAGAGCGAATCTACAACGTTTCTATTTTTGATGAAGATGGTCCTGCGACTAAGCAGTTCAGAGAGATAACAGTACCCGGATGGGTTCGTTCAATACAAAACTCTTCAACCAACTTACTATATGACGACATATACGTAAGCACTGGTCCGAATGCCGCCGCACGTGTAGAACTTGGTAATGCTGCGTCTCTGGGGGAAGTTACCCAACTGGAGTTGTTGAAAATTGAGTCATGGTCAGAGACATCTATCCGTGCAACTGCTCCAACTGTCAACAAGGAAGACTTCAAAAACCTTTATCTATATATTACTACGAAAGATGGCGTAACAAACGAGAAAGGAATTCCTTTAATCACTCCACCCGCTCAAATAGAAAATATCGAAGTAGATTAACATCGAACTTGTTAGCCACGACATTACTAGCCAGAGGAATAAGTCTCTGGCTAAATTCTTACCTTATTATTTAATAACCGCTTTTTCAACATATACCAAATTGACGGATTCTTTTTCTCTATTTCCAAGTAGCGTTTCATAGCATCACCAGATAGCACATTCCTTTTCGCAGCCGTTTTTTTGTATTCGGAGATACCATCCCAGCAGCCTTTGAAAAAATAGCTAGTAAAACCGTCTCTAATTGAATAAATCAGCATAGCACCCAAACCAACAAAAAGTTTCCGAAACGCCATCGGCAATGGGTAATGACGAATCGCCAAAAAAATCTGATTTCGCGTATCGTAGTAGTAAGGCCTCCAGCTCATCCTTCCTCCTTCAGCGTGAGAGTGGCGAACGACCACTTCTGGACAATAAATTACTCTCGCACCCAATTTCATTATTTGAAGAGCCAAGTCAGGCCCTTCATGGCTAATAAAAAAACTCTCCGGATACAACTCTGTGTTTAGTATCATCCCACGACGAAAGGCAACTGCACCTTCGCTTATTTCGTAGGTTTCAAACTCAGCATTATGAAACTCCTCGATTTTCCTATGGTGCATCCAGTTTACTTGATGCTCAGTAAGATCGTCGATTACTTTAAAGTTAACAGCGCAAAGATCTTTTTTGTCCCTAAATTTATTAATCACCAATCTTATTGCTTCACCGGTCAAGCCGAAAACATCATCATCCAAGGTAAATATATAGTCGCCCAAGCTACTCTTGATTCCTCGATTTCGCGCGCCAACACCAATATTATTATCAAGATTTATTACTTTAACTCTACTATCATTGGATGGCAATTCATTAAGGTCCTCAGAATTCCCATTATTAACGACAATCACCTCAAAGGGGCAATATTCAATTGACAGAATTTCATTGACGTTTCGCAAGATTTCCAATGGTCTTCGATAAGTCAAAATAACAATAGAGATAAAGGGACTCACTAATCCAGCTCCTGAATACTGCTCAAAGGTTTGAGTATTTTAAGATCGTTCACGATATTCCAACTAACCTACTATAAAATATTCGATAGCGAGCAGACATTACCTCAGAAGAGTATCTGCACTTAACGACATCGTAAGCCCATTGAGCTTTATTACTGGATTTACCTGTTTCCGTGATGCAGCATTCGATTGCCTTTACGATAGTTTCGGGCTTTGTGTCGTTCAGCAGAGTCCCTCCGCAGCCGTCTCCCAAAACCTCAGGAATCTCGCCAACCGCAGACGCTACGATCGAAGTATTAAGGGACATCGCCTCAAGCAGAGCTATTGGCAAACCCTCTGTCAGGGATGGCATGACCAATACCGTCGCGGAGCTTAATAATGCGGGTACTTCATCACAGTAACCTGGCATTAGCACGCTACCGCCAAAATCAAACCGCCTAATCATACTTTCCAATTGCGCACGTAGTCCGCCATCACCAACGATAATCAGGCCGGCGTTAGGGTGTTTCTGTTTTAGATCAAAAAAAGCGCTGATCAGGCTGTCGAATCCTTTTTCGGGAGAAAGCCTACCTACGCCGATAATGACCGGTTTATGAGAATGTACAAAGGAGGCAAGCGGCTCACTAAGCTTAGTTTCAGCAGACCTTTCGAGCTCATCAATATTAAGACCATTTGGAATTACTTCGGTACTTCTTGCTAAAAGATGTTTCGGAAGTCCTGTTTTCATCGATTCGGAAACCAAGACTATACCCTGCATGTTCCGAATCACTAAACGGTCAATGTATTCATAAATCCATAATTTCGAAAAACGCGGGGCTTGAACGTAGCCATGAAGGGTCGAAACCATTGGAATTCGTCTAACCCAAAGAGGATATATACCGAAGAGTACATTAAATTTAAAACCATGCGAATGCAAAAGATCGTACCCAACCCTCTGCGCCCACTTCAGGATCCGATTGGATTCCTTAAGGTTCAAGCCCGGAGCCATTCGCCAAGCCGTCACTGGCAGTCCTTTTCTCGTTGCCTCTACCTCAATCGGCTTTGCTTCTATGTCTAGCTCTCCGGCACTGAGAATCATGGGTTCAAGTCCCTGCTTGAGTTGTTCTTGAACCAAGCTCAACAGCATCTTTTCTGCGCCGTAAAGGCCACCACTGTCGATCAGATGTAGAATTTTCACCCCGACCTCTTTATTTTTCTCTCGATAACTTCAGAGCGACTCATTAACTTTCCTCATGTGACTTGGTTCGAAAAGCATAGATCTGATTCAAAATTCCATTTAACCCGTAAATAAAAGTCAACCGACCAAGCTAGTTAAAAAACCAAAACGACTTACAGTATTTTAAGCTTCGAGATTTTCAAAATTACTGTGGAGACCAGCAGCCTGAAATCATCAACCAACTATACTCATAGGTAATAAAACTTACGCTTTGTATCAGTCAATCTATCAAGATACTTCACATTTTTTACCTTCCTTACTGCCGGGCACTCTAAATCTTCTGCTCAGTTTAATTGACGGTTCTTCAATTATACTGTAGAAAATAGCTGAAAAAATTACGCTAATCGCTATTCCTGCAACTAAGATTAGAAATGTTAAAGCATCACTCTTCTGATTGGAGGCTATATACATCATAAAACTAAGCGAAACCCAACCAACGGAAGCATGAGTCAGGTAAAAACTATAGGAAATTTTACCCAAGAAAAGCATTACTCTGGCCTTTAGCCAGGAAATTGAACTGGTTTTTTTACTTAAATATAAGATGATCAGAACAGCCAATGGTACAAAAATATAATAAACTGGTCTATAAAAAGCTGTAGTAACTGCAGCACAACTGACTGCGAGAACTATGACTCGATGACCTATATTTCCCTGAGCCCAAAAGTAACATAAAACTCCCAAAGCAAATTCGTAAGCATAAGGAAGTATAGTGCCGGGAACCACAAAATCGGTCGAGGAAAACCTAAAGGTTGGTGAGACAACACATGTGAAAATAGCAAATATCAGAAGGTATGTCGTAGTATGTTGTTGTTTTGACCTACTCATTCTGACGTAAATATAATAAAACACTGAAAAAATAAGATAGAATTGAAATTCGAGACAGAGCGTCCAAAAAACAGTCGATATCGCAGGAATCTCCAAAAGATCTTGTAAATAAAAGATATGAGCAATTACCGCTGAAGCCGACGGAATTTCAACCTTTTCAGCAGGAAAAAATTCATTTTTTAGAAACATAAGGATGATTGCTATTGTGATTGCGCACCAGTACGGAGGATCAATCCTTACTGATCTACGCAATATAAACCTAGGAACAAATCCGCTATCGACTTTCGCGCTTGAAACGCTATGCATGATTACGAATCCGCTCAAAACAAAAAATATATCGACGCCCAAGAAGCCTGCGTCAAAGAAGTTGCCTACCCATTCAGGAACCCAGCCCACCTCCCTCTGCTGAATTGCCCCCCAAAAATGATGCAAACCTACCCATAAAGCAGCTATCCCTCGAAGACCATCAAGTTCATATAGACGCTTTGATTTCACCTCAACCCTTCCTTGGATTCCAAATAACCTTTTTCTCGCCCTTCAGAAACGCAACGCAAGCCTTGTACGAGGCAACGTTTAAAAGCATGAAATAATAAGGGATTGAATAAATCGCAGAGAGTGATTCGCCCTCTGCCTCCTTCTTATGCCCCTGCCACGCAAGTACCACAAAGCCTGCATAGCCCAATGCCGCAAGGGTATAAATACCCGCCTTTGGGGCAAGGTAGAGCGTTGCCAGCGCGAGTGTGGCCATTGGCACAAAGGCTCCGTATCGCAGCAGTTTGTGAGATATCATCTGCCAGGCGAAGGTGGCGTCGTTTGCCGGGCTCATCAGTTGTTTCATGTCTTTCAGCGCCCAAAACGCGCGCAGGCTTACCCGCACCCGCATGCTGAATTCGCTGCCACCATCGGTGAGGGATTCCTCTTTCAGCAGCGCCTCCGGTTCGTAAACCACACGGTAGCCCTGCTCCACCACTTTCAACGGCTGCACAAAATCCGGCAGCTGGTCGGGGCGCAGCGGCTGGTAAAGTGCTTTGTGGATGGCGTCGATACCGCCATCCACGCCAACAACCGAGCCAATCCTCGTTTCCTGCTGGCGCAGCCAGTTTTCATATTTCATGTAGGCGCTGCAGCCGTCGCCCACTAGTGAGCCGTCCTGGTGTACGTACACCATCTTGCCGGTGACATAGCCCACTTCGGGATCGCTGAAGTTACGCACGAGTTTGCGGACGGCCTGCGCCTCCCACTGGGAATTGGCATCAGAGAACAGCAGGATTTCGCCGTTGGCATGCTGGTACAGGGTGTTGAGGCCAGACGTTTTGCCCTGTCTGGGTACCTGTCTGAACAAACGGATCGACACGGGGGCGTTTTTTGCAACGTTTTCGACGATGTCATCAGTGCCGTCTTCGGACTCATCTGAAATCACCAAGATTTCCAATTGGTCCCGGGGGTAATCCAGTTCCAGCTTGTTTCTGAGGGTGGCTTCGATGTCTTTGGCTTCGTTATAGGCCGCAATCAGAATGGACACCTTTGGCAGGAATTCCTCTGATTTCCGTATCGGTTTTGGCCTTATAGACGCGACAACTTTTACCGCCAGCGGGTAGCCAAAGTAGATGTAGAAAAGCAGCAAAAGTGAAAACCAGAACACGAACTGCATTATGCGATTCCACCTGCAGCCTTCAGTGCACCGGCTTCCATAGGTTCCACCCCCAGCAATCCCTGAGCCCGCAGTACATTGCCCATGGTGGTAAACCGGAAATGGCCCAGAAGCTTTGACAGGCGTTCTTCGCACACATCCAGGTTGTTGTAGTGGCGAAAACGGGAGAACCATTTCACGTCCAGCCTGGGCTGGCCCGGATCTACCTCCCAGGGGTGCAGGTAGAACACAAACGGCTCGCCCTGGCGGTTGATGCTGCCAAGTCCCCAGCGGCTGAACCAGTAGGGAAACAATCGGAAATAGCCACCGCCGGCGATCGGCAGGGTGTAGCCGGGCAGTTTCAGGGTGCTGAGCGGAAACTCGGCCAGTTTATAACCCTTGTCCGTAGTGAGTGTGTGAGGCCAGCGGGGGGTGCCAGGCATGCCGTAGCGGTCGTGATGAACGGGGAATATTGAGGAATCCCAGGCGAACCCTTCCTCGGCCAGAATATCCAGTGCCCAGCGGCTTTCATTGGTAATGGAATAGCTTGCGGCCCGGTAGCCGGTAATGGGTTCACCGGTAATGTTTTCCAGGACGGCTTTGGAGCGCCGGGTTTCTTCGCGGAAAACCTCGGGGGTCTGGTTGTAGATAAGCTGGTGGCTGTAGCCGTGACTGGCAATTTCGTGGCCTTCTTTCCGGATCAGGCGAACCAGTTCGGGAGACTTTTCTGCAACCCAGCCCAGGGTAAAGAAGGTAGCCCTGGCCTTGTGACGGTCCAGCAGGCTGAGAATGCGCTGGGTGTTGGCTTCTACCCGGTATTCCATGGAATGCCAGTCTTCCCGGCGGACGGCTTCGGCCAGTGCGGCAACCTGGAAGTAGTCTTCAACATCAATGGTCAGGGCGTTTTCAATCGCGCTCATGGTCATCACATCCTTGCGGCGCCGGTTTACAGAAGCCTGTAGTCAACACTTAACTGCACCCAGTTCTCGTCATAGGTCTGTGTTTCGATGTCGCTGTCGCGCTCATACCGGCCCACTCTTGCGGCCCACTCAAGGCGGCGCGAGGAGCGGTAGGTCAGGCCCAGATCAAGGCCGGTGGTCTGATAATCGGCTTGATCTGCCTTGTAGGTCAGCAACTCATACTCGCCAGAGGCGACCGCGGACAGCTTTGGGGTCAGTTGTCTGGTATAACCGACCCTTACCCCTGTTCCGTCCCGCCGGCCTCCGGCGACGGATCTCGCTCCCAGGTAGTCGGAGCGGTTGGCGAAGGCGGAGACAGACAAGGAATCACCGTTACTGAATATTTTGTCCAGGCCGGTTTCAATACTGGTGGCTTCAAGCGTGTTACTTTCTTCCAGCTCGAAAGTGAATTCATTGAAGCGAATGTCGTAATTCGATGCCCGGTCCGTGAACTCCCGGGAGGCCCTGAGATAGAGCGTTCCTCCGGAGTTCAGTGAGCGTGTAAGGTTCAGGTCACCCACCACCCCGCCTGAATTCTGCTCAAAACTCCCAAGTGTGGTATTTATTTCACTGACCCCCAGGGACCCACTCAATGCGGTTGTGGCCCAGCGTTTGCTGAAGGTGCCACTGAGTGTGCTTGTGCGGATCTGCGCGCCGGTGTCAAGCTCCGCGTCGCTCACCGAAGCGGATAAACCGGCGGAAAAATCCGGCGAAAAAAGGTGGCTCCAGGCGATGGCGCCGATGAATCTGTCACTGTCTGGATAGGACAGAGTACTGTTATTATTTCTGTTCGGGTCTGAGAGGTCGTTATACTCTGTGTTCTCATAACTTGAGGATAACTGAACCGAATCCAGCAGTGACAGTTGCCAAAGATAGCTGGGCCCGGTTCGGAGGACATTTTTCCGGGTCCGGTTGTCGGGTGTGTTGCTCAGGCGACGGGTTCGGGTATATTCCCGGGTCTGGTTGTCGACTTCCCAGGAAAGACCCTGTGCAAGTTCACAGCTGCCTGTAATGCCTGCGTTAATTCCTGTTTGCGGCTCGTAGGTATTCTGCGAGTACACCGAATAGGATAATTCGCCGTTCGCGCTGGCAATACATTTTCCGGGATCGGTCTGGTAGTTGCCCCGTAAGGTAAACCGGTTTTCAATATCGCTCTGCTGTTGATCCGCCCTTCTGGCGATGTTGTCGCTGTATCTAGGCCCAAAGCCCACATACAGCTCCGGAGGTGTAGCCAGTGTAACCGGCGAGCTGGCCAGAAGGGCCAGCCCCAGCGAAGGCCGCAGCTTCGCGGCGAAAGACCTGAACGCCATTGCCTTAACCATTGATCACCGCACCCACAAATTTATCCGGATTGAACGCCAGGGCCGCATTCTCAATCTTGCCTGGCGTCAGCTTGCCGTGGGGGACCACCAGCATGCCGTAATCGCAAAGATCCGTCAGAATCCGTGCGTCCGGAGAGTCGGAAATGGGCGCCGTATCCAGCACAATGAAGCGATCTGGATAGCGGCGGCGGATGGCCTGCAGGAACTGCTTCATGCGAAATGAGGTAAAGAACTCCGCTGGCGTTTCGCGTTTGCTGCCTGCCGGTATCAGGCGCAGGCGTGGAATGCCCGTGGGATAGATAATCCGGCCGATGTCGTAGTCCGGGTCTTCCAGGAAGTCCGTCAGCCCGGTTTCGGCGGCCAGGTCCAACTGGGCGTGCAGTGAGGGGGCGCGCAGGTTGCAGTCGATGATCAGCGCGGTTTTGGACTGGTCAAAGGCAAATGCCGCTGCCAGGTTGAGGGCCATGAAAGAGGTTCCCGCACCTTCACAGGCGCCGCTGACCACCATGGTGAAGTTGTTGCCACCCGACAGTTCCAGCAGTTTGGTACGCAGGTGGCGAAACCGGTTGACGAGGGCCCGGTTTTGGGATTCCGGATAAATGATGCGCCGCTCGTCCATGTCGTCGCGGGTGAGCCGGCGGGGCTCCTGCATCTTGACGATCTGTTTGCTGATGACGTATTTATCAACCGCGCCCGCTCCCAGTTCCAGAGAACTGGGGACAAGCAACCGGGAATCATCGGTTTCTTCGTGGCCCAATTCCTTCTTCAGCCGTTCCTTGCGCTCTTCGAAGTAGGCATGAGACTGCACGTTCGAGCCGGTGCCGCTACGATTCGGCTCATCCGGCTCGTTGGAATTCCCTGGCTGGCGTCCCGCCTGCTCTTTCCATTCAGACATCACAAAACTCCAAAGTGGGTGGCTACAACCACACCCAGATAGGCAGCAATAGCCAATACAGCGAGTACGATGACAGCTGTCGTGAGCCGCCTGTCATGACGTTTTTCATAGGGCGTACGAACCCTCGGAATTTCGGCAAGTACTGGCAAACCGATGCCTTCTTCAAGCTGCTTGCGGGCGCGCACGCGCGGATCAATCTGCAGCAAGCCGGCCACCGCACCAAACGGCGCCATGATGCCCAGGAAAAGGCCGGCGGCTGCGAACATCGAAAACTGCGGGCCGCTCGGGTTACGGGGATACTGCGCGGTTTCATTGATGCGGTAATTAAGCCCCTGCCCTTCGATATCCAGATGCATGGACACCCTGGCCTTTTCACGGCGTTTCAGGAGGTCGTCGTAAATTTCGCGGTTTACCTCCATGTCCCGGGTCAATTCGGAATATTCGGCCTTGTTGGCCTGAATACGTTCCATCCGGAGTTCTTGCTGCTGCATCAGCCGTTCAAAGGAGGCAATTCGAGTGTCTACCGTTGCAACATCCGCCCGGGCTTTCGAGAGGGCTGCGCTTAACTCCTGGTAAAAGGGATTGACCGCCTCCTCTCCTTCCACCGCTGGGCGCTGTTCGGTGTTGTCAGCATTCAGTTCCCGCTGTTTACGCAGTTCCGCCAACTGCTCCTGGAGGATCACGATGTCCGGGTAGGTATCGTGATATTGCAACCTCAGATTATCCAGCCTCTCTTCCAGCGCCTGTATCCTACTCCGGTAGGCATCTTCGGTCCGGCCCTGGCGAATGGTAGGGTTCACATCCTCCAACTGGTTCTGGAGCGAGGCAACCCGCGACCCCAGCTCCTGCTTTTCAATTTGAGCGAGCTCAAGCTGGTTTCGAAGCTGCGCCATTCGGGCGTTCGCTTCTTGCTCCGTGCCGTCGGTATTCTCGGAAAGAAACTCTTTCAACCTGCCTTCCACGTCTGCCAGCTGGCGTTCGTAGCTTTTCACCTGCTTGTCGATGAAGTCGTAGGCGCTGCGACTTTCTTGCCTTTTTCGCTCATTCGATTCCGCAATGAACAATTGCCCCAGTCTCTGGGCCACCCTGAATGCCTCGATCGGGGAACCGGCCGAAAACCCGATGCTGAAATAACTGTCACCACGGGGCCGGACCGACAGGTCCTGGCGTATCCGGGAAATTCTCACTTCAATAGCTTCCTGGTCCATGGAGGCATCGGGAAACACATTTTGATCGGTTGCCAGCTTTTCCATTACATCGCGGGTCATCAACAATTCTTTTGCTGCAGATGTGCGGTCGTTGATTTCCGTGGTCACCGCCCGACCCTCCATCAGGGGGCCGATGATGTTTTTGTCGTCCACAAAGATGATGACATCCGATTGGTACTTGTAGGGAAACACAAACCCCGCGCCAAGAACGCCAAAGCTCACGAGCAGGAACACCAGAAACGCCAGCCACTTTCGCTGGCGGACTTCGCGAACTATTTCAATCGGCAACTGGGACAGAGGTAATGCCATAATCAAACCCGACTCATGTAGCGTTCAGAGCAAAAACCGTTAAAAATTCCGTTCCGGGACCGTCAGGATATCCCCCGGCCGCATGCTGTAGTTGGTTTCGACCTGCCCTTTGTTGAGGATGTCGTCCAGCCGGATCGGGATGGCAACTACCTCGCCCTCCACCTTTCGGTACAGCATGGCATTGTTGAGAGCAGCAAATTCGTTGGCGCCACCGGCGTTCAGGAAGATGTCCAGCACGGTCATGCCGCTTCGATGAGGGATGGAGACCGGCTGACGAACAGCACCGGTTACCCGAACCCGGTCGGTAAATTCATGGCTACCCATGGAGGTAACAACAACACTGACTTGCGGTTCGCGGATATATTCCGAGAGCGATATACGAATATCGTTGGCCAGTTGTTCCGGCGCCCTGCCACTTGCCTGCACGTCACCCACCAGGGGAACGGAAATCTTGCCATCCGGGCGCACGGGAACCGCAATGCTGAGATCCTCGTTGCGCCAGACCGAAACTCGAACCACATCGGTGGCACCGAGAATATACTGATCAACGCTGTCCCGGCTTTCCAGCGCGAGCGCTCTCTGAATCTGTTCGGGCGATGAGGCGGTTTGTGTGGCACACCCCGTTGCCAACGCTACCGCCAGGAAAGAGATGATAGCCCCTTTCAAAAATGTCTTCCGTGCCATGGTTTCCTCTCTTCTTCCAATTCGTCTTTTTAAAACTTCAAATGGCGCATCCATCGAAAATCCGCCGGGTCACCGTGATCCTTTTTTGAACAATACCACCTCTACTGTCTGAATTATAATCAACAAATCCAACAACAGACTTTGGTTTTTGATGTAATAGAGGTCGTAGCTAAGCTTCTCTCGAGTATCCTCTTCGTTGTCAGCATAAGCAAAGCAGAGCTGGGCCCAACCGGTCAAACCCGGCTTCACACGATGCCGCTCGCTGTAGAAAGGAATTTTCTCGGAGAGCTGCTGAACAAACACCGGCCGCTCAGGGCGCGGACCTACAAAGGCCATGCTGCCATTCAACACGTTAAAAATCTGGGGCAGCTCGTCGATTCTTACTTTGCGGATAAACCCGCCTACCTTTGTAACCCTGGCATCATTCTTTTGCGCCCAAACCGCACCGTGTTTTTCGGCATCGGTGATCATTGAACGGAACTTATAAACGTTGAAGATCCGGCCATTGAGACCAACGCGTTCCTGGCTGTAAAAAACCGGTGCTTTCAGACCGTCTTCTATTTTGATGGCTATAAAAGTCAGGATCATTAAGGGCAGCGCGGCAATCAACAATGTAAGCGCAGCCAGAACATCCAGGGAACGCTTTCCAAAACCGAATACAGAAGAAACGGTGAACCCGTCCGAGAAAACAAGCCAGCCGCGGGTCACCATTTCCAATGCAACCTTACGGCTTTCACGCTCATAAAAGCTCACGCCGTCGACTATTTTTACGCCTTCCATTTTGCATTCGAGCAGGTCTTCCATGGGAAGGCCCTTTCGCCGGTCGTTGACCGCCACCACGATTTCATGAACCGTGTTGCGGATCACATGCTCCTGCAGCGTGCCGTTGAGCTTCAACAGGTACTTGTCTTCGACTTCTATGGGCTCGTCTGAAATCGGCACGAACCCGGTGAGGATAAAACCTTTGCGATTAAACGGCGTGCGCAGATCCTCATGAATTTTCCGGGCCCGAAAACCGGCGCCCAACACCAGGATTTTCCGTTTGAAAGTCTCTTTGCCAACAATCGCAAAAAAGATCAGCCTTGCCGCTCCCAGCAGAAAAACAGAGAACACGGCCGCACCCGTCAAAACCCCGCTACTGCCCAGATACCAGAGCCAATCCGAAGACAGCAGGTAAGCAAAACCACAGAAAGGTATCCCGAGAATCACGCACAGGATAGTGCGGAGCATCATCCCCGACATGCCTTCTTCCAGCCGGGACTGATGGACACCGAGAGCAATCATGACTATCAGGTTGAGAATTCCGAACGTAACTGCCGAAGGCAGAACCAGCCAGAAATTATCGAGGAAAAAGGATAAATCGCCGAAATATCTGAAGAAGGTAGATAGGGCGAACGAAACCCCGAGTACAAGGAAGTCGATCAATCCGAGGATCAGGTAGGGTACATGAAGGTAATGTCGAAACAACCTGACGTGGGCCACGCCAACTCCTTTTGCTGTTCACATTCAGAAGAACGCATCCCATGCGTTAAACACAACGTTACGTGATCAGCAGTGTACTGCAATTTCGATTATCTGCAACGAACAAACGTGTCGTTAACGACTGTATAAAAAGCTGACAGCTCCGGCATCCTTATCCGGGGCTGTCAGTGTTTCACTACCTGATAAGATCAGGCTTGCTTGCGGCGGCGAGCCAGGCCGAGGCCGGCGAGACCGAGACCCAAGAGGGCCAGAGTGCCGGGTTCGGGAACGGCTTTGACGTCAGTGATTCCGACAACGAGGTCGTTGAAGTCATCATCACCGCTCAGCAAATCTTCGAAAGCGACCACTAGATCGGTGCCGAAGAGACCTTGGTTCTGGTTACCTGCGACATCGTAAATCAGAGCCAGGTCCTTACCGCCCGGATTCAGCAAAGCATCAGAGTAGAAACGCGTGTCGCCTCTCTCCAGATAGAAGCCGAAGTAGGGACCGATATCTGCCATCTCGGTACCAATAGCGACAGTGCCGGCGCTGAGATCAAACTCCAGCGTGTATTCAGACAGTGGACTTTCAGTGCCACTGAAAATCTCCAGAATATTGGTACTGGAAGCATCGTTCGGGTCGAAATCGTTCATGTCATAGATACCGAACGCATTTTGCCCGGCGTTTCCTGCAAACTCGAACATCAGGAAGGCGGTCGCGTCGTCATTACCGCCATCAGTGTCAGTAAGTTGCGCGTAAGACGCACCGCCATCCCGGTAGTCTCCGGGGTTTACCTTATCAAACACTTTATTACCGCTGTCGTCCTGCAGATCAGCAAGATCAGTAGGAATCGCGAATGCCAAGCTCGTTGCGCTAACCAAAAATCCCGCGGCAAAAACCTTCGAGAGTGTATTCATCATTTTTCTCCGTCCTTGTGGATGTAGCAATCAGTCTCTTGCACAAAACATACCAACTTAAATTCACAATATTTTCAATGAGTTATTGTTTAAAGAGAAATACACCGTAAAATTTTTCGACTCTGCCTCCTTTGGATGAGGAGCAAACATCCGGGAAACCATGCAATTTGTCGGGAAAATTTACAGTCAAGCATTCAGCCCATGCATGGCTGGATCATAGGTATCTGTTTTTTTGATCATTCTTACCTTTGGCATAGAGCGTGCTGAGTGAAAAGTGCCACACCACTCGACTCTTTGGAGAAAATCATGAAAAAGGAAATTATGCGCAAAGCAGTGGGCGGAGCCTTAGTAACTCTGGGCTTGCTCGCCTTCGCGGGCACTTCTCATGCCGGCCCCATTACGTTCACTTTCCAGAATCCCGATGCAGACCTTCCGACCAACATCGGTGATTTCACAACGGGCGGAACCTGCAACGGCACCTCAATTTCGGGCTCCGACATTTGTGAAACCGGGTCGGGTCTCGATTATTCGAAATCGGGATTGAGCCTCAACGTGACGGCAGCCAATACGGTAGAAGAAAGTGCGCTTCTGATGCAGGACCTGGCGCCCAGAAACTCCGGGCTTGCTGTTATTACGGAGGGCGATACCAGTTCAGACGACCAGGTTCAGGTCGCCACTGGCGAGTCGATTCTCTTCACTTTCGGCCAGCGCGTGAATCTTCTGGGCTTCGACTTCAATGATGGAAGCGACTCGGATTGCAGTACAGCAGGAAGCGAGGGTCCTTGTGGGCTTTTCGACTTGTTCGTCGATGGAGCATTTGAAGCTACCTATGCTGCTGTAGATGACTGGAGTTTCCCCACTTTGATCAGTGGAACAACGTTCGAAGTCGTACACACTAGCCCTGAAAACGGCGGATTTGCCATTGGCTCGGTCACCGCAGAGGTTCCGGAACCTGGTACATTAGCTCTGCTGGGTCTTGGTCTTCTCGGTCTCGGCGCCAGCTACCGTCGCCGGAGCTGAACAGAACCGCATTGCCTAAAGTGAAAACGGCTCCTTTGGGAGCCGTTTTCATGTGTATATCTCAAAGTATTGTTAAGCTCGACTTGGGCCCGGGTCAGTTTTTAAGCCCACCGACCGATTAGATTACAAACAGCCCTACAAACTCCTGCACGGCCATGTTCTCTAGCGTCTCCTGGTCCTCACAGAAACCATAGATCTGCTCACACCGCTGGCCGTTAAACCGTGTCGCCAGGTTATTCCGGAATTTATCCGTCAACAGCGGAATGCCGTCCTTCCTGCGACGGCGATGGCCAATGGGATATTCAACTGCCACCTGGTCGGTGCTGCTGCCATCCTTGAAGAACACCTGAATCGCGTTAGCGATGGAGCGTTTGTCTTCTTCAAGGTACTCCCGGGTGTATCGCTGATCTTCAACCACCTCCATTTTCTCACGCAATTGGTCGATAACCGGATTTTCCGCGTGAAAGCCGTCTTCGTAGTGCTCCGCTTTGAGATTGCCAAAAATCAGAGGCACGGCGGTCATGTATTGCAGGCAATGATCCCGATCCGCGGCATTGGCCAAATCGCCCTGTTTGGAAATGATCCGAATCGCCGATTCGTGGGTGGTGATCACGATGCGATCAATCTCATCCAATCGGTCTTTAACTCGCGGATGCAAAATAACCGCCGCTTCAGCCGCTGTCTGGGCATGAAATTCAGCCGGGAAGGAAATCTTGAACAGGATGTTCTCCATCACGTAGGAGCCAAATTCCTGTGGTAAAGAAAACTGACGCTTGTCTTCGGGCTTCAACTTTTGATCTTTATTGGTCTTGCTGAACAGTACGTCGTAGAAGCCCCACTGCGGCGCCGTTAACGCGCTGGGGATGCCCATCTCGCCGCGCATGGCGATATCGGCAAGCCTCACGGCCCTGGATGTGGCATCGCCGGCAGCCCAGGATTTTCTGGAACCTGCATTAGGAGCATGGCGGTAGGTTCTTAAGGGCTGGCCGTCTACCCAGGCGTGAGACAACGCGGAGAGCATCTGCCCGCGGTTGGCGCCCATAAGCTTTGCCGAAACGGCCGTTGAAGCGACCTTGACCAGAACTACGTGGTCCAGCCCAACCCGGTTGAAGGAGTTTTCCAGCGCCAACACGCCCTGGATTTCATGGGCCATGATCATGGCTTCCAAGACGACTCGCATGGTTAGCGGCTCTTTGCCCTCAGCAACCCGCTTCTGCGAAAGGTGATCTGCAACGGCGAGTATGGCGCCCAGGTTGTCTGAGGGATGCCCCCACTCAGCTGCGAGCCAGGTATCGTTGTAGTCCAACCAACGCACTATGCAACCAATATCCCAGGCAGCTTTTACCGTGTCCAGGCGGTATGGCGTACCGGGTACCCGCGAGCCATGGGGAACCGTTGTTCCCTCAACGATTGGGCCAAGATGTTTGGTGCACTCGGGGAAACGAAGTGCAAGCAGACCGCAACCGAGCGTGTCCATCAGGCAGTAACGGGCGGTGTTCCAGGCTTCGTCGCTGGTTATTTCGTAGGTGAGGACGTAGTCCGCGATTTTTTGCAAGACTTGGTCGTAATCCGGGCGCTGGTTCTGGTCGGCATTGGCAATCATGCTTTTGCTCCTGACGTGCTTTCTTACCAGCCTAGCCTATTTTGCAAAAACACAATTCTTGAGAGCGTTCGATCAAAATCAGGAAACGGTGACGGCTTTGGTAAAGAGGACGGATATCGGCGAACTGCCGAACATCGGTTTTACCGGGCTCAAATGCAACGAACCCCGGAACAACCGGGGTTCGCCACCACTTTTCATTATTTCAACTATGCTGCCTTAACAGGGCCGGAATTTATTCGGGCTAACCATTCAGACCTGCTTGCGCCGCCGAGACAAGCCGAGGCCTGCAAGGCCAAGACCAAACAGTGCCAGAGTGCCAGGCTCAGGAACCGACGCGTACTTGATCGCCTCAACATAACCTGAATGATCTCCCCAGCCTGACGCTGCTACGGCCCAGTGACCGTATGAATTTGCGGTAGAGACATTAAAATATTCCAGATTCGTCGGTTGCTGTTGGCCAGCATCTTCAAAAATGCTCTTGTAAGTATTCCCGCCATCGGCACTGAAGAAGACGTTATACAAGGCATCTGAAGTCTCCGTATAGTCGTCATCCAGGTCACCATTAACTGACTGAGCGTGGTCGCCATTAAAGTAAACGGTTTCAAGGAACGTTGCGCTAAAGAAGTCGAAGAAAAGTATCTCATCGCCGCCCGGGTCTCCACCGGCGTTGGTATTGGAGGACAAGCTGTCGCTGGAACCTGCACAGGTAGAGCTTTCAGAGCAGACGCCAAGACCGCCATGCGAGGGACTTGCATCCTGATCTACAACCGAGGCAGTAATATCACTCTTGTTGAACCCACTGCCAGTGAGAACGTTGGAGGTCGCAAAACCACCACTTACTGTGAAGCCGGTGTAAGTCAAGACCGATCCAAGAGCATCTGGATTCCCGAAAGTTCCAGTGGTAGACAGCTGATAGTTAGAATCCGTCTGGTCGTCAAAAACGATCATGGAAGCGCTTGCGTGTGTAGCCGACAGCGCAAAAATAGAAGCGATAATTAGTTTGTCACAGTGTTTCATTATTGAGCATCCTTTATTGGCCCGGGGTTTTCCTGATAGCAATTGCAAACAACTGCACTAAGAGACTTTGCAAGGATCGGTCCAACATCAAAGAATCTACCGCAACCGACTGTTATATTGCGCCTTTATTAGTCGCTGTGGCTGTAAATACACATGGATAACCTCTGAGAGTAAAAAAATCTGCCCAGCTTGAACAGTATATGTAAACAATATCGACACACACGCAAAATCTTCTTTTCAGAAGCCTGTCAGCATTCTTTACGCACGACTCTGGATCAAGATTCCGCAAGAGCCGCACATAACCTTATAGCATTGTTTCTATTATCATTTTAGATTCCTTTCACGAATTTTGCTAAACCTTACTAAGGTGAATTCAGCGCGGGTCTGAATCAACTCAATCTGGAAGCGGATTTTATTCAAAGGAAATCAAAGGGAAGCTGACATGAATACACGGGTTTTATCTGCGACCGTTCTAATGGCCTCTGCGCTCTACACGGCGCCTGCATTTTCTGGTGCCATTTATGCCAACGATGTATCAGGGACATGGACAGCCACCACGCCCGAAGCACCAGCGGTGACCGGGCTGGGTACCAGCACTATTTTGTGGGGTAATCCTACTTATTACGGTCAAAAAAGTGGTTATCGTTTCGAGGGCTTTGCACCGCCGAGTTATGAGGTCGAGGAAAACTCACTGTTTGAGCTGGGCAGATTTATTCACTTTAACTATCCGATTACGGGCTCCACACTTGAGACGGCTTCTTTAAGGGTTGGAACAACCCTGAGCATTGACGGCCTCGAGAAAACCGTTGAATCCGTTTTCGACTTCACGCATTGGGAGACTGTCAATAATCCCCGCAATGGAATTTGCGCAAACGGATCCTATAACGGGCACGGCGTTAACTATTACGGCTGCGCTGACAGAGTTACCTTCTCCCGGAATGAAGGCGCTTCAGAAGAAGTCGTGATTGGCAACAAAGCCTACTACGTCGATATATCCGGCTTTTTTTACAATCATAAACTGGCCGACGAATTCTGGACCGTGGAATACTGGAAAAACAAAGCAACATTGATCGGCTCGATAAAATCACGAGCTATCGAGGTTCCTGAGCCAGGCACACTGGCATTGTTTGGCCTCGGTCTGTTGGGTATGGGCCTGTCCAGACGAAAAGCCTGATTTCCTGGGTGATGGTGTCGCCAGGCACTCTCACCCAACCCTCCATCCATACCCGCGCACTGCGGCTCATAATGGATTTAGTTGCCGTCCACTGCCCCCCCCCCTCCACTTCCTTTGCTTCCGCCCCCACAGGCAATGTGCCGGAGGGGTGACCAAAGGTCACGTAGGTGCGGGCGGCATCTCCTGCTGCCCAGGACTTTCGGAAATTGACGTAAATCGCTCATGTGCCTTGAATCCCACAGCCGCAAATATATACTGTGTATACATTGCAAAAAAAGTGAGCCGCGAAGGTACTACTATGGCAACGACTAAAATATTCAAATCCGGCAACTCCTGGGCTGTGCGAATTCCGGCCGATATGGCTTATGAACGCTCTGACGTAGAGCTGACCGTGGAGCGTGTAGGTGATGAGATCCGTATTCGTCCGGTACGTCGACTGATCGGGCTTGGCGACAAATTTCACGGGTTTTCCGATGACTTCATGGACGAACGGTACGATGAGGAAGACCAGGAGCGGGATGGACTGTGAAGTGTTTGCTGGACACCAATATCTGTATTTATTTAATGAAACACGAAGTACCTGCAGCGAAGGCGCGTTTTGAACAATGTTTCTATGGCGATGTCGGCATATCCGCGATCACTCTCGCGGAGCTACGTTATGGCATTGAGCTCAAGCCTGACGCTCGCTCACAGAACGAACGGGCGTTGGAAAGACTACTCTGCGATCTCGTGGTTGCATCTTTCGAAAATGACGCAGCGGGCGCCTATGGTCGCCTGAGGGCCGGAATTCCGCGTGATCAGCGACGCAAAGACGCTCTGGATAAACTCATTGCCAGTCAGGCGATAGCCCTGGGTGCAATTCTGGTGACCAACAATGAAGCTGATTTCAATCGCTACCCGGGCGTTACCATTGAGAACTGGACTTTATGAGAAAACGGAGGCTGTTGATGGTTTTGAAGCGAAAATCACTGCAATAGATCGTCGATATCAACCTTTAGGGCCTTCGCAAGCGCTCCAAGTACCTGTGTAGAACCCATTTTGGCTCCGGCTTCAATTTGAGACACGTACGATTTTCCTATCCCAGCTTCGTTGCCCAGTGATTCCTGAGTGAAGCCTCGATACTCTCTCCAAATTTTAAGCGGATGCTCATCACCTGACAGGAGGCGCGTCGCGACCGATCCAGGAATCGCCTCATCCTCTCCGGTTGAAAGGGCCGCGAGAGCTGCATCGGCGTCTCGAATGTCACGTGCATCCTGAGCCATCTCAAGCAATTCCTTACCTAACTAGGGTTTCGCATATTCATTATTATAATGAATCTCCAGGCACTTTAACCCAACCTTCCATCAAAACCCGAGCACTCCGGCTCATAATGGCTTTGGTTGCGGTCCACTGACCATCCACTTCTTTTGCTTCTGCCCCCACACGCAAAGTACCGGAGGGGTGACCAAAGGTTACATGGGTGCGGTCGCCACCGCCTGCCGCAAGGTTCACCAGGGTTCCGGGAACTGCCGATGCTGTGGCAATCGCCACCGCCGCCGTACCCATCATGGCGTGGTGGAGTTTGCCCATGGACAGAGCACGAACCAGAACGTCTACATCCCCTGCCCCGATGTTTTTGCCGCTTGAAGATACGTAATCAGAGGGCTTTGCGACGAAGGCCACTTTCGGGGTGTGCTGACGGTTGGCGGCTTCTTCGATGTTCTGGATCAGCCCCATTTTTACCGCGCCGTGGGCACGGATGGTTTCGAACCTGGCCAGGGCTTTGGGATCGGAGTTGATGTCGTCCTGAAGCTCGGTACCTTTGTAACCAATGTCTTCGGCGTTCACGAAGATGGTGGGGATGCCGGCATTGATCATGGTGGCTTTCAGGGTGGCAACGCCCGGCACTTCCAGGTCGTCCACCAGGTTGCCAGTGGGGAACATGGAGCCTTCGCCATCGGCGGGGTCCATGAATTCCACCTGCACTTCAGCGGCCGGAAAGGTTACGCCGTCCAACTCGAAATCGCCGGTTTCCTGCACTTCACCGTTGGTGATGGGCACGTGGGCAACGATTGTTTTCTTGATGTTGGCTTGCCAGATGCGCACGGTGCAGGTGCCATTTTCCGGAATACGGTCTTTGGCCACAAAGCCGCTGTTGATGGCGAAAGCGCCTACGGCGGCGGTGAGGTTGCCGCAGTTACCGCTCCAGTCCACAAACGGCTTGTCGATGGAGACCTGGCCGAACAGGTAATCGACATCGTGATCCGGCTGGGTGGGCTCTGCCAGGATCACGGTTTTGCTGGTGCTGGAGGTAGCGCCGCCCATGCCGTCGATTTGCTTCTGGTAGGGGTCGGGGCTGCCGATGACTCGTAGCAGGAGTTTGTCCCGGGCTTCGCCCGGGGTCTGGCAGGCTTCCGGCAAATCCTTCAGCCGGAAGAACACGCCTTTGCTGGTGCCGCCACGCATGTACGTGGCGGGGATTTTTATTTGTGGCTTGTGTGTCATGCCGCACCTTCCGATTGCAGGAAATCCTCGGCAAACCGCTGCAACACCCCACCGGCGCTGTAGATAGATACTTCTTCAGCGGTGTCCAGGCGGCAGACGACCGGAATGCGCTCGGTGCTGCCGTTCTTCCGATGGATGACCAGCGTGAGCTCGGCACGGGGCGCCGGTGTGCCCTCCACGTCGTAGGTTTCGGTGCCGTCGATGCCAAGGGTCTTGCGGGTGGTGCCTTCCTCGAACTGCAGGGGCATCACGCCCATACCGATCAGGTTGGTACGGTGAATCCGCTCGAAACCTTCGGCCACAATCGCTTCGACACCGGCCAGGGCAACGCCTTTGGCGGCCCAGTCACGGGAGGAGCCCTGCCCGTAGTCGGCACCGGCGATAATGATCAGCGGCTGCTTGCGATCCATGTAGGTTTCGATGGCTTCCCACATGCGAACAACCTTGCCTTCCGGCTCGATGCGGGCCAGGGAGCCCTGCTTCACGTTGTCGTTTTCGTCCCGGACCATTTCGTTGAACAGTTTCGGGTTGGCAAACGTAGCGCGCTGGGCTGTCAGGTGATCACCGCGGTGGGTGGCGTAGGAGTTAAAGTCTTCCTCCGGCACGCCCATCTTGTGCAGGTACTCACCAGCGGCACTGTTCATCATGATCGCGTTTGAGGGCGACAGGTGGTCAGTAGTGATGTTGTCCGGCAACACCGCCAGCGGACGCATGCCCTTGAGGGTTTTCTCACCTACCATGCCACCTTCCCAATAAGGCGGGCGACGGATGTAGGTGCTCTGGGGGCGCCACTCGTACAGCGGGTTGGTGTTGGCCTGCGCATCCCGGGTAATGTCGAACATCGGGATATAGGTGCTGCGGAACTGTTCCGGCTTTACGCTGGATTTCACGATGGCATCGATTTCTGCGTCGTCCGGCCAGATATCCTTCAGGGTAACGGGGTTGCCGTCCTGATCGTAGCCCAGGGCATCTTTCTCGATGTCGAACCGGATGGTGCCTGCGATCGCGTAGGCAACCACCAGCGGCGGCGACGCCAGGAATGCCTGTTTCGCATAGGGGTGAATCCGTCCGTCGAAGTTCCGGTTACCGGAGAGCACGGCGGTGGAGAACAGATCGCGATCCATGATTTCCTGCGCGATCTTCGGATCCAGGGCACCACTCATGCCGTTACAAGTAGTGCAGGCGAAGGCCACCACGCCAAAACCAAGTTGCTCCAGCTCCGGCAGCAGTTTGGCTTCTTCCAGGTACATCTTCACGGTCTTGGAACCCGGGGCCAGGGAGGTTTTCACCCAGGGCTTGCGGGTCAGGCCCAGCTTGTTGGCGTTGCGGGCGATAAGGCCGGCAGCCACCATATTGCGGGGGTTACTGGTGTTGGTGCAGCTGGTGATGGCGGCGATGATGCAGGCGCCATCTGGCATCTTGCCCTCTTCCTGTTCCCATTCACCGGCAATGCCGCGTTCTGCCAGCTCGGATGTGGGCAGGTGTGCATGGGGGTTGGAGGGGCCAGCCAGGGTACGGGTCACTTTGGACAGGTCGAACTTCAGCACGCGCTCGTATTCCGCGTTCTTCATGCTGTCGGCCCAGAGACCGGTTTCTTTGGCGTATTTCTCCACCAGGGCGACCTGATCGTCTTCACGACCGGTCAGCTTCAGGTAATCGATGGTCTGGCCGTCGATGTAGAACATCGCTGCGGTGGCACCATACTCCGGAGTCATGTTCGAGATGGTGGCACGGTCACCCACACTAAGGCTGTTTGCGCCCTCGCCATAGAACTCCAGATACGCGCCCACCACTTTTTCCTTACGCAGGAATTCGGTGATGGCCAGAACCATATCGGTACTGGTGATACCCGGCTGCAGTTTGCCAGTCAGCTCTACACCAACGATATCCGGCAGGCGCATCATGGAGGCCCGGCCCAGCATAACGCTCTCGGCTTCCAGACCACCCACACCCACGGAGATAACACCCAGGGCATCAACCATCGGGGTGTGGCTGTCGGTGCCAACACAGGTATCCGGGAAAGCTACGCGCTTTCCTTCCCCATCCGGCCGATTCTGAATCACCGGAGACATCTTCTCCAGGTTGATCTGGTGCATGATGCCGTTGCCGGGAGGAATCACGTCCACGTTCTTGAACGCTGTCTTGGTCCAGTTGATGAAGTGGAAACGGTCGTCGTTGCGGCGGTCTTCGATCTGACGGTTCTTCTCGAACGCGTCTTTTTCGAAACCGGCGTGCTCAACGGCCAGCGAGTGATCCACGATCAGCTGAGTCGGAACCACCGGGTTGACCTTGGCGGGATCGCCACCCTTCTCGGCGATGGCATCACGCAGACCGGCCAGGTCCACCAGGGCAGTTTGGCCCAGGATGTCGTGGCAGACCACACGGGCCGGATACCAGGGGAAGTCCAGGTCGCGCTTGCGCTCGATCAGCTGTTTGAGGGAATCCGTCAGAACCTCGGGATCGCAGCGGCGAACCAGCTGCTCCGCCAGGATTTTGGAGGTGTACGGAAGTTTGTCGTACGCGCCGACCTGGATGTCTTCCACAGCCTGACGGGTATCGAAGTAGTCCAGGTCGGTGCCTGGGAGCGGTTTGCGGTAGTCGGTGTTCATGGGCAGTACTCGGAATCTTGGTTTATTGGTTCCCTCTCCCCTTGTGGGAGAGGGTTAGGGAGAGGGGGAGACCGCGTGGTGTGATGTTCACGCTCCCCCTCTCCCCCAGCCCCTCTCCCGCGGGGGGGAGAGGAGAGTGAAAAATCACGGCCGCTCGTCGATCGGCACCCAATTCGAATCCGCCGGGCCGGTGTAATCGGCACTGGGGCGGATGATGCGGTTGTTCTCACGCTGTTCTTTCACGTGGGCGGTCCAGCCGGATACCCGGGACATCACGAAGATCGGGGTGAACAGTTCGGTCGGAATGCCCATGAAGTGATAGGCAGATGCGTGGAAGAAGTCGGCGTTACAGAACAGCTTCTTCTCGCGCCACATGACTTCCTCACAGCGCTCGGATACCGGATACAGCACGGTATCGCCCACTTCGTCCGCCAGCTTTTTGGACCACTGCTTGATGATGGCGTTGCGCGGGTCGGACTCTTTGTAGATCGCGTGGCCGAAGCCCATGATCTTTTCCTTGCGCTCGAGCATGCCCATCAGGCCTTCTTCGGCTTCGTCCGGGGTCTGGAAGCGCTGGATCAGTTCCATGGCCGCTTCGTTGGCGCCGCCGTGCAGCGGGCCACGCAGTGTGCCGATGGCGCCGGTTACGCAGCTGTGGATATCGGACAGCGTGGAGGCACAGACGCGCGCGGTGAAGGTGGAGGCGTTGAATTCGTGCTCGGCATAGAGAATCAGGGATACGTTCATCACCTTCTCATGCAGTTCGCTGGGCTTCTTGCCGTGCAGCAGCTCCAGGAAATGGCCGCCGATGGAGTCCACGTCGCTATCGGTTTCAATACGAACGCCGTCGTGGGCGAAGCGGTACCAGTAGGTGATGATGGACGGGAACACCGCCAGCATGCGGTCGATCTTGTCGTCCTGCTCGCTGAAATCCTGCTCGGTTTCCAGGTTGCCCAGCATGGAGCAGCCGGTACGCATCACATCCATCGGGTGCGCGTCTTTGGGAATGTGTTCCAGCACGGTTTTCAGGGCATATGGCAGGCCACGGAGACTCTGGAGCTTTTGCTTGTAGGCATCCAGTTCCTGACGGTTTGGCAGTTTGCCGCGCAGCAGCAGGTAGGCGATCTCTTCAAACTGGGCTTTCTCGGCCAGATCGGCAATGTCGTAGCCGCGGTAGGTCAGGCCCGCGCCGCTTTTGCCCACGGTACACAGGGCGGTTTCGCCAGCTACCTGGCCACGGAGGCCTGCGCCGCCGAGTTTTTTTGCTTCAGCCATTGTTGTCTCCCATCGTTATCTTGTTTGGGGTGTCGGATTACCCCTTGGGCCAATCCTGAATATTTGTGACTCCCCTCTCCCCGTGCGGGAGAGGGGCCGGGGGAGAGGGGAAGCTTCCGATTCTGCGGAGTGCTTCTCTACCCCCTCTCCCTGGCCCTCTCCCGCTAGGGGAGAGGGGATAAATGCTGTCAGCCTTTGCTCTGCTGGAACAGCTGGTCCAGCTTCTGCTCGAAATCGTGGTAGTTCAGGAAATCGTAAAGCTCCATCCGGGTCTGCATCAGATCAACCACGTCTTTCTGGTCGCCCTTCTCCAGAATGTTCTGGTAAACAGTCAGGGCGGCCTTGTTCATGGCGCGGAAGGCGCTGAGTGGGTACAGGACCATATCGGCGCCGGCTTCGGCCAGTTCCTTGCGATTGTACAAGGGTGTGGCACCAAACTCGGTGATGTTGGCCAGGATGGGCACGTCCAGGGCTTCCGAGAAGGCCTTGTAGTGCTCGAGTTCCGTAACCGCTTCGGCAAAGATGCCGTCGGCGCCGGCTTCGATGCAGGCCTTGGCGCGCTCGATGGCGGCTTCGAGACCTTCCTTCTGGAAGGCATCGGTGCGGGCCATGATGAAGAAGTCTTCGTCTTCACGGGCATCGACGGCGGCTTTGATGCGGTCGACCATCTCTTCCTGGGACACGATTTCCTTGTTCGGGCGATGACCACAGCGCTTCTGGGCAACCTGGTCCTCAATGTGGACAGCTGCAGCACCGGCACGTTCCATCTCGCGGATGGTGCGGGCGATGTTGAAGGCGCCACCCCAGCCGGTATCAATGTCCACCAGCAGCGGTACATCGGTAGCTGCGGTGATACGGCGAACGTCTTCGACCACGTCGTTCATGGTGGTCATGCCCAGATCTGGCAGGCCGTAGGAGGCGTTGGCGACGCCGCCGCCTGACAGGTAGATGGCCTGGTGGCCGACTTTGTCGGCCATCATGGCGGCATAGGCGTTGATGGTGCCGACAATCTGCAGGGGCTGGTTTTCTTTGAGCGCCTTGCGGAAACGGGCGCCGGGGCTGAGTTTCTTGGACATGGTGTTGGCCTCTTTCGTTAAATGGAGATGTCGCCTTCCTGGATCTTTTTCTCGATGTTCTGTCTTGCTGCGTTGATATGGCGTTTCATCAGAAATTCGGCGAGTTCCCCATCGCGCTGGGCGATGGCTTCGACGATACGACGGTGTTCACCGAGAGCCCGCTGGGGGCGACCGGTGGAGGTGCTGAGACGGTAACGGTACATCCGTACCATGTAATAAAGATCACCCAACAGCATCTGGGCAAGTTTGGTGTTGCGGCTGCCGGTGGCGATTCTGTGGTGAAAGTCGTAATCCCCTTCGGCCTGGTAATAGGCCTGGCCCTGGGCTTCGTCGATCATGCGTTCGTGGGTATCGAGGGTCGCCTGAAGATCGGCAATTTCCTGATCGGTCATACGCTCGGCTGCCTGGCGGGCGGCCAGACCTTCCATGACTTCGCGTATGCGGTAGAGCTCCATCAGCTCGGAGGCGCTGACTGAAACCACCTTGACGCCGGCATGGGGGCGGCGCACCAGAAGGCCACGAGACTCAAGGCGGCCCAGTGCTTCCCGGAGCGGGCCGCGCGTGAGGTTAAAACGGGAACAAAGCTCCAGTTCGCCGATCTTCTCGCCGGGCGCCAGTTCCCCTTTGACGATTGCCGTTTGCAGACAATCAAACGCCTCATCGGCGCGGGTGTAGGTGGTAGACAGTAACTCAGCCATAGTTTGTCAACAAAACCGGGTTGATTTTGAGCAAAGCTACGCTTGAGCGATCATATTGTCAACAATATTGGCTAAATTGAGCTGCAAATTGTTTACAATAGATAGAGCCAATCAGTAGATCTGGCGTTCGGCGATCGGTGGCGGAGTGTACTGATATAGCCAGGTCTCCGTCAGCGGCTCGCCGCCCAGCCTGAGGTACAGGCGGATATTGACAGGTTCAGTGGAATCATCTGACACGAGGTCAAACATGGCCCGGTAGCCGTCGATTGCAGACAATGGTCTTGCGGATGTGATTTCGACGTCTCCGCGGCTCACGGTTATGACCGTCTCTACCTCTACATCCTTGGCGAGCATTTCAAGCGCGCCGCCGGCGAAATCAACTGCAAAGCGCCAAGAGAAATAGGTGCGCTCCTGACCCACGACACCGCCCAGTCCGGTCCTGGTTGCCTGCACAGTGGCTAATTCATATGGTTGCAACGGAGCTTGCTCGCCCCAGTGCAGGCGGTAGCTGTAGAGGTATTCCCGGCTTGGCAACAGAGGTTCCTGCGGGTGCCAGAAGGCGACGATGTTGTCGAAGGTTTCATCCACGGTAGGGATTTCCACCAAATCAACACTGCCCCGCCCCCAGTCTCCCCGGGGCTCCACCCAGAGGCTGGGCCGGCGATCGTAAAACACGCCATCATCCTGGTAGTGGTCAAAATCCCTGTCCCGCTGCAGCAGGCCAAAGCCAACGGGATTGTTATCCTGAAAAGTGTTGAACCTGAGATTGACGGGATTCACCAGTGGCCGCCACAACCACTCGCCGTTGCCGTTGCGAATGGCGAGGCCGTCAGAATCATGTATTTCCGGACGCCAGTCGTAGCCCATGCGATCATCATTTTCACCCACCTGGTACATGCTGGTCAGCGGCGCAATCCCTGCCCTCGTGATTTCCGTTCTCGGGTAAAGCGCTACATCCACATCCATGACCATGTTGCGCCCCGGGTCGAGCACAAACGCGTAGGCGCCGGTGGTACTGGGGGAGTCCAGCAGAGCCCATACCCTGAGTAGCTGGCTCCCCGAGGCCGGCTTCTCCAGCCAGAACTCCGAGAAAAGAGGGAATTCTTCCTCCCGATTCATGCCGGTATCAATCGCCAGCCCCCTGGCTGACAGGCCGTACTGCATCTCCGAGCCCACCGCGCGGAAATAACTGGCGCCCAAAAAGGCAGCCAGGTCCAGGGCGAAGTTGTTGTGGTAGTGAACACGGAAACCGGCGTAGCCCAGATCTTCTGGCAGATCGCCAAGGCGCTGCTCTCCATTGTACCGGAACAGATCCTGTCGATACGCCAGTTCCGTTGCCTCGCCATCAATGACTTCATGGATTTTTACGGGTTGCTGGAAATACAGCCCAAGGTGGAAGAGCTGAATCTGGAAAGCAGTGTCGTCGGCGCGCCAGAGCGCCCGGTCGGACCTGAAGGCGATGGCCTGATAGTCATCCCAGGAAATGGATTTCAGTGATTGGGGCAATTCATCCTGATGAGAGACATACGCCGCAGCGGCCAATGCCCGGGCCCGACCTTTGAGCCAGGCGTAGCTGAAGGCACGGGGACTGCTTCCAGATACTGGTTGGAGGCCGGTACCCATCGCAAGGGGCGACAGTGGTAACGCGCCGGCACTTACCAGTGCTCCCAGCCCCTTGATCAGCGTTCGTCTGTCCATTGTTCTCGCCCCTCCTGTACTGGGCCATAGATTGCCATAGAGAAGATCACGTGGACTATGTACGAACAATTAAAGGTAGAGAGCCTATCCGGGCAAGGAACCCACACCGCCGGAAGCGCACCAAAATAGTGCAGTCAGGCAAGGAGGATCGCACGAAGAGACCTCTGATCAGAGAAATTTTTGGTGATGGTAAACCTGAAGAACTCTCCTCTAAAGGGCCATAGCTCTTTGCTAGAACGTACAATTTCCATCACGCCCCTGCATTTGTCGTTACAACTTGGGTAAACTCGGCACACTTTGTGATAGAACAATTGTTGATTAGCTTACGCAGAGGCGTTGAGCGGCCCACAGGGCGTGAAACCGACCATCAAAGGACAAACGATATGATTAAAAAATGCCTGTTTCCCGTCGCCGGCTACGGCACCCGCTTTCTTCCGGCCACCAAGGCGATGCCCAAGGAAATCCTGCCGGTGGTAAACAAACCCCTGGTTCAGTACGGAGTTGAGGAAGCCGCCGAAGCAGGTATTCACGAATTCGGCTTCGTGACCGGTCGCGGCAAGCGAGCCATCGAAGATCATTTCGACATCAGCTACGAGCTCGAACAACAGATCGCCGGCTCGGGTAAGGAAGAGCTGCTGACCTCCATCCGCGAGCTGATCGACCACAACAGTTTTGCCTTCACTCGGCAGAATGAGATGAAGGGCCTCGGCCACGCCATACTGACCGGTCGAAACCTGGTGGGTGACAACCCGTTTGCGGTCGTACTGGCGGATGACTTCTGTATTGGCCCCGAGGGTGAAGATGGTGTGCTGGCGCAGATGGTGAAGCTCTACAACCAGTTCCGTTGTTCTATTGTTGCCATCGAAGAAGTGCCGGCTGATGAAACCCACAAGTACGGGGTGATCGCCGGTGAATCCATGAAAGATGGCCTCTACCGGATCACAGACATGGTAGAAAAGCCCGCTCCGGAAGATGCGCCCAGCAACCTCGCCATTATCGGCCGCTACATTCTCACGCCGGATATCTTCGAGATTATTGAAAAGACCCCGGCGGGCAAGAACGGTGAAGTCCAGATCACCGATGCCCTTCTCGAGCAGGCGAAAAACGGTTGCGTGCTGGCCTATCAGTTCAAAGGGCGCCGGTTCGATTGCGGCAGCATTGATGGCTTTGTGGAAGCCACCAACTACGTNTACGAGAATATCTACAAGAAAGNCAAGTAAGAAACCCGGGGCGGGATCAGNTNCCCAGGATTTGCAGAATCATTCGCCGGTTTTCCGCACTTGTCCTGCGGAACCGGCGAAGAAGCTCCACTTCTTCTGTGGTCAACTGGACCTTCTCGAGGACTTGTTCCAGCTCGTCCAGCGACTCCAGAAGTTCGTCGCTCTTATCCAGGGCAATACCGGGCAGCTCAAGTTGCCCATGGTCCTCAGGCTTTTCTGGCTCCCAGTGCTGAATGGGTTGCGCATGCTGCATGGCCACTTACCTCGTCATTCAAGCCGGGATACTCGTCCCGATAATGCCCTGCGAAGTGAATCAATCCGGAAATGTAACGTACATATAGCTTTGCACACAATCTGCCTATACTAAAGGAGCCTCTGAATGCCTCCGAAGCACCTCTGAAGAACCCGGAGGGCGTACTCTGAGGACTTCACATGCTGTGTTGCAGCTCTTGCTAAGGGCTACGGCCATTAGCTGCGAACTGCGCCTTGCATCTGAAGCCCTCAGAGCACGCAGAGGCGCTCCGGAGGCATTCAGAGGCTCCTAGGCAACAACCAAACAGGCTATTTATGGCGGCAAGAACTCTGGATATCGACTCGGCATGGGAGTTGGTGCTTAGCGCAGTTAACCGCAGCAATGTGACACTGCCATTGCCGGGAACCGACAAAGAAGCGGTAAAACTTAACGGCCACGGGGCCTGGCACCTGATGCAGCCGGCCACGGGTGAGGCAAAGGATCTACTCTCGGTATTCCTACCCCTTTGTCGGCCCGTGCCAGATAACGGCAGCCCCAAAGTTATTGGTCAGTTGGGCCAAAGCCTGGACGGACGCATTGCCACGGTTACCGGTCGCTCCCGTTTCATCAACGGCGACGATGGAATTACCCATCTGCACCGGATCCGCGCAGTGTCGCATGCGGTTGTTGTCGGAGCCGGAACCGCCACTACAGACAATCCCCGTTTGACCGTTCGCCGCACCAGTGGCCGCAACCCTGTGCGCGTGGTCATTGACCGTCACCATCGCGTACCAGACAGCCATCACCTGTTCACCGATGGCGAAGCTCCCACCCTGCGGTTGGTGGCAGGTACTTACGAGAAAGCGAAGAATCCATCGATCGGTTCCGGGGTTACGGAGATTCCCTGTCTCGGGGATGCCGAATCCGAAGATGCCGTCGATCCGAGAGTGATCCTCGAGGTTCTCGCAGACCTGGGGCTGAAAAAAGTCTTTGTGGAAGGGGGTGGTGTTACCGTTTCGTGCTTCCTGAACGCTGGCTTGCTGGACCGCCTTCACGTGATGGTCGCACCCATGATCATCGGCAGCGGCAGACCAGCCTTCTCGCTTCCCGAGATCGACTTTCTGGATGATGCCTTGCGGCCGCGCGCCCAGCTTATAAACCTCGGCAGCGATATGCTGTTCGACCTCGATTTTACCCGTGATGTGTAGGTCGAAAAAAAGCAGCCCCTGGCAAACTGGACACCAAAACCAACGCCCCGTACCCAACGCTCAGTGCCACGCCCTGCTCCGCGGGCAATCCCGCCATCGGCCACAGCAAGGCTGCCGCGCCCTCGCGGATGCCCCAACCGGCAACCGTCAGCGGTACCACCATGCTGAGCAACAGGATACTGCCCAGACTGACAATAATGGCCGCCGACTCTGTGCTTTCGATGTAGCCTGCGCCCCAGGCCAGACAGAGAAACACCCCAAGATAGCTTGCCAACACCAGTAAAGATGAGCCAATCTGAACCGGCAACACCGTTCGGTTTAGCAAAGACTCATAGAGATCCCGCCTGAGCCGCTGAAGATAAGCCGCCAGCCCGGTTTTCAGGACCAACCAGAGTGCAAGAAACACCCCAATAATGCCGGCGCCCAGCCAGAGGCCGCCGTTCCAGTGACTAACCGTTACCCGTCCGGAACCGAGCAGCCAGCTGCCCGATATGACAACCACGAGCGCCAAAACCAATTGGCCCGAAAGTCGCTCGATGGCCACCCCGTGCACAGCGGAGAGGCGCTCTCCGGCGCCGCTGCCATGTCGCCAGGCCCGGTTTACGTCGCCGAGCACACCTCCCGGCAACACCTGGTTCAGAAACGTCGCCAGATAGTACTCCCGCACCGCTATTCCATAGGCCAGGGGCAGCCCGAGCCGTTCGACGGTGTAACGCCATCGCCAGGCAGACAACGCCACCTGAAAGACCGTAAGTGCCAGTGCGGGAACCAGGACATAGGGAGAAAAGCGGGCAAGCTCCTGCCAGAGCTCACCCGAATCAATCGAGCGGATCACGAATCCGATAACCAGAACCGTGAATAACCAACGGGCCGCCAGCTTCACCTGCCTTTGACGCAGTTCGGTCAAGGCAATGCCTCGGGTGGCAGTGCCAGCAGATCCATATGTCTCACAACAATCTTCAGATCCCCTTTGGATAACTGCTGATTGCGTGTCTCCAGCCAGCGTGACAATCGGTCCGCCTCGTGAGGTGACTGCTCAATGGCCGCGTCGATCCAGCCCTGCATCAGCATTTTGGCCAAGGCGTGATCCGCGCCATCCAGTATCCAGGGGGATTCCGCCAGTTCAACCCGGTAACCTTCGGCAACCAGCAGGCCTTGCAAGACAGTGCTGGCCTCCGGCCCGAGCGCGGCACCAATTCCCTTGTCGCCGTGCTGGTGCCGATTTACCAATGTCTTCACCAGCTCATCATCAGGATGCTCGGGAGACAGCTCAAAGTGACCGGCATAGCTCAACACAATGAGCATCGCGGACTTCCTTCCTGCGGCTGCGAGGGCTAACGCATCCAGCCATGGCTCGGAAACCAGATCAATCAGTGCTGACGCTGTTATCAGGTCCGCCTCCCGGGGCAGTTGTTGCTCCATGTTTTCCGACGTCAGCTGAACCGGGCGGGTTTCAAACGGCACATCCAGGCGGTCCACACGCTGTCCGGCCTCCCGCAATAACGCAGAATCCTGATCCAGTGCCAGCCAGGTTTGAGGCACCTGCAGCGCAGGCACCAGGAAAATCGCGTTTGAGCCACGACCTGTGCCAATGTCGACAATTCGCATCGGGTAGTGGCTCTCCGGTGACAAGCCATCATAACGATTCAGCAACCAGTGATTGAGCTGATCGGTCAGCCCTTGTGAGCGAGCCCGGTGATCCGCTGCTTCCCGGGCTGCCAGCCATGTGCTCTCGAATTCCGAATGCTGGTGCAGATGCGTGGAAAGGCCACTGAAGTAGTGCAGCGCTTCTAAGACATCTTTGCCGGTATCCGCCCATGAGCGGATTCGGCGGGATTCCCTTGCGGCAAGTTTACGGGCGTGCTCAAGCTGTTCCGGATGTTCCAGCCAGTTCCTGAGGCGCGCCTCAAGGGCCCTGACATCGCCCGCACAATACTGAACCACACCAGGCTTGGCGGAGGTGTTGGCAAGGGCGCCGCCATCGGAGGAAATAACGGGCAGCCCTTCCGCCAGCGCCTCATCAATCACCATGCCATAGCCCTCGTACAGGGAGGGCAGTACAAAGAGATCCGCCTTGCGGTAGAGCTCGGCCAGCCCGGCTTCTTCGACTTCCCCTGCCAGCGCAATCCTGTCTTCAAGGCCCGCTTCTGCAATCGCCCGGCGAACCTGCTGGCTATATTCCGGATCACGACTGTCAGACCCTGCCAACGTGCATTGCCACGACACGCCCTTCAGGTTTTCCAGCGCCTCCACCAATTGATGCTGGGCCTTTCGGGGTGACAGATGAGCAACGCACAGAATGTGCGGGGTACCGGTTTGCGACGACTGATCACAGCCTCTGGGGGTCGCGGCTCGGGTGACGCCCGGCTCGGCAACCCTGATCCTCTCAGCCGGCACCTCATAATCCGCCAGGCGAGCGGCGGTGTGTTGGCTGGTGGTGATCACCCCGTTTACAAATCCAAGCGCCCGCGTTTCTGAATCAAAAAACCACTGTCTATTGGCTTCACTGATCCCCGTTTCATCAGCCAGGGGGTGGTGTACCAGCGCGATCAGATTGAGGCGTGGGGAATGCTTTTCAACAATCTCCGGCAGCCCCCCCATGGCAAGACCATCAAGTACCACAGAGGCGCCATCAGGCAGACTCGCGAGCTTCTTATCCATCCCATTACGGGCAACCCTGTCCGGGCGTGGAAACTGCCCGGGCAACCCACTGACCCGGGCTCTGCAACCGGCATCGCCCAGGGCTTCCACGAGCTTGCGGACATACCGGTAGCCGCCCGTGTTCTGTTCCGGATCACCCGGAACAATAAACTCCAGGAAGCCCGGTTTGTCAGATTCCGGCATGGTAGCTTGCCCAGGCAATGTGGGATTCCGAGAGGGTGACTTTCAGGCTGACAATCCCTTCTCCTGTCTCGCCAAGACGGCCACCGTGAATGGCTGCCGCCATACGATCGAAAACCAGTTTGGCCATGAATTCGGTGGTGGTATTCCTGCCACGCAGTTCCGGCAGCTCGTCCAGGTTCTGCATATTGAATTCGGAGAGAATGCTTTCGAGAAGCTCGGCAGCCAGGCCTATGTCGACGACCAGGTCGTCCTTATCCAGTTGGTGACGCTCAAAGGTCACATCGACCACATAGGTGGCACCATGAACCTTCTGCGCAGGACCAAAGATCTCTCCGTTGAAGCTGTGGGCAATCATCATGTGGTCCCGGACCGTCAAACCGAACATAGTCTCTCCTTAGCAGGCAATTTTGGATTTTCAGTAAACAACGCGATGGCACAGAGTATCCCGGCCATCAATCAGAATTCGCGCCATGGATTTTGGTAGATCATCAAACTTGCACTCGCCGGTAATCAGCACATCCAGCGCATCGTCCTGGAGCAATTCCAATGAAAGCGCCAGGCGTTTGCGATAGTCCCACCGTGGGACTCGAGATGGCACTATCTGGCCCACCTGGCTGGATTTCAGGGTCAGACGCCGCGGATGGAATGCGGCCCCCAACGGTGCAGATACCAGCTGATCCCCGTACCAGCTCATTTCCACAATGGTCGCCTCCTGCCCTGCCAGCCCAAGAGCGGTCTCCAGGCCCGAGGGGTGGCCACTGGCATGGATAACAAGGTCGTGATCATCAGGGGCCGACTCACTGCTGAAGGTCAAACCGAGCTGTTCGGCAACGGCCTGTCTCTCTGGATTCGTATCGATCGCGGTGACACGGGCTCCCGGGATACGACTCGCCAGCCAGGCGACGAGCAGGCCAACAACACCAAGACCAACAACGGCAATGCGGTCACCGACTGCTGGCGCTCCATCCCAGAGGCCGTTTACAGCGGTTTCCATGTTGGCGGCAAGTATTGCTCGCTCGGCGGGCAGGTCTTTGGGCAGAGGCGTCAACGCCGACGCCGGCACCCGGTAGCAATTCTGATGCGGATAAAGGCAGAACACCGTTTGGCCCACTAACTCGGCAGGCCCTTCCACTACTTTGCCGACGCTGGCGTAGCCGTACTTTACCGGCCAGGGAAAATCTCCCTCCTGAAACGGCGCCCGCATGGCTGCGTATTCGCTCTTTGGTACCCGGCCATGGAAAACCAGTGATTCCGTGCCCCGACTGATACCCGAATACAGCGCCTGAACCGTAACCGATTCGTCCTTCTGCTCGTCATCAGAGGTAACCAGTGGCGTTTCCAGAATCTCGCCCTTGCCGGCGCCGGTTACCCACCAGGCCCGTGCCATCGATTCGGTTTTCGGCTCATCAGGGTCGCGATGCAAAAGGATCTCCTTTTTGGCAGTTTTTCAAACGTGCCGGTCGTCGCCCTGCCAAGGCTGAACCTTCAGGTCTGAACACGGTCTATGCTCGTAAGCATGATCAGTTATACCAACTATAGTCAGTGTACAGCGCATCCGGGGTATTTGATGCCTGCAAACCTATACGCTGGAGTTCATTGATGGATTCTAACGGCCATTCAGCGTCGCAAAGGATGCCACTTGCCCTGGATCTCGTCTGGGGCTTTGGGCTTTTCGCCCTGTTCTGCGCAGCCACCGGCTGGTTAACCCAGCCCCCCGTCCTTTTCTACTTGCTGTCAGCAGTGCTTTACCTGGCGCTTTGTGCCCTGATCATCCGGTTCTGGCCCGAGGCCCGGGATTTCGGGTGGGCAAACCGGGCGACGCTGCTCAGAGGCAGTCTGGTGATAGTTTTAGTGGCGCTGGCCCCCTTTGCCGACCACCTTACCGATAGTCTCTGGCTCTATGGCTGGATGGCATTGCTGGCGCTGATTCTGGATGGCGTAGATGGCAAAGTCGCCAGGGCTACCGGCTCCCAGAGCGACTTTGGCGCCCGCTTCGACATGGAACTGGATGCTCTGTTTATTCTCGGTCTCAGCGTGGCTGTCCTGGCGCTCGGCAAGGCGGGTCCCTGGGTTCTGGCCCTGGGCCTTATCCGCTATGCCTTCGTTGTTGCCAGTCATTTCCTGGACTGGCTGAATGCCCCGCTGCCGGAGAGCTTCAGACGCAAGACGGTTTGCGTTTGGCAGATCGTTACCCTGCTGGTGGCCGTGTTGCCGCCGGTCAATGCGCTATTCGCCAGTATCACGCTTGCAACTGCCCTAGCACTGCTTGTGTGGTCGTTTTTCCTGGATATTCACTGGCTTTATCAGAGGAGACATCACCATGATGTTCATTAAACGGAAAACCCTTACCCGTTCCGCCATTGCCCTCCCTGCTGCACTCGCACTGAGCCCGGCAGCCATGGCCGAGCCAACAGATTTTGTCGTCGACGACGAGCACTTTTCAATGTTCTTCGAGATCATGCACATCGGCTACGCCCCGGTCATGGGGATGTTCCGCGAAGTCGAGGGACAATTTGTTTACGACGAGGAAGCGAGGGAGCTGAAATCCGGTCAGTTGGTGTTCCAGAGCGACAGTGTGTTCACCAATCATAAGAAACGCGACGACCACGTTCGCAATGCGGATTTTCTCGATGCCGACGAGTACCCAGAGATCATCTTCACTGTTACCGATTTCGAAACCACGGGGGAAAACACGGGCAAGGTAACTGGTGATCTGGAGTTACTTGGCCAGAAACGCCCCGTGGTGCTGGATGTGACCCTCAACAAGGCAGACGTCTACCCCTTTGGCCATGAGGAATACACACTGGGCATCAGCGCCTCCACCACCCTGAAACGCAGTGAATGGGGCATGACATACGGCCTTGATGGCGCGATGGTCGGTGATGAAGTGAAATTGCACTTTGGCTTCGAGGCCATTCGGGAATCCGGCATGTTCTGATCACCGGCTGATCGGAATGTGAACCACCGCACAACGCGGACACATTCTGTTACACACAGAGTCCGGATTTTTGGGGTGCGGCGGAAATCCCGTTATCTTTAGAGCTACAACAATAATCAAGGGAACTGCCGCATGCCGGGCAAGGTCGCTCTTCTTCTGACACTGGTAACTGCTGGCGTGGTTGGCGCGGGGTATCTGCTCTCCGCTGACAACCACACAGATTTCAGCTGGTTTTCGAAGGTGGTCGACTCGGCCGAGACGGCGCCTGTCCAAAGCGCAGGCCTGGCAAGGCAGTCTTCTACCGATCCCTCGGCTGAGCCGGAACCACCCCCGGATAATGCCCTCGGGTTCATGCTGGCCAGCGTTGCCGATCAATACGCTGAAACTACCCGATACCCTCCGTGGTCCATACCTCTCTCCCCGGAACAGGCGAACGCCTACCGTGGCAATCACTACGAGCCGGTCAGTCTGCCCCTCGAAGGTGACGGGCAGTTCACCGTAACGCTGGAGAAATACCGGTTTACTGCAGGGGAACAAATTCTTGTTGCAGCGGCTATCCGGGGCTCTCAGGTGGTCGGTCGCTCGCTGTCTGCAACGCTGGAGAGGCCGGAAAGCCGGGATGCCATCGCTGGCACCACCTTGGAAGAGGCGGGTTCCCCGGGTTACTTCGAGGGCGTTCTGTCCGCCGACGAATCACCGGGTGAATATCGGCTGATCGTTGAGGCCCGGCTTGACGGCAAACCAGTCCGCCATGTCTCAACACTGGCCATTGAACCTTACCTGGGCGAATTCGAGGGGCTTGGCGATGCCCGTATCCAGGGTAACAATCTGATAATTCCCGTTCGTTTCTCGCCGGAAGACTCCGGCTACTACGCGCTTTCGGCCCAGCTGTTTGTTGGCCAACGCCCGGTTGCTCAATTGCAGATGGAGAAAAGGCTGGACAGCACCTCAAACACGATCAATCTGAAGGCACACGGCACGGTATTGGCCGATCAGACGGTGGACGGCCAGCTACAGCTGAAAAACCTGCAGATTCGGCAGCTTCCCGCCCGGCCAGGTGACCGGACTAATTACGCTTTCGGCCCCGACGAGGGCTACGCTTTCACACCGCCGGATCTCGGCAGTCTTACCGATACACCGGCGGTGAATCCCGAATCAGAACAGCGCGCGGCTCTGCTGCGGCAGCTTGCCGACAAGTTCTGATGGCAGGGCGCAGGCTCTGCACCGGCTAACGCCGGGCTGTACCGCTACAAGTGGCGGATAAACGTCTTGTGACAACAATAAAGCAGCAAAGACGGAGCAACTATGAAAACAACAAAGATCGGAAATGCCTGTAAGGCCGCCCTGGCGGTCNCTATCACCNGCAGCTTGTTTGCCGGCACCGCCCAGGCCCAACTGGCCGGGCACAACGTGATCCTGGTTCACGGATTNCAGCAACAAGACCTGGCCAACCCTCCNNCCAATCTGCAGGNGGTGAAGAACGCCGGCGAGGACTATTGGCGTACTTTCTGGCTCTCCCGGGCCGAGGCCCGTATCGACTGGGGCAGTGACGGNCGCGTTGANGGTGGTATTGCCCAGCAAGCCTATGAACAGATGCGTCAGATCAGTCAGCAAGGTCTNTGCAATGACTTTTGCATCGTTGTTTCTCACTCTACCGGGGATCTCGTTACCCGGTATCTGCTNGAAAANCAGGCACGCTGGCTTCAATCCGAGGGCCTTCANCCGTTGAAAATCCTGGCAACCCTGGATTACTCCGGCGCNGGCGGTGGCACTGAACTTGCCAACCTGGCACTCAGCCTTGCCTACAACGACAGCTGGTACAANTGGCCCCTCCGGGCAGCAGTAGAAGCCTTCACCGGCATTGAGCCGGAACCCGGCAAGCTGGGCGTGGTAAACGACCTGCAAACCAACGCAGCGCGTAACCTGGCGGTGAGCCCGAATGGAATCCCAAGGNTGCGTTTCGTGGCTGGTGGGTCNTCCTATGGCGGNATCACCAAGCCATTCATCGCCGGCACGGACGATGGCGTGGTACCCACCCATTCGGCCTGTGGTGCCACCTCCGCCGCCGGGATCGATTCCTGCTCTTCCAGCATCAGCCTGGCGGGCAAGGTAACGAGCCAGGATGGCCCGGCCGCTCTTTACTTCAACCACTATCCGGTACTGATGAANGAGGGTGTCACCCACAGCGGCGTGCTCGGCTCCGAGACGGGCAACATCTCCGTTCCNGTGGTCAACAACACCACTCTCGGCGGTTTGCAGGTGGATTTCGCCAGCCGCACCTACAACAAGCGCGCCTGGTGGCAATGGTGGGGTTCCGGTGACCGGTACATTGAAGTGCCCGGCTCAGATCAGACGGACATGTCGAATCTGGTTTACACAACCCTGAATAACTGACCGTACACGGACAAATACTGCAAAGGGCTCAGGGAAGAGCCGCTTCTCACCTCGGTAGTTCTACCCATCTTTCCTTTTTAGTTCGCAAACTATACATTGGTCCGCTTTCGCCGTTCGATTCAACCACTGCCGCCAAGCGATATCCGATGTCTGACACCCACAAATCCGATCTTCTACTGGTTGTTGTCACCCTGTTTGCAGCCATCAGCTGGATGTTTTCCAAGGAGGCTGTACTGCTGATGCCGCCCCTGATGTTCATGGCGGCCAGGTTTTTGATTGCCGGCACCGTGCTCGCCTTTTTCGCCCGTCGCTCGCTGATGAAACTGAGCGTCGATCAGCTTCGCCGAAGTGTGGGTGTCGGGCTGGTGTTTGGCACGGCCATGACCTGCTGGGTAATGGGACTGGTTCATATAACCAGTCTGGGTGAGGGCGCCTTTTTGACCAGCCTGGGTGTCGTAATAGTGCCGATTATCGCACGCCTGGTGTTCAAGGAAGCCCAACCGCCGAGCACATGGCTGGCGATTCCGATTGCCGTTGCCGGTCTCGCGCTGCTCTCCCTTGANAACGGATTTCGCCCNGAAGCNGGCCAGATTTTCTTTGTCATGGCAGCGACNATTTTCGCCCTGTATTTCAATCTCAATACCCGGGCAGCCAACCAGAGAACCGTGATAAACCGGCTCGGCAGAACGGTGGAAAAGCACCGCGTACCCGCCCTGCCCCTNACAGCCATTGCGCTGCTGACGGTCGGCCTGCTNACCCTGGTTGAATCCATGATTATGGAGCCCTGGCGGCCTACCCTGAATAATCTCTCNCCAATGCTGGNCTGGTGGGTGGTGGCCAGTGCCGTGATTGGCACGGCCGGTCGTTTCCTNCTTCAGACGTTCGCCCAGAGCCTGTCTGCGAACAGCCATGGCGTGGTGATTCTGNTACTTGAGCCGGTGTGGGTTGCTCTGTTCGCGGCAGGATGGTTTGGCGAGTCTATGACCGGCATTCAACTGGCCGGCTGTGGCCTCATCTTTGCAGCCCTGATCGTCAACCGCTGGGCTGTGCTGAGCAAAGCCATCAAGGAAAAACTCCGCAAGCGGAAAACCGCATAAAAGTGGTTGACCAGCATCGGCTGAATCAGTATATTTCGTCCCCGTTGCAGGACACAGGACCATAGCTCAGTTGGTTAGAGCGCTACCTTGACATGGTAGAGGTCCCCAGTTCGAATCTGGGTGGTCCTACCAATCCTGTTGAAAAGAGTCACTTGGCTAACGCCCAGTGGCTTTTTTTATGCCCGTCCATTCAGAGACCTTCCCAGGCCGCTTATCGCAGAATCAAAACGAAGCACCGCCGCGGAATATTCCAAGACCGCGCAACTCCCGATATGATCTCTGCATGAAAAGCATAATAAAACATGATGCCTCTGCTCCACCTCGCTTGAGGGTCCTTCGTCGGAATGGGTTAGCGAGACGATATCTATTCAGCGCACTTTTAATTGCCCTGATCCCACTTGTTGTCCTGGCGTTCATGTACGACACACAGTATGTGAAAGCGCTGGAAAAGGTGACAGAAAGTCGGACGAATGCTCGACTTGCGGGCGCAGAGAACCTCTTAAGAACTTTCCTCCAGGAGCGAATCTATGAGCTTGAGGCTCTTGCCGACGTACCTGAGGTTTTCGATTGGTTGACCACTGCAAACGCCGAAGAGAAACCTAATGCCGAGGTCATGGCACAGCTGCGCCAGGCTCTCGATAGTCCCCATCTGTATGGGGTAGTGGTCAAGCCATCCCGATACGAGGCGCCCTTGTGGTATCTAACTCAAACGCTGCTGCAGCAAGTGGAGTTGGACGAACTGCCTTTAACTCCATTTGCCAACGGAGAAATAATCGGTCCGGCCCTACCAACTGATAGCAGGCCCGGTTGGTTTGTTCTCAGACTAAGCCCTACAGGGCTTAATCCCGCCCCTGAAGCCTGGGTTGGCTTGGTTGTGCGCCTTGCGAGCCTTACCGATCAGGTAAAAGATCTGAGCCTCACGGGCTTGCAGAGCCCTCTTATCGTAACGCCTCAAAACGTACCCATTACCGCCGTAGGAAATATACCCGGAAAACCTTCCTATTCCGCCAAGGACATTAACTCGAACGATTTTATCGAGGGCTGGCACATACGCCTTCAATGGCTCGGTGACCCTCTGCTGGGCCCTTTGGAGTCAGCCAGATTCGGGTTAATCCTTTTGGCTTCTGGAGCGGCCTTGGCCGTTATTTTGTTGTCACGTCACCTTTCAAAAAGGTTGGAAAAACAGGTCACTCCTTTGATTGAAGGAGCTGACAGAGTTGCTGGAGGCGATTTTGATACTCCGCTACACACGGAGGGTACAGCGGAAATAGGCTATCTGGCCTTTGCCCTCGAACGTATGCGCCTTCGTCTTCGGCGGCTGGTAAAGAGCATGGTTGACGTAGAACGCCGTGCCATACTCGGGCAATTCTCCGCGGGCGTTGCACACGAGATTAGAAACCCTCTCGCAACCATAAAGACTACAATTCAGGCCCTATCGCGGAAGGAGTCGGATCCCAAACGCCAAAAGTTAATGGAATCAGTTGACCATGAGATCGACCGAGTAAACGATGTTGTCCAACTGCTCTTGGATTACGCTCGCCCGAGAGAAGCCAAGGCAAGCAAGGTCAACATCATCGACGTTGTTGAAACAGTGAAAATTCTCGCCGATGCAGTGGCACATCGCCATGGGATTGAGTTGGTACAAGTCGAGCACGAATCTGTTTACGCATGGGCCGACTCTTCCCAGGTCCGACAGATCGTTATGAATCTGGTGATGAACGCCATTCAGGCAATGGAGGGTATTGGGGGCCGGGTTACAATTCGAACCAAACAGCAAGGCTTAGCAGTTTATGTTTCTGTCAGCGATAACGGCCCCGGCGTAAGCGCTGACCACCTGATCCACCTAACCGAGCCTTTCTTCACAACGAAAACCAATGGCACCGGTCTCGGCCTGGCCATTTGCAGACAGCTCGCGCAAGCTAATCAAGGTAACCTTCGTTTCCAAAGCGTTTCTGGCGAAGGCCTAAAAGTAACTTTGAAACTACCGCTCTATTTGAACAACGAAAACCAGGGATCCGTTTAATGCGAACGCCTACCGTCCTTATCATCGATGACGAGAAAAACCTTGTTAGTAGTCTGATGTTTTCGCTCGAAGAAGAAGGAATGACGGTTTTCGCCGCCTATGACGGAAAAAGCGGACTCACCGAGATTGAAAAACGGACACCAGACGTGGTCTTGCTCGATCTTAAATTGCCCGACCAATCTGGTTTTGAGGTTCTCGACCAGGTCCAGGCACTCCCGGCCCCGCCCATCACGATCATGATTTCGGCCCATGGCGATACTCGTGCTGCTGTCGAGGCAGTCAAAAAAGGCGCACAAGACTACATCACCAAACCGTTTGACCTGGACGAACTGATTCTTCTGATTCAGCGCAATCACAAGCATCGCCAACTTACAGAGGAAGTGGCCTATCGGAGAGAGCGGGAAGCGGACGTTCACGGCCTTGTTGGCCACTCCTCGGCCATGCGCAAGCTACTCGATCAAGTCGAGCGCATCGGTAAGAGCTCTGCGCGCACGGTACTTCTCCAGGGGCCATCAGGCAGCGGGAAAACCCTCATCGCGAAAGCTTTGCACGCCACAAAAGACAGAGCCGCACCGTTCGTATCTGTAAATTGCGCTTCGCTACCAGAAAACCTGCTAGAGGCCGAACTTTTTGGCGCAGAAAAAGGCGCATACACGGGCGCCGATAAGCGCCGAACTGGCTTGGTTGAGTTAGCAAACGGGGGGACTTTATTCCTGGATGAGATTGGTGAGCTGCCGTTACCTCTTCAGGCAAAGCTATTAACCTTCCTTGAAACCCACCGCTTCCGCGCGGTCGGCGGCCAGAAAGAAATAGAGGCTGATCTGCGTGTTATAGCGGCCAGTAACAGGGATCTACAGACCGAGGCTCAAACAGGAGCTTTTCGGGAGGACCTCTTCTACCGTCTAAACGTTATGCCACTTACCATTCCGTCTCTTGCCGAGCGTAGGGATGATATCCCCATGCTGGCTTCGAATTTCGCAACAGAACTTGCAGCGCAAGAAGGCTGCAGGCCGATCAACCTTTCTTCCGAAACCCTCACCACACTCTGCAATTACGATTGGCCGGGAAACATTAGGGAACTGCGCAATACCATCGAGAGACTGACCATCTTGCACGCTGGTGAGAGCATCAATGTCGATCAGCTTCCCCCCGAAATTACGAAGTCAGCTCCTCAAATAAAAACTTCGATTGCGGATAATGATGTTGAACGCAACGAAAAAAATGGATCATTGACCAGTGAAATTGCAAAACGGGAAGCTCAATGCATTTTGGACGCATTGGCTCAATCCAACGGCCGGAAGGGTGATGCCGCAAACTCCCTCGGAATATCCAGACACGCACTGAAAAGAAGGATGCAGAAGCTGGGGCTCACCGGAGATGAGCTGTGATCCCAATTTCCCACAACCGATTCATCGGTATCCTGTTTGGAATCTGTCTGGTGGTCCTCGTCACTTTTCCAATGCCTTCGAAGGCGCTGGAGTCTTTGGGTGCAAGCGAGGATACAGCGGATATTATCGTTGGATGCCTTTACCCCATGTCCGGACGAGCAGGTGTCTTGGGGCGAGATTCGGTAGTGGGCATACGACTCGCGCTTCAATACATTGAACAGCAGGGGTTGCCGACACTACCACGCCTCAGGGTTTTGCTTGGAGACACCAAATCCAAACGGTCAACCGCCGTTACGATTGCAAAACGATTCGTCGAGGAAGAGCAAGCCACATTTCTCTGTGGCGTTGTCAACTCATCGGTTGCTATTCAAGTCACCGAAATCGCAGCTTCCGCAGATGCGTTTTTCATCGGTACGGACCACGCCTCGTCCAGGCTCACCGATGAATTTTTCCACGATCGCTATTTCCGTGTGACGAACGACACGCGTCAATCGATGACTGCGGGAGCGCTCTTTATCAGAGATTACTTTGATGACCACTTGAAGAAAAAACCGCTTCGAATCTCGTACCTGGGTCCCGATTACGAATACGGTTATCAGGTGTGGGCCGATTTTCGCGAGGCTCTGAATAAATTGGGCGTGGATTACGAGATTGCCGGCACACTCTGGCCTCGGTTAAGTGAGCCAGACTACAGCCACTACATTAATGAGCTGATCAGACAAGAACCAGACTTGGTCGTGAATAGCCTGTGGGGAGGGGATTTCGTCGCTTTCGTCACCCAGGCTACTGACACCCGGCTGTTTGATGTTTCCCGCTTCGCGAACTTTGAAAAAGGTGGCGATTACGAGATTTTTGCTCACTTAGGCGATCGCATGCCTCTGGGATTGTTACTAGCATCGCGCCATCACAACAACTGGCCGGAAACTGATTTCAATCGGTGGTTTGTTCAGGAGTTCCACCGGCAAGCCGGTTACTACCCCTCCTCCGGGGCGCAAGGCGCGTTCACCGGCATACTCGCAATTGCCAAAGCAGCAAGCCAAGCAAGCGGGAATTACAAGGATCTAGAAGGCATCGAGCGAGCTTTTGAGCAGTTGAGTCTGACTACGCCTGAGGATCCGCCGGGTTTCCAATCCTCAATGGATCCAGTGACTCATCAAATCCGACAAGTAATGGCGATTGGAGAGACTGTAAAGGACCCTCGCTACCCTCCAGCGAAGGTAATGCTCGGTAATTGGCGAATCTATTACCCGTCTGATTTCGAGCAAGTTCACCCTGTCACAGAATGAGCGAAAACCGCTCATCTTTGCTCACCCGACATGAGCGGATTTCGCTCATCGACTTCAAGAAAACCTTACGCAAAAATATATATTTATAAAAAACAGCTAGTTAGGAATGTAGAATTTCTGGCATAGGGCGTGCATTTAGACACAGGCCGGCTTGAAAAGCCATCGGGCAGGACACCGGAAAAAAATAACACTGGTTGTCCAACCAAATGACACAAGAACAACAGTCTGGAGATCTGATATGAAACGTCCCCTGCTTACTGCAGCGACGGTTGCCTGTGCAATGACGACAGGTGCCATGAGCCTCAACGTCTACGCCAATGAAGAGTACAAACTGGGCCTTGTAACCTTTCTCTCAGGCGCAGCTTCCGGGCCTTTCGGAATTCCTGCAAAGAACGCTGCTGACCTGGTAATCGATGCTATAAATGACGGCACCCTGCCGGCCCCAATTGAAGGCAAGGGAATTGACGGTCGAATGATCACGCCTGTCTACGTTGACGAGGCTGGCGGTGCGACAAAACAAACCTCAGAATTTCGAAATCTTGTTGAGCGCGACGGCGTCGATGCGGTCGTAGGTTACATCTCTTCCGGCGACTGTCTTGCCATCCCGGCTGTCGCTGAAGAACTCAAGATGCTGACCGTTTTGTTCGACTGTGGCACGCCTCGGGTCTTCGAGGAAGCTGATTACGAGTATGTTTTCCGCACCCACTCTACCGCCAGCATGGACAACATCGCGGCGGCCCGCTATGTTCACGAAAACGTTCCCAACCTGGAATCTGTCGCAGGCATAAACCAGAACTACTCTTGGGGTCACGACAGCTGGCGCGATTTTACCGAGACTTTAAAGGTCCTTCGCGGCGGGGATATTGAAATCACTACGGAACAGTTCCCCAAATTGTTCGCGGGCCAGTACGGTGCCGAAATTTCTGCCCTGCAAGTGAACTCCGCAGACGTTATTCACACATCTTTCTGGGGTGGTGACACAGACGCATTCGTACTCCAGGCAGCCGCTCGTGGTCTGCTGGCGGACAACCAGGTAATCTTCACTGCTGGCGAGACTGCACTCAACAGTCTTGGCGAACACCTGCCCGACGGTGCCATCATCGGTGCCCGTGGTCCCTTCGGTCCATTCGCTCCGGAAAGTGAACTGAACACTTGGTTCCAGACCGAATTCACCGAGCGTTTCGGCACACCGCCGACTTTCCCTGCCTACCACATGGCTCATGCGCTAATTGGCCTAAAGCTGGCTCAAGATAAGGCTGGTGTTGGTGCGTCTACCGAGGAGGTAATCACCGCCTTTGAAGGTCTCGAATTTGACGGCCCGGGCGGCCGGGTTGAAATGAGTCGCGGTAAGGGCCATCAGGCTGCAACAGAGATGGTCTATGGTCGCCTCAAACGTGTGGACGGTGAAATCACCTTTACCGACATTACCCGCTACCCGGCAGATTGCGTCAACCCGCCGGAAGGCGCAGAGACTGTAGAGTGGATCAAAGCCGGCATGCCAGGTGCCGAGTGTAACTGAGCCCACTGACCCAGCAACATGCTCATCGGGATCATCCGGTCCCGGTGAGACTTTCCAACGATCTTTCACCCCTCCCCGACCGGAAGATGGCCCGGTCGGCAGGCAAGGTCTGTGCAAAGCATCGGGAGTCTTACAATGAAACAACTTCTTGCAATACTGGTGGATGGCTCGGTCTACGCCTCATGGCTCTTCATCATTTCCGCCGGTCTGACCCTAATTTACGGGGTCATGCGAATCCTCAATATGTCTCATGGTAGCTTTTACGCCCTTGGCGCGTACTCTGGTGCTGCCATGGTTGGCTGGTATTTTTCTACCGGCTCTGTTCCCTGGTTCAGCTTCGTCGCGCTAATCGCCGCCGCCCTTGTCGCCGGTATTTCCGTGGGGCTCCTGGTTGAGCGCGGCCTTCTGCGATTCATGTATGGCCGGGACGAGGTCGTCATGATTCTGGTCACTTACGGCGTCCTACTCATCATGGAAGATGCCATCAAGCTAATATGGGGTGTTGAGCCCTACTTTGCTTACCAACCCTACACCCTACTGGGTCGAACCAAGTTCGCTGGATTATCCTTCGCTAATTACGATTTCATGCTTATCGGCGTGAGCATACTGATCGGTCTCGCACTCTGGTATGGCCTGAACCGCACACGCAACGGAAAACTGCTTCGAGTAGTCATTCACGATCGTGAGATAGCCAGCGCACTCGGCATCAACGTTGCCCGAATCTTCACCATTACATTTCTGATTGGAGCCGGTATCGGATCACTCGCTGGAGCCCTGACTGCTCCAGGTCTGTCTGTTGTACCGGGGATGGGTATTGAGGTGATTGTTCTTGCATTCGCCGTGGTAGTTATTGGCGGTCTTGGCAGCATCACTGGCGCCCTTGTCGGCGCTCTGATCGTGGGTATGTCCCGAGCTGCAGCTGTCCACCTTTATCCCGATGTTGAGCTGTTCGTTATCTACGCGGTCATGGGACTTGTGCTGGCATTTCGTCCGCAAGGCCTGTTTGCCGTTGCCAACGCGAGGAAAATCTAATGAAAACGAGATCCCTAGCGCTCTTATTTGTTTTCGGGTTGGTAGTCATTGCTGGCGGCCTCCTGCTTCCGCAGTGGATGTCTTACCTATTTACCATCGCGATGGGCAAAGGCCTTGTGGTGCTCGGTCTAGTCCTTCTTATGCGGGCTGGCCTGGTTTCCTTTGGCCAGGGCCTGTACTACTGCGTAGGCGCCTACGTTGCCGGCATGCTGACCCAGTTCGTGGGAGTCACTGACATTCTGGTCATCATGCTTGCTTCCGTCGCCGTCAGCGTTGCCATAGCAGCCATCATTGGCCTGCTACTGTGTCGGTATCGAGAGATCTTCTTCGCAATGTTTTCGATGGCGTTCTCGATGATTCTTTATGGCTTGCTGGTGCGCAATCAGTTCCTTGGATCTACCGATGGTTTTAACGTTGCCAATCCGAGCTTATTGGGTTGGACTCCGGGTGCTGAAGCTTCATCAGACCTGGTTCTGATTGTCGCAGTATTCCTTGTAATCGTTCTCGGAGCTGTCGCATGGCGGTATCTGAAATCTCTATCAGGTTACGCAGGTGAGGCTGTTCGAGAAAATGAAATTCGGTTGGAGTATCTGGGCGGGTCTGTGTTCCGTGTGGTGTACGTAAAGTACATAATCGCGGCGGGCCTGGCGGCTATTGGTGGCACTATCACCGCTCTGGTAAGCGGTCACGTTGATCCAGAAATGGCGTATTGGACCACTTCTGGCGAGTTTGTATTTATAGCCCTAATGGGCGGGACTGCTCATGTTGCAGCCCCGATCGTTGCAGCCGTTCTATTCGAAGCTCTGCGCACTTATGCGTTCGCCGTTTCGCCCTACACCTGGCAAATGATTCTGGGTTTTGCACTGCTGGCAATCATTCTGTTCATGCCGTCCGGTCTGTGGTCCCTGGTTGAACGATTCCAAAACAAGAAAGCGAGGAAAACGTCATGAGCGCTTTGTTGAAAACGGTCAATCTGGAACGAACATTTGGTGCAGTCACTGCCGCCACTGACATCAATGTTGAACTGAATACAGGCGAGGTAGTTGGAGTTATCGGCTCCAACGGGGCTGGCAAAACCACCTTTATCAATATGGTAACGGGCTATATCCAGCCGTCCAGTGGCGACATTCTCGTGCGTGGTAAATCCATCATAGGGAAGTCTCCCAGGGACGTCTCGTTGGCGGGCGTTGGTCGCTCCTTTCAGGTGCCTCAACTATTCCAGGAACTGACGGTTTTGGAGAATATGCTGATTGCGTTCGGTTTCTCAGTCGACCGCAAATTGAGCTTTCTGAAGCCTCTCAGATCCAACGAAAAAGTCGAAAAGGCCCGTTCTGTACTGCGCGAATATGAGATCGAGCAGTATGCGGAGGAAGTTGTATCTACTCTGCCCCAGGGGGTTCGCAAGCTGTTGGACATTGCCATGGCAATGCTCGCTGAGCCCGGGCTGATGCTGCTGGATGAGCCAACCTCAGGAGTTGCCATCGAGGATAAATTCTTACTGATGGATACCGTCATGGCGGCTGTCCGGAAAAGTGATGCTGCAACAATGTTCGTCGAGCACGATATGGAAGTCGTTCTGCGTTACGCCGACCGAGTTCTCGCGTTTTACGATGGCCGGGTCCTCGCGGATGGTCCGACCCAAACCGTTTTGTCTGACGCCAAAGTCCAGGAATTGGTGGTTGGGCATCACCTCGATCTTAGCGAAAACGAGGCCAGCACCAGCAAGGAGTCTGCCCATGTTAGAACTTAAAAATGTCACTACGGAGATTGCAGGTACCACTATTCTCCGTGACGTCAGCTTTTCCGTCAGCAAGGGTTCCATGGTCGGGCTGATTGGGCGCAACGGCGCCGGAAAGACGACCTCACTCCGATCAATTATGGGCCTCATCAAGCCGAAAGCGGGCCAGGTACTGATCAATGGCGAGGACATGACCAATCAGGGTTCTTATGAGCGCGCAGGTATGTCCATTGGCTATATGCCAGAGGATCGTCGTCTCGTACCTGATCTGACGGTCGAAGAAAACATCATGGCACCAGCATGGGCCTGCCAACTCGGTAACGCAGAAGCCAGACTTGCCTGGATCTACGAAATGATGCCCGAGGTAGAGTCTTTCTCTGATCGCCGTGCACTGCAGTTATCTGGCGGTCAGCAAAAGCTCGTTGCTCTGGCCCGAGCAATGATGACTGGAACCAACTTGCTGCTACTGGACGAACCATTCGAGGGAGTGGCACCCGCACTTTCCAGACGACTCGCCAGTGTTTTGAGCACACTTAAAGATGAAGGCCTGACAGTCTTGCTGTCTGAATCAGACCAATCTCATTCCGCAGATCTAGTCGACAAAGCCTTTCAGATCGAACGTGGCAGCGTCGAACCGATTGCGTCGCTGACCTAGGAGGTACAAATGACTGCATTTACGTTTAACACAACCAAAAGCGTTATTTGCGAACCCGGCGTAACCCATCGTCTTGGGCAAATCGTGAAAGAGCACATGGGTAAAAAGGTACTGCTCGTTACAGATCCCGGGCTCGTCAAGGCTGGATTGCTTGACGTGGCTACAAATTCCCTCAACGAGGCAGGCGTTAAGTACGAGTTATTCGATGGCGTCGTTGCCGATCCGCCTGTGTCAGTCGTAGAAGCCGCGTTAGCCGACGCACGAGAAGCCGGAGTGGATGGTGTTATCGGATTTGGTGGCGGTTCATCCATGGATGTTGCCAAGTTGATTGCACTTCTTATTGGCGGAGAGGAAAAGTTAGACGACGTTTACGGTGTTGGACAAGCCAAAGGCAAACGTTTACCTCTGATCCAGATTCCAACGACAGCAGGAACGGGCTCAGAGGTCACACCGATATCGATCATTACTGTTGGTGAAACCGAGAAAAAAGGCGTTGTTGCGCCTCAGCTGCTTCCCGACATCGCCTTGCTCGATGCCGAGTTGACTCTCGGGCTGCCAGCTCACGTGACCGCGGCTACCGGCATTGATGCCATGGTTCATGCTATTGAAAGCTATACGTCAGCTTCCGCAAATAACAATCCGGTTTCAAAGGCCCTGGCTCGCGAAGCGCTGCGATTGCTCGGCGCTAATATTGAGACAGCCGTAAAGGATGGCAGTAATGTCAAAGCTCGCTCTGACATGCTGCTCGGAGCCATGCTAGCAGGTCAGGCTTTTGCTAACTCACCCGTAGCGGCAGTGCATGCTCTTGCCTACCCAATCGGCGGAATTTTCCATGTACCCCATGGTCTTTCCAACGCATTGGTGCTGCCTCATGTCATGCGGTTTAACACGGAGATCTGCGGTGAAGCCTATTCAATTCTGGCTACCGATGTTTTCCCAGACCTGGCAGGCACACCTGCCGCTAAGAGGGCCAATCAATTCATCGACCGTCTTGAAGCCCTGAGTGCTGATCTGGGGCTTGAACAAACCCTGCGTGAAGTCGGAATTGGTGAGGCCGATCTGGCCACCCTGGCTTCGGATTCCATGAAGCAAACTCGACTGCTTGTAAACAACCCCCGGGAAGTGTCTGAAACTGACGCTCTGGCAATCTACAAGGCCGCTTTCTAATTTGGCCATGCTCTTATTTGATTGAGGTTACTCATGTCTCTTGAATTGAAGAATCGCGAACTTCTGCGCGAACAGGCGTATATCAACGGCCAATGGATAACGGCGAAGTCGGGAAAGACGTTTGCCGTGACCGATCCGGCCAGCGGTGAGCAGTTGGCAACGGTGCCAGACATGGATGACACCGACGCTCGTGCAGCGATTGAGGCCGCGTCAGCCGCCTGGCCAGCATGGCGTTCTACTCCCGCCAAAGAGCGCGCTAACATTCTGCGCAAATGGTTCAATCTACTCATGGCCAACCAGGAGGATCTTGCTCGTCTGATGACCGCTGAGCAGGGAAAGCCATTGGCCGAATCGCGCGGTGAAGTTGGCTACGGTGCCAGCTTTATCGAATGGTTCGCCGAAGAGGCCAAGAGAGCCTACGGTGATGTCATACCAGGCCATGGAAAGGACAAACGCATCGTT
>PBED01000018.1:0-226476 GCA_002718255.1 Marinobacter sp. | reverse complement strand
GCTACGGGCGACCCGGTCAGGACGACTAGCAGCTTACGCTGCTAGTGCGTAGTTTTCGTCGTTTGCGACTATTGCGTTGCAGCTTTGGATTAACGAGATTGGCTGCCATCTCGACATGCACTCAAGGGTTCGCCACCGGCGTCGAAGCCATGTCGTCCCCTTACCTTCAGTATATGTGTCCGGTTTGCCGGACTTCAAGGTTTCTTTGTTGCAGTTTTGTGCTTTCGGGGCTGTAGATGTACCTAGAACTAGAACCCTAGCTGGCCTTGCGCTCAATGGCGTCATGGCGGCCTGCCAGGGACGCGTGGCTCAGGGCCTCGAAGCTTTCCCGGAAGTAGCCCATCACGGCGTCCGGATCCGCGTGAATCGCCTTGTCCACGGTGATGCCGAACTGCACGGTGCCGGCATAACTGAGAATACTCATGCCAATACCGATGCTGCCGCTCTGGGGAACCCAGAACATGGGCTGGGTCAGCTTGCTGCCCGCCAGATACAGGGGCTCTTTCGGGCCGGGCACGTTGGTGAGTACCGCCGAGGCCTTGTTGCTGAGCAGATCCAGGGCCCTTCGTTCAATAACATCGGGGCCGCGCCCGAAGATATCAAGCAGGCTGTAGGTAACCTGGGCCTGATAGGACCGTTTGAGCCGGTTCATGTTCTCCTGCACCTGGCGGAAGCACATGAGCGGGTCTCTCACTTCCACCGGCAGGGTAACCAGTACGAGCCCGAACTTGTTGCCCAGGGTTTCGATGGGCTGGTCAAGGGGTCGCAGGTTGAACGGCACGGCAACCCGAATGCCACACTCGGGGATGGTTTCCTTGTGGGCGGCAAAATGTCTCTGTAAGGCGCCCGTGACCGTGCAAAGGAGGGCATCGTTGATGGTGCCCCCCAGAGCCTTGGCGCAGGCCTTTACATCGGCAAGGTCGAGGGGATCGGCCCAGGCCACTTGTTTGCGCCCGGATAAGGGCTCTTTCAAGCCGGTTTTGGGTTCGCCGGGCGCCAGGCCCAGTTTCAGGAGGTCAAGGGCGACACCGCTGGCGGTGGTGGCCAGTTTTAACGGGTAGTTGGGCTCCTCGCGCACGGACTGGATAAACAGTCTGGCCTGGTTGGTGGCGGTCTGCGCGCTGTCCACGGCACGGTGCAGGAAGTTCTGGATGGCCGATTTCCTGCCGGGTTTGGAGCGACGCTTGCGGGCGACTTTGCCCAGCCGGGGTTCCGGCGTTTTGTCGGTCAGTGACAGCATCACACGAACCAGCGAGATGCCATCGGCAATGCAGTGGTGAATGCGGATGAGTAGCGCGCCGCCGTCCCCATAATTGTCGATGTAGTGCATTTGCCAGAGCGGTTGCCGGAAATCCAGCGACGTGCTGTTCATGTCACTGACCAGCTTCTGGAGCTCCGCTTTGTCGGCCTTGCCCGGCAGGGCGATGCGGTGGAGATGGTTGTCCAGGTCGAACAGGGGATCGTCCTGCCAGTACGCCCGGTCGCCAGTGTCGATCACCCGTTGCCGGAACCGGTTGAAGCAGAGAAACCTCTCCTCGAGCGTGTGCCTGAGGCGGTTCATCGATACGGGGCGTTCCAGTGTCCATACCCCGCAGATCATCATGGGGTTCTGGGGCGAGTCCATGCGTAGCCAGGCGCGGTCTACGGCGGACATTGGTATCTGTTTGGGTGACATAAGCGGCTCCCTTTGCCATGCACCAGAGTTCCCGAGTATAGGCCCGATGGAATTCTGAACAAAGAGAGTGAGTATGCGACATACCCGTTCACGCCGGCCATGACCGGCGTCAGGTATTTGTTAATTGGTGGCGGGCAGGATCAAACGTTGGTTTCGCGCAGGATGCGTTGCTTCTGGCGGTTCCAGTCGCGTTCTTTCTCGGTGGCGCGCTTGTCGAACAGCTTCTTGCCTTTTACCAGGGCGATTTCGCATTTGACCTTGTTGTTTTTCCAGTACAACGCCAGCGGAATGCAGGTGTAGCCGGCCTGGTTGACCTTGCCCACGATCTTGGCAATTTCCTTGGCGTGCAGCAGCAGCTTGCGGGTGCGCGTGGGGTCTGCGATCACGTGGGTGGACGCCGCAATCAACGGGGTAATGTGAGAGCCGAGCAACCAGGCTTCGCCGTCCTTGAGCAGCACATAGGCGTCCACCAGCTGGGCCTTGCCCGCACGCAGGGACTTCACTTCCCAGCCCAGCAGGGAGAGACCCGCTTCAAAGCGTTCCTCAATGTGATACTCGTGCTTCGCCTTTTTGTTCAGCGCAATGGTATTGCTCGGCGTTCCGGGTTTTTTCTTGCTCATGAATCAATGAATCCGGGGTCGGACGAATGAACGGGCCGGCGTTGCTGCAGCCGGAAAAAGGCGCATTGTAGCCCAACAGTGGCGGACCGGTCACGAATTCGGCGTTGTGGCGGTGTCTGGTTCGTGCGCGACGGGATCCTTCAGCTACAATACTGGCCCAGACTTTCTCCCCGACCTGTTGAGTGGCCTCAGGGACGCGAATGCCTACGCCGTATCAGACACATATCGGGTCCTTTACCCGAAAATCAACCTTCTTCTGGGCCGCGGTGGGCGCTACCGTGGGTCTTGCCAACCTGTGGCAGTTCCCTTATCTGGCCAGTCTGCATGGTGGTGGCCTGTTCATCCTGCTTTACCTCGCCTGTCTGCTGCTGGTGACCCTGCCACTGATGGTGACGGAAGCGGCTGTTGGTCGGTATTCCCGGCACGGCATTGTATTGGCCATGGACGGGTTGATTCGCAGTGCCAGGCAGTCTCGGGCCTGGATGGCGGTTGGCCGGCTCAGCATACTGGCCGCCTTTCTGGTTCTCTCGTTTACGGCAGTCTTCGGATCCATTGCTCTGGCTTACGTGTTCTTCGGCGCACTTGGCCGTTTCTCCGGCGCCGGTGAGGCAGAGGCAACCGGGATTCTGGCGGGGCTGGTGTCCGACCCCAGGCAGTACCGGGTATTCATGGGCTGGCATATCTTCTTTCTGCTACTGGTGCTCTGGGTCTCGGCGCAAGGCGTAGTGAGGGGGCTGGAAAGGGCCCTGAGAGTGGTTGTGCCGGGCGCCCTGGTGCTGATGCTCGTGCTGTTCGCCCTGGCTGCCTGGCATGGTCGGATCGACGGGGCCATCAACCATATTCTGGCCATGCATCCCGAGGACCTTTCCTGGGAAAGCCTGAAAGCCGCATTGTTTCATGCCTTTTTTACGCTCGGGCTCGGTATGGGTGTCTGGGCGATACTGGGCTCGTACACCACGCCTCAAACCCGTCTGAAGCGTTCGATTCTGGCCGTGGTGCTGATGGATACCCTGGTGGCAATTCTGGCTGGCCTGATGATCTTCGCGATCGCAACAGACGGCAACAGCTTTGACGGTGAACGGGGCTTCAGCCTGCTCTTTGTTTCCATGCCGGTCACGCTGGCCCAGTTGCCCGCGAGCCAGTTCGTGATCGCCGCTGTTTTTCTGCTAGTGGTGCTGATTGTCTGGACCACATCCCTGAATCTGCTGGAGCCCATCGTGGGCTGGTTTCGTGAGTGGACCGGGGCGCCCAGGGCACTGTCGGTGCTGCTGATTGGTCTGTCGGTGTGGCTGGCCGGGCTCGCGTCTCTGCTGTCGTTTAATGTCTGGGCCGAGGAGCGGATGGGCGGCGCCACCATGTTCCGCTGGCTGGAGCTGATCACCGGTGGCCTGCTGATTCCGCTCGTGGCCATCTTGATTGCGCTGTTTACCGGCTGGTGCCTGACCCGACACCTTTCGGGTACCATGCTCGGCGCAACGCCAAAACTGTTCGCCGGCATCTGGTTCTGGGTGATGCGCCTGGTGCTGCCCCTCGTGGTTGCCTGGATAGGGATCCAGTACACGGCCTTTTCACTGGCTAACCTGTGCAGCAACGGCAATGTTGCAGCCTGGTGCGATCAGCCTGCTGCCATGGTCTCGGAAGACGGGGAAGTGCCAGCGAGAGATCGGCCTTTTGCCGCTACGCCGGCCGAGCCGGAGGAGAAAGCCGCCGAGGCCGAGAAGACAGCGCCCGCGTCAGACCAGAAGCCGCCGGGGGTGGAGGAAAGTCGTGGTAAGTCAGGCGAAAAAGCCCCAAAACAGGACGATATCCTTTATGATAGCGTGTGATTGAGGCTGTCTTCCTCTCCAGAAGTCTGCAACCTTTTCACAGCGTGTTTGCAAGCAGGACAACCGGTTCCAATGCCCCATCAGATTGATAAAACAGCTTTGGTTATGCACTCCGCCGAGCGCATGTTTCACCTGGTGAATGACATCGCCCGTTACCCGGAGTTTCTCCCCTGGTGCGCTGGCGCGGAGATTCATGAGCGCCAGCCCGAGCAGGTGACAGCGTCGCTAGAAATCGCCAAGGGTGGGGTGCGGCACACGCTCACAACCCGGAATCAGTTGCTGATGCCTGAGGCGATCGAGATGAACCTGGTGGATGGCCCTTTTCGCAACCTGACTGGTCGCTGGCATTTCAAATCCCTGGATGAGAACGCCTGCAAGGTGATCCTGACCCTGGAGTTCGAGTTCTCCGGATCGCTTTCAAGGATGACCTTCGGGCCGGTATTCAGTCAGGCGGCCAATACGATGGTGGATGCCTTTTGCCGGCGCGCTGATGAGCTCTACCGGAAGGAGGGTGCATGATTCAGGTGGAAGTGGCCTATGCCCGGCCTGACCGGCAGGAGATTGTGCCGGTGAATGTGCCCGAGGGCACGACCGCCCTGGAGGCGGCCAAGCTGTCGGGGATCAGCGATATTTTTCCGGAGATCGATCCGGATACGATTGATATGGGCGTGTTCGGCAAGGTGATCAAGGACCCGGCCGCCCATGAACTGCGTGAGGGTGACCGGGTGGAGTTGTATCGCCCGCTGAAGATCGATCCGAAGCAGGCGCGACTGAATCGGGCGAAAAAGAAAGGTCAGGCTCAGTAGGCCGGCGTTTCTTCCAGCAGTTGTGCCTCGTAATAGGCGTACTGGTCGTTCTCGTAGTACACGATAATGCGCTGTTCCTGGATGTCCCCGCCTTCTCTCTGGAAGGTATACACGTAGTATTCGCGGGAGGGGTCAACCGGGTTGAGCATGAGCGGTGTTCCCATCACGGCGTGCACCTGGCTGCGTGGCATGCCCTCGGTCAGCTGCGTCAGCTCCTCATCGGTAACGATGTTTCCCTGCTGGACGTTGATTTTGTAGACGCCCGGGAAAACGCAACCGGATAGAACGAAAGTGAGAATGAGAGCTGTGAGCTTTTGCATCGCCGGGGGAAATCCTCTATCTTGAAATCGCCTGCCAGAGGCAGGTGTGACACGGGTTAACCGTTCAATGGCGGCTTCATCATACCGGAAGCCGTGAGGCACACCAAAGAGTGAATAGTAACATGTCATCCGAAAACGCCGAATTACGAAAAGTCGGTCTGAAAGTGACTCTGCCGCGGGTCAAAATCTTCAACACTCTGGAGACCGCGGAGGAGCATCACCTCAGTGCCGAAGATGTATACAAGAAGCTTCTGGAGCAAGGCGATGACGTGGGGCTGGCAACAGTCTACCGGGTGCTGACGCAGTTTGAAGCAGCAGGGCTGGTACTGCGCCATAATTTTGAGGGCGGCCATGCCGTGTTCGAGATGGCCGGCGACGACCACCACGACCATATGGTGTGCACCCAGACGGGTGAGGTAGTCGAGTTTGTCGACGAGGTCATTGAAGAGCGACAAAAGAAGATTGCCGAAGAGCACGGTTACGAAATCGTCGACCACAGCCTGATTCTGTACGTAAAGCCGATCAAGTCCTGAGCCTGGCTCGGGTCGTTGGCTGAAGGAACGAAAAAAGGGGCGGGTTTATGGCCCGCCCCAACAGCTCTCAGGATCGAGAGGGGTAGTGGATCGTTGCTCGCGGCTCAGTGATGGGTTGCCTGCCCCTTTGAAAACATTTCCCTGGCATGAGCGATCGTATGTTCGGTCATGTCCACGCCTCCCAGCATTCTCGCCACTTCACTGATTCTGCCCTGATCGTCCAGCGTCTCGATTTTCGAGAAGGTGGCATCCTGCTCGGTGAACTTGCTGACAAACAGGTGCTGATGACACTGGGCCGCCACTTGCGGCAGGTGGGTGACGCAGAGCACCTGTCCGTTGCCGCCAAGAGTCCGTAACAGTCGGCCAACCACCTCGGCCGTGCCGCCGCCAATGCCGACATCCACTTCATCGAAGACCAGTGTGGGTGTGGTTGATGTCTGGGCAACCACCACCTGGATGGCAAGGCTGATCCGCGACAGTTCGCCGCCGGAGGCTACTTTGGCCAGTGGCCGCGCAGGTTGCCCCGGGTTGGCGCTGACCAGGAATTCAATCTCTTCCAGTCCGTGGGGTGCCGGCTCCCCACCGTTGCTGCGGTTCAGGTGTGTAATGAACTGCATGTTGGGCATGCTTAACTGGGCGAGCTCCGCTGCGACCCGCTGATCCAGTTCGGCGGCGGCCCTGGCACGGGCCTCTGACAGCTCCGCGGCCAGTTCATCGAAGTGTCCGCGCTGGCTGTCCAGCTCTGCGGCCAGCTGCTCCAGGCTGCCTTCGCCACCGTCCAGCTCGGCCAGCTCCGCACTCAGGCGCTGATGCAGTTCCGGTAATTCTTCCGGTGTGATCCGGTGTTTGCGGGCCATCTGGTAGATGGCGCTCAGCCGTTCTTCCACTTCCGCCAGTCGAGCCGGATCGGCCTCGTAGTCCTCGACGAAATGGCGAAGGTTGTCGCCGGCCTCACTGATCTGGATCTGGGCTTCGTTCAGCATCTGGATCGTGTCTGCCAGTGCGGGAACATCCACCGGAAGCTGCTCCAGCTGCTGTAACGCCTGGCGCACCAGATCCACTGCGCTGGTTTCATCTTCGGTGCAAAGCAGGGCGGCCTGATGGCTGTTGTGCAGAACCGTATCAGCCTGGCTGAGCTGCGCCTGTTCCTGTTCCAGGTTTTCCTGCTCGCCCGCTTCCAGGGCCAGACGATCCAGTTCTTCCACCTGATACCGCAAAAGCTGGAGTTTGGCCTCTGCTTCATCGGCATTCTGCTGGCGTTCGGTCAGCCGCTGGCGGATCTGGTTCCAGGATTTCCAGGCTTCCCGTGTTTCAGCGGCCAGGGTCTCAACGCCGGCGAACTCGTCCACCAGCTTGCGGTGGGTTTCCTTGCGCAAAAGAGACTGGTGCTGATGCTGGCTGTGAATATCCATTAGCACACCGCCCAGTTCCTTGAGGTGGTTCAGGGGGCAGGGTTGGCCATTGATGTAGGCGCGGGAGCGGCCATCCTTGCTGATGACCCGGCGCAGGATGCAATCGTTGTCGTCATCCAGCTCGTGTTCTGCCAACCATTCGGTTGCCTCGGGAATGCCGGATACGTCGAAGGTCGCTGTGATGTCGGCGCGTTTGGCGCCATGCCGGACGGCGCCGGCATCGGCTCTGCCACCCATGGCCAGGCCGAGGGCGTCCAGAACGATGGATTTTCCGGCGCCGGTCTCGCCGGTCAATGCGGTCATGCCCTTGCTGAACTGGAGTTCCACCCGTTCAGCGATGGCGTAATTGGAAACCGTAAGTTGAGTCAGCATGCAGATAACCTCCGCGTTGTTCCTGAAACCGGCAAAACACTGTGGATGTATACAGTGACTGTGAATATATACAGGGTTTTTGTGGTTTGCAAACCTGAGGCAGGTATTTTCTTCAGGATTGCAGGCTTTGGTGGTTGAAACCTGGAGAGCGGGCCCCATATCCGTTCGCAACGACATTTTCCGGCTCGAGGCGGCCGGAGCCCATGTTCAACCGGCCACTGACAGCGGGCCGCTTTAGATGAAGCAGGAGTAGCCATGAGCACTGACGAGAACCGCAACGAGCATGAGGAACTGAACGAAGCCCTCGAGGCTGCGAAAGAGGAGGCCCAGGCCGCTGAAGGCGAAGCCGGCGACAACGAAACCTCCGAAGTGGAAGCGCTCCAGGCTCAGGTTCAGGAATTCCAGGAGCAGATGCTGCGCTCCCAGGCGGAAATGCAGAACGTGCGCCGTCGGGCCGAGATCGACGTTGAGAAGGCGCACAAGTTTGCCCTGGAAAAGTTCGTCAAGGAGCTGTTGCCGGTAGCTGACAGCCTTGAGAAGGCGGTCGAGAGCACCGAGGGTCACGATGAGTCCGGCGAACTGGTTGCCTCAATTCGCGAAGGCGTGGAAATGACCCTGAGTCTTTTCATGTCCAGCCTGAAGAAATTCAACGTTGAGCAGATCAACCCGGTGGGCGCACCCTTCGATCCCCAGCATCACGAGGCCATGTCCATGGTGCCTGCGCCGGATGCCGAGCCGAACAGCGTGGTAGCCGTGGTGCAGAAAGGGTATCTGCTGAATGGTCGTGTTGTGCGGCCGGCCATGGTGGTGGTCGCGAAAGCGGAAGATGCACCAAAAATTGATGAGCAGGCTTGAAAAGCCGATTAAAGCGCCAATATAGCCAGTAAATAGCGAAAGCGGAGGCAAATGGCCTCCTGGAAAGCATTCAGAAGAATTGGAGTGACTCAATGAGCAAGATTATCGGTATCGACCTGGGAACGACCAACTCTTGTGTAGCCATCATGGATGGCGACAAGGTGAAGGTAATCGAGAACGCCGAGGGTGATCGCACCACCCCGTCCATCATCGCCTACACCGACGATGGTGAGACCCTGGTTGGCCAGTCAGCCAAGCGCCAGGCGGTTACCAACCCGAACAACACTCTGTACGCCATCAAGCGTCTGATCGGTCGTCGTTTTGAAGACGATGTGGTCCAGAAAGACATCAAGATGGTGCCCTACAAGATTGCCAAGGCAGACAACGGTGATGCCTGGGTTGAAGTGAAGGGCGAGAAAATGGCGCCGCCGCAGGTGTCTGCAGAAGTTCTCAAGAAGATGAAGAAGACTGCAGAAGACTACCTGGGCGAAAAAGTGACCGAAGCCGTCATCACTGTTCCGGCCTACTTCAACGACAGCCAGCGTCAGGCTACCAAAGATGCAGGCAAGATCGCCGGTCTGGAAGTGAAGCGGATTATCAACGAGCCGACCGCAGCAGCCCTGGCTTATGGCCTGGACAAGAAGAGCGGCGATCGTACCGTGGCGGTATATGACCTGGGCGGTGGTACCTTTGACCTGTCCATCATCGAAATTGCCGATGTTGACGGTGAGCACCAGTTCGAGGTTCTGGCCACCAACGGTGACACCTTCCTGGGTGGTGAAGACTTCGACCTGAAGATCATCGAGTACCTGGCAGACCAGTTCAAGAAAGACAGCGGTATCGACCTGCGCGGCGATTCCCTGGCGATGCAGCGTCTGAAGGAAGCGGGCGAAAAAGCCAAGATCGAGCTTTCCAGCAGCCAGCAGACCGACGTTAACCTGCCGTACATCACCGCAGACGCGTCTGGTCCCAAGCACATGAACGTGAAGCTGACCCGTGCCAAGCTGGAATCTCTGGTAGAAGACCTGGTTCAGCGCAGCCTCGAGCCGTGTAAAGTGGCGCTGCAGGACGCAGGCATGAAGGCAGGCGAAGTCGACGAGGTTATCCTGGTCGGCGGTCAGACCCGCATGCCGCTGGTGCAGGAAAAAGTGAAAGAGTTCTTCGGCAAAGAAGCCCGCAAGGACGTTAACCCGGACGAAGCTGTGGCGATGGGTGCTGCCATCCAGGCGGCCGTTCTCTCCGGTGATGTGAAAGACGTTCTGCTGCTGGACGTAACCCCGCTGACCCTGGGTATCGAAACCATGGGCGGTGTGGCAACTCCGCTGATCGACAAGAACACCACGATTCCGACCAAGAAGTCGCAGACGTTCTCCACAGCGGACGACAACCAGACCGCGGTAACCATTCACGTGGTTCAGGGTGAGCGTAAGCAGGCTGCCCAGAACAAATCGCTGGGCCGTTTCGATCTGGCTGATATTCCGCCGGCAGCGCGTGGTGTGCCGCAGATTGAAGTTACCTTCGATATCGACGCCAACGGTATCCTGAACGTGTCTGCCAAAGACAAGGCGACTGGTAAAGAGCAGTCAATCGTGATCAAGGCCTCTTCCGGTCTGAACGATGACGAAATCGAGAAGATGGTTCAGGACGCCGAGGCCAACGCCGAGGAAGATCGCAAGTTCGAAGAGCTTGTCCAGGTTCGCAACCAGGGCGACGCGATGGTTCACGCCGTTCGCAAGACATTGAACGAAGCCGGTGACAAGGTCAGCGACAGCGAGAAAGAGTCCATCGAAGCGTCCATCAAGGAGCTTGAAACCGCTCTGGAAGGTTCCGACAAGGAAGACATCGAAGCCAAGACTCAGAAGCTGACCGAGGTCTCTTCCGAGCTGGCCCAGAAGATGTATGCAGATCAGGCGGATCAGACCCAGCAGGCCGGTGGGCAGGAAGAAGCCCAGGGCCAGAAGTCTGACGATGCTGTCGACGCTGAGTTCGAAGAAGTCAAAGACGACGACAAGCGATAAATCTGACGTACATCAGGTAGTTGGAAAACGCGGGGAGATCCCCGCGTTTTCCGCGTTTAAAAACAGGGTTTTAAAAGCATGGCCAAGCGCGATTATTACGATATTCTCGGGATTTCCCGGGACGCGGACGAGAAGGAAATCAAGCGAGCCTACCGAAAGCTCGCCATGAAGTACCACCCCGACCGTAACCCGGACGACACCGAAGCCGAGAACAAGTTCAAGGAGGCCAGCGAAGCCTACGAAGTACTGGCAGAGCCGTCCAAGCGGGCTGCCTACGACCAGTTCGGCCACGCGGGCGTTGACGGCCAGGCCGGAGGCGGCGGATTCGGAGGCGGCGGTGCCAGCTTCTCGGATATCTTCGGCGATGTATTCGGCGACATCTTTGGTGGCGGCGGTCGTGGCCGCAACACCCGGGGTGCGGACCTGCGCTACACCCTGGAGCTGGATCTGGAAGAGGCCGTGAAAGGCAAGACGGTCCAGATCAAGATCCCGGGGCATCGCGAATGTGAAGTATGCGACGGCAGCGGCGCCGAGAAAGGCTCCCGCCCGGAAACCTGCAGTACCTGTAAGGGTATGGGGCAGGTGCGCATGCAGCAGGGCTTCTTTACCGTACAGCAGGCCTGTCCGACCTGTCGGGGCTCCGGCCAGATCATCAAGAACCCCTGTAAGGCCTGTCACGGTCAGGGCAGGGTTCAGGAAGAGAAAACACTGTCGGTCAAGGTGCCGCCCGGCGTTGACACCGGCGACCGCATTCGCCTTTCCGGTGAAGGCGAGATGGGCGTCGATGGTGGTCCTCCCGGAGATCTGTATGTGCAGATAGCCGTGCGGGAACATTCCATCTTTACCCGCGATGGCCGCAACCTCTATTGCGAAGTTCCCATCAGCATCGTTGATGCCTCTCTGGGTGGAGAGCTCGAGGTGCCGACACTGGATGGCCGGGTGAAACTGAAGATTCCACCGGAGACCCAGACCGGCAAGCTGTTCCGCCTTCGTAACAAGGGTGTCAGCCCGGTTCGTGGTGGTCCTGCTGGTGACTTGCTGTGCCGTGTGATCGTGGAAACGCCGGTGAATCTGACCAAGCGCCAGAAAGAGCTGCTGGAAGAGTTCCAGAAAACTCTGGACGCCAGTAACGGCACAGAGCACGGCCCGAAGAAGACCTCCTGGTTTGAAGGCGTGAAAAGCTTCTTCGACGAAATGAAATTCTGATCGGCGCGACAAGAAGGAACGCGAGCATGAGGGTAGCAATCATCGGCGCCGCCGGGCGCATGGGAAAAGTCCTGATTGAAGCCGTTGACGGCGCCGAGGGTCTCGAGCTGGGTGCCGCCGTGGTCGAGCCCGGCAGTAGCCTGATCGGCGCCGATGCCGGCGAAATGACCGGGATCGGCAAAACCGGCGTCAAAATGGCCGGCAGCCTGGCCGATGTGAAGGATGATTTCGATGTGCTTATCGACTTCACCTTCCCGGACCTGACTCTGGAAAACGCCGAGTTCTGCAAGGCCAACGGCAAGATGCTCGTGATCGGCACTACCGGCATGTCCGACGCCGAAAAGCAGCAACTGGCTCTGGCCGCCGAGTCCACGCCCGTAGTGTTTGCGCCCAACATGAGCGTGGGTGTTAACGTCGTCCTCAACCTGCTGCGCACCGCCGCCGCAACCCTGGGTGACGACTACGACGTGGAGATTATCGAAGCCCATCACCGCCACAAGAAAGACGCGCCCTCGGGAACGGCCCTGCGCATGGGTGAAGTCGTCGCCGATGCCCTCGGTCGTGACCTGAAAGAGTGTGCCGTCTATGGTCGTGAGGGCTTCACCGGCGAGCGAACCCGCAAGGAAATCGGTTTCGAAACGATTCGGGCGGGGGATGTGGTGGGTGATCACACCGTCTTGTTCGCCACCGAGGGTGAGCGTATCGAGGTGACCCACAAGGCCAGCAGCCGGATGACCTTTGCCAAGGGTGCCATGCGGGCCGCTTTATGGCTGAAGGATAAGCCGGCCGGGCTTTATGATATGCAGGACGTGCTGGACCTCAAGTGAGGCCATTTCTCGTGGACACAAAGCGCCATATTTTTTACAATAAGGCGGTTTGACTGCACCAAGCGTACCTTTGCACAAAGATTCTGAAAAAGCGGGACCGAGTTAAGACTCCGTCTCGCTTTTTTGCAACCTGAATTTGCGCTTGCGTTCCTGTTCGTGACGAACCGATACGCCACTCGATGAGGATACAAGCCTTGAGCACACCAGCAATCCTTGCACTCGCAGACGGAAGCCTGTTCTACGGCACAGCCATCGGCGCTGACGGAGAAACCAGCGGCGAAGTGGTGTTCAACACCGCCATGACCGGCTACCAGGAAATCCTGACCGACCCGTCCTACTCCCGCCAGATCGTGACCCTGACCTACCCGCATATCGGTAACACCGGTGTGAACGAAGAAGACATTGAGTCAGACCGCATCCAGGCCGCCGGCCTGATTATCCGCGATCTGCCTCTGCTGGCCAGCAGCTGGCGTAGCAAGGGAACTCTGGACGATTACCTGCGAAGCAACAACATTGTTGGGATCGCCGACATCGATACCCGCCGTCTGACCCGCATCCTCCGGGACAAGGGCTCCCAGAACGGTGCCATCGTTGCCGGTGAAAACGCCACTGCCGAGCGGGCTCTGGAACTGGCAAAAGCCTTCCCGGGCCTCAAGGGTATGGATCTGGCAAAAGAGGTTACCTCCGACAAGATCTGGTCCTGGAAAGAGACGGAGTGGACCCTGGGCGAGGGTTACGGTGAGCGTGAGGAATCACGGTTCAAGGTGGTTGCCTGGGATTACGGCGTCAAGCTGAACATCCTGCGCATGCTCGCCTCCCGGGGCTGCGACATCACCGTGGTGCCGGCGCAGACTCCGGCCTCCGAGGTTCTGGCGATGAACCCGGACGGTGTGTTCCTGTCCAATGGTCCCGGGGACCCCGAGCCCTGTGATTACGCCATCACCGCCATCAAGGAAGTGCTGGAAACCGAGATTCCGGTGTTTGGTATCTGTCTGGGGCACCAGTTGCTGGCCCTGGCCAGCGGTGCCAAGACCATGAAGATGGGGCATGGCCACCACGGAGCCAACCATCCGGTTCAGGATATCGCCACCGGCACCGTGATGATCACCAGCCAGAACCACGGGTTTGCCGTGGATGAGGCAACTCTGCCGGCCAATGTCGAGGCGACTCACAAGTCCCTGTTTGACGGCACCCTGCAGGGCATTCGCCGGACCGACAAGCCGGCCTACAGCTTCCAGGGCCACCCGGAAGCCAGCCCCGGCCCCCATGATGTGGCCCCGCTGTTTGACGAGTTTATCCGCCTGATGGAGGCGCGATCGGCCTGAGACCGATCGCTACGGAAAGCTCACGGGCGCCGCGTGTTGCGCTGCCAGAATTCAAAAGTTGCTGACAGGTTTACCAAGACATGCCAAAACGTACCGACATCCAAAGCATCCTGATCCTGGGCGCCGGCCCCATCGTGATCGGGCAGGCGTGCGAGTTTGATTACTCCGGAGCCCAGGCCTGCAAGGCGCTGCGCGAAGAGGGTTACCGGGTTATTCTGGTTAACTCCAACCCGGCAACCATCATGACCGACCCGGTCATGGCCGATGCCACCTACATCGAGCCGATCACCTGGAAGACCGTCGAGAAGATCATCGAGAAAGAGCAGCCGGATGCGCTGTTGCCCACCATGGGCGGCCAGACCGCGCTGAACTGCGCCCTGGACCTCGAGCGCCACGGCATTCTGGAAAAGCACGGCGTGGAAATGATCGGCGCCAACGCCGACACCATTGATAAAGCCGAAGACCGGGACCGCTTCGACAAGGCCATGAAGAAGATCGGCCTCGAGTGTCCGCGGGCCACGATTGCCCACTCTATGGAAGAAGCCTGGAAAGTGGCTGACGACATCGGCTTCCCGTGCATCATCCGCCCGTCTTTCACCATGGGCGGCTCCGGCGGCGGTATCGCCTACAACCGCGACGAGTTCGAGGAAATCTGTACTCGTGGTCTGGACCTGTCCCCGACCAACGAACTGCTGATTGACGAATCCCTGATCGGCTGGAAAGAGTACGAGATGGAAGTTGTCCGGGATAAAAACGACAACTGCATCATCGTCTGCGCCATCGAGAACTTCGATGCCATGGGTGTGCACACCGGTGACTCCATCACCGTGGCCCCGGCCCAGACCCTCACCGACAAGGAATACCAGATCATGCGGAACGCCTCGTTGGCAGTCCTGCGTGAGATCGGTGTGGAAACCGGCGGCTCCAACGTGCAGTTCGGCATGAATCCGGACACCGGCCGCATGGTCGTCATCGAGATGAACCCCCGGGTGTCCCGCTCTTCGGCGCTGGCCTCCAAGGCCACCGGCTTCCCGATCGCCAAGGTCGCGGCCAAGCTGGCAGTGGGCTACACCCTGGACGAGCTGCGCAACGAAATCACCGGCGGCGTCACCCCGGCTTCGTTCGAGCCGTCCATCGACTACGTGGTCACCAAGATCCCCCGGTTCACCTTCGAGAAATTCCCCCAGGCCGACGCCCGCCTGACCACCCAGATGAAATCCGTGGGTGAGGTCATGGCCATTGGCCGCACCTTCCAGGAATCCCTGCAGAAAGCCCTGCGCGGCCTGGAAGTGGGTTCCGAAGGCTTTGACGAGAAACTCGAAGACCTGGATTCCGAGAATTCCCGGGAAACCCTGACCCGCGAACTGAACGTGCCCGGTGCCGACCGCATCTGGTACATCGGCGACGCTTTCCGGGCTGGTATGACGGTGGAGGACCTGCACGAGCATACCCACGTGGATCCCTGGTACCTGGTGCAGATCGAGGACCTGATCAGGGAAGAGCAGGCGCTGAAGAGTGCCGGCAAGGCCGACATTGACCAGGCCACCCTGTTCCGTCTCAAGCGCAAGGGCTTCTCCGATGCCCGCCTGGCGAAACTGCTGGGCATCTCCGAGGTAAGCCTGCGCAAGCTGCGCCACGATCTGGATATCCGCCCGGTGTACAAGCGCGTGGATACCTGCGCTGCCGAGTTTGCCTCCGACACCGCGTACATGTACTCCACCTATGAGGAAGAGTGCGAGTCGGACGCCAGCGACCGCGAGAAGATCGTGGTGATCGGTGGTGGCCCCAACCGGATCGGCCAGGGCATCGAGTTCGATTACTGCTGTGTGCATGCGGCCCTGGCCATGCGTGAAGACGGCTACGAAACCATCATGATCAACTGCAACCCGGAGACCGTGTCCACCGACTACGACACCTCCGACCGGTTGTACTTCGAGCCGATCACCCTGGAAGACGTGCTGGAAATCATTCACGTCGAGAAGCCCAAGGGCGTGATTGTGCAGTACGGCGGCCAGACCCCGCTGAAACTGGCCCGTGGCCTGGAAGCGGCCGGTGTGCCGATCATCGGCACCAGCCCGGACGCCATTGACCGTGCCGAGGACCGGGAACGGTTCCAGCAGATGATCACCCGCCTGGGCCTGAAGCAGCCGGAAAACGCTACCGTGCGCAGCCACGAGGAAGGCATCCTGGCAGCCAGAGAGATCGGCTACCCGCTGGTTGTGCGTCCGTCTTACGTGCTGGGCGGTCGTGCCATGGAAATCGTCTACGACGAGGAAGAACTGGTTCGCTACATGCGCAACGCAGTGCTGGTCTCGAACGACAGCCCGGTGCTGCTCGACCACTTCCTGAACGCCGCCATTGAGGTGGACATCGACGCCATCTCCGACGGTAAAGACGTGGTCATTGGTGGCATCATGCAGCATATCGAGCAGGCCGGCGTTCACTCCGGTGACTCCGCCTGCTCGCTGCCGCCGTACACCCTGCCCCAGCAGGTTCAGGACGAAATGCGCGATGCCGTCAAGAAGATGGCCATCGAGCTGGATGTGGTCGGTCTGATGAACGTGCAGCTGGCCTGGCAGGACGGCGAGATCTACGTGATCGAGGTAAACCCGCGGGCCTCGCGTACCGTGCCGTTCGTGTCCAAGGCCATCGGTGTGTCCCTGGCCAAGGTGGCGGCCCGGGTGATGGCTGGCAAGACCCTCAAAGAGCTGGAGTTCACCCAGGAAATCATCCCCAGCTATTATGCGGTGAAAGAGTCGGTGTTCCCGTTCAACAAGTTCCCGGCGGTGGATCCGATCCTTGGGCCGGAAATGAAATCGACCGGTGAGGTCATGGGCCTGGGTGACAGCTTCGACGAAGCCTTCGCCAAAGCCGCGTTGGCTGTTGGTGAGCGTCTGCCGGCCAAGGGCACTGCGTTCATGTCTGTGCGGGATGTTGACAAGCCCGGCGCCGCAAAAGTGGCCCGGGATCTGGTCGAAGCCGGCTTCAAGCTTGTGGCTACCACCGGCACCGCCAAGGCCCTGAAAGAGGCCGGAATCGAGGTTGATCGGGTGAACAAGGTCCGTGAAGGCCGTCCGCATATTGTGGACGCCATCAAGAACGGACAGGTTCAGCTGATCATCAATACCACTGAAGGTCGCAAGGCCATTTCCGACTCGGCCCAGATCCGCCAGTCGGCGTTGCAGACCAAGGTAACCTACACAACAACACTGGCGGGCGGCGAAGCCTTCTGCCGGGCCATCAAGTTCGGCCCGGAGCGCACTGTACGCCGCCTCCAGGATCTTCACGCAGGAAAGTGAGACTATGGCTGACAGAGTACCGATGACAAAGGCGGGCGAGACCCGCCTCCGCGAGGAGCTTCAGAAGCTGAAGTCCGAGGATCGTCCCCGGGTTATTGCGGCGATTGCCGATGCCCGGGAGCACGGCGACCTGAAAGAGAACGCTGAATATCATGCTGCCCGCGAGCAGCAGAGCTTTATTGAAGGCCGTATCCAGGAAATCGAGGGCAAGCTTTCAGCCGCTCAGGTAATCGATGTGACCACCATCGAGAATACCGGCAAGGTGATCTTCGGCACCACGGTACACCTGCTTAACATGGATACGGACGAACAGGTGATCTACAAGATCGTTGGTGAGGATGAGGCGGATATCAAGGCAGGCAAGCTGTCGATTTCCTCACCGATTGCGCGGGCGCTGGTAGGCAAGAGCGAGGGCGATGTGGTCGCCATTCGCGTGCCTTCCGGTACCGTGGAATACGAGATTGAGCAGGTCGAGTACATCTGATCTCGTCTGTGCTGAACGAAAAAAGCCGGCTGGGGTTTTCCCGAGCCGGCTTTTCTGTTTCTGGGTTCCGGGCGGATCAGTGTTTGTGGCGCAACAGGTTGGAGAGCTTGGGGTTCGGCTTTTTGGCCCGGCGCAGTATGACGGCGATCTTGCCGATGGTCTGGACGAGCTCGGCGCCAGAGGATTCGCACAGCGCGGTGATCGCCTCGTGCCGGGTTTCCCGGTCTTGGCTCGCCACCTTGATCTTGATCAGCTCATGATCATTCAGTGCGCGCTCGAGTTCTTCCTGCAGTCCCTCGGAAAGGCCTTTGTCGCCAACAATGATGACGGGCTTGAGGTTGTGGGCAATCGCCCGGTATTCCCGGCGCTGTTCCGGTGAAAGACTCATGATGTAATCTCTTTATTGGTGCAATTAACAAAAGGTCAGCGGCGGAAAGGCTGACTTGAACGTATAATCGACGAATTGTAACAGATCGTTCCGCTGTAAGAATGGCCGTTAACACGTATCGACGTGGGGGCAGCAAGCAGAAGGAACCAACCCGGGTGGCAAGGGTCAAAAGGTTCGCGGAATTGGGGGCGTATTGAGGGTTGCTGTTGTAATTTCAGATATGGCGCCCAATATGAAGGTTAAGGCGACTTTTCATTAAAAAACTGTGTGCTGCGTGTGGCCGATACGGATGGGCCGTTTCTGGTGGACGGGCGTACAATTGGTGTAAGGTGTCAGAAAAGGGTGCTTTGAGAAAGGTTAACCCTACAATTCACAGGTGATGATCCTTGAACGATATGGCAAAAAATCTGGTTCTCTGGCTAATTATAGCCGCCGTGCTGCTGATGGTGTTTCAGAACTTTTCTCCCACCACCACCGGCCAACAAGTCAACTATTCCCAGTTTGTGGAGATGGTCCAGGAAGGCCAGGTCCGTCAGGTCACAATCGATGGGTTGCAGGTTCAGGGTACCCGTGGTGACGGCTCCCAGTTCCAGACAATCCGTCCTCAAGTGTCTGACAACAAGCTGATGGACGATCTGCTCGCGAACAACGTTGAGGTTATCGGTAAGGAGCCTGAGCGCCAGAGCCTGTGGACACAGCTTCTGGTAGCCGCGTTTCCGATACTGATCATCATCGCACTGTTTGTGTTCTTCATGCGCCAGATGCAGGGCGGCGGTGGCGGCAAAGGCCCCATGTCGTTCGGCAAGAGTAAAGCGCGTCTGATGAGCGAAGACCAGATCAAGACCACCTTCGCGGACGTGGCCGGTGTTGATGAAGCCAAGGAAGATGTTAAGGAACTGGTGGATTTCCTGCGAGATCCCAGCAAATTCCAGCGTCTTGGCGGCAGCATCCCCAAAGGTGTCCTGATGGTTGGTCAGCCGGGTACGGGTAAAACCCTGCTCGCCAAGGCTATTGCCGGCGAAGCCAAGGTGCCCTTCTTCTCCATCTCCGGTTCTGACTTTGTCGAAATGTTCGTGGGCGTGGGTGCTTCCCGGGTTCGTGACATGTTCGAACAGGCCAAGAAGCAAAGCCCCTGCATTATCTTCATCGACGAGATCGATGCTGTTGGTCGCCACCGTGGCGCCGGCATGGGTGGCGGTCATGACGAGCGTGAACAGACGCTCAACCAGCTGCTCGTTGAGATGGACGGTTTTGAGGGTAATGAAGGCGTTATCGTAATTGCCGCTACTAACCGTCCCGACGTTCTCGACCCGGCACTGTTGCGCCCGGGCCGTTTCGACCGTCAGGTTGTTGTTGGCCTGCCAGACATCATTGGTCGTGAGCAGATCCTCAAGGTGCACATGAAAAAAGTGCCCCTGGCGGATGGCGTAGAGCCGGTTCTGATCGCTCGTGGCACGCCCGGATTCTCCGGTGCGGACCTCGCAAACCTGGTCAACGAGGCGGCGCTCTTCGCGGCCCGTCGCAACCAGCGTCTCGTGTCCATGGAAGAGTTCGAGCTTGCCAAAGACAAGATCATGATGGGCGCCGAGCGCAAGTCCATGGTGATGAGCGAGAAAGAAAAGCGGAATACGGCTTACCACGAGTCTGGCCACGCTATTGTGGGTCGTCTGATGCCGGAGCACGATCCGGTGTACAAGGTGAGCATCATTCCGCGCGGCCGCGCTCTGGGTGTCACCATGTTCCTCCCCGAGGAAGACAAGTACAGCCATAGCAAGCGCTTCCTGATCAGCTCGATCTGCAGTCTGTTCGGTGGCCGCATCGCGGAAGAACTGACGCTGGGCTTTGATGGTGTGACGACCGGTGCGTCGAATGACATCGAGCGGGCGACCAGTCTGGCCCGCAACATGGTGACCCGTTGGGGTCTGTCCGAGAAGCTGGGTCCGTTGCAGTATGATACCGACAGCGAAGAGCCGTTCCTCGGCCGGTCTGCGGGTCAGTCCCAGACGGTGTACTCACCGGAAACGGCCCAGCGCATTGATGAGGAAGTTCGCAACATCATCGACAGCTGCTACGAAAAAGCCAAGCAGATTCTGGTCGATAACCGGGACAAGCTCGACATGATGGCCGACGCGTTGATGAAGTACGAAACCATCGATCGTCACCAGATTGATGACATCATGGAAGGCCGCACACCTCGCCCGCCGAAAGGTTGGGGAGACAGTGGTCCCGCTGGTGGCGTCAAGGCCGACGAGCCTGAGACGGCGCCGGAGCCAAAGGCTTCCGATGACGGTCGTCATCCCGGCGTTGGCCGGCCGGCCGGAGAACACTGACGGCTAGCAGCTTTTGGTTATAAAAAGAGTGTAGTTCCCTGCGCCGCCCGGATTCCGGGCGGCGTTTGTTTTTGTCATTGTGAAAAAAGGTTTGCCATGAAAATGAATTTTGCCGGGCGGGAACTGGATATGTCCCGCTGCCACGTGATGGGCGTTCTGAATGTAACACCGGATTCGTTTTCCGATGGTGGCCAATATAACCGGCCGGATGCGGCTCTCGTCCGGGCCAGGCAGATGGTTGCCGATGGCGCCACGTTTATCGACATCGGTGGCGAATCCACGCGCCCGGGTGCCACACCCGTGTCGTTGCAGGAAGAGCTGGACCGGGTCTGCCCGGTGGTTGAGGCAGCAGCCCGGGAGCTCGACGCGGTTATCTCGGTAGACACCAGTGCGCCGGAAGTGATGGCTGAAACGGCAAAACTCGGGGCCGGCCTGATCAATGATGTGCGGGCCCTGCAGCGTGACGGTGCTCCGGAAGTGGCTGCAAAAGCGGGCATACCGGTTTGCATCATGCACATCCAGGGGGAGCCGGATACCATGCAGGATCGTCCCGAGTACCGGAATGTGCGTCGGGAAGTCAGTGCTTTTCTGACCGAGCGCATCCGCGTTGCGGAGCAGGCCGGAATTCGCCCTGAAAACATCCTGCTGGATCCCGGCTTCGGTTTTGGGAAAAGCCTTGAGCACAACCTGCAGTTGCTGGCCTCCCTTGAGCAGATGCACATCCTCGGGCATCCCCTGCTGGTTGGCGTTTCCAGGAAGTCCATGTTGGGCCATATCACTGGCCGTGAGGTGAATGAAAGGTTGCCTGCGAGCCTTGCGGCCGCGACAATAGCGGCCATGAAGGGTGCCAGTATTATTCGTGTGCACGATGTCAGGGAAACAGTGGACGCTATCCGTGTGGTGGCGGCAGTGAAGGAGGCAGGTTAATGTCCGAGAGAAAGTACTTTGGTACGGACGGTATTCGCGGGCACGTGGGTGAGTTTCCGATAACGCCGGAATTCATGCTGAAACTTGGCTGGGCTGCGGGCCAGGCCTTCAAGCGCGATGGTCAGCGCAACAGCGTACTGATCGGCAAGGATACTCGCCTGTCCGGTTACATGTTTGAGTCGGCCCTTGAGGCTGGCCTTGCGGCGGCGGGTGTGGATGTAAAGCTGCTTGGTCCGATGCCAACGCCGGCAATCGCTTACCTGACTCGCACTTTCCGCGCTTCGGCCGGCATTGTGATCAGCGCCTCCCACAATCCCCACCACGACAACGGCATCAAGTTCTTCTCAGCGGCCGGCACCAAGCTGGACGATGCTCTTGAAGCCGAGATCGAGCGCTGGCTGGACAAGCCCATTGAGGTTTGTGGCCCGACTGAGCTGGGCAAGGCCTCCCGCGTTGACGACGCGCCGGGCCGGTATGTGGAATTCTGCAAGAGCACTGTGCCCAATGAGTTTACGCTCGACGGCATGAATATCGTATTGGACTGTGCCCATGGCGCCACCTATCACGTGGCCCCCAAGGTATTTCGGGAGCTTGGGGCCAAGGTTTCGGTTATCGGTGGCGATCCCGATGGGCTCAATATCAACCTTAACGTTGGCTCCACTCATCTGCAGGCGCTCAAGGCAGCAGTGATCGAAAAAAACGCTGATCTGGGGATCGCATTCGATGGGGATGGCGATCGGGTTCTGATGGTGGATCGGGACGGATCCGAGGTCGACGGCGATGAGCTGCTCTACGTCATCGCGTCCCAACGCTTTGCCGAGGATCGCCTGAAAGGCGGTGTGGTCGGTACGCTGATGACCAATCTGGGTGTCGAGCTTGCTTTGAATGAAATCGGAATCGAGTTCGAGCGTGCAAAAGTCGGCGACCGTTACGTGATGGAGCGGCTGCTCGCCAACAACTGGGTGCTCGGTGGCGAAGGCTCTGGCCACATGGTTATCCGCGACTGCACCAGTACCGGTGATGGTATTGTTTCGGCGCTGCAGGTCCTTCTTTCAGTGTGGAAGTCCGGGAAAACCCTTGCGGATCTGCGGAAGGGGATGAGCAAGCTCCCCCAGAAAATGATCAACGTTCGGGTGGCGCAGCGTTTCGATCCGTTCAGTCGTGATGATATCGTAGCTGCGGTGCGCAAGGCCGAAACCGAGCTGGGCAGTTCCGGCAGGATTCTGTTGAGGGCTTCTGGCACAGAGCCGCTGATCCGTGTGATGGCGGAGGGGCAGGACGCCAGCGAGATTCTTCGGGTAGTCGAGGAACTGGCAAAAGTTGTGGAGAAATCCACCGCTTAATTTTGTGTTTTCAGGCGGTTGTCTGCCGGGAGGGAGTGCTGTATAGTTCGCCCTCCCTAACGTTCGGGAACTGTTATGCGTCGGAAGATTGTAGCCGGAAACTGGAAAATGAACGGGTCAAAAGACCTGGCACAAACGCTGGTAAGCGATGTGCGATCCCAGGCGGCCTCTCTTGATAATGGCGTTGAGGTTGTTATCATTCCTCCCGCTATTTACGTCCCGGGCGTAGTTGCCAGCGCAGGCGATGTACTGTCGGTCGGTGTTCAGAACGTGGCGCAATGGGCGTCCGGAGCCTACACCGGTGAGATTTCCGCGGACATGGCGTTGGATCAGGGCTGTCAATACGTCTTGGTCGGTCATTCCGAACGTCGCCAGCTCTTCGCTGAGACAGACGCTGCAGTGGCCGAAAAAGTCGGTCGCATTCTCGCTTCCGGGCTCCAGGCCATGGTTTGTGTTGGTGAAACCCTGGAAGAGCGTGAGGCTGGTAAGGCCGAGACCGTTGTTGCCGCCCAGGTAAAGGCCGGCCTTGCGACGGTCACAAGCGAGCAGTGGCAGCGTGTAGTGGTTGCCTATGAGCCTGTCTGGGCGATCGGAACAGGTAAAACCGCTACGGCACAGGACGCGCAGGCAATGCATGCGTCGATTCGGCAGGTGCTTTCAGAGATGGGCGCGCCGGCCAATGAGATTTCCCTCCTTTACGGGGGCAGTGTAAAAGCGGATAATGCAGCCGCTCTTTTTGCCGAGCCGGATATTGACGGCGGTTTGATCGGCGGAGCGTCGCTCAAAGCAGAAGATTTTGTAAGTATTTGCCGGAGTGTTCCGGCGGGTACCTGAATTTAAAGGTTCGCGAGAGTCGTTATGGATTGGGTAGAAACGCTGGTAGTCGTTGTGCACGTGGTGATCGCGGTGGCGCTGGTGGGTCTGGTGCTGATCCAGCAGGGCAAAGGCGCAGATGCCGGCGCTGCCTTTGGTGGTGGTGCATCGCAGACTGTGTTTGGTAGTCAGGGTAGCGGTAGCTTTCTCACCCGCTTCACGACTCTGCTCGCAGTGGTATTTTTTGTAACAAGTTTCTCGCTGGCGATTTTTGCCAAGCAGCGTGCCGAAGTGGCAGGCGAAGCCGGTATTCCTGTTGTTCAGGAATCCAGCAGCGCAGCCCCTGCTGATACCGCTGCTGACAATGGCGAAGCCGCAGCCAGCGAAGCCGAGGGTGGGGAGTCTGATCTCCCTGAACTCGAGTAAGAATGTTGCCCGGGTGGTGAAACTGGTAGACACGCTATCTTGAGGGGGTAGTGGCGAAAGCCGTGCCGGTTCGAGTCCGGCCCCGGGCACCATATTAGAAGAAAAACGGCTTGGAGTTTCCAGGCCGTTTTTTTTTGGTCAGTCCTTGACCAGTCTGTCCGGCGTCTCTATACTCCGGCGGATATTGGGACCTGCCGCTTGGTGCTGGCGGGTTTCTGGCAGGCCAGGTGTCTGTCAGCAGGAAGCGGTACACCGGTTTGCTTCCTGCGAGTTCTTGCAACAAAAGGCCCCATTGTCAGGGGCTTTTTGATTAAGGGGCCTGGCGCAAAGGGCCCTGGTGCATAAAAAGGGCTGATAAAACAGCCCTTTTTTTGTTTTTGGGGCCGGTAAATTGATAACGGAGAAGGCACAACTTGTCAGCCAAGCTTAAGCAACTGGAAGACATTCTTCAGCCCGTGGTGGAAGGTCTGGGGTATGAGTTCTGGGGCATTGAATTCCGCTCGCAGGGCCATCATTCCCTGTTACGGGTGTTTATTGACGATGCCGAAAACGGCATCGGAGTCGACGACTGTGAGAAAGTCAGTCGCCAGATCAGCGGTGTGATGGATGTGGAAGATCCCATCCAGACCGAATACACACTGGAGGTCTCATCCCCGGGGATGGATCGCCCGCTGTTTCGTCTAGAGCAATACGAGGCCTTTGTTGGTCATCAGGTTCAGATTCGTCTCCGGATGGCATTTGAAGGTCGCCGGAAGTTTCAGGGGCTGATCAAAGGCGTGGAAGGTGATGATGTGGTTGTGGTCGTTGATGATCACGAGTATCTGCTGCCATTCGACAGCATTGAAAAAGCCCACATCGTGCCGGTATTTGAGTGAGCGATTTGAATAAAGTCCGTGGACGCACAGTTGATTTTAAGGGCAGGGCAATCCAATGAGTAAAGAGATCTTGCTGGTGGTTGAATCCGTCTCGAACGAGAAAGGTGTCGAGAAGGATGTGATTTTTGAAGCGATCGAGCTGGCACTGGCCACCGCTGCCAAAAAACGCTTTGAAGACGAAGAGGCGGATATCCGCGTATCAATCGACCGGAAAACCGGCGAATACGAAACCTTCCGCCGCTGGCTGGTGGTGGATAACGATGCCGTTCCTGCGCTGGGCACTGAGCTCACCCTGCAGGAAGCCGAGGAAATCGACCCGGCCCTGAAGCCTGGCGATATCCACGAGGAGAAAATCGAATCTGAAGCCTTTGGCCGCATTGGCGCCCAGGCTGCCAAGCAGATTATCTTCCAGAAGGTTCGTGAAGCTGAACGCACCAAGATTGTGGACAGCTACCGCGACCGCGTTGGTGAGCTGGTGTCGGGTACCGTCAAGAAGGTTACTCGCGACAACGTGATTGTCGATCTGGGCGCCAATGCCGAGGCGCTGCTGCCCCGCGAATTCCTGATCCCCCGCGAGACGTTCCGGATGGGTGACAGGGTGCGTTCGCTGCTGCTGGAGATCCGTACGGATCACCGCGGTCCCCAGTTGATTCTCAGTCGCACCTCTCCGCAGATGCTGATCGAGCTGTTCCGCATCGAAGTGCCGGAGATTGCTGAAGATCTGATCGAGATCCGCGGTGCTGCTCGTGATCCCGGTTCCCGGGCCAAGATTGCGGTGAAGACCAACGATCGCCGTATTGATCCCGTTGGCGCCTGTGTTGGTATGCGTGGCTCCCGGGTTCAGGCCGTGTCCAATGAGCTGGGCGGTGAGCGCGTTGATATCGTGTTGTGGGACGACAACCCGGCCCAGCTGGTGATCAATGCCATGGCGCCTGCAGAAGTGGCGTCCATCGTTATGGATGAAGACCGGCACACCATGGAAGTGGCTGTGGCGGAAGACAACCTGGCCCAGGCAATCGGCCGTAACGGTCAGAACGTTCGCCTGGCCACCGATCTGACCGGCTGGACCTTGAACGTGATGACGGAGGAAGAAGCCGGTGAGCGTCAGGAGCAGGAATACAGCCGGCTTGTCGAGCATTTCACTGGCAATCTGGACGTTGATGAAGAATTTGCCGGTGTACTGATCGAGGAAGGGTTTACCTCCATTGAAGAGGTGGCCTATGTGCCAATGGAAGAGATGCTGGCGATCGAAGGTTTTGACGAGGAAACCGTCACCGAGCTGCGCCGTCGCGCCAAGGACGTCCTGCTGAACCAGGCCCTGGCAAGCGAGGAAGCGCTCGAAGGCGCTGAGCCGGCAGAGGATCTTCTGGGAATGGATGGCATGGACCGTAGCCTGGCCTTCAAGCTGGCCGGCATGGGTGTGCGCACCATGGAAGATCTGGCAGAGCAGTCGGTTGGCGATCTGCTCGAGATTGAAGGTATGGATGAAGAGCGTGCCGGTCAGCTTATCATGACTGCACGTGCCCCCTGGTTTGAAGACCAGGCTTAATTCGGGAGGAGGACCAGTATGGCTGAAGTAACGGTAAAACAACTGGCCGAAGATGTAGGCGCTCCCGTGGATCGTTTGCTGAAGCAGATTGTGGAGGCTGGCCTGAAAGCCCGCTCCGAGAATGATTCTGTCTCCAGCGATGAGAAGCAGCAGTTGCTGGCCTATTTGAGAAAGACCCACGGTGAGGCCGACGCCGAACCGCGCAAGATTACCCTGAAGCGCAAGACCACTACGACGCTCAAGGCCGGCAAGGCAAAGACCGTCAATGTTGAGGTTCGCAAGCGCCGTACTTACATCAAACGGGCGGAATTGCAGCCTGAGGCTGAAGCGCCGAAACCGGAAGAGCCGGTAGCTGAGCAGCAGCCGGAGCAGGCACCGGTGGAAGAGGCGCCAAAGGTAGCGGCCGAGCAGGCCCAGCAGCCGGAAGCAGAGAAGCCCGCAGAGGCAGCGACTGCAGAGCAGCCGGAGCAGGCAGAGAAGGCCGAGCCGAAGAAAGAGCCGGAGCCTGAGCCCGAGCCGGTTCCCGCTCCGGAAGATATGCCGATGCCTCCGCCCGAGGGCGATGGCAAGGACCGCAAGCCGAAGAAAAAGAAAGAAAAAGTTCGCGAGCGCGGCGACGAGATCGAAGAGGGCAAGCCGAAGAAGAAGCAGGCAGGCCATCGTGGTCCTCGCAGTCGTCCGGTGGAAGAGCCGCTGGTTATCTCCGAGGATGAGGAAGAGACCACGCTGCGCAAGCCGCTGCGTGCGAAAAAGAAACCCAAAGAGAAGCGTCATGCTTTCGAGAGGCCGACCAAACCAATGGTCAGAGAAGTAGAGATTCCGGAAACGATATCTGTCGGTGACCTTGCCCAGCGTATGGCAGTCAAATCGGCTGATGTTATCAAGACCCTGATGGGCATGGGCGTCATGGCCACCATCAACCAGGCACTGGACCAGGAAACTGCCGTTCTGGTGACCGAGGAATTGGGTCATAAAGCCAAGACCGTCAGCGACGATGCGTTCGAGGAAGAGGTTCTGAGCGAATTCTCCTTCGAGGGCGGCGAAAAGACCAAGCGGGCTCCGGTTGTGAGCGTGATGGGTCATGTTGACCACGGTAAGACCTCCCTGCTGGACTACATCCGCCGTACCAAGGTGGCCTCCGGTGAGTCTGGTGGTATTACCCAGCACATTGGTGCTTATCACGTAGAAACGGATCACGGCATGGTGTCCTTCCTGGATACCCCGGGCCACGCGGCCTTTACCGCCATGCGTGCCCGCGGTGCCCAGTGCACGGATATCGTTGTCCTGGTTGTTGCCGCCGATGACGGCGTGATGCCACAGACCAAGGAAGCCGTCCAGCACGCGCGCTCCGCCGGGGTGCCGATCGTTGTTGCCATCAACAAGATGGACAAGGAAGAGGCCGATCCCGATCGCGTCAAGACCGAGTTGGCGGGCATGGAAGTCATTCCGGAAGACTGGGGCGGTGACGTTCAGTTCGTGCCTGTTTCAGCACACACCGGTGAGGGCATTGAAGATCTGCTGGAAGCGCTGCTGCTTCAGGCAGAAGTGCTCGAGCTTGAGGCGGCAACCGATGCGCCTGCCAAAGGCGTGGTCGTCGAATCCAGCCTTGAGCGTGGCCGCGGTTCCGTTGCGACTGTCCTGGTACAGAACGGTACCCTGCGTCAGGGCGACATGGTTGTAGCCGGTTCCTACTTCGGTAAGGTCCGGGCGATGACCGATGAAGCCGGCAAGCAGGTCAAGGAAGCAGGCCCGTCTATTCCGGTCGAGATCCTCGGTCTGAACGGTACACCGGATGCCGGTGACGAGTTCTTCGCCGTTGCCGACGAGAAGAAGGCCAAAGAGCTGGCCGAGTTCCGTCAGAGCCGTGAGCGGGAGCAGCGTCTCCAGCGTCAGCAGGCCGCCAAGCTTGAGAACCTGTTCGAGAACATGGGCAAGGACGAGGTCAAAACCCTCAATGTTGTGCTCAAGACCGACGTTCGGGGTTCGCTGGAAGCCATCACCAAGGCCTTGCAGGACTTGGGTAACGATGAGGTTCAGGTCAAGATCGTGTCGTCCGGTGTTGGCGGTATTGCCGAGACCGACGTCAGTCTGGCCATGGCAACCAATGCGGTAATCTTCGGTTTCAACGTCCGTGCCGACACAGCGTCCAAGCGCCTGGTTGAGCAGGAAGGTCTGGACCTGCGCTACTACAGCATCATCTATAACCTGATTGATGATGTGAAAGCAGCCCTGACTGGCATGCTGGCACCGGAATTCCGCGAAGATATTGTTGGCATCGCCGACGTGCGTGATGTGTTCCGTTCGCCGAAGTTTGGTCAGGTGGCCGGTTGCATGGTTACTGAAGGCACGGTTTACCGTAACAAGCCGATCCGGGTTCTGCGGGACAACGTGGTTATCTTTGAAGGCGAGCTGGAATCCCTGCGTCGCTTCAAGGACGACGTACCTGAAGTCCGTAACGGCATGGAATGCGGTATTGGCGTTAAGGGTTACGACGTGAAAGTCGGCGACCAGATCGAGGTCTTCGATCGCGTCCGGGTCGAGCGCAAGCTTGAGTCCACCGGCGCNTGATGCGNCCGANTTTGAAGGAAGCCTGATGCCAAGAGAGTTCAGTCGTATTGATCGCATCGGCGATCAGATGCAACGGGAACTGGCCCAGCTCATCCAGCGGGAAGTCAAAGACCCGCGGGTGGGTATGGTCACGGTCAACGCAGTCAAGGTCAGTCGTGATCTTGGCTACGCCGATATCTATGTTTCCCTGCTTTCCACCGAAGAACTGACGGAAGAGTCTCCGGAGGTCCGGGAATCGATTGCGGTGCTCAACAAAGCCTCGGGCTTTCTGCGGGGCCAGGTCGGTCGCGCAATGAAGCTGCGGGTTGTGCCACAGCTGCGTTTCCACTTCGATACGCTGCAGGGATACAGCCGCAAGATGGATAGCCTCATTCGGGAAGCGGTCGGCGACAAGCCGGCCGTTGACCGCACCGACGATGATCAGGATGACCCGGAGCGTAACGCTTGAGCCGCAGACGCAAAGGCCGTGACGTTAACGGTATCCTCGTTATCGACAAGCCGGCAGGTGTTACCTCCAACGGCATCCTGCAGCAGGTGAAGCGCCTGTTCGGGGCCGCCAAGGCGGGCCACACCGGTGCTCTTGATCCCCTGGCCACGGGCGTGCTGCCGCTGTGCTTCGGTGAGGCCACCAAGTTCTCCCAGATGATGCTCGACAGCGACAAGGCCTACATTGCCACCGCCCGGCTCGGAGTCCGAACCGAAACCGGTGACAGTGAGGGCGCCGTCGTTGCCGAGAAACCGGTACCGGCCGGTCTCACCGCGGAGGTGTTGGAGCCGTTACTTGACGGTTTCCGGGGTGATATCCAGCAGGTTCCCTCCATGTACTCGGCGCTCAAGCACAAAGGGCGTCCGCTNTACGAATATGCTCGCGAAGGTATCGAGGTGGAACGTCCGGCAAGACCGGTGACCATTTACGAACTGACGCTCCTGGATATTCGCGAGAATGAACTGGATATCGCGGTCAGCTGCACCAAGGGTACGTACATTCGCTCACTGGTTGAGGATATCGGTGAAGCCCTGGGCTGCGGAGCCCATGTGACGGCGCTGCGCCGTACCATGGCGTCCGGGTTCACCCTGGCCGATGCCCATGCCGTGAGTGATCTGGAGGCGATGCGTGAGCGGGGTGAAAGCCTTGATGGTCTCCTCGTGGCACCGGATGCCGCGCTGTCCATGTTCCCCGAGCACCGTCTGGCGGGGCAGGCGCTGGTATCGATCTTGAACGGACAACCGGTTAGAATACCGGGTCAGGCTTACGACGGGTTCGTGCGTCTCTATGCGAATGAGAGCGCTAACGAAAGCTTCGTCGGGCTTGCAGAAGCATTCCCGGAAGGCGAGCAGACCAATCTGGTCCCACGCCGACTGGTGAAAAGCAGCGGAAAGCGTTAGGCGCGTCGCTGTCTAGCCGGGCTGTAGAGATGCGCGGTTCGGCCGTATTCGAAAGCATCGCAAACAATGAGGTGAGTTATGGCACTTTCTGCCAACGAGAAAGCACAGATCGTTAAGGATTTTCAGCAAGGTGATGGCGATACCGGTTCCCCTGAAGTTCAGGTGGCACTGCTGAGCGCGAACATCAACAAGCTGCAGGATCACTTCAAGGCCAACAAGCAGGATCACCATTCCCGCCGCGGCCTGATCCGGATGGTAAACCAGCGTCGTAAGCTGCTGGANTACCTCAAGCGCAAGAACGCCGATCGTTACCTGGAGCTCATCCAGCGTCTGGGTCTGCGTCGCTAATCCGGGTCTTTACGACCTGAGGGCTGTGCCGGTACGTCCGGCGGCAGTCGTCAACCAGCAGTCCTCCTCGCGGGGACTGCTGGTTGTGTTTTTCTCCCACTGCAGTTGGATTGTCTGTGTGTTCGAAGGATTCCCTGTCGTAATGGAAAGCCGAAATTGATAGCAGGTTGTTGAAAAGCCCGGGCCTGGCGGCCTCCGGAACNGCCGCCTCCCAGACCGGGGTTTTGCAACAGCCTGTTAGCTTTCAGACGGGTTGCTCTTCAGACCACAGNACATCATCTGCAGAACTATGGTTTCGAGCGCAGGGGCGCCCGGAACGAATCAATCTGGAACAGATAGACCAGGAGTTTTTTGTGGATCTGAAACCTTTCAAGAAATCATTTGAGCTTGGCGGCAAAACCGTCACTCTGGAGACCGGCCGTATTGCCCGTCAGGCAACCGGTTCCGTACTGGTAACCGTGGATGATATTTCCGTTCTCGGCACCGTTGTTGGCGCCAAAGAAGCCAAGCCCGGCCAGCCGTTCTTCCCGCTGACCGTGAACTACTTCGAGAAGACCTACGCCGTGGGCAAAATCCCCGGTGGCTTCTTCAAGCGCGAAGGTCGTCCTTCCGAAAAGGAAACGCTGACCTCCCGCCTGATCGACCGTCCGATTCGTCCGCTGTTCCCGAACGGCTTCATGAACGAAGTTCAGGTCATCACCACGGTCATGTCCTCCAGCAAGAACCAGGACCCGGATATTGCCGCGATGCTGGCGGCNTCTGCCGCTCTGTCCATCTCCGGTATTCCGTTCGATGGCCCCATCGGTGCGTCCCGCGTGGGTTACACCAACGAGCGCGGTTACTTCCTGAACCCGACGTTTGAAGAACTGCAGACCTCCCTGCTGGATATGGTCGTTGCCGGTACTGAAGACGCGGTTCTGATGGTTGAATCCGAAGCCAAAGGCCTGACCGAAGACCAGATGCTGGGCGGCGTGCTTTATGGTCATCAGGAAATGCAGACAGCGGTTACCGCCATCAAGGAATTTGCTGCTGAAATCGGCAAGCCCCGTTGGGACTGGCAGCCGGCCGCCGAGAACACCGAGCTGCTGAATGCCATCAAGGCCGACTTTGCCGGTGCTATCGAGGAAGCCTACGGCATCCGTGACAAGATGGCCCGCTACGAGCGNCTTGGCGAAGTAAAAGCCGCTGCCGTTGAGAAACTGGCCGGTGAAGAGGAAGGCCAGCCTTCCGAAGACGAAGTCAAAAAGTACTTCGGCAAGATCGAGAAGAGTGTGGTTCGCCAGCAGGTCATTGATGGCAAGCCGCGGATCGATGGTCGTGACAACAAGACTGTCCGTCCGATCGAAATTGAAGTGGGTGTTCTGCCCAGCGTTCACGGTTCCGCCCTGTTTACCCGTGGCGAGACCCAGGCCATCGTGACCACCACTCTGGGTACGTCCCGTGATGTGCAGATCATTGATGCNCTGGAAGGCGAGCGCAAGGATCCGTTCCTGTTCCACTACAACTTCCCTCCGTACTCCGTAGGTGAAGCTGGCCGTGTAGGCACCCCGGGCCGCCGCGAAGTTGGTCACGGTCGTCTGGCCAAGCGTGGTGTTCTGGCTGTTATGCCGACCCTGGAAGAATTCCCGTACGCCATCCGTGCGGTTTCCGAGATCACCGAGTCCAACGGTTCCAGCTCCATGGCNTCTGTCTGTGGTTCCAGCCTGGCGCTGATGGACGCGGGTGTACCCATCAAGGCACCGGTTGCCGGTATCGCCATGGGTCTGGTCAAGGAAGGCGACAAGTTCGCGGTTCTGACTGANATCCTGGGTGACGAAGATCACCTGGGCGACATGGACTTCAAGGTGGCCGGTACCCAGGAGGGCGTGACCGCCCTGCAGATGGATATCAAGATCAACGGCATCACCGACGAGATCATGGAAATCGCTCTCGAGCAGGCTCACGCTGCGCGTCTGCATATCCTGGGCGAGATGAACAAGGTGATCTCCGAGCCNCGTGCCGAGCTGTCTGCCCGTGCGCCGAGCATCACCACCATCAAGATCAATCCGGAGAAAATCCGCGACGTTATCGGTAAGGGCGGTTCTGTTATCCGCGCGATCTGTGACGAGACCGGCGCCTCCATCGATCTGGATGATGATGGCAACGTGAAGATCTACGCCGACAACCAGGAAGCTGCCCAGGCGGCGGTTAACCGGGTCAAGGAAATCACGGCCGAGATCGAAGTGGGTGCTATCTACAAGGGCCGCGTAGAGCGCATTGTAGACTTCGGTGCCTTCGTTAACATCCTGCCTGGNAAGGATGGTCTGGTGCANATNTCCCAGATCTCTGATCGCCGCATCGAGAACGTGACTGACGAGCTGAGCGAAGGTCAGGAAGTTCTGGTGAAGGTGCTGGATGTGGACAACCGTGGTCGCGTGAAGCTGTCCATGAAGGAAATCAAGGAAGGCGATCAGCCGACCGATTTCTCTGCCTGATCGTTTTCGGGCTTGATAAAAACCCGCCTTTCCTCTGGATTGGCGGGTTTTTTCTTGCGCTTGGCTTGGTTGCAAGCGGCTGTTGGGTTTCCCTTTTCAAAAGACGCTACGAGCACATCCATGTGCGCTTGTTTCGGGCCGTCCTTGGCCCTCAACACTTTTGAAAAGGGAAACCCAACAGCCGCCCACACTCTATCGCCCAGCATTCATGAAGCGAAGCACCTCTCTCCGGTACCCGGGAATAACAAACGTCGCCCCGTGAGGCGTATCCGTCTGCAAGAACTCTTTGGGCTCCTGTGCTGCCTCAAACAGCGCCTCTCCATGATGAAAGGGAATAATCCCGTCTCGAACGCTGTGGATTACCATCACCTGCACCGGACTGATCCTAGGAATATGATCCACACCTTCGTAGTCGTCGGGTATGGTCCAGCTTAGCGGGATCTGCAACGGCCAGGTAAGCCAGAACCCACCTAATTTCTCCCGGGCGATCTTGCGAAAGCCGGAGAAGGTACCATCCAGGATTACACCGTCCAGCNGGGGCTGTTCCTCCCTCTGAGTCCATTCACTGGCCAGGGCGATTCCGAGACCGCCGCCGAGGCTCTGGCCGAGGATGTATAGGGGGCGGTCGGTCACGTCAGGTTTTTTGGCCAGCCAGCGCAGGCCGGTTTCCACGTCGTGCAGCGCGCCTTCGATGTCCGGGTCACCGGTGGATTTGCCGTAGCCCCGGTAGTCGATGGTAAAGACGTTGTAGCCTCTCTCGGGCAGCCACGCTACGTTGAGGATGTGGCTGCTGACGTTCTGGGCGTTGCCATGCAGGAAATAGACTGTGCCCCTGGCGTTGTTCTCAGGGGCTTCTGCGGGCAGCCACCAGCCATGGAGGGTTTCGCCGTCGGCCGTGTCGAGGTAGATGTCTTCGTATTCGAGGTTCAGTCGGTCCGGGGTGATGTAAGTCACCCGATCCGGGTAAAAGAAAACGCTGCTGCAACCGGATAGCAGCAGAAGCGCAACCAGAAGCCCGCTTAACCGGGCCGTGGTGGCAGTCAGAAATACGCGTGGATTCCGGCGTGCCATAGGCTTTGATACCTGTCGTAGTGGTCTTCCCGGGTGAACTCGGCAAACAGACTGAACTCGCGGCCGATGTGCCAGTTGGCTTTGGCGTAAAGCTGATCCTGGCGGTGTTGGCTGCTAACGATCCAGGCCTTGGTTTTGGCACCGGCGAGCAGGCTGAACTGGTTGTTCTGATGGAGCAGGCCGATGTCGGCGCCNGGGGCAGCATCGTAGCCTCGGCGCAGGTCGTCGTCGATTTCAAGGTCGGCGGTGGCGATGGCAAAGGCCTGGGTCTGGTTGCCAAGGCGCCAGCTGCCGCCAGCTCCGCCCTCGAGATAGGGCGTCAGGACCCGATCGTTGCCAGTATCCGTGCGGCGGCCACCAAAACCTACCTGCCAGGACAGTGGCGAGAAAAAGGCGTTCCGCGGGCTCAGGGAGCGGATTTCCACGCCGGTAAGCTGTTCCAGTTGAAGTTCGTCGTTGTCGGTATACAGGCGCGCGTCGAGTCGGAGGAACTGCAGCTGGGCACCGGTACGGTAGCCGGCCGGCGGGTCCAGCACATCGTGGTAGGCCGGGCGCAGGGTCAACTGGGTGAATTCCCTGTGTGCCTGCTGGCCTGCTCCGAGGCTCAGTCGGAAGGTGTCGTGGCCCTGATCATCCCGAACTACCGGTTCGGGTGGTTCCTCGGGCGGTGCGACGTCGCTGATCTGGCTGCGCTCTCTCAACAGGTCATGGGAGAGTGGTGCGGCGATTTCACGGGGCCAGCCGTCGGCCTCGCTCTTGTATCGAACATAATCGTAGGTGGCGTCCAGAACATGTGCTCTTTGCTCGGCTGGCAGTGACTTCACTTCGCTACCATCAGCGGCTACATATCCGTTGGCGACGGCTGCCGCAAGGGTCTGTTGATCGTCGGGCAGGCTAGAGAGACTGTAGGCCACCGANGTGGCAGCCGAGGGGCGGTAGTAGACTTCGCTGACCAGATCCTTGTCGACCACCCAGCGAACCGTGTCCGACGGAATGGCGTGAGTGCTTACTTCCCCCAAAAGGTCCGTGCCCGGGCGGGCAATGTCTATCAGCGCCAACAGGCGATAGGCGCAGTTTTCATCGAAGAAGTAATAATCAAAATTCCGATCCCGTATTTCCCAGGCGTGGGCAATCATCAGGTCCACTTCATCCTGGGTAAGGTTCAGTTTGTACTCCCACAGGTCACGATGTTCGATGTCGGAGTAAAGCCGAATTTTCTCGTAGTACGGCTGGACCGTAGTGATGCCGGGATAGCCGCCGAAAATGCCCTTGTACGCGAACAGCAGTTCACTGTCGTGGGCGGCGGCATCAGCGGCATAGGAGATTGTGTTGGCCAGCAGCAGGTTGGTTTCGTCGTCATCCTGGGGTGGGTCCAGGCGCAGAAACGTGTGGCCGAACATGGAAGACGGGCTGTTGAGGTAAGAGGCGGCAAACACCAGGGTCACCGTCTCGGTGTTCAATGTTTCCGACCATTCCTGGAAGCCGGGACACTCGATTTCCGGTAGCGACAGATCGAGTTGCTGACTGAGCCAGGTCGCCCGTGCCGGGAAGCGGCAGAGGGCGTGGTCGTCGCCTTCCCCGTCTATCTGGATAGCATCCAGGGTGGCTTTGAGCTCTGCCCGGGGGGAGTGCTTGCCATTTTCGCTCAGGAAAAAGGCCGGATCATCGGCCTGGCTGGTATATCCGCTACCAAACCTGTCGGGTTGATAATGAATGAGTGTGAGCCAGGCAGGGTCGAGATGGAGCTCGGTTGCGTGTTCAGGCGAATTGGCCTGGGTCGGCAGGCTGACTGCAAGCCAGATCAGGGCTGGCCCAATGCGAAGCATGTTGCCCATGGGTTGGTGCTGCATCCGGGGTTGAACAGGGTAGAGAATGGAACGATGCGCCGTCCCTGGCGCATGAGAGTCCCTTCAAGGAGCCTGGATCAGGCTGCTACGTATTTGCTGAGTGACTCGTTTTGCTCCAGGAGCGCGACGATGGCGTCCACGGCTTCGCCGGAGGTGGTGTCAGAGTCCGGGAAAATGGTGGCAAAGTTGTCCTGCAGCACCTTGCGGAACGCATCGCGATCCGCTTCGTCAACACCCAGAAGTACTGCCAGGGTGTCCAGGTTCTCGCCGGAACCGCGGGACATGTCCCGGGCCACCTTGTCGATGTTGCTGTCCATGTACATGGCCATGGACTGAACAGACTGGTTGGTCTGGCAGCCAAGGGTACCTGTGGTCATACCAAACGTCTGGTTACCAAAGGTACCGTTGGTGGTTGCAGCGAGTACGTGGGGGGCAATGCCGGATTGTCCTTTCCAGATCATGGCACCGACGCCACAGCCCGGTTGGGCAAAGGCCATGGAAGAGGCACCAAGAAGAATTGCACCTGCGATCAGTTTTTTCATTATCCACTCCTTCCTGTGGTTTAAAGCTGTCGTCGCAATACACAATGCTGCTCCTGACGTGGAGCAGCATTGCGAAAACGGCCCTGACTGGTCTTGTGGAGACAGGTTGACCGTTGATCTGAGTATAGTTGAAATCCAGCCAACGCAAGTTTAAAGATTGGTGAGTATTTGATTTAGCCCAAAAAAAAACCGGAGCAGCGTGCATGCTCCGGTTTTATGCTTCGAGGCAAGGATCCAGGATCAGCCGCCCAGATAGGCGTTCTGGACATCCGGGTTGTTGAGCAGATTCTTGCCCGTGTCGTGCAGGCGAATCTTTCCGGTTTCCAGCACGTAACCCCGGTCTGCCAGGTTGAGGGCCTGGTGGGCGTTCTGCTCGACGAGGAAAACCGTAATGCCTTCCTCGCGAAGCTGGCCGATGATCTCGAAGATCTGCTTGATAATCAGCGGTGCCAGGCCCAGTGATGGTTCATCAAGGATGATCATCTCTGGCCTGCTCATCAGGGCCCGCCCGATAGCCAGCATTTGCTGCTCGCCGCCGGACATGGTGCCGGCACGCTGATGTTCACGTTCCTTGAGGCGCGGGAAGAGCTCGTAGACGTGCTCCTGGCTCTTGCGGATTTCGGCCTTGGTGTTGAAGAAACCACCCATGTGGAGGTTTTCCTCCACGGTCAGGCCCGAGAACACCCGACGCCCCTCCGGAACAATGGCGATGCCGGAGCGCATGATCTGGGCGGTGGGCTCGCGGGTGATCTCACGACCCTCCAGGAAAATGCGACCGGAGCTGGCCTGGGGATTCCCGCAAACGGTCATCAGCAGGGTAGTCTTGCCCGCGCCGTTGGCGCCGATCAGCGAGACGATCTCACCCTTTTTGACNTCGACAGACACNCCGTGCAAGGCCTCGATCTTGCCGTANTGGGTATGGACATCTTCTAGTACTANCATGTGNTTACCTCAGGCCTCGCCCAGATAGGCTTTGATCACGTCGTCGTTCTGGCGGATTTCTTCCGGCGTTCCACTGGCCAGGGGGCGCCCCTGGTTGATGACGTTGATGCGATCGGAAATATCCATTACCAGGCTCATGTCGTGCTCAATCAGCACCACGGAAACGTTGTAGTCCTCTTTCAGGCTGACGATCAGCTGATTGAGTTCCTTGGTTTCCGCCGGGTTGAGGCCAGCCGCCGGCTCGTCGAGCATCAGCAGCTTGGGCTCGGTTACCATGCAGCGGGCAATCTCCAGGCGTCGCTGCTGGCCATAGGCCAGGTTGCCAGCTTCCCGGTTGGCCAGGTCCAGTAGGCCTACCCGATCCAGCCAGTAGGCGGCCCGATCCAGGGATTTCTGCTCTTTTGCCCGATAACTGGGGGTTTTGATCAAACCGGAAATCAGGTTGGTGTTGAGGTGGCGGTGTTGTGCCACCAGCAGGTTTTCCACCACCGTCATCTGGCTAAACAGCCGAACATGCTGGAAGGTGCGCACCATCCCAAGTCGGGAGATCTTGTAGTCAGGCTTGCCCTGTACCTCCTTCCCCTCGAACAGGATCTTGCCGCCAGTCGGCTTGTAAAAGCCGCTCATGCAGTTGAAAACGGTGGTTTTTCCGGCCCCGTTGGGGCCGATGATGGACACAATCTCGTGTTCCTGGACGTCCAGAGACACTTCGTCTACCGCCAGCAGGCCGCCGAAGCGCATGGACAGATTCTGTACTTCAAGCATCGTCTGTCACTCCTGCTTTTTCAGTTCAATGTGAATGCGGCGCATGGGCATCAGGCCCTGCGGACGCCAGACCATCATCAGCACCATGGCGGCGCCAAAGATCAGCATCCGGTACTCGGAGAATTCACGGGCCAACTCGGGAAGGATGGTGACAGCGATTGCCGCCAGCACCACACCAATCTGGGAGCCCATGCCGCCGAGTACAACGATGGCAAGGATGATGGCCGATTCCAGGAAGACAAACGATTCGGGGCTGATAAAGCCCTGCTTGGAGGCAAACACGGTACCGGCGAAACCGGCGAAGAAGGCGCCGATGGTAAAGGCCGACAGCTTGACCGCGGTGCGGCTGAGGCCCAGGGAGCGGGCAGCTATTTCATCTTCCCGCAGTGCCTCCCAGGCACGACCAACGGGCATGCGCATGAAGCGACGGATGACCAGAGCTGTGAACACCGCCAGTACCAGGGCGATCAGGTACAGGAAGATCACCTTGTGCTCACCGCTGTAGGCGATGCCAAAGGTTTCGTGGAACGAGGTATTGCCTTCCTCCTTCACCCGGCGACCAAACTCCATGCCGAACAGGGTCGGATCGGGAATGCCGCCAATGCCGTTGGGGCCACCGGTCAGCGTTGTCCAGTTATTCAGCAGGATCCTGATGATCTCACCGAACCCTAGAGTCACGATCGCCAGATAGTCGCCCCGTAGCCGCAGCACCGGGAAACCGAGCACAAGACCGAACAGCGCGGCAAGCAGGGCGCCGATGGGCAGCGCCAGCCAGAAGGAAATCCCGATGTACTGGGAGAGCAGCGCAAAGGTATACGCGCCCACGGCATAGAACGCCACGTAACCCAGATCCAGCAGGCCGGCCAGGCCAACCACCACGTTCAGGCCCAGGGCGAGCATGATGTAGATCAGCACGAGCGTGGCCAGATCCACTGCACCCCGTGATACGAAGAACGGCCAGAACAGGGCAAGAACCACGATGCCTGTCAGCACCCAGGATTCAATCTTGGCCCGGCGATTCTCTGCCATGGGCTCCTTGCTGGCCTGGGGAAGGGGATGCGGGAGGCTTTTCAGGCCGCCCATGATCTGTTCCCGGAACAGCTGGAACAGGAATACGATCACGGCAGCGAGCAACACCATGACAACGGTGCTGGCATCGGCTCCGGTCAGGGTTACGTTGATGCCCTGGGCCTCAAGGTTAAAGCCGATGATCGGGTAGGAAATGATCAGTGTAATGATCGCGCAAAACAGCGCGTGTCTGAAGTTATTAGCAGCCATCAGATCTTCTCAACCTCCGGTTTGCCGAGCAGGCCGGTGGGTTTGAACAGCAGAATCAGGATCAGCAGGCTGAACGAGATAACATCCTTGTATTCACCGCTGAGGTAGCCGGAAGTCATACTCTCTGCCACGCCCAGTATCAATCCGCCCAGCATCGCGCCGGGAATGCTGCCAATGCCGCCAAGTACCGCCGCGGTAAAGGCTTTCAGCCCGGCAATGAACCCGAACAGAGGATCAACCGAACCGTAGTACATGCCCAGAAGCAGGCCGGCAACGGCCGCCAGAGCCGCACCAATTACAAAGGTTGCGGAAATGATCCGGTTGGTGTCGATGCCAAGCAGGTTGGCCATACCCAGGTCCTGTGATACCGCACGGCAGGCTCGGCCCGTCCGTGAGCGGGATATAAACAGAGACAGGGCGGTCATACAGATCAGCGTGGTGATGAAAATGGTGATCTGCATGTAGGACAGGGACATCTGGAAGCCGTCACCGGAACCGAAGTTGAAACCGCCGTCGATCAGAGCCGGGAAACCGACGTTCCGCGAACCCTGCGCCAGGTGAACGTAGTTCTGGAGGAAGATGGACATGCCGATGGCGGAGATCAGCGGGATCAGGCGATGGCGCCCCCGCACAGGCCGGTAGGCCACCCGTTCCACGGCCCAGCCCATGGAGCTGGAGACGATCATGGCGCAAATCAGCGCAACAATCAGAATCAGTGGTAGCCAGGCAATGCCCAGGGCAGCCAGACCGGTAATGGCAATCAGCGCCGTGTAGGCACCGATCATATAGATTTCACCATGTGCAAAGTTGATCATGCCAATGATGCCGTAAACCATCGTGTAGCCGATGGCGATCAGGGCATAGGTGCTCCCGATCGTCAGCCCGTTGATGAGCTGTTGAAAGAAATACAGGAGGTCTTGCATTGTTATGGGACTCCGAAAGCCTGCTCCCTCCGCTACCACACCCCGTGTCCGGGATATCCGGGCAGGAAGTGGGGGAGGATCAACAGGAGCCTAGAAAAACACCTTCTCCCGGATCGCGGTGAGAAGGTGTTCTCATGATTACCGTTTGTTAACGATTTTGGCTTAGTTTACCGGAGTTTTGCTTCCATCTGAATGCCATTCGTACACAACAAACTCGAATGACTTCATGTCGCCGGCCTTGTCGTATTCAACGGTGCCGATCGGAGTCTGGAAGGTGCCTTCGCGCAGCGCAGCGGCAACATCGAACGGATCGGTGGAGTCGGCCGCTTCAATACCTTCTGCCACCAGTTGAACCGCGGTGTAGGAGGTCAGAACGAACGGACCGGAAGGATCCTCGCCTTTGTCCTGGAACGCCTTCACGAGCGCCTGGTTTTCAGCTTTCTGATCGAATGCCGGTGGCAGGGTTACCAGGAGGCCTTCGGCTGCTTCGCCGGCGATAGTATTGATGTCCTTGTTACCCACGCCCTCTGGGCCCATGAAACGGGCATCCAGACCAGCGGAGTCAGCCTGGCGCAGGATCAGACCCAGCTCCGGGTGGTAACCGCCGTAGTAAACGTAGTCCACATCAGCTTGCTTGAGCTTGGTGACCAGTGATGAGAAGTCCTTGTCACCGGCGGTGATGCCTTCGAACATGGCGATTTCAACGCCAGCGTCCTTCAGGGTGTCACGAACCGCGGTGGCAATACCTTCACCGTACTGCTGCTTGTCGTGAACGATGGCCACGCGCTCAGGACTCTGTGAGGCGATGTAGTTGGCGGCAACCGGGCCCTGCATGCTGTCGAGGCCGATCGTACGGAACACCAGTTCATAGCCACGCTCGGTAATTTCCGGGCTGGTGGAAGCCGGCGTCACCATCAGGATGCCTTCATCTTCGTAGATGTCAGATGCGGGCTGGGTAGAGCTGGAGCACAGGTGGCCGATTACAAAACGAACGCCATCGTTGACCAGGCTGTTGGCAACCGTTACGGCCTGCTTCGGGTCACACACGTCGTCGTATTCAACGGCAACGAGCTCTTCGCCCATGACACCGCCATTGGCGTTGATCTGCTCGATCGCCATGCGGGCGCCAGAGAATTGCATGTCACCATACTGGGCAACGGGGCCAGTCATGGGGCCGGCGATACCGATCTGGATTTCTGCGGCGGCGTGGCCGGCACCCATCAGGGCGACGGAAGTACTAACAGCGGTTACGAGTTTTTTTACTGAAGTTCTCATTGAGTCTGTCCTGTTTTATTTCAGGGTTATTCTTGTGTTCTCAGAGAGTTAAACAAGCACCACACCCCGCTGCTTGTCAACTGGATGAGTCTGGGGTTTGGTCCGGAACACGGGCCTGTCTGCAGAGGCAAATCCCGTGCCGCTCTGAGCGGTGTCACGCATCCGTGCTGTTTTCTTCATCCTGGTAGACCAGCTCGCGGAAGCTCTCATGTTCGCGNAGCTGATCAAAACTNACGTCTACGGAAGCATCGTCGCGGTATGCCTCGGAAATTTCAATAGCTTTCTTCAAGGTGCTTACTGCGTCCTCCCAGCGGCCGATTTCCGCATAGGCGCATGCCAGCTGATAGTGCGCGTGGCCATTATCCGGTGCAAGCTTCAGCGCGCGTTGGCAGAGACTGATGGCCCACAACGGTTCCTGCATTTCCAGGACAGCGTCGGCCTTGTAACTCAGAGCTTCCACATCATCCGGGCGAAGATCCAGAATCTGGTCGTAGGCGGAAATCTTGTTCTGCTGTGAGGTTTCCTGGCTGGCTTTCAGCCACAGGGAATGCACTTCGTTGGTGCGCTCGATCTCGGCCTGGTTCTGGTGAATGATGTCGGATTTCTGCTTGAGCTGGTCCTCGATGAACTCGAGCCGTTGCTCATACTCGATCACCAGCTCGTTGACCCGTTTTTCGGCCAGACTGGTCAGCTGATTGCGCATGTCCCGGATGGAGTTCCAGCCGATCACCACGAGAATGGAGGTGGCGCCGGCGATCAAGTAAAAGAAGTAGGTAACGGTATCGGTGGCATAGGACATGGTTTTGTCGGCAACGGACAGTTCCTTGTCTACCACCTTTTCGATCAGTTCTGCGCGGGTGTTCTGCATTTCTTTGCGCAACGCTTTGCTCTCTTCTAACAGGTAAAGCTCGATGAAAGGGGTATACATCGGCTTTTCCAGCGTCTTGATGCTCTCTCTCAGGTCTTCTGAGGTGAGTTCTCCCTCTGGCCCCAGTTTATCCTGGGCGAAGAGGGTACCGGCGAACGTCGTCATCAAAAGAAAAGGCAGGAAATACTTGATCATCGGGCGCATTCCGTCCGTCTGTCGTAAGTGGAACAAGTGGGAAACCTTAGCATAGTGGAAGGCCGAAGAAATGCCGGGAATCTCCCTGACTTGCAATCATGGGTGCAAAGACCTCTAATAGTTAGGGGTATAAAGAAATTCCCATGACCGAATCGGAGTATTGCTGTGAACAGTTATGAAGATGTACTGGTAGCTCTCAGGCGGGTTATCCGGGCGACGGACCTTCATTCGAAGCGTCTCAGCAAGCATGCCGGGCTCACGGGGCCCCAGCTGCTGATCATGAGAACGATTCGGGATCTGGGCGAGGTGACTATCGGCACCATTGCGGAAAAGGTCAGTCTCAGCCAGGCGACGGTAACCACCATCCTGGATCGCCTCGAGCATCGGAAACTGGTTTATCGGGTACGCAGCACCCAGGACAAACGTAAGGTTCACGCGCACCTGACCGAGGAAGGTGCAGATCTTCTGGCCCGGGCGCCCAATCCGTTGCAGGAGGATTTCATCCAGAAATTCCAGAGCCTGGCAGAATGGGAGCAAACGATGATCCTGGCTTCGCTTCAGCGGGTGGCCAACATGATGGATGCNGATGATATTGATGCATCACCGGTGCTAACCGTTGGGTCGGTTCTGAAGGATGACGGGTGGAAGGAGAAAGCCTGACCTCAATGAGCCAGGCTTTCTCCTGCCATTAGTGCACCGAAGACCCTTTCCTCGGCTTATTGGCGAAGCACACCTGGAAAACATCGCTGTAATGCTTGGCAAAGTTCACCGCCAGGCCTTCCTTCAGGTACTGCGGCAGCTCCTCATAATCCCCCCGATTGGCTTCCGGCAGGATCAGGTTACTGATTTTCTGCCGACGCGCCGCAATGACCTTCTCTCGAATGCCGCCTACCGGCAGCACCTGTCCGGTCAGGGTGAGCTCTCCGGTCATGGCGATGTTTTGTTGTGGCGCCTCTCCGCGTGCGATCGACAGCAGGGCGGTGGCCATNGTGACACCGGCGCTGGGGCCATCCTTCGGCGTGGCGCCTTCGGGCACGTGCAAGTGCACGAAGGACTTGTCGAAGAACGTCGGGTCGCCTTTGAAGCGCTTGAGGTTTGAGGACACATAGCTGTAGGCGATTTCTGCGGACTCTTTCATGACATCACCCAGCTGGCCCGTCAGTTTAAAGCCGCGTTGTGCGCTGTGAATCCTGGAGGCCTCGATGCTCAGGGTGGCTCCGCCCATGGCGGTCCAGGCCAGGCCAGTGACAACGCCGGTGCCTTTCAGGGATTTCTCTTTCTTGAACGAAGGCNGCCCCAGATAACTCTGCAGATCCGACACGCCCACCTTGACCGGCTGGTCCGGGTTTTCCAGCAGCTTCACGATCCCCTTGCGGAGTATCTTGTGCAGGAGTTTTTCCAGGCTCCGCACGCCGGCCTCTCGCGCATAGCCCTCAATAACCTGCTTGATCGCTGCGTCCGTGATGTTGAGCTGCTTTTTCAGCAGCCCAGCCCGCTTCAGCAGTCTGGGAAGCAGGAAGTGCTTGGCGATGGCCAGTTTCTCTTCCGCGATATAGCCGGACAGACGAATGACATCCATGCGGTCCAGCAGCGGCCGCGGAATCGTGTCCAGCTGGTTCGCGGTGCAGATGAACAGAACCTTTGAGAGGTCCATGCGGACATCCAGATAGTGGTCCAGGAAGTCGCGGTTCTGTTCAGGGTCCAGTGTCTCCAGCAGGGCNGANGCCGGGTCGCCCTGGAAGGACGCACCGATCTTGTCGATTTCATCCAACATGATGACCGGGTTCGCCACTTTTGAATCTTTCAGTGCCTGGACAAACTTGCCTGGCATGGCGCCGATATAAGTGCGGCGATGGCCTTTGATTTCAGCTTCGTCCCGCATGCCGCCAACGCTGAAGCGATAGAACTTCCGCCCCAGTGCATCCGCCACGGAATGGCCGATCGATGTCTTGCCAACGCCCGGTGGGCCTACCAGCAAGAGGATCGAACCGCTGACCTCGCCCTTGATCGTTCCTTCCGCCAGAAATTCGATGATTCGGTCTTTCACATCGTCGAGGCCGTCGTGATCGCGGTCGAGTATCCGCCTTGCTTCGGCCAGATCGAAGTGATCTTCCGAGTGAACGCCCCAGGGAACCTGGGTCAGCCAGTCCAGATAGTTACGGGTAACGCCATATTCCGGGGAGCCCTGTTCCAGCACCTGCAGTTTTTCGAGTTCATCCCGGAAACGCTCCTGCACAGCCTCGGGTGGTTGCAGCTCTGCCATGCGCTGCTCGAAACGCTCCACGTCTGCGGTCTTGTCGTCCTTGGCCATGCCCAGCTCACGCTGGATGACCTTGAGCTGTTCCTTCAGGAAGAACTCGCGCTGGTGCTTCTGTACCTTGGCGTTGACCTCTTCGCTGATTTCCGACTGCAGCCGAGCGACTTCCTGTTCCTTGCGCATCAGGAGCAGGACTTTTTCCATGCGGCGGAGCAGGGGAACGGTGTCCAGCACATCCTGCAATTCGTTACCCGGAGCGCTGGTCATCGAGGCGCCAAAGTCGGCAAGCGGAGAACTGTCATCCGGNCCGAACCGGGACAGGTACTGTTTTACCTCCTCGCCGTACAGCGGATTGGTGCGCAGCANNTCCTTGATCGCGCTGATAATGGCNAGGGTGTAGGCCTTGAGTTCGTCTGCCTCTTCTTCCGGTTCTGCCGGATATTCCACTTCAACCAGGTAAGGCGGTTTGCGGCGCAACCACTGGACAATCCGAAAGCGTTGAAGCCCCTGGGCGATGAATTGAACCTTGCCGCTTTCATTCTGGGCATGATGTACGCGCACGGCGCAGCCGACGGTCTCCAGCTGTTCGCTAGCAGGTACGCCTGCCTCCGCATCCTCTTCTTCCACAAAACAGATACCCATGACCTTGTGGTCGGTTTCGCCAACCCGCTTCAGGGTTTCCTGCCACGGATTCTGGTTGACCACCACAGGCTGCACCTGGGCCGGGAAAAACGGACGGTTCGAAACCGGCAGCACGTACATGCGCCGGGGCATCATCTGCTGGGGCAGGGCAAGGCTCTTGCTGTGCTCGTCCTTGCCGATATATTCGGTCACGTCCTCTTCGAATTCCTCTAGTGAATCGTTTTGCGTCTCATCATTCATGCCGCGAGTATCCATCCGGAAAGGTTGTGAATCTGCCNGGGACGGGCTGCTGCGTCNTTGCCCCGGGGCGTTGCTTATTAGCTATGTAACGGCAGATACGGTGATTTCAAGGAGTTGGGTTGGCGCTGTTGGCGCTTGAATTTCCGGGAGTTGGCCCCATGTCTCTGGCAGTTTCCGATGATTCATACGACTTTTCAGGTGCCTTGCATGAGCAACTCTCCGTATATTTTTGACGCNACCATGGAAAACTTTCAGCAGAAGGTGATGGAAGCCTCTGCCAGCACACCCGTTCTGGTCGATGTCTGGGCTGAGTGGTGCGCTCCGTGCAAGCAGTTGATGCCCTTGCTGGAAAAACTCGCTGAGGATTACCAGGGCGCGTTCATGCTCGCCAAGGTGAACGCCGACGAGCAGGAGCAGCTTACCTCCAGCCTTGGTGTGCGCAGTCTGCCAACGGTCATTCTGGTCAAGAACGGCCAGGCGGTGGATGGATTTAACGGTGCGCTGCCGGAAAACGAAATCCGCAAGGTTCTGGACAAGCATGTTGAAGCGCCGAAGGAGGATCCGTATGACAAGGCCCATCGGATCTGGGAAGAGGGCGATGTTGAGGGAGCGCTGGCCATCCTGTCGCAGATGAACCAGGAGGATCCCGAGAACCTGAAGGTACTGATTGATCTTGCCCAGCTGAAAGCGGAGATGGGTGATCTTGAGACGGCTGAACAGGTACTGGAAAGCCTTCCGCCGGAGGAGAAGATGCAGCACCAGGCAAAGCAGTTGGCGGCCCGCCTGAAGTTTCTCCGGCAGTCTGCCGAGCTGCCACCGATCAAGGATCTCGAAATGGCGCTGGAGCAGGATCCCAAAGACCCGAACGCTCTGCATCAGTTGGCGCTCCACCACGTATTACAGGAGAACAACGCCGAGGCCATGGATCTTCTGATCCGTTTGATGCAGGTGGACAGTAAATACAAGGACGAAGTGGCCAAGACAACGCTGATCGAGCTGTTCGACAAGCTGGGTAACAATAACCCGGATGTGCGGACCTATCGGCGAAAGCTCTATACCCTGATGCACTGATTAAGTTGCTCGGGGCGATCAGAACCCGAGGTTGAATCCGGGGCCGGGTGAATGTCTTCATCCGGCCCTCGTTCAAGCAAACACAATGCTCAAGCTCCCACCCCAGCCAGACAATTGCGAACTCTGCGAACGCCCGGTTGCCAGGCTCACCCGGCACCACCTTATCCCCAAGCACCTGCATCGGAAGAAGCGCTTCCAGAAACTGTTCACCAAAGAAGATCTGATCACCCGAACCCTGTGGGTGTGCAGACCCTGTCACAACGCCATTCATAAAGCTCGCTCGGAATACGAACTGGGTCTGTACTTCAACACCCGGGAAAAGCTGCTGCAGCTGGAGGAGTTGCGGACGTTTGTTGAGTGGCTCAGGGACAAGCCAGAGGGGTTTGTGCCCAAGTTTGTGAGGCAAAAATAACGAACCTGATCCAATGNCTAATAGATNNAGTATTCATAGGCTCANTTATTGGGAGAGNTCNTTATGCGTAGTCGAAAAGATGATCGTCGAATTCAGCGATTCCTGGCTTTGAGCGCCCTTATTCTTCTCACTCCATGGATCCTCATTGCCGGCTTGCTGGCGATGGAGAACGTCCAGGANGGGGTTCTGGGTAATGGTGGTCTGCAGGTNGCNTTGATTGGCATTATCGGGGCTGTNTTCGGAGCCCTGGTCTTTTGGGTTATTCCCAACTGGAAAGCGCGTCGTTCCAATCGCTGAAAAGCAAAGCGGCCCCGTCACTGGGGCCGCTTTTATATCACGCCAGGGCCGGCCTTTAGCCGTTGCCCCTCTTCATGGCTTCATACTCATCTTCAAAGAAGAACTTCTCTTCGCCAAAGGCCGGTTCCAGCTCGTGTAGCCAGGTGGCCGTCTCGCTGTACTTGGCGAAGAACGGGCGCTGAACCCAGTCCGGATTACGACCCTGCAGGAAGCGCAGNACGAACACCTTCTCGCCGTTGATTTCAGTNATACCCTGAATCTCCACCTTGCCGGGGCCGGCGCTCATGGAGGGGCCGCGGGCGGTCCGGGCCAGGCCGCTGACCTTTTTCATGGCTTCCCGATAGATGTGGAAGGCTTCGGCGAGAGGTACTTCAAAGTAGTTTTTGGCACCGGTGTCCCGCTCTACAAACATGTAGTAGGGGATGATGCCCAGCTGCACTTCCTTCTTCCACAGTTTTGCCCAGGCGTCGGCATCGTCGTTGACGTGCTTGATCAGCGGGCCCTGGGCTCGGATCTCGGCGCCGGTGGCGCGGATACGGCGGATGGCCTCTTCGGCGATCTCGGTGGTGATTTCCTGCCAGTGGTTGTAGTGGGCCATGATGGCCACGTGCTTGCCNGCGTCCACGAGACGNGCGAACAGATCGATCAGCTCATCCGCATCNTTNTCNGTCACAAAGCGGTAGGGCCAGAAGGTGAGGGCCTTGGTGCCGATGCGGATGGTCTGGATGTGGTCGAACTCGGGCTCCAGCAGTGGCTCGAGATACTGCACCAGGTTCTTGGTTTTCATGACCATTGGATCACCACCGGTCACCAACAGGTCGGTTACCTCGGTGTGCTCCTGCAGGTAGCCGTGGAGCTTCTCGGCTTCGGTGCTGGCCATTTTCAGGTCCTTGTCACCGACAAACTGTGCCCAGCGGAAACAGAAGGTGCAGTAAGAGTGGCAGGTCTGACCCTGGGCCGGGAAAAACAGCACTGTCTCGCGGTACTTGTGCTGAACNCCGTCGAGCACCTCACCGTCCAGCTCNGGCATGTTCATTTCCATCTGGCCTGCCGGGTGCGGGTTCAGTTCATCCCGGATTTCCTTGGCAACCGCCTGGATCTCTTTTTTGTCGGCACCTTCACGGTGCATTGTTGCCATGCGCTCGTAATGCTCTTCTTTCAACATGCCTTTCTGGGGGAAGACAAGCTGATAGATCGGGTCGTTGGGAACCTTGTCCCAGTTGATCAGTTCATTGATCACATATTCGTTGACCCGGAAAGGTAGCACGCTGGCTACCACCTTCATTTCAAACAGCGTCTCCTCAGGGAGATTCTGAATGACTTCAATCTTGTCGAGCTGGCGGTCTGTGTAGACCTTGAAACGCCGTTCCTCGAACTCCGTAGTGGGAATCCGGTTCGGAAAGGTGACGATGGAGTTCATAGATCGCCCTCTGTTGGTGCCAATGACAGAAAAGTGGTCCGACCACTTTTCGGTGGTTAAAAATCAGGCAGGCGAGTATACATAAACGGGNGATTATTTTCAGGTCTAATNAAAAAGTTCCGGTAAATTAGATGGGTAGAAGAGTTAAAGGTTCAGAATATTCAACAAAAATCGCTAACGGCGGCGAATGTGTAGCGAATTGCGGCGAGGATATCGTTTAGCGTGGTAATCAATTTTCCGGTTGATAAGAATGCTACGACATTGGTCGCAGTCTGGTTGTCTGCTGGTCCAAAAACGGTCATTCTTCCGTAAGTAACCGCAAAGAGCGCCCCTGAAATGGATTTAGATAGGGTGTAAATTGAATTTAGCGTTAAAAATGTAGTAAAAAGACGACAAAATGGGTTGGCTGATCCGCGCGCTTCATCGGCATACCGATCATTCGTGGGGCCAAAAGCCCGTAAATCGGGNGCGATCGGGCAGGAAAAGTGTGAAAGCTGTTCTATGCTTTGTACAGGTTCTGTGTACTGGGAGCCGGTACACCTGTCAGGCTGACATACCCACAACAAAACACTGCATTTCATCGCAGCTTATCGACACCGCAACGCGCCCGGCTGCTGATCGTGGCGGCGCTGCACTTTTTGATGCCAAGGGGAGGGTTTGATGTACCAGGACGATGATCCCATTGAAACCAGTGAATGGCTGGACGCGCTGGAATCTCTGATCGAGAACGAAGGCGTAGACCGGGCCAAATACATTCTTGAGAGGCTCTCCGAACGGGCGAGCCGTGACGGAACCGAGCTGCCATATTCTATTACCACGCCATTCCGGAACAGTATTCCTGTGTCCCAGCAGGCGCCGATGCCCGGCGACCTCTTCATGGAGCGCCGTATTCGCTCCCTGATCCGCTGGAATGCCATGGCCATGGTTATGCGCGCCAANCAGCGTCCCGGAGATCTTGGCGGCCATGTNTCCTCGTTCTCGTCGGCTGCGACCCTCTACGATGTTGGCTTTAACTACTTCTTCCACGGTGGCGACGAAAAGCGCGAATCCGATCTGGTTTATTTCCAGGGGCACTCATCTCCGGGCATCTATGCACGTTCCTATCTTGAAGGCCGGTTCGATGAAAAAGATCTCGACAAGTACCGCGAAGAGGTAGATGGCACCGGCCTTTCGTCNTACCCGCACCCCTGGTTGATGCCGGATTACTGGCAGTTCCCCACGGTTTCCATGGGTCTGGGCCCGATTCAGGCCATTTATCAGGCCCACGTAATGAAGTACCTGGACAGCCGGGAGCTCATCGAGATGGGCGATCGCAAGGTCTGGTGCTTTGTCGGTGACGGCGAGTGTGACGAGCCGGAAACCCTGGGGTCNATCTCCATGGCCGGCCGGGAAAACCTCAGCAACCTGATCTTTGTGGTTAACTGCAACCTTCAGCGTCTGGACGGCCCAGTCCGTGGTAATGGCAAGATTATCCAGGAACTTGAGGGTGTCTTCCGCGGTGCCGGCTGGAACGTGTTGAAGGTCGTCTGGGGTCGCCACTGGGATCCCCTGTTCGAGAGGGACAAAGAAGGGAAGATGCAGCGCGTCATGGACGAGGTCTGTGACGGCGACCTTCAGAACTTCAAGAGTAATGGCCCGGCCTATACCCGTAAGAATTTCTTCGGCAAGTACCCCGAAACAGCCAAGCTCGTTGAAGATCTGTCGGATGAGGAGATCAATAAGCTTAACCGGGGTGGCCATGATCCTTACAAGATCTATGCAGCCTTCCATCATGCCATCAANAAGAACGGTGGGCGTCCGACCGTCATACTGGCTCATACCATCAAAGGCTATGGCTTTGGTGAGGCCGGCGAGGCGCAGAATACCGCNCACTCTCTGAAGAAGCTCGATATCGAGCAGCTNAAATCGTTCCGCGACCGCTTTGCAGTGCCGCTGAAGGATGAGGAGCTCAAGGACGTTCCCTACTACCGGCCAGCGCCGGATAGCCCGGAAATCGTCTACATGAAGAAGCGCCGGCAGGAATTGGGTGGTTTCTATCCCAAGCGCCGCAAGGATTGCCAGCCGCTGCAGATNCCTGATCTGGANATCTTCAAAGCGGTACTGGAAGGCTCCGGCGACCGGAAGATCTCCACCACGATGGCCTTCGTCCGTATCCTGACAGCCCTGACCAAGGACAAGCGTATCGGCAAGCGCGTGGTACCCATTGTGCCCGACGAAGCCCGTACCTTTGGTATGGAAGGTATGTTCCGTCAGCTCGGTATCTACACCGCCGAAGGCCAGAAGTACGTTCCGGAAGACCGTGATCAGATCATGTACTACCGGGAAGACAAGAAGGGCCAGATTCTTGAGGAAGGTATCAACGAAGACGGCTCCATGGCAGCGTGGATGGCGGCAGCGACCTCCTACAGCACCAACAACTTCCCGTTGATTCCGTTCTACATCTTCTATTCCATGTTCGGTTTCCAGCGGGTTGGCGATCTGGCGTGGGCATCCGGTGANATCCAGGCCCGTGGTTTCCTGATCGGCGGTACCGCCGGCCGGACCACCCTGAACGGCGAAGGCCTGCAGCACCAGGACGGCCACAGCCACGTGCTGGCCAACACCATTCCGAACTGTAAAGCCTACGATCCGGCTTANGGTTANGAAATGGCGGTCGTGCTNCGCAANGGTATGAAGGAGATGTTCGAGGACAACCAGAACGTCTTCTACTACCTGACCATCGAAAACGAGAACTACGAACAGCCTGCCATGCCCAAGGATTGCGAAGACGGCATTATCAAGGGCATGTACAAGTTCGAGTCTGTTGAAACCAAGGGCAACAANAAGACGCCTCGGGTTCAGTTGCTTGGTGCGGGCGCTATCCTCAACGAGGTGCGNGCTGCCGCCCAGATGCTGAAAGACGACTGGGGTGTTGCCTCCGATGTGTGGAGTGTTACCAGCTTCAACGAGCTCGCCCGTGANGGCCTGCACGTAGAGCGCTGGAACCGCCTGCACCCNGATGACAAGCCGAAGAAGGCGTATGTTACCCAGTGCCTGGAGAAGCAGACCGGGCCAGTGGTTTCTTCCACCGATTACATCAAGCTGCACTCCGAGCAGCTCCGGGCGTTCATCCCGAAAACCTACCTGACCCTGGGCACCGACGGCTTTGGCCGCAGCGACACCCGGGAAAAGCTGCGCAGCTTCTTTGAAGTCGACCGTTACTACGTAACAGTCACGGCGCTGTCAGCTCTGGCCAAGGACGGTGAGGTGAANAACGATGTGGTTCTCGAAGCCATGCGCAAGTACGGAATCGATCGCAACAAAACGAACCCGGTGCTGAGCTAAGGAGACCGCCATGAGTGAACAGGAAATCAAGGTTCCGGATCTCGGCGGTGCGGATGAGGTCGAGGTTATCGAAATCACCGTCAGNGCAGGGGATTCGGTTGAAGCAGAAGATCCGATNCTGACCGTAGAGTCAGACAANGCCTCCGTGGAGCTGCCGTCGCCCGGNGCCGGCAAGATNACCAAGATCACCGTTAAGGTGGGCGANAAGGTCAAGGAAGGCGACGTCGTNGGGATGATGGAAGCCAGTGCCGATGGTGGTGGCTCTGACGATTCCNAGNAAGAGCCGGAAGGAAAAGCNGAGGAAAAGAGCGAAGCCNAGGAGCAGGAGAAATCCGAAGAGAGCAAGCCGGCGCCGAAGAAGGCTTCCGGGGGCTCACGCAAGGAGACCGTGAAGGTTCCTGCGCTGGATGGCTTCGACAATGTTCCGGTNATCGAAATCAATGTTGCCGAAGGCGATACCATCGAGGCTGACGATCCGCTGGTTACCGTGGAATCGGACAAGGCCACCATGGAGATTCCCTCGCCGTACTCGGGCAAAGTGGGCAAGATCCTGGTGTCCGAGGGTGACAAGCTCTCCGAGGGCCATGAGCTGCTGGAGATGACCGTTCAGGAAGAGGGCGGCGAATCGGAAGACGACTCCGAGCCGGCGTCTGAAGAACCGGCGAAGGAAGCGAAGTCGGAGCCCGAGTCCGAAGAGAAGCCAAAGCAGCAAGTAGAGTCTGCCCCTGAACCTCAGGGTGCAACCTATGAGCCGCCCACGCCTGGCGCGAAGGTCCATGCTGGCCCTGCTGTTCGCAAGCTGGCCCGTGAGCTGGGTGCCGATCTGGCCCGCATCAAGGGCTCTGGCCCGAAGAGCCGGATTATCAAGGACGATGTCCACGCCTATGTGAAGAGCCAGCTNAAGCAGGCTCAGCAGGGTAGCGGTGTTGCCACCGGCTCCGGTATCCCCGGGGTCAAGCTGCCAGACTTCAGCCAGTTTGGTGAAGTGAAGCGTGAGGCCATGTCGCGGATGATGTTCGCNACGGCCAACAACATGCAGCGCAGCTGGNTGAACGTGCCTCACGTCACCCAGTTCGAGGATGCGGACATCACCGANATGGAGGATTTCCGCAAGGCCCAGAAGGCAGCCGGCGAGAAGAAGGGCGTGAANATGACGCCGNTNCCGTTCCTGCTGAAGGCCTGTGCCACGGCGCTGGCAGAACTGCCCCAGTTCAACGTGTCNCTGGANATGGAGCGCAAGGAGGTGGTTCGCAAGAAGTACATTCACATCGGGATTGCGGTGGATACGCCCAACGGGCTNATGGTGCCGGTTATCAAGGATGTGGACAAGAAGGGCTTGTGGGAGCTTGCTGCCGAGAGCGCCGAGCTTGCCNAGAANGCCCGGGACAAGCAGTTGAAGCCGGCAGAGATGCAGGGTGCCTGTTTTACCATCACCAGTCTGGGTGGTATTGGCGGNACNGCNTTTACGCCGATNGTGAATACGCCGGAGGTGGCGATNCTTGGGGTNTCCAAGGCNGCGATGAAGCCGGTTTGGGATGGCAAGGAGTTCCAGCCCCGGTTNATGCTGCCGTTGTCGCTGTCTTACGATCACCGNGCNGTNAANGGGGCNGATGCNGCCCGGTTTACNNCGGTGCTNAGTCAGCTTCTTGGGGANATTCGTNCCCTNCTGCTNTNATNNNTAAGCNANNTGNCNCCCAGNCTGAGGGTTGGGTGGCGCGACNAAGGCCGGTNCGGCTTTTCAGAACACGCTACAAGCACATCCNTGTGCGCTTGTTTCGGGCCATCCCTGGCCCTCTACAGTTCTGAAAAGCCGCACCGGCCTTTGTCGTTCTGGCTCTTTCCTGATCGCTTTTTCGCACAAACAAAAACCCCGGCCGGAGCCGGGGTTTCTGCTGAGTTAACTAACTTCTAACGGAAGGATTAGAAGCTGTATTGTGCTACGTACATGAGACGATTTGCGTCGCCGTCGGCTCCGCCTTGGCTTTCAGTTTCCAGATTCTCGAACTGTACGCCCATGCTAACCTTATCAACCGGGCTCCACATATAGTTGATATACATGGACGTGTTCTGCTCAGTCGTGGTTGCTGCGTCTGCTCCGGCAAAGTTGCTACCCGCGCGATATACATACGCATTGGCGCCATCTGCATAGTTGATCGCACCCTGGATTGAGATCATATCGGTAATGGCAATTTTACCAGCCAGGAAACCGGCAAAACCGATGGCTGAATCATCGGCCGAACCTGTGTCGTAAGCTGTTTGCTTGGCCATGACGGCTGCTGCGTAAGAAAATCCACCCTGTGAATCTTCAAACTTTGCAGTCAGTGCAGGAGAGCTGGCGACGGTGCCTCTATCTTGGCCCGGTGTTGGCTCTAGCTGTTGCGTTCCGTCGGGTTGAAGTGTAAGAACCGGAGCTACGCCTACTACTCCGCCGTAGTCGATAGCATTCTCCAGTGAAACGGAGAACGGGCCGCTCATGTAGGTGATTTGCTCGGTACGGTCTTGTGCACCAGCAGTACCCGGAACGCCATCGAAGTCCACGTTAGCAGTGTTGCCGACCCAGGAGTTACAGTTGGACCAGTACCGACCAATTCTGACATTGTTGTATTCGCCATAAGCGTGGCGCAGGCGCGGATCAAGGCTGGCGCTATTGCTGAAGTCGAATTCGACAACAACTTTGACCCCTTCCGGATTAACCACAGAAAGACCGACACGGCTGGTATTTGCGTCCATGCCAAAATGGCCGTCGGCTGTGTCAGCGTCGCCTTTTGTGATTTTGGCAAAGTTACCGGCGCGACCGCCGTTAGAAATTTCTTCGTCGATTTGTCAATCTCAGTTTGTTGCTTTGCATCGTTGTTGTCTCTACACATTTTTGTTGTTGGACCCAAAAACAAGGTAGTTACGAATTCGTGACAATTTAAATAAATTCATGCAGAAATTAGACGAATGTCTATAACAGCTTTTCGTTCATATACAGACATCTGCAGTTGACCTGCTCCCCTCTAGCTTAACCGTTTTCAGCTTAGTAATGTTCATCACAGCAGAGGACGATGAACATGAAAAAGCGATTTTCAGAAGAGCAGATCATCAGCATTTTGAAGGAAGCCGAAGCCGGCTTGGCGGTGAAAGAGCTGTGCCGCAAGTACAACATTTCTGACGCCACCTTCTACACCTGGCGCAAGAAGTTCGGCGGCATGGAGGTTTCAGAGGCACGCCGGTTGAAGACTGTCGAGGATGAGAATGCCAGGCTCAAGAAGCTGCTGGCTGAGTCTCTTCTGGACAACGAGGCCCTGAAGGCGGCCCTCAACCGAAAGTACTGACCGTCGAGAACAAGCGCGAGGCCGTGCGGGCGATGCAGGAGCAAACGCCGATATCCCAGCGCAGGGCCTGTTTTCTCGTCGGGTTATCCCGCGCTTCGTTTCACTATCGCTCCACCGTTGCTGCTGGTGACAGTGCGCTCACCGAGCGCATTTCGGAACTGGCCCATGAACGCCGTCGGTTTGGTTATCGACGGGTTCATCAACTGTTGCGACGGGAAGGAATCGATGTGAATCATAAAAAGGTTTACCGGCTGTATCGGGAGGCCGGTCTGGCCGTGCCGAAACGCAAGCGCCGAAAGGGTATCGCCATGGAACGTCAGCCACTGGTGTTGCCGGAAGCTCCGAATCAGACGTGGTCCATGGATTTCGTTATGGACGCGCTGGCGTGTGGTCGGCGGATCAAATGCCTGACGATTGTTGATGACTTCACCAAGGAATGCCTCGACATCCCCGTAGCTAACGGAATCTCGGGTGACCAGGTTGCCCGCACTCTGGATGCCATAGCCGCCTTCAGAGGCTACCCTCAGGCTGTCAGGACAGACCAGGGGCCGGAATTTACCAGTAAGGCTCTGGATCAGTGGGCTTATGACAACCGGGTGGAGCTAAAGCTGATCCAGCCCGGAAAGCCGACTCAGAATGGCTTCATCGAAAGCTTCAATGGGCGTTTCCGAGACGAGTGCCTGAACGAACACTGGTTCCGGGATCTGGCCCATGCCAGAGAAGTCATCGGTAACTGGCGACGAGACTATAATGAAAACCGACCCCATTCAGCGTTGAGCTACCAGACACCACTGGAGTTTGCGGCTGGCTACCGGACTACGGAAAAAGGGTCAAAATTAACCGACATTACTAAGTAGTGAGTGGTTTAGTGATTGGGGGCAGGTCACAGTTGCCAATGAGGCGTAAAGTTGTTCCATGACGTCCGAAAGTACAGTTATTGAGTCAGCCACGTTCGCGTTTCTTGATATTGAAACCACCGGCGGTAATTCAGCCCGGGACCGGATTACCGAGATTGGTATCCGGTTCTGGCAGGCCGGCGAGGTGGTGGGTGAGTGGCAGACGCTGCTGAATCCGGAAGCGCGGATATCCCCGTTTATCGAGAACTTTACCGGCATTTCCAATGAAATGGTCGCCGATGCCCCGTTGTTTGAAGAGGTGGCGGATGAGCTGGAGGAGCAACTCAAGGGCAAGGTGTTTGTCGCTCACAATGCCCGCTTTGATTACGGTTTTATCAAATCCGAATTCCGCAGACTGGGGCGCCTGTTCTCAGCGAAGGTGTTGTGTACGGTAAAGCTTTCCCGGCGGCTGTATCCGGAATTCCGGCGGCATAACATGGACGCGCTGATTGCCCGCCATGGCCTTGCCCGGGTTCAGCGCCACCGGGCCATGGGCGATGTGTCCGCCATGCTTGCGTTCTTTGAGCATGCACGTTCGGAAAAAGGCGACGGGAAGTTAGATAAGGCTCTCCGAGAGCTGCTGCAACGGCCGAGTATTCCTTCCCACCTTCCGTCGGATACGCTTCAGGACCTGCCCCGGGGCCCTGGGGTATATCGGTTTTACGGCGAAAACGATGTACTTCTATATGTGGGCAAAAGCACCAATATTGCCCAGCGGGTGGCCTCGCACTTTTCCGGCGATCATAACTCTGCCCGTGGTGTAAGAATGTCCGAGAGTCTGCGCCGTGTTGAGTGGACGGAAACTGCCGGCGAGCTTGGNGCGCTNCTNCTNGAACTCAANCAGATCAAGACNCTGAAGCCNCTGTTCAANCGTCGNTCCCGGGCNGCCAAGAATCTGGTGAGCATNGAGCTNTCGAAAAACGAGGCGGGGTANCTNCAGGCGCGNCTGGTTCGTGANATCGAGCCNCANCGGTTGGGGGANTATTTCGGNTTGTTNCGCAGCAANCGGGATGCCGAGCGNGCNTTGAGCGGCATCGCGGCCAAGAANGANNTGTGCAANCGNCTNCTCGGNCTGGAGCCNGANNACGANGGNCCNTGTTTNCAGCGNNCACTGGGGCGCTGCAAGGGCGCCTGNGANGANCTCGAGAATGTCGAGCGCTANAANCTCAGGGTNCAGATTGCNTTNCACNGCCTGCGNCTGAAAACCTGGCCCTGGAAAGGNCCGGTNGGGATNGTNGAGCGNNATGNNCGNNCCGGNCGCACGGANATCCTGGTGGTTTATAACTGGATGCANGTNGCCACCCTNCATGANGANNANGANCTGNNGGATCTNTCNCTCNGNGGCCAGGCNGTCACCTTTGANCTGGANTCCTACAANCTTNTGATCGGCNCNCTNNTGGACAGNANNAAGGNNGGGNNCNNACNGCAGCAGGGTGATNGAATTGCCNGCCATCGGGGAACCGGATGTTCTTATGCCGTGAGTGGCGTATTATGGTGCAAGAGTCCGCACACCTACTTACTTGTTTGGTGCGGCCACTCAACTATTTTTAATTGCTTAGCCGCTTTCCCGAGAGAGATTTATGAATAAAGAACCCGTCAGCCGCGAACTGTTCGATGAAGTCATGGTGCCCAACTACGCTCCCGGTTCCATCATTCCGGTGCGAGGAGAGGGCTCCCGGATCTGGGATCAGGAAGGCCGCGAGTTCATCGATCTCCAGGGCGGCATCGCAGTGACCTGCCTGGGCCATTCCCATCCGGGGCTGGTGGGCGCGTTGCACGATCAGGCTGAGAAAATCTGGCACCTGTCCAACGTGATGACTAACGAACCCGCCCTGCGTCTGGCGAAAACTCTGTGTGACCTCACCTTTGCCGAGCGCGTGTTCTTCGCCAACTCCGGAGCCGAGGCCAACGAAGCGGCGTTCAAGCTGGCCCGTCGGTACGCCTGGGAGCATCACGGTAAAGAGAAGAACGAGATCATTTCGTTCAAGAATTCGTTTCACGGGCGCACCCTGTTTACCGTGAGCGTAGGCGGCCAACCCAAGTACCTGGAAGGTTTCGAGCCGGCACCCGGCGGCATTCACCATGCCGAGTTCAACGATCTGGAATCCGTGAAGAAACTGATCTCGAAGGNGAAAACCTGTGCCATCGTGGTTGAGCCCATTCAGGGTGAGGGTGGTGTTATGCCCGGCGACCAGGCATTCCTTCAGGGGCTGCGAGATTTGTGCGACGAAAATGACGCATTGCTGGTGTTTGATGAGGTTCAGTCCGGCGTTGGCCGAAGTGGCCACTTCTACGCCTATCAGATGTATGGCGTGGTGCCGGATATTCTCTCCAGTGCCAAGGGGCTTGGCGGCGGTTTTCCGGTCGCAGCCATGCTGACCACGGCCAAGGTTGCAGCCAGCCTGGGNGTCGGTACTCACGGTAGTACCTACGGCGGTAACGCACTGGCCTGCGCCGTGGCGCAGCGGGTAGTGGATACCGTCAGCCAGCCGGAGATTCTCAAGGGTGTGAAAGCCCGTTCCGACAAGCTCCGCAAGGGCATGATGGATATTGGCGAACGCTACGGCGTGTTCACCGAAGTGCGCGGTGCCGGCCTGCTGCTCGGTTGCGTGCTCACCGAGAAATGGCAGGGCAAGGCCAAGGACTTCCTGAACGCCGGGCTGGAAGAGGGCGTGATGGTTCTGGTGGCCGGCGCAAACGTGATTCGTTTGGCGCCATCCCTGATTATCCCGGAACCGGACATTGAATTAGCCCTCGAGCGTTTCGAAGCGGCAGTGAAAAAACTGACGGCCTAAGGAGATCTTATGTGGCTGGTACGTCCGGCTGAGCCGGATGATCTGGACCAGATTCTCGCCATTGCGGGCACCCAGTGTGCCCGTCTTTCTTCCACCCTGCCCAAACAGGGCGACGCCCTGGCCTACAAGATCGAGCAGTCCCTGGCGTCGTTTGCCGGCCGGATCAGCGCAGAGGATGACCCTCCCAGGTTCCTGTTCGTGCTTGAGGACACTGAGACCGGAGACATCGCCGGCACGGCCGGTATCGATGCCCATGCCGGCAATGGCCAGCCTTTTTACAGTTACCGGCGGGATGCCCTGATCCATGCCTCCCATGAACTGGGAGTGTCCCGCCGTGTGGAGGTGTTGTACCCCTCCCACTCGCTGACCGATGTATCGCTGCTGTGCTCTTTCTCGATCCGCCCGGGGCTGCAGGGCACGGATGCGTTCGAGTTGCTGTCGCGGGCCCGGATTCTGTTTATTGCTGATCACCGTGAATGGTTTGCCCAGCGTATGGCCGTGGAAATCCAGGGCGTTCAGCTGGACGACGGGAGCGTGCCCTTCTGGGACAGCCTTGGCCGGCATTTCTTTAATATGGATTTTGAAACGGCGGACCAGTACTCCGGGCAGCTCAGTAAAACCTTCATCGCAGAGCTCATGCCGCCCAATCCCATTTACGTGACGCTGCTGAGTGAATCGGCCCAGAAGGCGATGGGTCAGCCGCACCAGATTACTGTACCCAACTTTGAGTTGCTCCAGCGGGAAGGGTTCCAGCCGGGAAACTATCTGGACATTTTTGATGCCGGTCCGGTTCTTGAAGCTCGTACCGACAGCCTGAAAACCCTCGTGACCAGTCACCCGAAGGAACTTCATGGGACCAACGAGGACACCGGCGAAACCTGTCTCATTGCCGCCGGCGAGGGTGAACAGTTTCGCTGCACCCTGACACCGGTCGCCGAAACACTGGACGACAAACTCAAGGTGCCGGTCTCGACCTGGCATACGCTGAACCGGACCGCGGGTGACCGGGTAAGGATCGCGCCGCTATGACCTATTCGGGCACCGAGGACGCAGTTACGTATCAATCCGCCGGGATCACGGAGGCGACACCATGCTGGTAATTCGCCCGTTGCAGGAAAACGATCTGGACGACCTGTATGCCATGGCCCAAAGCGCCGGGAAGGGGCTGACCACCCTGCCGGCGGATCGCGAGCTGCTGCAGAAGAAGATCAATCACGCCCGTGAAACCTTCAACCAGCGCATTGCACCGGAAGCAGGGCTCTATCTCTTCGCTCTGGAGGATACCGAACGCAAGAAAACGGTCGGTATCAGCGGTATCCAGGCTCGCGTTGGTCTGGATGAAGTTTTCTACAATTACCGTCTGAGCGTCACCGTCAATGCCTCGAAAGAGCTGGGTGTGCACGTGCGGACTCCAACGCTGCATCTGTCAAACGACATGACCGATACCAGCGAAATCTGCTCCCTGCTGCTCTCCGATGAGTACAAAGGCGGAGGCAGCGGCCTGCTGCTTTCCCGCTGCCGGTTCATGTACCTGGATGAATTCCGCAAACACTTCTCGGAAAAAATCTTCGCGGAAATGCGGGGCGTGTCGGATGCCAACGGCCGGAGCCCTCTGTGGGACGCGCTGGGAACCAAATTCTTCGACATGGAGTTCAGCGANGCGGACATGCTCTCNGGGCTGGGCAACAAGTCGTTTATTGCCGAGTTGATGCCCAAGTATCCGATATACCTGTCCATGTTGCCGGATTCCGCACGTGCCGTGATCGGCCGGGTCCATGACAACACCGCTCCGGCACTCCGGATGCTTCAGTCCGAGGGGTTCAACTTCAACGGACTGGTAGACATATTTGATGGCGGGCCCGTGGTTGAAGCCTTCGTTCACAATGTCCGGACGGTTCGCGAAGGCATGAACCGGCACGCCATGGTCACTCGCAAACCGGTCAACCTGGACGTTCCATCTGAGGAGCGGGTCATGGTTTCGAACCGCTCATTCCGGGATTTCCGGGTGACTACCGTGCCGATAGATTGNATCGGACCGGATACCGTCAGCCTGCCACCTGAAGTTGCCGAAGCCTTGCAGATTGAATCTGGCGATCCGGTTCGCCTGGCCCCCTTGAAAGACTCGGGGCTGCTGACCAAACATAGTTATAGAAGCTCAGTACCGGGAGGTGCATCGAAATGGCAAAGCTGACGGGTGAACTGTTTATCGACGGGCTCTGGCTACCGGGCCACGGGCCGGTATTCGAATCTGTCCAGCCGGTGACCGGTGAAACACTCTGGGATGGCGAAAGCGCCAATCTGGAGGATGTGGATGCGGCCGTTCGTGAAGCCCGCAATGCCTTTGTGAAGTGGCAGCGCAAGAGCTTTGCCGAACGCCAGGCCGTTGTTGAAGCCTTTGGTGAACTGCTTGAGGCTCACAAGGAAGAGCTGGCACACCAGATTGGCCTGGAGACCGGCAAGCCGCTGTGGGAATCCCGCACGGAAGTGGCGGCGATGATCGGCAAGATCGGCATTTCCGTGAAAGCCTACAACGACCGTACCGGGACATCTGAATCCGATGTTGCCGGTGGTCACGCCGTGCTCAGGCACCGGCCCCACGGGGTCGTTGCGGTTTTCGGCCCCTACAACTTTCCAGGGCATTTGCCGAATGGCCACATAGTGCCGGCTTTGCTCGCCGGTAACACGGTGGTGTTCAAACCGAGTGAGCTGACCCCGGGGGTCGCCGAGCTGACGGTAAAACTCTGGGAGAAGGCCGGCATTCCTGATGGAGTGATCAACCTCGTTCAGGGCGCCTCGGCCACGGGCAAATCCCTGGCCGGCCACCCGCTAATTGATGGCCTGTTCTTTACCGGCAGTTCCACAGTGGGTCATCTGTTGCACAAACAGTTCGGTGGCCAGCCTGAGAAAATCCTGGCCCTGGAGATGGGCGGCAACAACCCGCTGATCGTTCAGGATGTGGCTGATGTGGATGGTGCAGTGCATCATGCACTGCAGTCGGCCTTCCTGTCCGCCGGCCAGCGCTGTACCTGTGCACGTCGCTTGCTGGTACCCAAGGGCAAGAAAGGCGACGCGTTCATCGACCGGCTGGTGGAAGTCTCCGCCCGAATCAAGGTCGGCGAGTTCGATGCCGATCCGCAGCCGTTTATGGGCTCCGTGATTTCCGCGGAGGCCGCCGAAAAACTCCTGGCGGCCCAGGCCAGCCTGCTTGAGAAGGGCGGCAAATCCCTGCTGGAGATGAAGTCCCTGAAGTCCGGAACCGGCCTGCTGTCGCCGGGTATCGTGGATGCCACAGGTCTGGATGTGACCGATGAAGAGTTCTTTGGCCCCTTGCTGAAGGTGTATCGCTACAAGAGCTTTGATGATGCACTGGCNCTGGCNAACGATACNCACTACGGGCTGTCNGCGGGCATCCTGACGGACGACCGGAAACTCTANGAACGGCTGGTGGAAGAAGTGCGCGCCGGTATCGTGAACTGGAACCGGCCGCTNACCGGCGCCAGCAGCGCGGCGCCCTTTGGNGGTGTTGGCGCCAGTGGCAATCATCGCCCGAGCGCCTACTACGCTGCCGACTACTGTGCCTGGCCCATGGCTTCTCTGGAGGCCGGCAAGAGTGAGATGCCAGAGTCTCTGGCACCNGGCCTCAATTTCGATTAACGGAACCCAGTGCCATGGTGAAACACGCGGTTGAAGCAAACTTCGATGGTCTGGTCGGTCCCACCCACAATTACGCGGGACTGTCCTGGGGCAATGTAGCCTCCAAATCCAATGTCAGTTCCGTCTCGAATCCGAAAGAGGCGGCACTGCAGGGCCTGGCCAAAATGAAGCGCCTTGCGGACCGGGGCTATGTGCAGGGCGTTCTGCCTCCCCATGAGCGGCCGCATATTCCGACACTTCGGGCCCTGGGGTTCGAAGGTCCGGACGCTCGCGTTCTCGAGCAGGCGGCCAAATCCAGTCCATCGATCCTGGCGGCAGTCTCTTCTGCGTCGCCGATGTGGACGGCCAATGCGGCCACGGTATCGCCNAGTGCCGATACCTCTGACCATCGCGTGCANTTCACNCCGGCCAACCTGAGCGCCAAGTTCCACCGTTCCATTGAGCATGCGGTGACCGGACGGGCTCTGAAATCCATTTTTGCCGACGAGAGCTATTTTGCGCACCATCCGGCGCTGCCATCAGTGAGCCACTTTGGCGATGAGGGCGCGGCCAACCACACCCGGTTGTGTGCCGGTTACGGTGAGCCCGGCGTGGAACTGTTTGTGTATGGCCAGATGGCGTTCAACGAGCAGGCTCCGGCTCCGAAGAAATACCCGGCACGGCAAACGCTTGAGGCATCCCAGGCGGTGGCACGGCTGCATGGTCTCAGGGACCAGAATGCGGTGTTTGCCCAACAGAATCCGGACGCCATTGATGGCGGCGTTTTCCACAACGACGTGATAGCGGTGGGCAACGGTAATACGCTTTTCTACCATGAAATGGCGTTTCTTAACGAAGCGCAGGTGCTGGCGGACATCAGGGAGCGGCTCACCGGTGCCGAGCTGGAAGCGGTCCGGGTCAGCAGTGCCGATGTGCCGCTGGAAGATGCCGTGGCCTCCTACCTGTTCAACAGTCAGTTGCTGAACACACCCGACGGCATGCTGCTGGCGGTGCCCGGCGAGTGCCGAGAAGTGGCTTCGGTCAGCCGTTATCTGGATGGCCTGGTGAAGTCCGGCGGGCCGATCACCGCGGTGGAAGTGTTCGACGTCAAGCAGTCTATGCGCAATGGCGGTGGCCCGGCCTGTCTGCGGTTGAGGGTGGTGCTCAACGACGATGAGCTGAAAGCCATCAACCGGGGTGTGTTGCTCACCGATGAACTCTATGAGCGCCTGACCACCTGGGTGGAAGCCCATTACCGGGATGAACTCAGCCAGAACGAGCTTGGCGATCCGATGTTGCTGGAAGAGGTTCGCAAAGCCCTGGACGAACTCACCGGGATCATGGGCCTGGGCTCCATCTACGATTTCCAGCTCTAGCAGCCTGCCGGGCTGCGAGTTGTCAGGCAGAAATCGACGACGTCAGCATATCCATGGTGTGCCGGATCAGCTGCTCGGCCGGAAACGCCGGGTTACCCTCGCCCATTTCCGACTGGCAGAGCAGGATCACCCCGTGCAGGGCCCCGCGCAGGTACAGTGCGGTCTGAACGGGGTCGTTGATCCGGTCGCGGTTCATGGTGCCGTCCCGTAGCCCCAGTTCGATGGCCCCCACCATCAGCTCCATCAGGTCTGATTTGGAGCACAACATTTCCTCTGCCTGACTTTCGTCTGCCTCTGCCATGGCGGTGGACGCCTTGGTCAAAGCCGAGAAGTAATCCGGTTCCTCCAGATAGAAGCGATAATAGGATTCTCCCATCGCCCGGATCTGGCTCAGCCCGTTATCCGCGGTCTGTCTTGCCTCTTCAAATCGACGGAACAGGCTATGGCCCGCCCTGAGCATAATGCCCCTCTGTATCGCAGCCTTGTCCTTGAAGTACACGTACAGCAAGGCCCGGCTAAGGCTGGCGGTACGGGCGATGTCGTCCATGGACGTGCGTTCGTAGCCCTTTTCCGAGAACACCAGTTCGGCGGCGTCCAGGATGGTGTCGTAACGGGCCTGTTTCTCACGCTCGCGACGGGTTTTCAGCGGTTCGCTCATTCAATCATCCGGTAAGTTGGCAACAGCACGCATAGGATACCTGAAATCGAATCAAACCCGATTATTGACAAAATGTCAAAGAATGACATGATGTCTAAATCAATCATCGGGTTTCTCCAGGGACAGGACCCCGCCAACTACACNAGCANGGATGAAAGGAAGAGTCATGACACCACTTCGAATCCCCGTNGCCATCGTTTCNCTTGCGGTTTTTTCACTGTTTCTNTCGGGCTGNAAAGCCAGTGACGTANCCCCGGANTCCGGGNAGCAGAAGGTTTCAGTGCGTGTGTCNGANGTTNCNGGCGGNGANNGCCAGGATATGCCGCTGCGGTTNTCNGGNATTGTTCGNGCNACCCAGCGNGCGACNCTGACNTTCCAGGTCAGTGGCACCCTCANGGAGCNGGNGGTGGAGCTNGGNCAGAANGTGCAGGCCGGTGATCTNCTCGCCCGGGTCTACAANCCNGGCCTGGAGCCGGCCCGGGATTCTGCCNGGGCCCGNCTGGAAGANTTGNGAACNCAGTATCNGCAGGCNCAGCGGGANTGGGANCGCTCCAGCCGNTTGCANGAGCGNGGNGTNGTNTCCGAACAGACNCTNGAGCAGCTNGCAGCNCGGCGGGANTCCCTGGANGCNAGCGTNGCAACGGCGCGGGCGTCCCTGGCGGAGGCAACCCAGCTGCTCGAGGAAAGTACACTTCGGGCGCCCTTTTCCGGACGGGTTGAAGCCCTGCTGGTGGAGCGGGACGAATTCGTGGCGGCCGGACAGCCGGTGATGCGGCTTTCCTCGCCCGAGGGCCGTGAGGTAGAGGTGCGGGTACCGGCGTATCTGCTGGATCATGTCGAGCTGGAGCAAACCTTGCCTGTCTGGTCCGTCCAGGACCGCAGCCGCCCGCCACAATCCGGTTCGGTGGTCGAGATTGCCCAGGCCAGCGCCATTCGCGGCGAGCTGCATCCGGTTCTGGTGAGCCTGCCGGTAAACNCCCTGGAGCCCGGCCAGCCGGTAGAAGTGGGCATCACGCCTGTTCGGGAATCTGCCATCACAGTGCCCCTGCTGTCGGTGATCCGCAACGCCGAGGGCGTCAGTGTGTTCCGGGTCCGGGATAATGTGGCCTCCCGTGTTGNGGTGGAAGTCGACCGGGTCGTGGGCGAGCGGGTGGTGGTTACCTCTGGCGATTTGTCCCCGGGTGACCTGGTGGTTTATGCCGGCATGACACGGCTGGCGGACGGTGATGCCGTGGAGGTGCGCTGATGACCCGCCGGCTTCTGAACTGCCAGCGTCTGCTGGGCATGGTGGTGACCATGCTCTGCCTGTTGGGTATCGCGGCTTACAGCACCATGCCACGCCAGGAAGACCCGTCGTTTCCCTACCGGGCCGGCCTGATCAGCATCAACTATCCGGGTGCCAGCGCCGAGGCCGTTGAACGGCTCGTACTCAGGCCCCTGGTGGATGAACTTCGGCAGGTGGAGGAGGTGGATTATACCCAGTCCACCGCCCGTACCGGCGTTGCCATCGTGCGCCTGCGCCTGAATGACGACATCTACGACACCGACCCCGCCTGGGACCGAGTGCGCCAGGCCATGGAGCGCGCGAAGCAGGACTTCCCGGACGATGTGGGCCGGATGGTACTTGATGACCGTCTAATCGATATTCCTGCCATCGTCATGGCCGTAGGTGGCTCGCCCTCGGTAACGGAACTATCCGACGTTGCTGAACGGTTGAAGCAGAACCTCTCGGATTTGCCGGGGGTTTCCCGGATTGAGCTGGAAGGCGATGCAGACGAGCAGATTACCCTGGCACTGGACGATGCCGCGCTCTTCCGGCTTGGTATCTCACCGGCGCGGGTGCTGGACACGCTGGCGCGGCGAAACCAGACCATTCCCGGCGGCTTCGTGGTGGTCAATGGCCGCCGCCTGTCGGTCCTTCCCAACAGCGAGTTTGCCGATATTGACGCCATCCGCGCCACGCCCATTGAACTTCCGGATGGCTCACAGGTGCCCCTGGCCGCGGCAGCGGATGTCTGGCGTGGACCAGTAGAACCCAGACAGCCGGAAACCTGGTACGACGGCGAACGGGTGGTGCTGGTCTCCATCATTATGGAAGAGGGCACCACCGATGCGATCCGCTTTGGTCAGCGGGTGCGCGAACGCATGGAGCAGATTCGCGGAGACTTTGAACCCTACGAGATCCGGGAGATGTTCTTCCAGCCGGACAAGGTGCAGGAACGGCTCGATAACCTGGCCTGGAGCCTGGTGCTTTCAGTGCTGATCATCGTGGCGGTGGTCTTTACCGGCATGGGCATTCGTATGGGGCTGCTGGTCGCGTCCATTCTGCCCATGGTTGCCCTGATCAGTGTCGGGCTCTATGACCTCGGTGGGGGCGTGCTGCATCAGATCGCCGTCATTGGCATGGTGATCTCATTGGGCATCCTGATCGACAACGCCATCGTGATCGTCGAAAACATCCAGGGGCACCTGGATGAGGGCATGCGGCGGCTGGATGCCCTGCGCCAGGCCGTCAGCGAGCTGGCCGGCCCGCTGGGTGCCTCAACGGGAACGACACTGGCGGCCTTCGCACCCCTGCTTCTGGCCAAGGGCGGTGCTGCGGATTTCACCCGTGGCGTGCCGGTTATGATCATGCTGACACTGTCCGTCAGCTATCTGTTGGCTATCTCCGCCGTTCCCTTGCTGGCGGCCAGATTCCTGAAGCCCCGCCGCAAGGCGGGCCAGGACCGATTGATCGGAGTAGCCCGTTTTCTGGGTGGCCTGGTATCCCGTTACCCCGGACGGCTGATTACCGCCGGCGCCATACTTGTGGGCATCAGCCTTGCGATGACCCCCTTCATGGCCCAGCAGTTCTTTCCGAATGCCGATCGCCCGAGGGTGATTGTCGAAGTCTACATGCCCGAAGGCACCGACCAGGCCCGCACGGCTGAGGCCACGGAAAGTCTGGAGCGAATTATCCGTTCACAGCCGGACGCCCTGAAGGTCCACCGGTTCGTAGGCTTCACCGGACCTTCATTTTATTACAACCTGCAGCGCGCCCCCCAGGCACCGAACCGGGCACGGCTGGTGGTTACCACACCCACACTGGAAGACACTACCGGCATGATCCGCTGGATTCGCGCGCACGTGAAAGACCAGATGCCGGAACTGGATGTGACCGTGGGTATCCTCGGGCAGGGGCCGCCCAGGGCTGCGCCGGTGGAAATCCGTGTCTACCATGCCAATGATGGTGCCCGGATCGAAGCGGTGGAGCGGATCTTCAGCATTCTGAGAGGCGTTGAGGGCACGGTTGATGTCCGCCATGACCTGGATATTGGCGTTCCGAGTATTGCCATCAACGTCGACGATGCCACGGCGGCCCGCTACGGCCTGACCCGGGCCGATGTGGCCCAGAGCCTCTATGGCCAGAGCTTTGGTGTGGTGGCTGAGCGCTATCGCCAGGAAGAGGATCCCATCCCCCTGGTGCTGCGTTCCCGCGAGGGCACGGCCCTGTCGCTTTCACGGTTGCTGTCAGTGAATATCTACAACGACCGGGGGGACGCCGTACCGCTCTCAGCAGTAGCGACAGTGGATACCACCTGGGAACCGGCGGCTCGATACCTGCGTGATGGCGTAAGAATGAACACCGTCACGGCTAATCTCGAAACCGGTTACAGCTTCAGCCAGGCTCTGGACGGCCTTTACGCAGGGCTTGAGAGAAACCCGTTACCGCCGGGTACCCGCATGGCCATGGGCGGCGATGCTGAGGGCTCCGGTGAAGCCAATACCGCATTGCTCACCGCAGCCCCCATCGGGATGCTTTTGCTGCTGTTCTTCCTGCTGCTGCAGTTCAACTCCTTCCGCCGGGTCGGCATTATCCTTCTGACGGTGCCNCTGGCTACCGTCGGTATTTTCCCCGGATTGGTGCTGTCCGGCTCACCCTTCGGTTTCCAGTCTCTGCTTGGCGTGATCGCCCTCGTGGGAATCGTGGTGAACAACGCCATCGTTCTGCTGGACGTGATGGATCGGGAACTGGAGAAAGGAAGAGACATCCGCGACGCCATGCGCAACGCGGTAGANCAGCGCACCCGCCCGATCCTGCTGACCACAGCAACCACCGTGGCCGGCCTGCTGCCATTGGCNTTCTCAAGCTCCACGCTCTGGCCACCCATGGCCTGGGCCATCATCTCCGGCCTGCTGGCCTCAACGGTGCTNACGCTGCTGGTCATCCCGGCTGTCTGCACCCAGTTGATCAAAGNCAGNGTGCCGGAACCCGAAAACGCCCCGGCCTGATCAGNNGGAANGAGGGTCAGATGAANCTTTCATCTGANCCCGTTTCTGGCCGGATCATCAGCCCGACTCGATGGCCCACNGGNACCTCNGGATTGGGGAACACAATCGCNTCTGGNGAATGNCCCACCCGNTANCTGGTCTCGNNGTCCTCCCAGATGACTGTGCCGGGCTGATACTCGGTGAAATTGGCGACATCGTCCGGAATNTGGAACCGGAAGTTCTTCCCGGTGTTCAGAATCTCATGCACCACCTCGAACACCGTCAGGTGATCAAACGGCGGCTGCGGCGCAGGTGAGGGNAGCCCCCGGAACCGCCGTCGCAAGGCATCCTGGATGCCGGAAAAGCGCCCCAGATCATTCTGNCCNAACGGCCGAACCTTACCCANCTCCANGGTAAAACTCTCGGCCTTCAACAGCGACGAGGAAAACGACGAAAACGTNGTGCCCGCCTTGTGCTGCAGCAGAAGCGTCTCCACCTCNGCCTCCAGCANAAAATCACNCTGGTCGACCGGAACCGTCCGNCCCTCAACAAACGGATACAGNGCAAACCNCTCCCGGTGNGACGGCCGAATGGCCGTGTGCAGGTCGTAGTGATAGANCGCCTGGGGATTGGCCATGGCAAACTGCCGGCAAGCNTCCTCAAGNTCCTGCGCCCGCGCAGCCTCGGCCAGNCCCTCATACTCGTTCCGACTATGCGCGCCATCGAACAGCCGATTGAGGTTCACTTCCAGAAAGCGCTTCCCTGCGACCATCGCGGGGGGATTACCCAGAATCAGCAAGACCGGGCAAGCCAGCTCCCATTCGCCCTCAATCAGTTCGGAAACCAGTCCGTTAAGAACCTCAATGGGCGCTGTTTCGTTCCCGTGAACACCTGCGGAAACGATGATGGCCTCGGCATTCGGGTTGCTTCGGCCAGCCGGGGGAACAATGTCCAGAACACCCACGGCCTTGCGGCTGATTCGGGTACCGTCGGGGAGAAAGGTCTTGATTTCTGGGAGTGATGCGGCTGGGTTGTCCAGGGCGTGGGAAAGCCAGTCACAATTCGTTCCGAACAGATCTTGTTTTGCCGACATAGAAGCCCCGAACCAGGTTTGGGGGCGGGCAGGGTATTGCCTCCCGGGAATGTCTGAAGCCATGGATGGCTTCAGTCAAGCGCACATGGATGTGCTCGTAGCGTTTCCCGGGAGGCAATACCCTGCCTGCCCGGGCACTGAAGTATGATGTTCCGCGGGCTCAGCCGTTCACCGGCCGCTGATGCTTCAGAAGATGAGTTTCGAGTTTGCGGAAAGCAAAAACCAGTATAAACGTGAGCGCCATATAGCAAAGTGCCACAAAGATAAACGCATCAAACGGCGCATAAAACCGGGAGTAAATATTACGGGCTGCTCCCGTCAGATCCACAATGGTTACTACACTCGCAATCGCACTGGCGTGCAGCATGAAGATCACCTCGTTGGAGTAGGCCTGCACCGCCCGCCGCGCTGCACTTGGCAGCACAATCCGCCGCATCCGCATAAACCAGTTCATGCCATAGGCTTTGGCTGCTTCAATTTCACCGTTGGGCGTAGATATGATCGCACCGCGGATAATCTCCGTGGTATAGGCCGCAGTGTTCAGTGTGAAAGCCAGCAGGGCCGGGTAGAAAGGTTCCCGGAAAATCTCCCACCAGAAGGTTTCCTGGATGCCCTCAATCTGGGCCAGCCCGTAATAAATGATGTAAAGCTGAATCAGCAATGGTGTGCCGCGAAACAGATAGGTATAAAGCCACACCGGGCCGGAGACGAAGGGGTTGCGAACCGTCCGGAGGATGGCCAGCGGAACCGCCACCAGCAAACCGATAACCAGGGACAGAAACACCAGATGCACGGTGGTCACCATGCCATCCCAGTATTCCATGATGGTCATGGCGGTAAAGATTTCGTTCTGGTTCAGCCACTCGGCAATGAAATCAGGCATCCGTTAACCCCCCTGAACCACGCCGACATTGGCCCGTTTATCGAGCCACTTGATGAACAGCTCAGACCCCGCCGTAAGGGCCAGATAGACAAATGCCACCGGAATGAAAAAGTGGAACGGCATGCGCTCCGCCTTGGCGGCTTCCTCCGCCACACGAACCATGTCGGTCAGGCCAATGATCGAAACCAGGGCGGTGGTCTTCAGCAGAACCTGCCAGTTGTTGCCCAGACCGGGCAGGGCATGGCGCAGCATCTGCGGCAGCATGATTCTGCGGAAGGTATGAAAACGGGTAAAACCATAGGCCCGGGCAGCCTCAATCTGGCCGGTTTCAACAGCCAGGAACGCGCCCCGGAAAGTTTCGGTCATATAGGCGCCGAAAATCAGCCCGATCGTTACAACGCCGGAGATAAACGGGTCGAACTGAAAGAAAAAGTCGATCTCGTAAGTTTCCCAGATGTAATCCGAGAGCATATTCACTGCAACCTGGCCGCCATAGTAGAACAACAGCATCATGACCAGATCGGGCACGCCACGAATCAGAGTGGTGTAGGTGGTCGCGATACCTTTGGCAACCCGGCTTTGCGACAGTTTGGCAGACGCGCCAATCAGTCCCAGGGCAACCGAGAGAGCAAGAGACAGGAAGGCCAGTTCAATGGTGACTATTGCCCCATCCATCAGGGCCGGGCCATAGCCTTTCAGATCAAGCATGGGAAAGTCCGGTAAGCAGGGGCGGCCCCAACGGGCCACCCCTCGGCAGATTTACATCTTGATGTCGTAAGCGAAGTACTTCTGCATGATGGTGTCGTAGGTACCATCTTCCTTCAGGGTGCGAAGGGCAGCGTTCACTTCTTCGGCAAGCTCGGTATCGCGCTGGCGCATGGCAACACCCACGCCCTGACCCAGCTTGACCGGCTCACCGACTTCCTTGAAGCCTTCCTTGGTGAGGACGGTCTGCTCGCCAACCGGATAGTCTACGAACACAACGTCCAGACGCTGGCCTTCAAGGTCCAGAACCATGTCATCGGCGGTTGTGTAACGCTTGATGGTCACAATGCCGCCCATGTTTTCGGTTACGTGGGTGTCCATGGTGGTGCCACGCTGAACGCCCACGGTCTTGCCCTTCATGGCGTCCATGTCGGTGACGTCGGTGTTGAAGCTCTCAGGGCCGAACCAGCCACCCGGGGTGTTGTAGTACGGCTCGGAGAACAGAACCCGCTCGGCCCGCTCCGGAGTGATGGACATGGAAGACATGATCAGATCGAATTTACGTGCCAGCAGGCCCGGGATCATGCCGTCCCATGCCTGGATCACGAATTCGCAGTTGGCGTTCATTTCTTCGCACATGGCTTCGGCCAGTTCCACTTCGAAACCGGTCAGCTCGCCGTTCTCGTCTTTGTACTCAAACGGCTCGTAGGGCACGTCGAATGCAATGCGGAGGCTACGTTCCTGGGCCTGTGCACCGCCTGCAATCAGGGCGAGGGCGCAGCTTGCTGCAAAAATCATTTTTTTCATGTGTCACTTCTCCAGTGGTTTGCCTTTTGGGCTTTATTTTTGATGGAAGTTTTTGGTTCCAGCATTTTATTTTTCACCGGTTCAAGATAGCACCGAGTGTCAGAAGTTGGGAGTCAGGAACTGCTTCATGCGTTCCGAATCCGGGTGATCAAACACTTTTTCGGGGGTACCCTGTTCCTCGATCACGCCCTGATGCAAAAACAGGACCTGACTCGACACATCCCTTGCGAACGCCATTTCGTGGGTAACCACGATCATGGTGCGGCCTTCCTCGGCCAGGCTTTGCATAACCTTCAGTACTTCCCCCACCAGCTCAGGGTCCAGCGCCGACGTGGGTTCGTCAAACAGCATGACTTCCGGTTCCATGGCCAGGGCCCGGGCAATAGCCGCCCGCTGCTGCTGGCCACCGGACATCTGGGCCGGGTAGTAGTCCTTGCGCTCGTAGATNCCCACCTTGTTCAGNTAGGCTTCNGCGCGCTCGATGGCTTCCTTCTTNGGNACCTTNAGCACGTGNANCGGNGCTTCAANGATNTTNTCCANNACNGTCATGTGAGACCAGAGATTGAAGCTNTGGAANACCATGGAAAGTTTNGCGCGNATCAGNTCAACCTGNTTGTTATCNGCNGGAATNCGTTCGCCCNTGCGGTTGGTNGTGAACNTTATTGGGTCGCCGTGCACGATAATGTCGCCGGANGTGGGNGNTTCCAGCAGGTTNATNCAACGCAGGANNGTNCTCTTGCCGGAGCCGGAGCTGCCGATNAGGGAAACCACGTCGCCTTTGCGGGTCTCCAGTGAAATACCTTTGAGCACTTCAAGCTGGTCAAAGGTCTTGTNAATGTCCCTGCAGATCAAAGGCGNNTGGTCCGCCATGGGTGACTCCTGGGGCTGTAATTCAAAGGCGCATGTTTTACGGACTGTGGATACGGAAATCAATCCCTTAAAGAGAGCGTTTTACCGAATTTCACCGCCGTTCGCTGCATGACATTGTGGTCGAATGATTGTTCAATGCAAGCTTTTTGCCATGCTAGGCTTCTGCCCGCAAATGATCATTCGCTTTGTCCTGTTCAATGGGCAGCCTGATCAGTTTGCCTCCGTCTTTCTCCATGTCTCTCATGGCCTCACTGACAAACCGTACGTGGGCCATCGCCACCTTCTGGGCGTTGGCCGGCTTGCCAGCGATGACGGCCTCATACAGCTGCCGGTGCTGGCGGACGATTTTCTTCCGCATTTCTTCTCTCGGNTTCAGGTTGGCAACCGAGGCCTGNACGGTCAACAACATCATGTTTTTCAGNCTGTTGAGCACATGNACCAGTACCGGATTATGGGATGCCTCGACAATCGCAAGATGGAAACCATGGTCNAGNCGGGCGTTACGAAGCGGGTCGGTATCCTCAAGCGCCCGGAACGCCTTCGTGATGCGATGCCGGTCGAGGCGGGTTGCCCGCAGGGCAGCGAGATAGGCGGCCTGGCCTTCCAGTTGTTCGCGTACTTCCAGAAGGTCGAANAGTGTGCGGGGATGTCCCTCGAAAAGATGCATCAGCGGACTCTGTTCTCCCAGCTCGCTCGCGCCGGGCACCATGCTGGCCACAAACGACCCCTTGCCGTGGCGGGTCTCAATAACGCCGCGGCCCTGAAGCTCATGCAGGGCTTCCCGGATCACTGCGCGGGAAACACCCAGCCGGGTCGCCAGTTGGCGCTCGGACGGTATCTTCTGCTCCGGAGCCAGCCCGCCGTCGAGAATAAGGCGTTCCAGCCGATATGAGATTTCCTGGGAGATTGCCATTTGGGGGCCTGTTTATGCTCTCTGGTCTGACCAGTGAATGCTTCTGATTGTAGGTGTTNCCGTTCTCAGCTGATGTGCGTCCGAGCCCGTTAAATATGGCCGATTCAGAGTATTTCGTCCATTTTTAATACTTCAAAAACTGGTCAGACCAGTGCTCACCGAACTGGACTAAACCCGGATTGGCTACGAATATCATTCTAATGTCGGCCTGCGCCGGCGTTGCCATAGACGCTGATAAAAACAAAGCCAACGGAGACGTTTCGATGAATTCGAAGAATAACATCCGAAATAGCTGTGACACTGGCGAGACCCCACCTCGCAGAAGTTTCCTCAAGACAATCGCCATGGGCGCCACTNTGGCAGGCGCAATGCTCATGGGCGCAGGTCAGGNCCAAGCTGCTACCACGTGGAAAATCCAGTCGACCTGGGACGCGGGTACGGTGGGCTACACGCTCTTCGAGGAGTGGTGTAAGAGTATTGAGGCCAAGTCCGGCGGAGAGCTCAAGTTCCAGTGCTTCCCNGCCAAGGCGGTTGCTGCCGACAACAACGCGCTGTTTGACGCTGTTCGTAACGGCGTGCTGCAGGGTATGAACCCGTTCACCCTGTACTGGGCGGGCAAGATCCCTGCCTCTGTGTTCCTGTCTTCCTACCCAGCNGGTCNGGATCAGCNCCATCAGTGGGACACCATGTTCTACTCCATGGGTATGNTNGAGAAGACCCGGGAAATCTACAAGAAGTTCGGCCTGTTCTACGTTGGCCCGATCCAGCANGANGCCAACATCATCCATTCCAAGCAGCCGGTAAACAGTCTTGACGACCTGAAAGGTATGAAGATCCGCGTACCCGGAGGCATGGTTGCCGAGGTTTTCCAGCAGTTTGGCGTGTCCACGGTCAGTCTGCCGGGCTCGGATATNTTCCCGGCTCTCGANAAAGGCACNATTGACGCGGCGGACTTTGTAGGTCCNGCGGTNAACTANGAGCTGGGCTTCTCCCAGGTTACTGACTACATCATCTTTGGACCTCCCGGCGTNATGTCTATCTACCAGCCGGTGGACCTGATGGATCTGACCGTCAGTCTGCGTGCCTGGAACTCTATCTCGCCTGAGCTTCAGCANCTGGTTGAGGACGAGGTTCGGATNTACTCCCAGAAGCACTACCTGGCCATCCAGGCGCGCAACATCGAGGCGATGGAGAAGTTCAAGGCGGATGGCGACACGGTTACCCGCCTGAGCCAGGAAGATCTGGAAACCTGGCGTAAAGCTGCGATCCCCATCTGGTTCAACTGGGCCAACAAGAATGATGACGCGCGCGCCATCCTGGATATCCAGCTGAAGTACATGATGAACGACACGGTTGGCTACATAACCGAAGAAGACATCAAGGGCTTCTNAGTTCCAAAGCTCAAATAAAAAACGACACACGAGGAAGGCAGGGTTAGCCGACTAAGGATTAGCCCTCCCTTCCTCGCTCTTTGATCTGGGTGGTAACAACATGTCTGATCTGAGTTCCTTTGGCTTTGTTTTGCCGCACTGGTTCTACTGGGGCTGGCTTGCGGTAATGCCATTGCTCATGATGGCTTGGGATAAGTGGAGCAGTAAGCACGGCGGAGATGACGCCGAGCCNGAGAAAACGGTTTCCGAGCTGCAGTCTGAAGAAGATGATCCTCTTGCTCACTTTGAGTACGAGGGTAACTGGTTTACGAAAATCGTTGACTGGATGTGCGAGAAGTCAGGTCTTTTCGTTGCGTTCTGGACCATCAACGCCGTGCTTTTCTATTTCTTTGAAGTGGTGATGCGATACATCTTTAACATGCCAACGATCTGGGTGCATGAGGCCAGCTTCCTGATCTTCGGTATGCAGTACATCCTTGCCGGTGCCTTTGCGCTGTTGCACGGAGCGCACGTTCGGGTAGACGTCGTCTACAACTTCCTGCCGGTTCGCGGGCGCGTGGGCATGGATATTTTCACCTCCATGTTCTTCTTCATATTTGCAGCCGTTCTGGCCACCACATCCTGGACCTTCTTCCAGGACTCCCTGATGATGCAAGANACCNCTGTCGAGACCTGGNGTATCCAGTATTNCCCCGTGAAAGGCGTGATGTTTGTGGGCGCAATCCTGTTGCTGCTCGCCGGCTTTTCGAAGCTGCTTAAAGACATCGTACTGTTNATCCGTCTCGGTCAGGAGCGCACATCATGAGTACAACAACTGCAGCGCCCAGCAGCGGCATGGCCGGAAAACTGGGTACATGGTTAATGATCATCGCCACCGTGGGTCTGGCGTTTGTCATCTGTGTTGAACTGATCAACATTCTCTTTTATGACCCATGGAGTGATGANAAATTCCTCTTCAAGCTCTCGGGTAGCTTGTCCGGCGTCGAAATCGGGCCGNTGACCTACCTGATGTTTGGATCTCTGGCTGTCGCCCTGATGATGGGGCTGCCGCTTGCTTTCGTGACCGGTGGTCTTGGTGTCATGTTCATCTACCTGGTGGGTGACGCCATGATGTTGAACATTGTCCCCGGCCGGATCTTCCCGTTGATGGCAAACCCCGACATTGCTGCGATCCCTCTGTTCATCTTCATGGCGTCGATGCTTGAACGCGCGGGCCTGATCGAAGAAATGTTCAGCGTGGTTTACAAGTGGATGGGCGGCATCAGTGGCGGCCTTGCTGCTGCAACCATTGTCGCCTCTACGATTCTGGCTGCGATGGTCGGTGTTATCGGTGCCGCCGTTGTCACCATGGGCATTATCGCACTGCCGGCCATGTTGAAACGTCATTACGACCACAAGATTGCCATCGGCTCCATCATGGCGGGTGGAACCCTGGGTATCCTCATTCCGCCTTCGATTCTGGCCATTCTGTATGCCGTTGTTGCACAGCAGTCTGTGGGCGAGCTTTATCTGGGCTCTCTGTTGCCCGGTCTGATGCTCTCCGGTCTGTACCTGACTTATGTTCTGGTGCGCAGCTGGCTGAATCCGAAGCTGGGCCCGCCCATTCCGGTGGAAGACCGGATCAGTCTGAAAGAAAAGCTCAAGCTTCTGGGCAACCTGATTGCACCCCTTGCACTGGTTGGTCTGGTTCTGGGCCTGCTTTTCGGTGGTATTGCCACGCCGGTTGAAGCGGCTGGTATCGGTTCGTTCGGTGCCATTATCGTTGCGATGATGCACAAGAAGTTCTCGATTGCCGGCCTTCGCGAAGCCTCCGTGACCACGGCCAAGGCGTCTGCCATGGTTCTGTGGATCATGTTCGGTGCATCGGTATTCGTCGGTTTCTACATCCTCCAGGGTGGTCAGCAGTTTGTCACCGACGCCATACTTGGAACCGGCATGTCGGCGTACGGGATCCTGCTCCTGCTGATGGTCTTGCTGGTNGTNCTGGGTATGTTCCTTGACTGGGTTGGTATCCTGCNGCTGGCAGTGCCCATCTTCATTCCGATTGTGAAGGCGCTGGAATTCCCTGGCTTGTTCGGCTTCCCGCCGGTAGCCGGTGACGACGTGGTGCTCTGGTTCGGTGTGTTGTACCTGGTGAACATGCAGATGTCTTTCCTGAGTCCGCCGTTTGGTTACGCACTGTTTTACATCCGCGGCGTTTGTCCTCCGGAAATCTCCATGGGTACCATCTTCAAGTCTTCCCTGGTGTTCCTGGCGATTCAGGCGTTCGGACTGTTCATGTGTGTCCTGATCCCCGGCATCGTAACCTGGCTGCCAGGGCTGGTTTACGGTTAATCAAATCAAGGAGTAAAGCTTTATGTTGACGATCAAACGACTGGACCTTGCCGAGGCGCGCATCCTCATTGAGGGCGCGGCTGAAAAGGCCCGNGAAATCGGTGTGCCCATGTGCATCGCTGTGGTGGACGAATCCGGCAATCTGGTGGCCTTCGAGCGNATGGACGGCGGCAAGATCACCAGTGTGACCATTGCCCAGGACAAGGCCTTCACGGCGGCTGCGGCCAAGAAAGCCACCCATGACTACAACAAGGTGAACGTGCCCGGCAGTCTCGCTTTCGGTATCCACACCGAAGTTGGCGGGCGCATCAGCTCTGTTGGCGGTGGTCTGCCGGTGATCGTCGACGGCGAAGTGGTGGGTGGTATCGGAATCAGTTCCGGTACCCCCCAGCAGGATATGGACTGTGCCCAGGCCGGTCTTGACCACTTTGAAACAAAACGCGGTTGATGACTGTCACACTGACGTAATTCGAACCCAGAGAGTGCTATGACTACCAAGCCGAAAGTCAGCAAAGCCGAGCTGGCGGAGCAGTTCCGGGCGTTTATCGACCCGGACTACGTCATCACCGATGACGAAACCATGAAGCCCTACGAATGCGACGGCATGTCGATGTATTGCGAAATGCCGTTGCTGGTGGTGCTGCCGGAAACCGTTGAACAGGTGCAGCGGGTGATGCGCATCTGTAACGAGAACGCGGTACCTGTGGTGGCCCGTGGAGCCGGAACGGGACTCAGTGCCGGTGCCATGCCCAACAAGGAGGGCGTGGTACTGTCGCTGGCCAAGTTCAATCGCATCGTGGAGATTGATCCGCTGGCCCGAACGGCAAGACTGCAGCCCGGGGTTCGAAACCTCGCCATCAGCGAAGAAGCGGCCCAGTACGGTCTGTATTACGGGCCAGATCCTTCCTCGCAGATCGCCTGCACCATTGGCGGTAACGTGGCCGAGAACTCGGGCGGCGTGCATTGCCTCAAGTACGGTCTGACCGTTCACAACATCCTGAGCGTGGAAATGGTCACCGCCGAGGGTGATGTCGTGACCGTGGGCAGTGATGGTCTGGACGGCTGTGGGATGGACCTGCTTGCGCTGATGACCGGCTCCGAGGGGCTGCTGGGTGTGGTGACGGAAGTCAAAGTGAAGCTGTTGCCGAAACCCGAAGTAGCCCAGGTTGTCATGGCCGGGTTTGATGACGTGCAGAAAGGTGGTGACGCCGTGGGCGGGATTATCTCCCACGGCATTATCCCTGGTGGCCTTGAAATGATGGATGGCCACGCCATCATCGCAGCGGATGACTTCGCCCAGGCCGGCTACCCGCGGGACGCCAAGGCGTTGTTGCTCTGTGAAGTGGACGGCACCGAGGAGGAAGTTCACGAACACATTGCCCAGGCCGAAGAAGTCTTCCGAAAGCTGGGTGCCACTTCGGTTCGGACCTCTCAGAGCGAGGAAGAGCGAGCCCTGCTGTGGAAAGGCCGTAAGTCTGCGTTCCCGGCCGTGGGCCGGATTTCACCGGACTACTACTGCATGGACGGTACCATTCCCCGTCGTGAGATCGCCTATGTTCTGACGGAAATGGAGAAGATGTCCGAGGAGTTTGGTCTGCGCGTCGCCAACGTGTTCCATGCCGGCGATGGCAACCTGCACCCGCTGATCCTGTTTGATGCGAATGTGCCCGGCGAATTCGAGCGCACGGAGGCCTTCGGTTCACGCATCCTGGAAATGTGTGTGGAGGTAGGTGGCTGCATTACCGGTGAACACGGCGTTGGCGTTGAAAAGATTCGCCAGATGGCAGTGCAGTTCAACGATGAGGAGCTCCAGCAGTTCCACGACGTAAAGGCCGCGTTTGATCCCGCCGGTATCCTGAACCCGGGCAAGGGCGTACCGGCCCTTCGGTTCTGCCAGGAATACCGCTCCCTTGAGCACAAACAACACACGCACGAACATACGGAAGCCGCCCATGGCTGATATTTCCCAACAGTTGAAGGAGCAGGTGCTCCAGGCCCGGGAGAGCGGGCACAAACTCAATATTGTCGGCGGTGGCACCAAGGCCTTTATGGGCCGGGAAGCCGACACCGATGCCGGAACCCTCAACGTGGGCGAGCATACCGGTATCGTTGACTATCACCCGGTGGAGCTTGTTTTGACCGTCCGTGCCGGTACGCCGCTGAGCGAAATCGAGGCGACTCTGGCTGAAGAAGGTCAGTGCCTGCATTTTGAGCCACCCCATTTTGGTGCCGCCTCCACCATCGGCGGCACCCTGGCCTGTAACCTTTCCGGTCCGGGACGCCCCTGGGCCGGCTCGGTGCGTGACCAGGTGCTGGGTATCCGGCTGCTCAATGGCAAGGGCGAACATCTTCGCTTTGGTGGTCAGGTCATGAAAAACGTGGCCGGCTATGACGTATCACGTCTTCAGGCCGGTGCCCTGGGAACTCTGGGCGTAATCACTGAAATCAGCATGAAAGTGATGCCGAAACCGGCCGCTTCCCTGACCCTGGTTCAGGAAATGGGCATGGACGAGGTGGTTCACTATATGAACAGCCGGGCGGCCGAGCCCAAGCCCATCACCGCCGCCTGCTGGGTGGACGGCAAGGTTTACCTGCGCCTGGCCGGTGCGAAATCCGGTGTGGAAGCCACCGCTGAAAAGTGGTCCGGCGAAGTGATGGAAGAGGGCGACCACTTCTGGCGACAGGTGCAGGATATGCGTCACGAATTTTTTGCCGGTAACGACGTGCCTTTATGGCGCTTCTCCGTTGGTTCGACAGCTGCCACACCGAAACTGGAAGGTAACTGGTTTATCGACTGGGCCGGTTCCCAGCGCTGGTTCCGTGGCGCCGGTGAGCTGAAAGATCTGGAGCCTGCGGCCCGAGCTGCCGGTGGCCAGGTCAGCCTGTTCCGTGGTGGCGATCGCACCGGTGAGGTGATGCATCACCAGCCGGAGGCCCTGAAGGGCATTCAGCGCCGCATCAAGAATGCCTTTGATCCGGACAATATCTTCAATCCCGGACGTTTATACAGCTGGTTGTAATTATGCAGACGAATCTGGTTCAACAATTTGCTAACACCAAGGAAGGCCAGGAAGCCGAGTCGATCCTGAGGGCCTGTGTGCATTGTGGCTTTTGCACCGCGACCTGCCCGACCTATCAGGAACTGAACGACGAGCGTGATGGTCCTCGTGGCCGGATCTACCTGATGAAGATGTTCCTGGAAGGGGCGGAAGTTACCGAGAAAACCCGCGAGCACCTGGACCGCTGCCTGACTTGCCGCAGCTGTGAGACCACCTGTCCGTCCGGTGTCCAGTATGGGCGTCTGGTGGACATCAGCCGCGGTCTGATGGAAAAGGAGATGCCCAGGGAGCCGAAAGACAAGTGGCTGCGCTGGGCCCTGGCGCGGGTGATTCCCAACCGCCAGTTGTTCGGTGTTCTGCTTCGTCTGGGGCAGGTTTTCCGCCCGGTATTACCGGAAAAACTGCGCACCAAGGTGCCGCCCAGAAAGCAGGCCAGCCCCTGGCCTGCAGCCAGTCACAGCCGTATTGTGCTGGCACTGGCCGGTTGCGTGCAGCCTTCGGCCACTCCGAATACCAATGCAGCCGCCGCCCGGGTTCTGGATCGGCTCGGCATTACCATGGTGGAAGCCCCGGAGGCTGGCTGCTGTGGTGCCGTGAATTATCACCTTTCCGAGCACGAGAAAGGCCTGGAAAGAATGCGCCAGAACATTGATGCCTGGTGGCCCGCTATCGAGGCGGGTGCTGAGGCAATCATCATGACGGCTTCCGGTTGCGGGGCGATGGTTCAGGATTACGGTCATCTGTTGAAGGACGATCCGGTCTATGCCGCCAAGGCCCAGAAGGTGAGCGAACTGTGCACCGATCTCGGCGCCTTTTTGCTGAAACAGGATCTGGAAAAGCTCAAGGTCCGGCAGGACCCGGGCAAGGTGGCATTCCATTGTCCCTGCAGCCTGCAGCACGCAATGAAGCAGAACGGTGTGGTGGAGCAGGTGCTGACACGGGCGGGTGTTAACCTGGCTGCGACCAAGGACAAGCACCTTTGCTGTGGGTCTGCGGGCACCTATTCGGTGACCCAGCCGGAGATGAGCCAGAAGCTGCTTGGTAACAAACTTAAGGCTTTGACCGTCGACAATCCGGACCGCATCGTGACCGCCAATATCGGTTGCCAGATGCACCTGGAAACCAAGTCGCCGGTGCCGGTGCAGCACTGGATCGAGCTTCTCGACCAGTAAAACCGAAATCGGGGTCGGATGAGGTGTTCATCTGGCCCCTAGCCTATCTGCCCCCAAGCCCGGGGCTTTTTTCGCTATACTGCCCCACCAAATTACCGAACCACAGGGAGTGGAACCGTATGCCAAGGATGATGGCTGGTCTTGTTTTGTCTTTATTTCTCACTTCAGCAGTCAGTGCCGAGGTATACACCTGGATAGACAGCCGGGGCGTAGCGCATTTTTCCGATTACCCGCCGGGAGAAATTCCCCATAAGCAGCTTGACGTGCAGGCGCCTGTCACGGTGCCGATGTCCGAGAATCTCGGGCAAGGCAAACGCGTGTCAGGAATCCGCAAAGAGGTTGAAGGCCTGCTTGCCTCCGGTCGCCCGACGGGCTCCGGAGCAACGGCAAAAGAAAAGGCCGATGCCGAGCTGGAGAAGACCTGCGCAACCTATAGAAGCAAACTGGAGCGGATCCAGTCTAAACTGCGGGCGGGCTATAGCAACGACCGGGGGAACAGTCTCCGGCAGCAGCGCAGGACGCTCAGCCAAAAGCTGAGCCGCGAGTGCATCCTGCGCTGATTCAGGCTGATATCAGGCGCGCTTGAAGCTGGCCAGGGCGACAGCGGCGGTCACAAACAGGCCGCCAAATACGCGGTTCATCTGCCGCTGGCGCCGGGCTGTGGTCATAAACCGGAACAGCTGGCTTGCCAGCAGGGCGTAGCCGAGCATTACCAGGCAATCCACCAGAATCAGTGTGATGCCCATGGTGAGCAACTGCGGGCCATGGGGTGCGCCTGCTACCAGAAACTGTGGAAACAGGGCCACCAGAAAGACCGTGGCCTTGGGGTTGGTGAGGTTCACGAACACGGCATTCCAGAACCGCTTGTACCCGCTAACGGGCTGACGGTCATCGTCCATGGATTCCATCACAGGCTCTCGCCATTTAGAAATGCCCAGCCAGATCAGGTAGGCAACACCCAGCCATTTGATAACCGACAGGGCGATGTTGGAGGACGCAATGATGGCGCCGAGCCCGGCACCCACCAGGAGAATCTGGATGCCAAAACCAAGCTGCAGCCCCATGATTGCCGGCAGCGATCGGCGAACGCCGTAACGCATACCATTACTCATGGTATTGATCGCCCCGGCACCCGGGGAAACACTGATCAGAACGGCTGCAACAAGGAAGGTCAGCCAGGCTGCAAGTGACATGATTTACGCTCCCGAAAAAGCCAACAGATACACGGTATAAGCCACGAAGGCAAGTAGCAGGGCGCTCCCTTCAAACCGGTTGACACGTCCGGGCCCGCGGAAGCCATAGCACATGGCAAACAGAACCAGGGTGAGGGCAGCCATTACCGGGAAGTCACGGGTGAGCACTTCTGGCGCCACCGGCATGGGGGCAATCAGTCCTGCAATCCCCACGACGGCAAGGGTGTTAAACAGGTTGGAACCCAGAATGTTGCCCAGGGCCAGATCATGCTCCCCTTTGCGGGCGGCAATGATGGATGAGGCCAGTTCCGGGAGTGAGGTGCCAACGGCCACGATGGTCAGGCCGATAACCAGATCGCTGATGCCAAAAGTAGTTGCCAGATCAACCGCACCCCACACCAGTATGCGGGAGCTGACAATCAAAAGCAGCAGTCCGACCACCAGCCATAAAATGGCTTTGCGCACTGGCATTGCGTGCACTTCTTCGGTCATCTCCTTAGCGAGAGCATCGTCTGGTTGCCGAAGGCCCTGGTAGATGCTCCAGCCAATCAGTACAACGAAAGCCAGCATCAGACCGATGGCATCCATCCGGCTCAGATCTCCGTCCCACAGTTGCCAGCCGGCAAAGCCGGTGACCAGAATGAGAATGGGTAGCTCCTTTCGCATGACCTGGGAGTGAACGGCGATCGGCGCCATCAGGGCTGTGATGCCCAGAATCAACGCAATATTGGTGATATTCGAGCCATAGGCGTTGCCCAGAGCCAGACCGGGGTTACCCTGCGAGGCCGCCAGTGCAGACACGGCCATCTCTGGCGCAGACGTGCCAAAACCCACCACAACCATACCGATAAGCAGCGGTGGCATTCCGAAATGGCTGGCGGTGGTGGCCGAGCCTTCCACAAATTTGTCCGCACTCCACACCAGCAGAATCAGGCCTGCAATGATCGCCCCAATGGCCATCAGCATTTCAATCACTCCTTGTCATCAATTGCCGTCTCGGCAGCGCAAGGATTAATGGTGCCACAGGTTCCGGCAATAGGTACAAATGCGCTTCGACCATAAAACCGATCCCGCTGTAATTGATTTCAATCAACCCTCGTATGGCCGCAGCAATGTTAGTTTGGTTAAACATTGATCAGGAAAGGAGTTGATGACATGGCAAATGGAAATCAAAGCATCGTAGTCGCGTGTGACGGTTCGGAGCATTCATCACACGCCGCCAAAATGGCAGCAGAGTTTGCCAAAGCGACGAGCCAGCCACTCAAACTGCTTGCCGTCTTCCCCGGTACCAAGCTCGAGAGACTGATCGTAAGTGGCATACCGCAGAGTGACATTGACGAACAAGCCAGCGAATACGGACGCAAGGCATTTGATGCCGCGAAGCAGGCGGTAAGCGGGATTGTTGAGCCGGCGGAAGAAGTCCTGCTAAAGGGTGATCCGGCCAAGGAAATCGTCGAGTACCTCGATGAACATCCCGGCTCCCATATGTTTCTGGGGCGCCGCGGCGACTCTACGTTGAGAAGCCTCACTCTTGGCAGTGTGAGCGAGAAGGTCGTCAGGCATGCCCATCGTCCGGTGACGGTGGTTAGTGAGTAACCGGCAAAACTTGGTAGACTCTCCAAAGCCCGCATGAAGCGGGCTTTTNCATTNCTGATCCTCAATGCNCTCCATGTTTNGCCACAATTCATGCGAAAAACAACCGAGATAGCTCTGTGCCAGAGACNTTATGCTGACCGGGTNAATTCANCGAAACGAGGTGGCTATGAAGACTGCAGAGTTGATTGAGAAGTGGCTTGATAAGTGCGACCTGGCGAGACTGGCCCAGGAGCGCTACNAAGAAGATCCNAGCCCCACCAATTACTCGGAACTGAAAAGGGCNATGTGTGANCGACGGCTGATNGAAGAGCGCATTGATCCCANGNCTAGCAATGCCCAAAGAATCNCAGCNTGAGTCGGCTTTCTCGGGCNTCAGAAACAACAAAACCCGCACNAGGCGGGTTTTGTCTGAATTCTTAATGGTGCCCGGAGGCGGAATCGAACCACCGACACGGGGATTTTCAATCCCCTGCTCTACCAACTGAGCTATCCGGGCATGTTGCGNTACACCTTGCAAGGTGTCTCGGCAACGGGGCGCTATTAAACCGGTTTNGATGTTTTGAGTCAAGGCTAGGCCGGAAAAATTTCTGAATCTTTTCAGGCATGCTCAGGCTTTGATCAATCCGGGGTTATTGTTCCGGTGGAACGTAGCCCTCGGCCTTGTCGAACGGTTCGTTGTTGAANAAATGTTCCATCTGCGCCTGCAGGTACTTGCGGGTGTTNGGGTCCATCAGGCTCAGGTGTTTTTCGTTGATCAGCATGGTCTGCTGGGCCTGCCATTCTTCCCAGGCCTGNTTCGANATGTTCTCGAANATNTCCTGGCCCTTGGCGCCGGGCATGGGCGGGAAGTCCAGGCCTTCCAGTTCTTTCTGGTATTTGCGGCAGAAAACAGTACGGCTCATGATGGCTCCTGTTGGCAAATGTTGCTGGCGGTGATGATAACAGATCGTTGCGGCTGAGGGGGCCAGCGNACTGGNTCAAAGCAGAGCTGCTTGCTCCGGTTCGGTAAGCAGCGACCGGATTGGAGCAGGCAGGCCGAGGTTCAGGGCTTCATGGNGGTGTAGCCATTTCAGATGATCCTTGTCTGCAACGGTGTTGGCGCCGCCGGTGACGTTTAGTCGGGCGGGCTGTATGTGCAGGTGGTAATGGGAAAAGGTATGTCGAAAGCCGNTGATAAGCTCNGGTTCTGCGCAATCCAGCCCCAGGCTCTGTTCGCAGGCTTCCTGAAGCTCATCGGCTCCGTAGGCCGGGTCNAGTTCCGGCAGGCTCCAGAGGCCGCCCCAGATGCCNCTGGGNGGGCGACGCTCAAGCAGAATNCGCCCCTCGCCNTCCTCAAGAATCACCATCCAGGTGGATTTCTCCGGCTTGGCCTTTTTCGGTTTGGAGCCGGGGTAGAGTGAGGTTTCACCCTGGGCGTAGGCTCTGCAGCCCTCTTGCAGCGGGCAGCTCTCGCAGGCCGGGCGGCTGCGGGTACACACCATGGCGCCGAGNTCCATAATGCCCTGGGTGTAGTCGCGCACCCGCTGTTCCGGCGTGTGCTCTTCGGCCCGTTGCCACAGCTGGTTAAGCACGGCTGTCTGGCCGGGCCAGCCGGGTATGGCATGGTAGCGCGCCAGCACCCGTTTCACGTTTCCATCCAGTATGGCGGCGCGAATGCCGAANGCCTGGGCCAATATGGCGNCGGCTGTGGAGCGGCCAATGCCGGTCAGGGATTCAAGCTNCTCCTGGGTTTGCGGGAACTCACCATCGANCTCGCGCACCACCGTCTGGGCGGCTTTCTGCAGGTTGCGGGCCCTGGCGTAGTAACCAAGGCCGGACCAGTGGCTGAGCACATCATCCACCGGGGCTTCGGCCAGGGCATGAACGTCCGGGAAGCGTTCCATGAACGCNTCGAAGTAGGGGATAACCGTGGTTACCTGTGTNTGCTGCAGCATGATTTCGGAAACCCACACACGGTAGGCATTCCGGTTGTGATGCCACGGCAGGTCATGCCGGCCGTGGCNGTCGTACCATTGGAGCAGTTTGTTGGCGAAGCTGTCCGGCATCAGTTGAACAGTCCTTTGAGTTTGTCGCCGATCTGTTCCTGCACCTTTTCTTTAACCTTCTCTTCCGCCTTGGCTTTTGCCTTGTCCACTTCCTCNCGGGCTTTCGCCTTGGCGGCATTTTCGGCGATGGTCTTCAGGGTNTCCCNGAAGCGGGAGCCGTCAAAGGAGCAAAGTCCTGCCGGGTCCTCGGCGAAGTTGCCACGGCACTCCACGGGAATAACCGCGTTTTCTACATATTCGGTAACGCGGCAGGCGTTGTCCCGGTGGATNTCACCAACGACTCTTAGCCCAACCTCATAATCCAGTTCGCTCTGGGCCAGATCCACCGTGCCATTGCCCTCGAGGCGCATGCCGGCCAGCGCCGCCACGAGATCNGTGTTGTTGAGGNTGTTGCCGTTGATTTCCAGGGTGCCGCGCATGTCGTTGAACGGCGTGGTAGTGCCCCANTCGGTGGTCGTCAGCTCATCCTGGTTGACCAGAGCGATGCCCTGGCAGGCCATGCGTGTGAGGTTCATTCGGCGGAACTCGCCCTCTGCGAGGTTGAAGCTGATCTGTCCGTCAGCATTGCTGCGCAGTGCCGAGATCCGGTTGCCAGAGGTGTTGGCGTTCACTTTGAGATTTGCCCCGCCGGCGAGCATATCCACTTCTGCCAGATCGGTGAGNAAAGGCAGGGTCTGTACATTGGTTACGTCTGAGCCAACGGTCCATTTCGGATTGTCGCTGCGGGCGTCGATGGTCACGTTGGCACCAAAGCTGCCCTCGTANAGTTTGCCGCTGAACTCATCAACCTTGAGCAGGCCGTTTTTCGCGGTGGTGCTGGCTTTGATTTCGTTGATAGTCAGGTTGCTGACGATCAGCTGGCCGAGTCCCAGATCAATATCCAGCAGCAGGCTGCGAATGGTCTCCAGGGGCAGAAGGTCGCCTTCGGGTCCGGCTGCAGCGGTTTCCTGGGATGCGGGTGCTTCCTCCGCCNCTCCTTCCGCTTTCGGTGGCAGGTATCGGTCGGCATTCAACTGGTCGCCCTGGAGCTGGAAGACAACGCCTGTGTCGGCAAGGTTGTAACTGCCGGAACCAGTGAAGGTGGTGTCATCCAGTTTGATGGTCAGGTCGGTGAGCTCCACCTTGCCGGCCGGACCGCCAATACCGGTGGAGAAGGCGATGGCTTCAAGTACGTCCGGATCGCTGGTTTCCACCGGGGGCTGGCCGAGGTTGTTCAGAAGATCCTTNAGCGAGAACTCGGCGATGGAGATCTCGCCGCTCAGGGTTGGCTTGTCGCCGAATCCGGTAACGTCAAGATCGGTCGACANGTTCAGGTTGGCCAGGCTGGCGGTAAAGCCGCTCAGGTTAGCGGTCTCGTTTTCCAGGTTCGCCCTGGCAGAGCCCGCCAGTTCAGCCGTGACCTCTTTGCCACCGAACGGCTCTCCGGTCATGTCNAACACGGCATTCAGACCGGATACGGCNAACTCGTTGAGAGCCTCGTTGGCGGCGAGGCGGGCGCTGATATTGCCATCCACTTCAAACGTGGGCTGGGTGGTGGCTACCCGGAACCCGATTTCCAGCGGGAACTCGGAGCCCAGAGTAATGTTGCTGGCGTTGACGGTGAAATTCTCCAGCGTGACCGACTGGCCGGTACTCTTGTCGGTGTAGTGCACCTGGGCATTGCTGATCTGAACGTTTTCAACGTTGAAGTTCAGAGGCTCGCCGCCGGCGCCCTCGCTCTCCTGTGCCTGTTCATCCTGGGTTCCGGCCGTTTCCTCGGTTGCCGNTCCCGCCGCCTTCTCGGGCATNATGCGGGTCCAGTTGCCGTTGCCCTGTTCGTCCACTTCGAGTCGGGCGTCCAGCCCGTCCAGTACGAAGGTATTCACCCTCGGGGACATGGCAATCAGTGACCAGAAATCGATCTGGGCCACCAGTTGCTCAAGGGCAACAAAGCGGTCACCTTCCAGGGTGGCCTCTACGGAATTCAGCTCAAGGCCAAGTGGGATAAAAGACCAGCCGATGTCGCCTTCAAGGACCAGATCCAGGTTCGTGGCATCCTCAACGGCCTGTTCAATCTGCGGTTTGTAATCGTTGGGGTTGATCACGGCCATGGCGATGGCAACGGCAGCCACGGCAAGAACGATCAGTGCAACGATGGCAATCAGCACATAACGGACGGCTTTCATGATTCAGGCTTCCTTCCTATTTTTAGGAGCTTGCAGTATTCGCTGTGAATACCGACGCTAATGACCCAAAGGATAACGCAGGGTTAACAAATTAACAGCGCGGGAGTATGACAATGCNGTAGTGTTGGGCCAAAATACACGACCCTGATTTTCNGACTACATTGATACCTATAAACACAAGAAGGAGTTGGCCGTGGCTATTACCGTTTCGATTGAGCTGAACCGCGAACTTGAGATTCCGGGCAGCTATGATGAAGTGTTCGATTTGCTGGCGGATGTGCCACGTTCAGCCAGTCACTTCCCGAAAGTCCACAAACTNACCGACCTTGGCGATAACGCCTACCGTTGGGAAATGGAAAAAGTGGGCGTCGACAAACATGCCATCCAGTCGGTGTACGCTTGCAAATATCACTCGGACAAAGACGCCGGCAAGATTACCTGGGAGCCGGTGAAGGGCGAGGGCAATGGCGTCGTGAGTGGTTCCTGGACCATCAAGTCCAAGGGCGANAATGCCACCGCCGTGAAGTTCCAGACCAGCGCAGAGTTGACTGTGCCCCTGCCCAGCCTGCTCAAGCTGGCCATCAGCCCGGTTATCAAGCACGAGTTCAACAGCCTCGTAGACACTTACATGAACAATCTGAAGAAGGCGTTCTGACGCAGCCCTTTCTGCCATATACCTGCACTTCGCTATCGTAGCGATTAAACCGGTTGTGGGACTCCAGCCGACATAAAAGGTATAATCGCCGGATCGAATTTTTCCGGCTTTATGCCGCTCAATTGTCACGGAGTCCCCATGGCCGAACGCAAGGCTCGGGTAGAGAGAAATACCCTTGAAACCCAGATCACCGTTGAGATTGATCTCGACGGAACCGGCAAATCCAGTTTCGATACCGGCGTGCCGTTTCTGGAGCACATGATGGACCAGATCGCCCGCCACGGTCTGGTGGATCTGAATATCGTTTCGAAGGGCGACCTGCACATTGATGACCACCACACCGTGGAAGACATCGGCATAACCCTTGGCCAGGCCTTCAAACAGGCGGTTGGCGACAAAAAGGGCATTCGCCGCTACGGCCACGCTTATGTCCCGCTGGATGAGGCGCTCTCCCGAGTCGTTATCGATCTGTCCGGTCGCCCGGGCCTGATGATGGATGTGCCGTACACTCGCGGTGCCGTGGGTGGCTTTGACGTCGACCTGTTCGAGGAGTTTTTCCACGGCTTCGTGAACCATTCCATGGTGACCCTGCACATCGACAATCTGAAGGGTAAAAACACCCACCATCAGATTGAAACCGTGTTCAAGGCCTTCGGCCGTGCCCTGCGTATGGCGATTGAAATGGACGAGCGGATGGCCGGTATTACACCGTCTACCAAGGGTTCGCTGTAAACGCCTCGTCGTCAGAAGGCTCGCTTTAACCGGTCATGTTTGACCGGTCAATCAAGGACACCGCAACAACCATGAACACCGTTGCCATTATCGACTACGGCATGGGCAATCTTCACTCTGCCAAAAAAGCAGTTGAGCACGTTGCCCCGGACACCACCGTGCTGGTCACCGACAACGCCGAAAAAATCCGTGAAGCCGATCGTGTCATCCTCCCTGGCGTTGGTGCCATTCGCGACTGTATGGCCGAAATGCATCGTGTCGGGGTAGTGGATCTGGTTCGTGAGGTCTCTCAGGATCGCCCGTTTCTTGGCATCTGCGTGGGCATGCAGGCCCTGATGTCCCGCAGTGAAGAGAACGGCAGCGTTGACTGCATCGGCCTGTTTCCTTCGCAAGTACGCTATTTCGGTGACCACCTCACGGAAAACGGCGAGCGCCTGAAAGTGCCCCACATGGGCTGGAACCAAGTGCAGCAGACCATTGATCACCCCCTTTGGCATAACATTCCCGAGGGTGACCGTTTCTACTTCGTGCACAGCTTCTACGCAGAAGCCGAGGGCAACGCCGATATGGCAGGCCGCACCCGCTATGGGGTGGACCTTGCGGCAGCAGTCGCGCGAGACAATATTTTTGCAGTGCAATTCCACCCGGAGAAAAGTGCCCGGGCGGGCCTGCAGTTGCTCGAGAATTTTACAAACTGGACTGGAACATGCTGATAATTCCTGCAATCGATCTGAAAGACGGTAAATGTGTACGCCTGCGTCAGGGCCGGATGGACGACTCCACGGTGTTTGGTGACGATCCTGTCAATATGGCCACTCGCTGGGTGGAAGCCGGCGCCCGCCGGCTGCACCTGGTTGACCTGAACGGCGCGTTTGCCGGTGAGCCGGTCAACGGCGAGATTGTCCAGGCCATTGCCCGTAAATACCCGGATCTTCCCATCCAGATCGGTGGCGGTATCCGGTCGGCAGAAACCATCGAAGCCTACCTGAAGGCCGGTGTGCAGTGGGTCATCATTGGCACCAAGGCGGTGAAGGAGCCGGAATTTGTCACTGAGATGTGCAAAAAATTCCCGGGTCACATCATCGTCGGCCTGGACGCCAAAGACGGCCGCGTGGCCACCGATGGCTGGGCGGAGGTCTCGGAAGTGATGGCTACCGATCTTGCCAAGCGCTTTGCCAACGACGGCGTGGACGCGATTGTGTACACCGATATCAGCCGAGACGGCATGATGCAGGGCGTTAATGTGGAAGCAACAGCCGCACTGGCAGAAGAGGGCGGAATTCCGGTTATCGCCTCTGGTGGCGTGACCAATATGGATGATCTGAAACGCCTGGCTACCGTGGCGGACAAGGGCATCCTTGGTGCCATCACGGGTCGTGCGATCTATGAAGGCACCCTGGATGTCGCTGAAGCGCAGGCTTTCTGCGACGGTCTGAAGGGGTAAGGGCGGCTTATGGCTCTGGCGAAACGCATCATTCCCTGCCTCGATGTCGATAAAGGCCGCGTGGTGAAGGGCGTCAATTTCGTTGATATCCGCGATGCCGGCGACCCGGTGGAAGTGGCCCGTCGTTACAATGAGCAGGGTGCCGATGAAATCACCTTCCTCGACATCACGGCCAGCCATGAGAGCCGTGACACCACCTACGAGACCGTTGAACGAATGGCGGCGGAAGTCTTCATTCCGCTGACTGTCGGCGGTGGTGTGCGTACCGTGGATGACATACGCAAGCTCCTGAATGCTGGCGCAGACAAGGTGTCGATCAATACCGCAGCCGTGTTCAACCCGGAGTTTGTCCGGGAAGCGGCGGACCGCTTTGGCAGCCAGTGCATCGTGGTGGCCATTGATGCCAAGCGGGTGAGTGAACAGGGCGAGGAGCCCCGGTGGGAAATCTTTACCCACGGTGGCCGCAAGCCCACAGGGCTGGATGCCGTGGAATGGGCCCGCAAGATGGTGGAAATGGGCGCTGGTGAGTTACTGCTGACCAGCATGGACCGGGACGGCACCAAGATCGGATTTGATCTCGGGCTGACCAAAGCCATCAGCGATGCTGTGATTGTGCCGGTGATTGCCTCAGGCGGTGTCGGAGAGCTGCAGCACCTGGCTGATGGCGTGACTCAGGGCGGTGCCGATGCGGTATTGGCGGCGTCAATCTTTCACTTCGGACAGCACACCATTCCTGAAGCGAAGGCCTTCATGAAGGCTCAGGGCATAGAAGTCCGCGATTAATCCTTCTTTGCAAAAGCAGGTCGAATGGCCTGCTTTTCTCCTTCCGCAAACATCTCCCGATTGCCGTTGCGCATGGCCCAAAGGCCGCTGACCGTGGCAATGGCGATGCCTTGCTCATCCAGTTTGGGTAGGTGCTTCTCCAGGTAATCCACGGTGACTTTGTGAGGATGGCCAATGCCGATGGCGCTACCGTTTTCTTTGGCGCGCTTGATCAGCAGTTTGAACTGGCGGTCCACAAACTCTTCGGTCTGTTCGTGGTCGAGAAACACGTCCCGGGTCATGGTCGGAATGCGGTACGCCGCTGCGACATCACCGGCCACGGATGAGGCGATGGTGCGGCTGTCGATAAAGTACACGGGGTAGCGGAACAGCTCTTTCATGACCCAGTCCATGGGCTGCAGCTGCTGGGTCAGCAGGCTGCCCATGTGGTTGTTCACGCCCTGGACATGGGGAATCGACTGCAAGGCACGGCGAAGGGTGGTCACCATGCTCTGTTCGTCCATCTCGGGGGTCAGGCCGCCCGGGCCCAGGCCATAGTTGCGGGTGTTGGCCATGGGGGCGTGCAGCATGATTTCCTTGTGCTGCTTATAGGCGAGCCGGGCCAGGCTGTCCGTGTGTGGACGGTAGGGCAGAAAAGCGAGTGTCAGCGGCTGATCCAGGTTTGCCAGTCGCTCACCTTCAACAAGGCTGTGGCCCATGTCATCAATAATGATGGCAATGGTGGGCGGCAGTGCTTTTCGGGCCGGCTCCGCGGACACCGTGCCGGCGGTAAAACAGAATGCTACGGCCAGCAGAGTACTGACTACTCTCACTGATCGCTTCCTTCTGCCTTGGCGCTCTTGTTCGGGTTCAGAATCCGGATTCCCTTGAGCAGGTTCAGTGCCGAGCGTAGCTGATAATCCCGGTCGGCAAGAGAACCGGTTGCGTTCTGGGCATCATCGTTTCCATCCTGGTCCTGCCCCTCGTTCTGCCCTTCAAGGTGCCCGCTCAGATCCGCTTCGGTGAAGAACGGCTTGCTGTCGAGCTCCTTGAGTTCCGCCGGCCGTACTTCAATATCGGGTTTGATGCCGGTGGCCTGGATGGAGCGGCCATCCGGTGTGTAATAGCGCGCGGTAGTCATCTTGATGGCGTGGGTCTCATCCAGCGGAATGACCGTCTGGACGCTGCCCTTGCCAAAGGACTTTGTGCCCATCACCACAGCGCGCTCATGGTCCTGAAGCGCGCCGGCGAGGATTTCTGAAGCAGAGGCGGAGCCGCCGTTGATCAGCACGACAATAGGCGTGCCTTCCATGATGTCGCCCGATCGCGCGCTGAAGCGCAGGCGGGAACTCTGGATGCGGCCCTCGGTGTAGACGATCAGTCCGTCATCAAGCAGGGCATCTGCGGTCTCTACGGCCGCCTGCAGCACCCCGCCCGGGTTGTTGCGCAGGTCGATAACAAGGCCGTCAAGATCGCGTCCGAGTTCGTCTTCCAGTCCGTTGAGGGCATCCTTGAACTGCGAGCCGGTATCCGCCTGGAACTGGGTAATGCGAACATAACCGTAACCATTTTCCAGCATTCGGGATTTCACGCTGGTGACCTTGATAACGTCCCGTTCCACTTCGATTTCGATGGGAGCGCTTTCCCCCTCACGCATAATGGTGAGCGTCAGGATCGAGCCGGGTTTGCCCCGCATTAGCTGGACAGCCTCTTCCAGGCTCATGCCTTTAACCGGTTTTTCATCCAGCTTGATGATCAGGTCCCCCGCCTGAACCCCTGCCTTCTGCGCTGGCGTGTCGTCGATGGGGGCAATCACTTTCACAAAGCCGTTTTCCATGCCCACTTCAATGCCCAGCCCGCCGAACTCGCCGGAGGTGCTCTCTTCGAGCTCTTCGTAGTCCTTGGGTGCCAGGTAGGTGGAGTGAGGATCGAGGTCTGACAGCATGCCTTTAATGGCGCTTTCGAGGAGTTTGCGATCGCTTACTTCCTCGACGTACGCATCTTTGATGCGGCTGAATACCTCGGTGAACTTGCGGAGGTCTTCCAGTGGCAGCTGCTTCTCCGGATCCGGCAGGCTTATTTCCACGCGTTCGCCGTTCTGGATGCCTTCCAGCAGCTGCTCGGTGGCGGCGTCTTTATCCTGGGCCCAGGCCAGTCCGGAAGCGGTTGCGAAACAGGTAGCGAGAGCAATGCTGCGTGATGGCAAGGCGTGGAGTGTACTTCTGACCCGTTTCATTCACATATCCCGTTTTTATTCCGATAGTTGGACTGGTTTCCCTGACTCCGAACAGTATGGCGTTACCTGCGGCGTTTGTCAGCCCTCCCGGGGGCTCTCAGTTTGCCAGCCATCGGCCAGGGTTGTCGGGTTTACCATTGTGCCGGACTTCAAAGTAGAGCGCCGGGGAATCTGTGCCGCCGGTACGGCCCGCCTGGGCAATGGGTTCGCCGGCAGCCACCCAGTCGCCTGGGCTGGTAAACAAGCTGCTGCTGTGGCCGTACAGGGTCATGTAGCCGTCGCCGTGGTCGATGATGGTGATCAGGCCAAAGCCCCGAAGCCAGTTGGCAAACACCACCCGGCCATAGTGTATGGCACGGATCTCCGCTTCGTCCCCGGTTCCGATCAGCAGGCCGTTGCGACGGAGTTTGCCGTCGGCATAGCGCTCTCCGTAGCGGCTCAGGACCTGTCCCTTTACGGGCCAGGGCAGTTTGTTACGTAATGAGGCGAAGGGCTGGGATTCATTGGGTGAGGGGATGTTGTTGATCGCCTGCTGCACTTCCGCCAGCAGGTTTTCAAGCCGTTTGCGGTCGGATTCCAGTTCTTCCCGCTCGCTGCGCCGGTTCTGGATGTCGGCATTGAGGGCGGCCAGTGTCTGTTGGCGCTCCTTTCTCGATGCCGTCAGTTCCTGCTGGCGTTTAGCGACGTTTTCCTCAGTTCTGGCCAGTTCAACCCGGGTTGATTGCACGGCAGCCTGTGTGCTTCTGAGTTCTTGCAGGCTTTGTCTGAACGCCTCCAGGCGGTCGACTGTGTCCTTGCTAAGGTATTCGTAGTAGGTCATGGTCCGGGCGATCTTGTCCGGATCAATTTCGTTAAGCAGTACCTTTACGGCTGGCGCATCGCCTTCCATCCAGGCGGCGCGGATCTGCTTCTTGAGACTGTCCCGCTGGCGGTCAAGGGTTCGGGTGAGCTCCTGCGCCTCGCTTTCCAGTTCACGGAGCCTCTGCTGCTGCTGTTCGGCCTGCTGGCGCAGAGAGCGGCGTTCACGGGTCAGGCGGCTGATATTCTTTTCGGTCGCGGCAAGTTGCCGCTCCAGGGAGGAGCGGTCCTCTTCGGCGTCCTCCAGCCAATCGTCGATGTCCTCAATGCGTTCCTTGAGTTCCTCGATCTGAGCCGGGGTTACATCCTGTTGGGCTGTAGCCGGCGCTGCGCCCAGAAGGAGGGCGAGCGCCAGAATCGCGTGGAGTTGCAAGGGTTGGTTCCGTTCCCGGATCAGCCGATCTCAACCAGGCTGTGCCCGGTCATTTCCTTCGGTTGCTCCATTCCCATCAGGGCTAGGAGAGAGGGCGCAACGTCGCTCAGGCTGCCGTCGTTCTTCAACACAACTTTGCGGTGGCCGGTGTATACCAGTGGCACCGGGCCGATGGTGTGGGCAGTGTGAACCTGGCCTGAATTCGGATCGGTCATCTGTTCGCAGTTGCCGTGGTCAGCCGTGATCAGAGCTTCGCCGCCTACCTCATCCAGGGCCTCGACAACGCGTTTCACGCATTCGTCCAGGCATTCGGCCGCCTTGATTGCAGCGTCCAGCTTGCCGGTGTGACCAACCATGTCGCCGTTGGCATAATTGCAAACAACCAGATCGTACTTGCCGCTCTTGATCGCTTCCACCAGCTTGTCGGTTACCTCTGGTGCGCTCATTTCGGGCTGCAGATCGTAGGTCGCCACCTTGGGGGAGGGCACAAGAATGCGCTCTTCACCGTCGAACGGTGTTTCCAGGCCGCCATTGAAAAAGAAGGTTACGTGGGCGTATTTCTCTGTTTCGGCGATGCGCAACTGGGTCTTGCCCTGCTTCGCCATGTATTCGCCAAGGCCATTGGTAAGCTGTTCGGGCGGGTAGGCGCAGGAAGTTTTGATGTCCGCCGCATACTCGGTCAGCATCACGAAGTCGGCCAGTTCGGGGTGCTTCTTGCGCTCGAATCCGTCGAAGTCCTTCTCCACAAAGGTGCGGGTCATTTCCCGGGCACGGTCGGCACGGAAATTCATGAACAGCACCGTGTCACCATCGTTGATCGTTCCCTCGGGCTCGCCCGGAGCGTGGATCCGGGTTGGCGTTACAAACTCGTCGTTTTCCCCGCGCTCATAAGCCTGTTCCAGCCCGGATACCGGATCGGCCGCAGTGAACTCCGCGGTGCCCTGGGTCATCAGGTTGTAGGCCGCTTCCACGCGGTCCCAGCGGTTGTCGCGATCCATGGCATAGTAGCGGCCCACGATCGAGGCAACGCGGCCGACGCCGAGGCTCTTCAATTTGGCCGCGGCCTTCTCCAGGGATGGTTTTGCGCTGCGGGGCGGCATGTCACGGCCATCGAGGAAGGCGTGGATGTAAACTTCCTTCGCGCCACGTGCGGCGGCAAGTTCGGCAGCGGCAATAATGTGGTCTTCGTGGCTGTGTACACCACCGGGCGACATCAGACCCATGAGATGAACGGCTCGGCCGCTTTGGACAGCCTTGTCGATCGCTGAGCAGAGCACTTCGTTCTGCTGGAAAGTGCCTTCTTCCAGATCTTTGTCGATACGAGTAAGGCTTTGATAGACCACGCGCCCTGCGCCCAGGTTCATGTGGCCAACTTCCGAGTTACCCATTTGCCCTTGCGGCAGCCCAACAAACATACCCGATGTATTGATCAGGGTTTTGGGCTGGTTTTGCCAGAGTTTGTCCCAGAACGGGGTGCTGGCATTGCTGATGGCATTGTCTTCAGCCGGGTCGCGATGGCCCCAGCCGTCCAGGATAATCAGTGCAGTCGGCTTGCGCATTGCAGTCATCATTAAGTCCGGAAGTAAAATGTTAGTAAATTTACTAAAACGAAAACGAAGTTTATCTATTTTCGCATTTACTGGCCACTTTCGTCACCTTCTGTCCGGGGAGCAGGCTGTGTATAATCCCGCCAAACTCATTATCAGGGTAAATTCATGGACCGGTTGTTTGAATTTGTCGTTAACCACTACATTCTTGTGTCGCTGTTCGTGGCATTCCTGGTTGCCATTCTCATTCTGGAGTCCCGTCGTGGCGGTGCCAAGATCTCGGCCCAGGGTGCGGTCAATCTGATCAACAAGGATGAAGCCGTTGTAGTCGACATCCGGGACCGCAAGGAGTTTGGTGAGGGCCGCATTACCGGCTCGATCAACATTCCCCTGAACAGCCTGAAGAGCCGGGTTGGTGAGCTGAGCAAGTTCAAGGACAAACAGATCATCGTTGCCGACAAGATGGGCCAGCATTCTGCCATGGCGGTTAAACAGCTGAACGCGGAAGGCTTCAGCAATGTGGTTCGCCTGAACGGCGGTGTTGCCGACTGGAAAGCCAGCAATCTTCCGCTGGTGAAGAAATAGAGCGGCCCTTGATCTGAAGATCATTCTGCCGCACTGTTTCACATAAGCCGGCCCGGCGCCAACGTAGAATGTCCCGGCAGCACACTTCATAACATCCCATAACAACGGGCCCCGAGCCCATGATCGAGAACGAAAGGATTGAAAATGGCTGAGAATCAGCAAGCCGCAGCAGGCAGTGACAACCAGAACCAACCCCAGTTTGCCCTTCAGCGCATCTATGTGAAGGACCTGTCTTTTGAGTCACCCAACTCTCCGCTGGTATTTCAGGAGCAGTGGAAGCCGCAGGTGAATCTGGATCTGAATACGTCTCACAACAAGGTCAGCGACAACCAGTATGAAGTTGTGCTTTCCCTGACCGTCACCGCGAAAGTGGGTGAGAAGGTAGCCTACATCGTCGAGATCCAGCAGGGCGGCGTGTTCCTGGTTCAGGGCATCGAAGGCCAGCAGCTGGGCCAGATGCTGGGCGCCTACTGCCCGACCATCCTGTTCCCGTATGCGCGCGAAGCGATCGACGGTATTGTGAGCAAGGGCAGCTTCCCGGCCCTGATGCTGGCGCCGGTGAACTTCGACGCCATCTATGCCCAGGCGCTCAAGCGCAAGCAGGAAGAAGCTGCTGGTGAGGCAAGCGAAGAGCAGCAGACTCACTGATCCGAACCACTGTGATCAGAGATAAAAAAACCGGCTCAGGCCGGTTTTTTTATGTCGCTCCGTTAAACCCCAACTGCCGCCAGGCCTCGTAAACCGCCAGGGCTGCGGTATTGGAGAGATTCAGGCTGCGGCTATGCGGTTGCATGGGAATCCGCAGGCGATGCTCAGGCAGCAACCCTTCGCGGACATCAGCGGGAAGGCCGCGGGTTTCCGGGCCGAACATCAGGTAGTCGCCATCCTGATAGCTCACTTCGTGGTAATGGGCACTGCCTTTGGTGGTGAACCCGAACAGGCGTCCGGGTTGCTCGCTGGTCAAGAAGTCCTGGTAACTCTTGTGGATCCTGATCGTTGCGTACTCGCTGTAATCCAGCCCGGCCCGCCGCATCTGTTTGTCTTCCAGGTTAAAACCCAGCGGTTCAATCAGATGCAGCTGGCAACCGGTGTTGGCGCACAGCCGGATGATGTTGCCGGTGTTCGGCGGTATCTCCGGCTCGTACAGCACAACGTGGAGCATGAAGCTTAGCGCTCGACGGCCAGGGCAACGCCCATGCCGCCACCGATGCACAGTGTGGCCAGGCCCTTGTGAACATCGCGGCGAACCATTTCATGCAGCAGGGAGACCAGAATGCGGCAGCCGGATGCGCCGATGGGGTGGCCCAGGGCAATGGCGCCGCCGTTCACGTTAACCTTGCCGGTGTCCCAGCCCATGTCGCGATTTACAGAAATAGCCTGGGCTGCGAAGGCTTCGTTGGCTTCCACCAGGTCCAGATCTTCCGTGCTCCAGCCGGCAAGCTTCAGACACCGCTGGCTGGCCGGGATCGGGCCGGTACCCATAATCGTCGGGTCCACGCCCGCGTTAGCGTAAGCCTTGATGGTGGCGATCGGAGTCAGCCCCAGTTCTTTCGCTTTCTCGGCACTGCAGACCATCACGGCTGCGGCGCCATCGTTGAGAGATGAGGCGTTGCCGGCGGTAACGGTGCCGTCTTTCTTGAAGGCCGCACGGAGTTTGCCAAGCCCCTCGGCAGTGACGCCGTCGCGAGGACCTTCATCGCGATCAACGACTATCGGGTCGCCCTTACGCTGGGGAATGGAGACCGGAACAATCTGGCCATCGAAATAGCCGGCTTCGCGAGCGGCGGCGGCCTTCTGCTGGGACGCCGCTGCAAACTCGTCCTGCTCTTCCCGCCTGATGCCGTATTTCTCGACGATGTTCTCGGCCGTGATGCCCATGTGGTAATCGTTGAAGGCGTCCCACAGGCCGTCCTTGATCATGGTATCCACCATGGACCAGTTGCCCATCCGCTGGCCATTCCGACTGTTGGGCAGCACATGGGGCGCCTGGCTCATGCTCTCCTGGCCACCGGCGATCATCATCTCGGCATCGCCACAGCGGATGGCCTGTACCGCCATATGAACCGCTTTCAGACCGGAGCCGCAGACCTTGTTGATGGTCATGGCGGGCACCGACGCTGGAATGCCGGCGTTAATGGCAGACTGGCGAGCCGGGTTCTGACCACAGCCGGCGGTAAGAACCTGGCCCAGTACCACCTCGTTGATCTGGTCACCGGCAACGCCGGTCTCTTCCACTAGTGCCTTGATGACGGCGGTTCCCAACTGGTCTGCGCTCAGGCTGGAAAGACCTCCGCCAAAGGTTCCGATAGCAGTACGGCGGGCGGCAACAATAACGACATCACGCATGGGAATTCTCCGGATCAGTGGCGCGCGCGGGATTGGGCCGGCGCGAGCAGGATTGAAAACTGCTGGCATTGTATCCGGAAAGCGGTCACCGGCCAAAGAACAGGTCCGTCATGCGCGGGTTGTGCTACATGTTCAGGCTTCGGCCGCCATCAACAGAGACGATCTGCCCGGTGATAAAGGGCGCATCGCAGATCAGGAACGCAATGGTTTCGGAAATATCGTCGGGGTTGCCGGTGCGGGCCAGTGGCGTCTTCTGGAGAATTGCCTGCTGGGCGGATTGGTCCATCTCGGCTTCGCCCTCTGGCCAGAGGATTGCGCCTGGCGATACGCCGTTCACGCGCACGTCCGGCGCCAGGTCTTTTGCCCAGGAGCGCGTCAGGGCAGCCAGGCCGGCCTTGGTGGCGCAGTACAGCGGGTGATCATCGATAGGCCTTTCACTGTAAATATCGATCAGATTTACGACGCTGCCGCGGTTTCGCCGAAGTTCGGCCAGGCATCCCTGAAGCAGGAAAAATGGGGCCCGTAGGTTGGTGTTCAGGATTGTGTTCCAGTCGTCTTCGGTGGCGTCTGCGGTCGGGGTGGGGTAGAAGACCGATGCATTGTTCACCAGTGCGTCCAGTCGGCCCCACTGTGCGATGGCGTCACTGGCCAGCCGGTCCACTCCAGTTAACTGGCTCAAATCCGCCTGCAGGGCGCAGGCGGAGTCGGGCCGTTGGCGGTTCATCTGCGCAATCAGTGAGTTCGCCTGCTCTTCCCGGGTCCGGTAGTGAATCACCAGGTTCCACCCTCTTTCGTGAAGTGTCCGGGCAGTCTGTGCGCCAAGACGGTGGGCTGCGCCGGTGATCAGGGCAACAGGCGTTGTGGACGGCATGGTGCCTCCTCAGTGGTTGGTCGGGGCGACGGCGTCGCCGATGCGTTTCAGGCGTTCAGTCCGGATTGCGCTGCCCAGTTCCTTGCCTTTATACCCTTGCGCCAGGAGGGTTCTCGGCTCAACGCCGGTCGCCGCTTCCGAGGCGGTTCGCAGCAGGTCCAGTGTGAGGGAATCGCCCGGCAAGGCGCACTCGAGCACCTTCGTGAGTTGCGAAAAACGTTCCGGGCGGCGCCAGACGTCCGCCTGGTCGAGCAGGTCCAGAAGCGTTTCGGCTTCCGGGCTTTGCGCATCAATGTCCCGGATCTGGGGTGTGAAGGCAGTAACCAGTCGCGCCAGATTCTGACAGTCATTGGGTGCCTTCAGGGCTTTGCCCCTGTCCTTTGCAACAGGGGCATCCAGGGGGGAGAGCAGGGCCGCAAAACGCTCCTCCGTCTCGGCGTGCAAGCGGCGGTGGACGCAGCCAAGTGCCGCCATCGCGAGTTGAAAGACTTTTTCCGAAGCTAATTCCGGAACAAGAACCTCAAGGGCGCCGCAGTCACGAAGAACTTCGAAAAAGGCCTCGGGCGCCTGTTCATGCAGCGCCCGCTGGAATTCTTGCCAGACCCGTTCGGGCACCAGGTGGTCTACTTCTCCGCTATCCACCATGCGCTTCATCAGGGCCATGGTCTGGTCGCACACGGAAAATCCCAGCGGGTGAAAGCGGGCTGCGAACCGGGCTGTGCGAAGAATTCTCAGGGGGTCCTCGGCGAAGGCCTCCGAGACATGCCGAAGCTTGCGATCTTCAATATCTCTGCGGCCTTCAAAGGGGTCGACCAGATCGCCGTTTTCAGCTTTTGCCATCGCATTGATGGTCAGGTCCCGGCGCTTCAAATCCTGCTCAAGGGTGACGTCGGGCGCGCTGTAAACAGTGAAGCCGTGGTAGCCGCGCCCCTGTTTCCGCTCGGTGCGAGCCAGGGCATATTCTTCCCGGGTTCGGGGATGCAGAAATACCGGGAAGTCCGCGCCCACCTGCTTGAAGCCGTTGGCTAGCATTTCCTTTGGAGTTGCGCCGACCACCACCCAATCCCGGTCCTTGACCTCAAGGCCGAGTAATTCGTCACGAACGGCACCGCCAACCAGATAGGCCTGCATGAAATCGCTGATTCCTTTCGGGAGTGTGTCGGTGGATTATCCGGTTCCCGGGCAGGGCAGGCAAACCTGTGACGCATGAGGGCCATAAAAAAGCCCGCCCGGATTGCCCGGGCGGGCTTTGATTGGAGCTTGGGGTCAGATGAAATCTTCATCTGACCCCACTTTCAGCTTTCCATCAGAACGCGGTGCCAAGCTCCAGGGCGGCACCGGCATCTGCATCGCTGTACAGGGCGCCGATATCGAGGCGGACGCCGACAATGTTCAGTCCGAGACCTGCCGTGAACTGGGTTTTCTCTTCAATGCCGTCGTTGTCATCGTTGCTGGCCAGGTTGTGGCGAACACCCACCCGCAACTGGGCGTAACGGAAGGCGTCGAATTCGGCGCCAAGGGCTGCCCACTGGGTGTCGTCCTCAAAGCCAAAGGCTTCCTTTTTGGTCAGGTCCACTTCCGCGGTGATAACGTGGTATTCGCTCTTGTGCGCGATGCCCGCTGTAACCATCGGGTCCAGCTTTAATGTGCGAACTTCCTCTCCGAGCAAAGGCCGGCTCGCAGCGGAGTCGAGCTCCATGGGGATCAGGTTTTTAACGACAATTCCGGTGTTCCACTGGTTGGAATCACCAAAGCTGTAGGCTGCGCCCACGTCGAGGTTGAAGCCGCTCTTTTCAGTCTGATACTGGTCATCGTCGAATTCGTCATCTTCGAAACCGGAAACCGCTTCCGTGTACTGGAAGGTGCGCAGCTCCACGTATTTCGGCGACAGGCCAAGCTGGAAGCTGTTGCCATCCTGTAGCTCAAAAGCCCGTGCGAAGCTGATGCCCACTTCCCCGACGGCGGATGCCAGTATTTTTCCTTGTGATGTCAGGTTCAGGGTGCCATTCGTACTGATCTGGTCGACGGCATTCTGAACGTCCTGGGCCGTTGCTGCAGTGGCAATCGCATTCAGTGCGGTAATATCCTGATCGGACACGTCACCACGAACGGTTGCTGTCAGGTTTGCATTGGTAAACACGCCGACAGCCAGAGATTGTCCCGGCACAGCCAGGCCCAGCCCTAGACCGGCGTTCACTCGCATGGTGTCCCTGTCGAATTCGGTCAAACGGTCGCTGAGATCGGCGGCGCCGTCCTGAATACTTTGTGGGTCGTCGGTATTGGGATCAAAACCGGAAACCAGCGATTCAAGATCAGTGATTACATCCTGGATATCATCCACCTGGTCAACTGTTTCTTCCTCATCCGCTGCGCGAGCATTCACCGAGGGCAGCATCAACCCAAAATCATCGTTCCAGCTGTGGTGATCGGAGGCCATCATCGCTGGGTTATCCATCGGCGCTGATGATGGTGTTGCTACAGCGACGCCAGTGCCACCCATGGCAAAAGAGCGGGCAGACATAAACGACTGCGGGCTGGCCAGTGCAGAACTGGTGGCAATGGAAAGACCAATAGCCAGAGAAAGTTTGGTCAGGCGATATCCGGTCATGAAGAATTCTGTCAGGTAAAAAGGCAAAATAGATGTTACGTACCTGAAAGGGTAAGGCAGAACCTTATCCAGCTCATGACGCATGGGGTAACGGTTTGTTTTTGATGTGTAAACAGAGGCAGTTTTTTGCCGCATAGGGATTGCAAAACAATACGGTTGGGAGTTGTTGATCGGAATATCAGGCAGTTAGAAAAACTGGCGTAGTTTTTTCATGGGAAACCGGAAATGACGTTTTCTGGAGACACGCAATGAACCTTCGCTGGATACTTATGCCTCTGCTGGCAACAACGGTGGCTGCTTGTGCGCCGGTTGGCAGTTATCAGGGGGATAACGGCAACCAGTCCCGCCAGGATACGATGCTGGAGCCAATTACTGTGCGGGTGAGCGGTCTGGGGACCTATGAGGATGTTGCGGCCGACCGTTCAAATATCCGCAAACGTCTGATGGCCCGGCGGGCCTCCCAGCTGGACGCCTACCGGAATCTCGTTGAACGGGTCTACGGTACTGTCGTGTACGGCAGTTCCACCGTTAATGATTTTGTGCTGCGCAACGACACCTTCAGAACCTATGTGGACAGCTACATTCGCGGCGCGAAGTTGGTCGCGGTCAACGAGCACAGCGACGGTGTCTTCGAAACGGTGATGGAACTGAAGCTCGAGCCACGTTTCCGGGCCTGTGTGGCCAAGGTTGCTGATGATCAGGTGCAGGATCTCTGCCCGATTCCCATGCCGCAGGAAAATGACAGCGTGGGCGATGTGCAGAGCAAAGGCGTGGATTCCCTGTATTACCTTGATTGATCGAGAGTATAGAGAGTGTAGGGAGTATCGAGAATTATGAAACGCTTGCTGTCACTGGCTGTGCTCGGAGTTCTGGCGCTCTTCGTGGTTTCTGCCGCCCATGCGGTGGTTCTGGAAGGCGTGGGCCATGCCAATATCCACAATGGCAACCTGGAAGCCGCCCGGGCTGAGGCCCGCAAGGCCGCAATCCGGGACCTTTCCCTGCAGTATGAAGCCAGGGTTAGCACGCACGACACCATGAAAAACGGCGTGATCACTGAGTCACGGATGGATCTGGCGTCAAGCGCCAGAGCCCGGAATGTGCGGGTAATTGATGAGTACCAGAGTGGCAATCTGTTGCGGGTGATTGTCCGGGGCGATATCAGCGAGAGTCGCAGCCAGTGTGGATCTGGAGATTCCGGACGCCTGAAAAAGCGCGTCGCAGTGACCGGGTTTCCTGTCCTGTATCCGGACCAGGCCAGAGTCGGGCGGATTGATGACGCCGGCGAAATCTTGCCGCAACAACTCCAGCAGCGTTTGGTGGCTCAGGGCGGATTGCAGGTCTTTGGTGCGACAACCTCACGGATGTTCACGGATCTGCTGAACGCGCCTACGGTACAACAGGGCGACAATCGATTGACCAATGTACTGGAACTGGCCCGTGAAATGGGCGTTCAGTTCGTAGTGACAGGCGTTATCCGGGATCTTGGCGTTGCGGATCCGTCAGCGTGGGGCACCTCCGTGCTGGATAAAATGCAGCGGGGCATCGGGGCGGTAGATCAACGGCGCCGATTTGCGGCTGATCTCGTTATCTTCGACGGCTTCAGTGGCGCGCCGGTCTATCGTCAGAGATTTGAAGCCGCGGCCGATTGGGATGCCGGGCCTGGCAGTTCAGCAGGGTTCGGCTCTGCCGGCTTCCAGAAAACCGCCTACGGTCAGGCTGTCGAGAATGTTATCGCAGACATGGCGATGGCAGTAACGGATGCATTGGCGTGTCAGCCCTTCATGACCAGAATTGCGCGGGTAGACGACTTTTCTGTAACGCTGGAATCCGGGGCTACAGCAGGCCTCAGGCCGGGTGATGAGTTGAAGATCTATCGCAGCAAGCGCTACCTGGAATCGCCAGATGACTCACCAGAATTGCAGGACAGCGACTTGTCAGTGACGCTCGAAAAAGTTCAGCCGCATTTTAGCCGGGGTACCATGCCGCAACTGGGCGGCATCGTGAATATCCAGAGAGATGATATAGCGATTATCTGGTAGGGCTGACGGGCATCAATTGCTGGCGTTGGCCACCTCGGCGGCCGCAATGTCGCGGATCTTGCCAACCATCGCCCTGAGCCCGTTGCCGCGGGTCGGGGAAATGTGCCGGAACAGGTCCAGCTGCTCGAATAACTCATCAATGTCCGTGGCCAGCAGGTCCCTCGGGGTTTTGCCGTTAAGGGCGACCAGGATGATGGCAGCCAGTCCACGAACAATCATGGCGTCGGAGTCAATCAACAGGTACAGCCGGCCACTGTCTTCATCGTAATGATGAATCAGCCAGACCTGGCTCTGGCAGCCATGAACATAGTTTTCTTCAACCCGGGATTCCTCGGGAAACGCAGGAAGCTGCTTGCCCAGATCAATGATAAAAGCGTAGCGCTCTTCCCAGTCGTCCAGCAGCTCGAAGCCATCGAGAACGTCATCCAGGGTGGTGTCTTTACCCAAGGGGTTGTTCAGAAAGTCCTGTTCACTGGCAGTCATTTACAGCATTCCCAGTTCGAGTTTGGCTTCGTCGGTGAGCATTTCGTTGCTCCAGGGCGGATCGAAGGTCAGTTCAACGGTCACCTTGTCCACATTGGGCACATGCTCGAGCTTGGTTTTCACATCTTCGGTTATCACCGGGCCCATGCCGCAGCCGGCGGCAGTCAGCGTCATCAGCACGTACACATGGTTGCCGTCTTCGGTGCCATTTTCAATCCTGCACTCGTAAATCAGGCCCAGATCCACTACGTTCACCGGAATTTCCGGATCGTAGCAGTTCTGCATGGCTTCCCAGACCTGGTTTTCGTTGACGGTGCCGTCTTCCGGGGTTTCAAAGCTGCTTTCCAGGGGTTTCTTGCCGAGCGCGTCGGCATTGTGGCCTTCAATCCTGGCAAGGTTACCGTTAACAGCGACCGTAAAGGTGCCACCCAGCGACTGCGTGATGGTCACAAAGGTGTCCGACGGAATCATGATTTCGGTTCCGGAAGGAACAAGGCGGGCTTCCACCTCGCGTTTGGTCAGGACCACTTCCCGTTCTTGCATGCCTGTTCGGGCCTCGCTCTTTTCAATCTTTATATCGGATTACGCGACGGTAAAACTCTCGCCGCAACCGCACTCTGCGGTGGCGTTCGGATTGCGGAACTGGAACATGGAGTTCACGCCCTCCGTCACAAAATCGATCTCGATGCCGTTCACCAGCGGCAGATGCTCTTCTTTCACGAAAACATCGACGCCATCAATGTGAAACACCTTGTCGTCGGCGGCGGTGTCTTCCACCCATTGGGTTTCGTATTTGAAGCCGGAGCAGCCACTTTTCTTGATGGCCAGCCGAATGCCCTTGGCGTCCGGCTTTTTCTCCAGCTGTTTGCGCACGTGCTTGACCGCGCTGGGCGTCATGGTGACGGCGACGGTCGGGGTGAAGACTTCGGCTGTCATAATTCCACCTCCATCAGGCAAACAGACGCTGGACTTTCTGCAGGGCGGTAAACAATGTATCCACCTCGTCCAGAGTGTTGTAGAACGCGAATGAAGCCCTGGCTGTACCGGGAACTCCATAGAAATCCATCAGCGGCATGGCGCAATGGTGACCCGTGCGGATTGCGATTCCCTGCTGATCCAGCAGCGTGCCTATATCACTGGGGTGCAGGCCGGCAATTTTAAAGGATATAACCGGCACTTTGTTTTTTGCCGTACCGATAATCTCCATGCCGGGTACGGTTTCCACCAGCTGGTTGGCCCGCTCAAGGAGGCCGGTCTCGGCCGCTTCCATGGCGGAACGATCCAGGCCGTTCAGGTAGTCGATGGCGGCTCCCAGTCCGACTGCCTCGGCAATGGCCGGGGTGCCTGCCTCGAATTTGTAGGGCAGGGTATTCCAGGTGGTCCGTTCAAAGGACACTCGTTCGATCATCTCGCCGCCGCCCTGGTAGGGAGGCATTTCCTCCAGCAACTGGGCCTTACCGTAAAGCACGCCAATACCAGTGGGGCCAAACAGCTTGTGCGATGAGAACACGTAAAAGTCGCAGCCCAGCGCCTGAACGTCCGGCTGGTAATGAGGTACCGCCTGGGCCCCGTCCACCAGGGTGATGATGCCGTGGGCCTTGGCCTGTTCAATCAGGGCCGCCACCGGGTTCACCGTGCCAAGCACGTTGGAAACGTGGGTGATTGCCAGCACCCGGGTCTTCTCATTGAGCAGGCTGGTGAAGGACTCGAGGTCCAGCTCGCCTTCCGGTGTCACCTGAACAGGCACCACTTTCGCACCCGTGCGCTCGGCAATCATCTGCCAGGGCACGATGTTGGCGTGGTGTTCCATGTGGCTCACCAGGATCTCGTCACCAGCCTTCAGGCGCGGGGCGAGCCCATTGGCAACTAGGTTGATGGCCTCGGTCGTGCCGCGGGTCCAGATAATTTCCCGGGTGCTTTCGGCGTTCAGGAAGTTTCGAACCGTCTCGCGGGCACCCTCGAAGGCGGAGGTCGCACGGTCTCCCAGCGTATGGGCGCCCCGATGGACGTTGGAGTGCATCTCACGGTAATACCGATCCATGGCATCCAGCACAGCCTCCGGCTTCTGGGCCGACGCACCGTTGTCCAGATACACCAGGGGCTTTCCGTTTACCTGCTGGGACAGGATCGGGAAATCCCGGCGAATCGCGTCCACGTCGAAGGTGGTGCGCTTGGCGGTGCTTGCCACGGACAGATCGGTCATAACCGGTTACGCCTCCTGAAATGTCTGTTCGAAGAAGTGGTTCAGACGGCCCTGGACCGTCTCCCGCACTGCTTCAACCGGAATCTGCTCGACCAGCTCGTTGATAAAGGCCATGGTGAGCAGAACGTTCGCCTGACGCCGGCCGATACCCCGTGAAACCAGGTAAAACAGCGAGATTTCGTCAAGCTGGCCGATGGTCGCGCCATGGGCACATTTCACGTCATCGGCATAGATTTCCAGTTCCGGCTTGGTGTCAATCTCTGCCCCGTTGGACAGCAGCAGGTTCTTGTTGTTCATATCCGCATTGGACTTCTGGGCGTCCTGATGGATATGAATCCGGCCATTGAACACGGCGTGGGACTGGTCCGCTGCGATATTCCGATAGGTTTCTTCGCTGTTGCAGTGGGCAGCCACGTGCTCGATGGTGGTGTGGTTGTCGTAGTGCTGTTTGCCCTGGGTAACAACTACCCCGTTGAGCTTGCACTCAGCGCCTTCACCTTCAAGCCGAACCTGCAGATCGTGCCGGCGCAGGGGGCCACCAAACCCAACGGTATGGCTTTCAAACCGCGAGCTGCGCTGTTGCAGGACGCCGGTGGAGCCAATGTGCTGGACGTTCTCGCCTTCCATGTTCAGGCGAATGCTGGTGATGTTGGCGCCGTCGGCCACATTGAATTCAGTGACGGTATTGACCATGACCTGGGCCGAGCCGCTGGAGATGTACTCCTCCACCAGCGTAATCTGGCTATGACGGCCGGCATCCACGAAAATGCGCGGGAAAGCCGAACCGCTGGCCTCGGCCGTTACCTCGTGAACAATGAACAGCGGCTGGTCGAGCACTGCGTCCGGCTTCAGGCGAATCAGCAGGCCGTCTTCAAAACGGGCTGAATTCAGCCGGGCCATCTGAACCGCCTTGTTGTCCAGGGTGCTGTCCAGGCGATCCGCCAGATCGCTGGCTTCCTCATCGCTCAGATCGCCGAAGCTCTTGATGCTGATGCCGTCCAGATCCGGATATTCGCAGGCCTCTGGCATCATTACACCGTTAAGGAACGCAACCTTGTAGCCGGGCACTGCCAGGCCGCTGCCGGTCTTGCCATCCGCCGGCAGGGAGATGGCCATGTCGTCGGTCAGCTTCAAGTACTTGCTGGAGTATTTCCAGTTTTCGGTTTTCCGGGTCGGCAAGGGCATGTCGACCAGAGCGGTTCCACGCTGCTTGCGCAGGGCGAGCAGGGGCTCCGGCAGGGACTGCCCGGCCGGGTGCAGGAACGCGGTGGAAAGAGTGGGTGCTGGTTTCATTCCGCGACCTCCTTAGTTGGCTGAACTGTCGGCAGTTTCTTCATCCTTGATGCCCAGCCAGCCGTAGCCGCGTTCTTCCAGCTCCAGCGCCAGCTCGCGGCCACCGGATTTGATGATCTTGCCGCCCGCCAGAACGTGCACGTAGTCCGGCACAATGTGGTTCAGCAGACGCTGGTAGTGGGTCACCATCAGGATGGCGCGGTCTTCCGCGCGCAGAGCATTCACGCCGTCAGAAACAACCTTCAGGGCGTCGATATCGAGCCCGGAGTCGGTCTCGTCGAGAATTGCCAGCTTCGGCTGCAGCAGCAGGGCCTGCATGATCTCATTACGCTTCTTCTCACCACCGGAGAAGCCTTCGTTGACGCCCCGCTTCAGGAACGCCGGATCCAGATCCACCTGCTTGGAAATTTCTTTGGCGAGCTTCATGAACTCCGCCGCGTTCATCTCGTCTTGGCCCTTGTGCTGGCGCATGGCATTCACGGCGGTGCGCAGGAACTGCAGGTTGCTCACCCCGGGGATCTCCACCGGGTACTGGAACGCCAGGAAAATGCCTTCGCGGGCACGCTCTTCAGTTTCAAGTTCCAGCAGGTTGTCGCCGTTCAGGGTGATTTCACCCTCGGTAACTTCAAATGCTTCGTTGCCTGCCAGCACCTGCGACAGGGTGCTCTTACCAGAGCCGTTGGGGCCCATGATGGCGTGAACTTTCCCGGCCTTGATTTCCAGGTTGATGCCCTTGAGGATTTCTTTGCCCTCAACGGATGCGTGCAGGTTCTTGATGCTCAGCATTTGTAGCGTCTCTCTCATTTAACCGTCTGAATTCTGTTGCCTGCCCCTAACTGGGCGGAGTCAGCCATCGGGCAGGCCCTTCCGGGATACGCTGTAAATACATCCCTGTACGCTCGACGAAATCATCCCTGATTTCGACGATCCCGGAAGGGCCTGCCCGACGGCTTCTGCGATACTTTTGTGCTTGCCGTCCTGTTAACCAACGGACCCTTCGAGGCTAACTTCAAGTAGCTTGCCGGCCTCGACAGCGAACTCCATGGGCAGCTCTTTGAACACTTCCTTACAGAAGCCGTTCACGATCATGGAGACCGCCTGTTCCGGGTCGATACCGCGTTGGCGGCAAAGGAACATCTGCTCGTCGCTGACCTTCGAGGTGGTTGCCTCGTGCTCTACGATGGCCGACTTGTTCTTGCTTTCAATGTAAGGGAACGTGTGGGCGCCGCAGCGGTCGCCGATCAGGAGCGAATCGCACTGGGTAAAGTTACGTGCACCTTCCGCCCCGGGGCCGAATTTCACCAGGCCGCGGTAAGCGTTGGAGCTCTTGCCGGCGGAAATACCCTTGGAGATGATTGTGCTGGAGGTGTTCTTGCCCAGGTGAATCATCTTGGTGCCGGTGTCGGCCTGCTGGTAGTTGTTGGTCAGTGCCACGGAATAGAACTCACCAACGCTGTTTTCGCCACGCAGGACACAGCTCGGATACTTCCAGGTGACCGCGGAGCCGGTTTCGACCTGGGTCCAGGAAATCTTGGAGTTCTTGCCGATGGCGGCGCCACGCTTGGTGACGAAGTTGAAGATGCCGCCTTTACCTTCTTCATCACCCGGGTACCAGTTCTGCACGGTGGAGTATTTGATCTGGGCGTCGTCCAGGGCCACCAGTTCAACAACCGCAGCGTGCAGCTGGTTCTCGTCCCGCATGGGCGCGGTGCAACCTTCAAGGTAACTCACGTAGCTGCTGTCTTCGGCAATAATGAGAGTACGCTCGAACTGTCCGGTGTTGGCTGCGTTGATGCGGAAATAGGTGGACAACTCCATGGGGCAGCGAACGCCCTTGGGTACATAGACAAACGTACCGTCGGAGAAGACCGCGGAGTTCAGCCCGGCGAAAAAGTTGTCACCGGCCGGCACTACCGAGCCCAGGTATTTTTTGACCAGCTCCGGGTAATCCTGAATTGCTTCGGAGATAGAGCAGAAGATCACGCCGGCTTTGGCCAGTGGTTCCTTGAACGTGGTTGCTACGGAAACCGAATCGAATACTGCATCAACCGCCACGCCCGCGAGCTTCTCACGTTCGTGCAGGGGAATGCCCAGCTTTTCGTAGGTTTTCAGAAGCTCCGGATCCACTTCGTCCAGGCTCTGGGGCATGTCTTCCGGCCGCTTGGGCGCGGAATAGTACGAAATCGAGTTGTAGTCGATTTTCGGGTAGCCCACGTGGGCCCAGTCCGGCTCGTCCATCTCGAGCCAGCGACGGTAGGCTTTCAGACGCCACTCCAGCATCCATTCCGGTTCTTTCTTGAGGCCGGAAAGGCGGGCGATAACGTCTTCATTAAGGCCGGGTTCGAACGTGTCGGATTCAATGTCTGTTACAAATCCGTACTCGTATTCCCGTTTGATCAGCTCGTTCACCTCGGTGTCGGTGGTCGCCATGATCGTCGCTCCGTATTCTCTCATCGCGGGCTTGCGCCCTTAGTGTCGCCGACAGCGTCAAAGATGGGCTGTCGATCGGATGTCTTCAGTTTGGGTGTTGCAGTGGTCGCTCATCCCATGAGTACGCCCTGCAATCGCTTTTTGGATGACGGATTTCAAAGACTGTCGCTGATAAGTAAGCAGAAAATCCGCCTGAATCCATCGCTTCTGGCGAGCGATTATACAATACCAGAGTAAAATAGTCAGGTATTAATTTGTGCGTGGGGTGATTATACCTTAATCGGCCTTTGGGGCACTAAGGGGGGGGGGGTAATGAGGCTGATAGTCTGGTTATTGCAGGACTGCGAGGTTCGAGGTGGGCGCCAGGCGGGACTGCCTCCCAAAACACGCCGTAAACCCATCCATGGGGGCTCGGCATTGCCATCCATGGCAATGCACGGTTTTGGGAGGCAGTCCCGCCTGGCGCCTCAGACTAATTGCTAGCCGCCGGTGGGCAAGATTCGGGTGAGGTAGCTGTGCTCCAGAGTCTTTGGAAGATCAGCCGGTATCGGAATTCGAACGATATGCCCGCTGCCAGGCGCATAGTCCATGGCCTGGCCGTTTCGGTTTTCCATGATACTGGCTGAGAACCGGATGTTGCCGGCAGGGCTGATCAGTTCCAGTTGGTCGCCGGGTGCGAATTTGTTTTTCACGTCGATGGTCAGCCACTGGTTATCCGTATCGGTGATGGTGCCAACAACCTGCTGGGTGCCAAGGAATGAGGAGCCTTGTTCGTAGGTCTGGTACTCGCGGGGCAGGTGGCGGCGGAGGAAGCCTTCGGTGTAGCCCCGGTTGGAGAGGGCTTCCAGTTCGTTCATCAGGCCCATGTCGAAGGCCTTGCCCTGCACCGCCTCGTCGATGGCCCGGCGGTAGACCTGCGTGGTGCGGGCCACGTAGTAGGTGCTTTTGGTACGACCTTCGATTTTCAGGGAATGAACGCCCATCTTCGCCAGTTCAGCGACGTGCTGAACGGCTCGCAAATCCTTTGAGTTCATGATGTAGGTGCCGTGTTCATCCTCGTAGGCGGGGATGAAGCCGCCCGGGCGGTTGGGCTCTTCCAGCAGGATTTCTTTCGGCGCCACTTGCTGTGCTTCGCCGCCACAGATGGCAATCAGGTCGCCGGTCTGGTCGTGGCCGTGCTGGACCTGCTTGTAGTTCCAGCGACAGGCGTTGGTGCAGGCGCCCTGGTTGGCATCCCGGTGATTCATGTAACCGGAGAGCAGGCAGCGGCCGGAGTAGGCCATGCACAGAGCGCCATGCACGAAGACTTCCAGTTCCATCCCCGGGACCCGGTCGCGGATCTCGCGAATCTCGTTCAGTGCCAGTTCCCTGGACAGGATGACCCGGCTGATGCCCTGGCGGCGCCAGAACTCGACGGTTGCCCAGTTCACTGCGTTGGCCTGCACCGAGAGATGGATGGGCTGGTCTGGCCATTTTTCCCGTACCAGCATGATCAGGCCAGGGTCGGACATGATCAGGGCATCGGGTTTTTGTTCCAGTACCGGCGCCAGATCCCTGAGATAGGACCGCACCTTGTCATTGTGAGGTGCTATGTTGGAGACAAGGTAGAACTGTTTACCCAGTTCGTGGGCCCGTTCAATGCCCGCGCCGAGGGCTGCAACGTCTTTGAAACTGTTGTTTCTTACTCTGAGTGAGTAGCGGGGCTGGCCGGCGTAAACCGCATCGGCGCCATAGGCGAAGGCGGTTTCCAGGTGTTCGGGGGTGCCCGCGGGGGCAAGCAGTTCCGGGGTGTTCATAGTGGCTCCGGGCGATTCTGAAAGCGGGGCATTTTGCCGTATGCTGCCGGAGGCTCCCTTGATCCTGCTCAAAGGTAGTATTGATTGTTTTCAGCTAACAAGTGTACGCTCACAGCGTCGGCCAATATGGCCACAGAATCGGAAAAGAGGAGTTCCAGATGGGATCAAAGCCTCTGACGCCAGAGGTGGCGCGGGCTTCGCTGAGTCTCAGGGTGAGTTCCCTGATCAGTGTACAGCTTGCCCGTGGCAAGGTTGGTGTGGAAGTCGTGGCGTCGCAGCTGCATATGAGCCGTTACACGCTGCACAAGAAACTGAAGCGGGAAGGGCTGACGTTTGCCCGTTTGCTGGAGGATGTTCGCCGCAGGCAGGCGCTGACCTACATGCAGGACAGGACCAAACCGCTGGTGGAGATTGCCGAGCAGCTCGGTTTTTCGGAGTTGAGCGCATTCAGCCGGGCTTTCAAGCGCTGGATGGGGACATCCCCGGCTGAATACCGCTCTGTCAGGCTATCCTGATCCGGATTAGACTTTTTTGAACACCAGTGAGGCATTGGTACCACCAAAGCCAAAGCTGTTGCTCATCACCAGGTCCAGTTTCTGGTTATCCATGCGTTCCCGAACGATCGGGTAGCCTTCGGCCCCTTCATCAAGGTCCTGGATATTTGCCGATGGAGCAATAAAGCCTTCACGCAGCATGATCAGGCTGTAAATAGCCTCATGTACGCCCGCCGCGCCAAGAGCGTGGCCGCATAGGGGTTTGGTGGAGCTGAGCGGCGGGATCTTGTCGCCAAACGTCTCTTTCAATGCTTTCAGCTCGGTGATGTCTCCGGCCGGGGTGCTGGTGCCGTGAGTATTCACGTAGCTGATTTCGCCATCCAGGTTCTTCATTGCCTGCTTCATGCAGCGCACTGCGCCCTCGCCACTCGGGGCAACCATATCTGCGCCATCGGAAGTTGCACCGAAGCCGACCAGCTCTGCCAGTATGTTTGCGCCCCGCGCTTCCGCGTGCTCCAGCGCTTCAAGGGCCAGCACACCGCCGCCACCGGAAATAACGAAGCCGTCCCGGTTTGCGTCATAGGTGCGCGAAGCCAGTTCCGGCGTGTCGTTGTATTTGGTCGACAGGGCGCCCATGGCATCAAACAGCAGGCTCAGGGTCCAGTGGATATCCTCGCCGCCGCCGGCAAACATCACATCCTGGCGCCCCAGGGCGATCAGATCTGCGGCATGACCAATGGAGTGCGCGCTGGTGGCGCAGGCAGAAGTGATGCCGTAGTTGATGCCGCGAATGCCAAACCCGGTTGCCAGGGAGGCGTTAATGGCACTGCCCATGGTGCGGGGCACGCGATAAGGGCCAACCCGGCGGATGCCGCGGTCGCGGTGCGTGTCGATGGAATCAAGCAGCTCAACCGTCGATGCGCCGCCCTGGCCGAAGATAATGCCGGTGGTATCGGCCTTGATGTGTTGGTCGGTCAGGCCGGCCTGTTCGATGGCTTCAAGCATGGCCAGGTAGGTATAGCCTGAGGCCGGGCACATGAAACGCCACAGTTTACGGTCAATCAGTTCGGGCAGGTTCAGGTTGATCTGGCCGCAAATGTGGCTGCGCAGGCCATTGTCCCGGGCTTCTTCGCTGAAGCCAATGCCGGGACGTGAGTCCCTGAGTGACTGGGCAACTTCCTTCTGGTTGGTACCAAGGCTGGAAACAATGCCCATACCGGTGATTACAACGCGACGCATGCTGTTAACTCCTAAAAATCATCGGTCGAGGTGAACATGCCAACCCGCAGGTCTTTGGCAGTGTAGATTTCCCGGCCGTCTACTTCCATCCGGCCATCGGCAATTGCCATGGTCAGTTTGCGCCTGATTACACGTTTGAGATCCAGGCGGTAGGTGACTTTCTTGGCCGTCGGCAAGACCTGGCCAGTGAACTTCACTTCACCGGCGCCCAATGCGCGGCCTTTCCCTTCACCGCCACCCCAGGCGAGGAAGAAGCCTACCAGCTGCCACATGGCATCGAGGCCGAGGCAGCCCGGCATCACGGGATCATCAACGAAGTGCACCTTGAAGAACCACAGGTCCGGATTGATGTCGAGCTCCGCTACCAGGCTGCCCTTGCCGTAGAGGCCGTCGTCGTCCGCAATGTGCGTGACGCGGTCAAACATCAGCATCTCGTTGATGGGCAGGCGCATGGAGCCGGGGAAGAGCTCGCCATGGCCGCATTTGATCAGGTCTTCTTTATCAAAATGATCCGGGTTCATAGTGCCAGTGTCTCTGTTACAAAATGATTTCCTCATACTTTAGCTCGAATTTCGGGAGCTGCTATTGACCTTTAGTGGATGATTGCCGGTTTGAAGTTCCCCGAACTCGTCTGTTAATCCCGTTTGATGGTCATCAAGGTGCTTGTGCGACCCCGCGAATACAATCATCTATCAGAAGTCCGTTCTGTGACATCCGGAGATTCGAGACTGGCAAGGAGGGCGTATGTCCGGGAATGAGGAAATTATCGCAGGCAAGGTTCGGCGCGAGGGTGACCGGGTTTTGGTACGTCTTGAAAGAGAAACCGGGCACTTGCCTGAACGAGTCTGGAAAATGCTGACAGACTCGGTGTGTCTGGCGGAGTGGCTGGCGCCTGGAAAGCTGGATGCCAGGCTCGGCGGTCGGGTTCAGCTGGATTTCGGTAACAGTGGTATGCCGATCGATTGTCGGGTCACGGATTGCCAGCCGAATCGTCGCTTGGCCTATTCCTGGAGTTCGGGTGATTCCCCTGAGCGTCCGTTGATATGGGACCTTGATCCCATCGACGAGGGAACCCGCCTGTCGCTGACATTATTACTGCCTGATGATGAGGTGGTGCCGATTGCCTGTGCGGGCTGGGATGCTCATCTTGAGATGCTTCTGGCGGCATTGGAAGGAATCAGTATTCACTTCCCTGCCAGCCGGTTCCGCCAGGCAAGGGCAAGGTTCGAGTTGCTGGTCAGGCAGGAGTTGGCTGCCTGACCAGCGGTTCAGCCTTCACGACCATCGGGTCTGGGGCTGGCGAGGATGCCGGTGTAGCGGTACAGGAACATACCGAAGGCAAACAACCAGAGCAGGGTGCTGCTGCCAATGCCGGGGTGCCAGGGAATGATTTCGAAGGCGGTAAGCACCCGTATCAGTGCGGCCAGATGAATTGCAACGAACGCAAGCACCATGCCTTTGGGCAGCACCAATGGTCTGCCGCTGTGGCCGAGGGCGACCCGGGCAATGACCCCGAGAATCAGGCACGCGACCGCGCCGGTTCCGGCGGCGTGACTCCACGCGTTGGACGGCCAGCCCGCGAACAGTGTGCCCGCGAGCAGGAACAGGGACACCGGCACCCACAGGATGGACAGGTGCAGAATCCAGAGCAGGGGCTCCTGGCGTACGAGCCAGCCCTTCCATCCCGCCAGACGCACCAGCATAAGCCCACCGGACAGCAGCGCCAGCAAACCAGTAACGGTTTGCCAGCCAGTCACCAGGGATGCCATCAGCAGAATCAGGCTGAATACAGTTGCCATGTCCAGCGCGGGAATGGTCTTTACAGCGTTGCTGTCGAGTCCCCTCTGGCGCAACCAGCCGGTGGAAAACGCCGGAGTGATGCGGCCACCGACAATACTGATCAGTGCCATGGCCATGATCAGGGCACCATAGCTGAAGGCCATGTCGAGGCGGGTGACAAAGCCGATCTGCATCAGCCAAAGCAGGCCGAGTACCACCATGATCATCAGTTGTCGTTTTTGCCGGGCGTGCCAGATACGCCAGCCGGCATCCACCATCACCAGGGGCAGGAATGCCAGGTTTACTCCCTGAACCAGCCAAAAGGGCAGGTCAGCACCGGTTGCCAGCAGTACACGGCCGGCCAGCCAGACGCCCCAGAGCAGCACCAATCTGAATCCATGAGTTCGTTCTGTCTGGGTCCAAACACACACTGCGGTTAACAGGAACCCCGCGATCGCTCCCGACAGAAAGCCAAACAACATCTCGTGCTGGTGCCAGAATAACCCGGGCATGGCCAGTGGAAGACTGATAACACCATTGACCTGCATCACCCAGAGGGGAATGACGGCAAGGGCCAGAACGGTCATGGACAGAAAGAAAATCCGAAAGGGGTAGGAAAATAATTGGCTGACGCTGACCGGCGCCCGTTCAGGGGAAGTAGGAATGGCCCGCATAGATGTCTCCCATATACATGTATTCTGTGTATATGTTAAACCCTGACAACCGCGTTAACCATATCTGCTTGTAGGTAGATTGCGTACAATGCGGCAAAACGCCTGTTAACTAAGGAACTTTCATGACCGCGTACATGATTCTGAAACACCTGCACGTGACCACCGCGTACCTCACCATCACACTCTTTGCCCTGCGTCTGCTCCTGGACGCCGTCGGAAGACCTGGGTGGCGACAGACACCGCTGCGGTTTATTCCCCACATCAACGACACCATTTTGCTGGTGGCGGCGATCTCTCTGGTTTTTGTGGCCGGGTACGCTTCGGCCATGCCGGGTTGGCTGATTGCCAAAATTGTCTTACTGGTCGGCTACATTATTGCTGGCGTGTTCGCTCTGAAAACCACCCTCGGAAAGCCCGTTCGAATTTCCGCGGCGGTACTGGCCCTGGTGCAGGTTACGGCCATTCTTCATTTGGCCCTGGCCAAGCCGTTCTGAGTCAGCGCTTTTCGCTGATCTGCTTCGTCAGCTCCGCCAGTTGTACCTGAACGGCCTGGAGCTGGCGGGCAATTTCGTCCCGCTCATCGTGGGCCTTCTGGGCCTGCTTGGCGTTCTGCTCCTCACTCATAACCTCCAGGATTGCCCCGATCATCATATTCAGGAAAACAAACGCCGTCAGGAATATGAAGGTGATGTAGAAAACCCAGCTCAGCGGATACTGCTCCATGGTGGCGTACATCACATCCGTCCAGTCCTCGAAGGTAGCCACCCGGAAGAGTGTCAGCATGGCAATGGCCACATCCCCCCAGAGCTCCTCGTCCACGCTGGCGAAGAACATCGAACCCATGGCCGCGTAAATGTAGAAAATGATGAACATCAGCAGGGCGATGTAGCCCATGCGCGGAATCGCTTTTAGCAGCGAGTTGATCAGGAACCGGAGCTCCGGAACCACCGACACCAGGCGCAACACCCGGAAAACCCGCAACAGACGCCCCAGCAAAACCGCCTCGGAGTTGTCCAGAGGAATCAGGCTGCCGATCACCACCAGGGTGTCGAACAGGTTCCAGCCGTCGAACAGAAATCGCTTTTTGTTGGCGCATACACCAAACCGGAACAGGATTTCCACCAGGAAAAACAGGGTGATGGCGTTGTCCATGACGATCAGCGATTTTTCCACCAATGGCGGCAGATCATAGGTTTTGGCGCCAATGGTCAGTGCCGACAGGATGATGATGGTAATGACTGCGCCCTGAAAAACCTTGCTGGACTCAATGCGGCGGAGTTTCTCGAAACCGGAGGCGGGGCTTATTTGGGACGACATGGCAGACTTCGGCTCCAGATAATTCGGGGGGAGGGCGGAATTCTAAAGGGCTGCGACGGAATTGGATAGCCTGAATGATGGTCGGACGCCCCTGACAGCGAAGCGGCCGTAAGTAATAAGCATGATTTATTCGGCTTGATCAGAAATATTCACTCGTGCGATGGGCAAACCCTTCCCACAATCAGGTCACAAACAACAATACCAAAAGCGAGTGACATTCCATGGAAGACAGACCGGAGTTAGCCGGCTGGCGCTGGGGCTGTTCACCTTCCGCGTGCCGTTTTACCACACGCGCCTGTGCTGGTCCGAGTTCCTGCAGGGGCTGTTTGTTTCTGCCGCCACAGGCCTGGCATTGATCCCCGTGATGACCGCCTTCTTTGGCCTGAGTTTTGAAGAAGCCGTTGCACTCTCAATGATTCACGCCTCCCTGATTGCCTCGATTGCGGCGCTCAAGCGGGTCTTCGTGGATGACGCCGAACGCTTTCTGCTTGAGCAGCCAATTGCCACGGGTCTTGCCTGCGCCTACATCGCCATGTCGATTCCGAGGGATAATGCTTCCCGGGGTACGGTGGTTCTGATTGGCGCCGCGCTGGCATTCTTTGAACCCTGGATGGGGCTGTTGATTGGCGTTGTTGCGACTCTGGCACTGGTGGGCTGGGACCGTAGCCCGGATCCGATTCCTCACGACGAGTGACGCGCCGATGGCAGATCCCTGGTCTCAGCCAGCCTGGTTCAGGATGATCTGCCATTCCTCCTCGCCCACGGGCATCACAGAGAGCCGGTTACCCTTCCGGACCAGAGGCAGGTCTTCGAGCCCGGCCATGGATTTCAGTTCTTCGAGCGGGATCAACCCTGGCAGGGTGCGAACATACTTCATGTCGACAGCCTGCCAGCGAGGTTTTTCCCTGGTGCTCTTGCCATCGTAGTAGGGCGACTCCGGGTCAAACTGGGTGGGGTCCGGATAGGCGCTGCGAACAACCGTCACTATGCCGGCTATACCGATGTGCTTGCAGCTGGAGTGGTAGAGGAAAACCTCGTCGCCCTCTGCCATCTGTGCCAGAAAGTTCCGGGCCTGGTAGTTACGCACGCCGTCCCACGGGATCACACCGTCCGGGGCTTTCGCAAAATCTTCTATGCCGCATTCTGCAGGTTCTGATTTAACCAGCCACTTGGCCATGATGTTTCTCCCATTTGCCGGATCAGCCTCATTGAAGTCCCGCAATTATACGGAAAAGCCCCGCAGTGCGGGGCAACGAGGGGCAATCAATCAAGCGGCGTCAGGATTGGCCGGCTGTTGGCGGTGGCGCCAGAGGTTCTTTGGGTTTTTTGCGGTTCAGTGGATAAAACAGCTGTGGCGAGGCCAGTTCCGGCAAATCCGTTCTTTCCTCGTTGGCGGCCCACTCCACCCGCTCGGCAGAGCGGATCGCGTAGTGCATCCACGCCAGGGCAGCTGCGACGATCACAAACATCAGCATAAAGCAGCTCTGCCAGATGCCCGTAAGGTCGTTCAGTACGCCGAAGGTCAGTGGCAGGATAAATCCTCCAAGCCCGCCGATCATGCCAACTACACCGCCTACGGCGCCGACATGCATGGGGTAGTAAACCGGAATGTGTTTGTACACCGCTGCCTTGCCCAGGGACATAAAGAATCCGAGGATAAAGATCAGCGCCACGAACATGGGCAGGTTCATGGCCAGGGTAAAGCGGATATCGCCATCAATGCCCTGAACGACGTAGTCGGTGGGCGGATAGCTCAGCAGAAATGTGCACAGAACCGACGCTCCGAAGGTCCAGTACATCACCCGGCGGGCGCCGAAACGGTCTGACATCCAGCCGCCCAGAATCCGGAACAGGGAAGCAGGGATGGTGTAGAGCGCGGCAATGATACCGGCGGTTTTGATGTCCAGGCCGTAAACGCCAATCAGGAAGTGCGGCAGCCAGAGCGCCAAAGCCACAAAGGCGCCGAACACAAAGAAGTAGTACAGGGCAAAGCGCCAGACCCTCAGCTCCCGCAGTGGTTCCATCTGCTCCAGGAAGGTTTTGGCCTTGCTGCCAGCCCGCTCTGCGGCCAGGGGATCTTCCTTGGCCAGCAGAATGAAAACGACGCCCATGATCGCCAGCACCGTGGCGTAGATCTGCGCGGTGCTTTCCCAGCCGAATGCCACCAGCAGGAACGGGGCCCCGAAATTGGTCACCGCTGCGCCCACGTTGCCCGCACCGAAAATGCCCAGGGCTGTGCCCTGCCGCTCCGGTTCAAACCAGGCCGCTGTGTAAGCCACCCCCACGATAAAGGCACCGCCTGCCAGGCCAACGCCCAGAGCCCCTACCAACAGCATGAGGTAAGTGGTTGCGAAGGTGAGCAGGTACACGCAGGCGGCGGTCGTAAGCATCAGAATGCCGAACACCCAGCGGCCGCCGTATCGGTCTGTCCATATTCCCAGGAAAAGTCGACTTATCGAGCCGGTGAGAATCGGGGTCGCCATCAGCAGCCCCAGCTGGGTATCCGACAGCCCGAGATCCTCGCTGATGCGGATCCCGATGATGGAGAAAATGGTCCACACCGCGAAACACAGTGTGAAGGCAAATGTGGATAAACCGAGCGCACGGTATTGCGCTGGCTTTGACGGGGTATTGGCCATGCTCCGCTCCCTCCGCTTGCTCATCAATTGAGGTCTGAAAACACTTCTTAAACCTTACCAAAACCAGGGTTTTTCCATGCGGGGCATTGGAGGTACCTCCTGCTGGGTGCAGTGGTGGTAGGCAATCAGAGGGTTTTGGGGGCAGGGGGATAGACCCCTGATTGCTCTGGTGGGGTACGCGCTCTCAGCGTTGATTTACGTCAATTATGGGCGGCCCCGGAGTGTGGGCTAATGCTGACAGATATCAATGGATGCCCCTTGAAATAGCCTTTGAAAGGGTGCCGAAAACGCCCTTTGGAGAACTCAAAAATGAAAATCATGATTGCCTACGACGGCTCGCGAAATGCCAGGTTGGCGCTGGCCCAGACCATCACCATGTTCCGCGACCTCAAACCGGTCATTACCCTCGTGGCCGTTGCCGAAAACCCCCGCGACATCACCTCGGGAAACGAGGACATGTTCCAGGAAGAGTTGAACGATCTGAAAAAGCACATCGCCGAGGCCATGGAGGTGTGTGAGCAGGAACAGATCTCCGTCGAAAACATGCTTCTGGAGGGCGACGCCCGAAAGATGTTGCTGTTCGCAGCGGAGAAAAAGGTTCATCCGGACATGCTGGTTATCGCCCGCCACAGCCATGAGCCTGACGGCGGTTTTATTGCCCGCTCACTGACTTACTTCGTGGACGAACTGGATTACATGACCTTCGGCAGCGTGAGTTCCTTCCTTGCCCGTCGCATCCAGTGCCCGCTTCTTATTCTGCCCAGCCGTTGAGTCTGGCTATAACCGTTTCTGTATCTGAAAGCCCAGGGAGGCTGACATGAAAGTCGCAGACGTTTTCCACGTCAAAAATCCGGAAGTCAGGGCTCTGCACCTGACCTGGATCGCATTCTTTATAACTTTCTACGTGTGGTTCAACATGGCGCCGCTGGCATCCAGTATGCTCAAAAGCGTCAACTGGCTCACCGCGGATGATCTTCGCCTGTTTGCCATCGCCAACGTAGCGCTGACCATACCTGCCCGGATTATCGTGGGCATGGCCCTGGACCGCTTCGGCCCCCGCCGGGTGTTTTCGGTACTAATGGTATTGATGGCCATCCCTGCCCTGGTATTTGCGTTCGGCAACACCATGACCCAGCTCCTGGTCAGCCGCCTGGTGCTCAGCTCCATTGGTGCCAGCTTTGTGGTGGGTATCCACATGACCGCCATGTGGTTCAAACCGAAAGACATCGGCTTTGCCGAAGGCTTCTATGCTGGCTGGGGCAATTTCGGTTCCGCTGCCGCGGCAATCACCTTGCCGACCATCGCCCTGCAAATGTATGGCGGTGAAGATGGCTGGCGCTGGGCCATCGCCCAAAGCGCGATCGTGATGGCGGCTTACGGCGTTTACTACTGGTTCGCGATTACCGACGGCCCTGTTGGCACCGTTCATCGCAAGCCGCGCAAGGCCGTGGCACTGGAAGTCAGCAGCTGGGGCGACATGATCAAGCTGATCCTCTGGACCATTCCCCTGGTGGGTGTGCTTGGCATCCTGGTCTGGCGCATCGAGAACATGGGATACCTGAGTGCCACCGGAGCCGCCATCTGTTACGCGGTGATTGTGGCCATTGTCTGCTATCAGATTATCCAGATTCTCCGGGTTAATATTCCCTTGCTGAAACAGGGTGTGCCCGAGGACGACAAGTACCCGTTCAACAGCGTTGCAGCTCTGAACAGCACCTACTTCGCCAACTTTGGTGCCGAGCTGGCGGTGGTGTCCATGCTGCCGATGTTCTTCGAGGAAACCTGGAGCCTGAGTGCGACCGCAGCCGGCCTTATCGCTGCCTCCTTTGCTTTCGTGAACCTGGTGGCGCGCCCAATGGGTGGCCTGGTTTCAGACCGTATGGGCAACCGCCGGTTTGTGATGCTCAGCTACATGTTTGGCATCTCCGTGGGCTTCGCGCTGATGGGCCTGATGAACTCCAACTGGCCGCTGATTATCGCCGTAGGCATTACCGTATTCACCTCGTTCTTCGTGCAGGGTGCCGAGGGCGCAACCTTTGGCATCATACCCTCCATCAAGCGGCGCCTGACTGGCCAGATTTCCGGCATGGCGGGCGCTTATGGCAACGTGGGTGCGGTGGTTTACCTCACTATCTTCACCTTTGTAACCCCGACCCAGTTCTTCTACATCATCGCCGGTGGCGCGTTTGTCAGTTGGTTGCTGTGCATCATGTGGCTGAAAGAGCCGGAGTCAGGCTTTGCCGACGAATACCAGGTGTCCTCTGTGGATCTCCAGATCGAAGAGGAAGAGCGTCGCCGGCAGGCTGCCGCTACCAGCTAACCCGGAACGGTTGAAGAAAAGGCCGCCGAGGCATTGCCCGGCGGCTTTTTTGCGTTTGAAGGGACATCATTTTGGGGGCCAGGCCTGTCTTACTATGACCACGGATCAGAAGTGGTCGTAGCCGAATTTCATGTAGGTGATTCCAGGGCTCAGAACCAACCGCCAGGCCAGTTCGATATCGTCGCTGCACTCCTGGTCATAGGCTCTTACGGTGTCCGTCAGGCAGTCGAGCCAGAGGTCGTAGAGGTAGGGCTTGATGCTCAGATGGCGGGCGCTGTGCAGGCAGGCAATTCGATGAAGGACATCGTCAACGTTGCCGCTGGCGTAAAAGGCTACGAGGCTGAAAAAGGATTTCTTCAGCATACTCCGCTGAACGGCCATATCGGTATTGCGAAACAGTGCCCGGACCTCGGGAGAAGACATCAGGAACCGGCGATAGAAGCCTTCAAAGAAGTCAGGCACCTCGGGTGGGGTCTGTAGGACACGCTCGTAGCTCGCGTCGAATAGCTCTTCGAAGGACATGGCAGGCTCCCTGGTTCTCTTGGGATTAAATCCAATATCCTGAATCTAGCATTTGCCAGCGTGCGCGTCATTTTGTGCAGGTAAGGAGGTAGCCTTTGATGGAAAGCAGGCATAAAAAAACCGGCGCCCTTCACGGACGCCGGCTGTTACTTGAACCCTGTATCAGGGGTTCTTGATGTACGCATCCTTGCGCAGGTAGAACCACCAGTTAACCACCAGACAGAGTGCGTAGAACACCGCAAAGCCGTACATGGCCACCTCTGGGGTGCCGGCCTGGATTTCCTGGCCCATCACCCTGGGGGCGATAAACGCGCCGTAGGCGGCAACCGCAGAGGTCCAGCCCAGAACCGGGCCTTTCTGCTGCTGGTTGAAGATGAAACCGATGCTGCGGAAGGTGGAGCCGTTACCGATACCACTGGCCGCAAACATGATGATGAACAGGATCAGGAACGGTGCAAAGTAGGCGTTCGGATCAGTGGAGTTGTAGGCCAGCATCATCACGTAGCCGGTGGCCACGGAGGCTGCGACCATCACAACCGAGATGATCTGGGTAACGATGGATCCACCCACCTTGTCGGAAATCCAGCCGCCCACCGGGCGAATGAGCGCGCCAACAAACGGCCCCATCCAGGCCCAGGTCAGTGCGCTCGGCGCATCAGGGTTGACCACACGGGTTACCGTGCCATCGGCTGCCACTTCCATCATGTTGCCGAAGATAACGGTAATGGACAGCGGCAGGGCAGCGGAGAAGCCGATGAATGATCCAAAGGTAAGGATGTAGAGCACGGTCATGGACCAGGTGTGCTTGTTGCTGAAGATTGCAAACTGGGCCTGGATGTTGGGCTTGATATCGCCGGGGATCAGCCGCAGAAGAATCAGTGTGAGCACGATGGTCAGGGGCAGGGCCAGCCACATGTTCAGCACGCTGAGGGCCCAGACGCCTGCGATGGAGGCGAGAATACCCACGCCATAGAGCCCCAGAATCTTGCCGAAGGCCGAAAGCGGGTTGCCCGGATTCGGGGTAACCACTTTCAGGTTGTTCATGCCAAACCAGCCGGCAAACGCCAGCGGAATCAGAAACACCAGCCAGATAAACCCGGCGTTCTGGATCCAGGTATCGGTACCCGCCTCAATGCGGCCAATCAGCGTGCCGCTGGGGCTCTGCAGCTGCATAGGGTCACCGGCCAGGGCGCCGAAGATACCCACGGTCATGACCAGTGGGATGACCACCTGCATGGTGGTGACGCCGAAGTTACCGAGACCGGCGTTCATGCCGAGGCCATAGCCCTGCTTGCTTTTCGGGTAGAAGGTACTGATGTTGCTCATGGAGCAGGCGAAGTTACCGCCGCCGATACCGGATAGCAGTGCCAGGGCCTGGAACACGATAAACGGTGTATCCGGGTTCATCAGGGCGATGCCGGTACCGGCAGCAGGAATCATCAGGAGGGCAGTGGTCAGGAACACCGTGTTTCGTCCGCCGGCGATCTTGATCATGAACGAGGCGGGGATCCGCAGGGTGGCGCCAGACAGGCCTGCAATCGCAGACAGTGTAAACAGTTGCTCAATGCTGAAAGGAAAACCCAGGTTCTTCATCTGGGTGGTGATCATCCCCCACATCAGCCAGACGGCAAAGCCCATCAGCAGGCTGGGGATGGAAATCCACAGGTTGCGGGAAGCAATGCGCTTGCCCTCCCGCTCCCAGAATTCTTCGCTCTCGACATCCCAGTGTTCGATGTCTGCGTTGGTTTTGGCCATGATTTTGACTCCCTCGGTTAACGTGCCCTTGGCCCCGTTTCTGGTGGCGCTCGGGCTTCTCGACACCATTGTGCAAAGCGAGGCGGGGAGTCATGCTTGATATTTCTCAAGGACAAAATGACGTGTCAGAAGGTGAGTTTTTTGATGAAAATCCAGGCGCGCTTCAGATCGATAAAATCTATTAAAATCAAATGGGTGCGATAGTGATATCCCGAAGTGGGTAGGCGTTATGGATGCTGGCGCAGTGGAGGTAGCCAATCATTTCCGGCGGTTCTGGCTATCCCGGAACAGTAAAATCGTCTGCAGCGCCACAAAACCGTAGATGCAGGACCAGCTCGCCGATGCCAACCAGAGTGCAACCGGTTCAAGAAAAGGCGCGTTGCCCGCGTAGAGTCGGGCGACTGCCGCAATGGCCATGCCCGAGGCGATGCCAACAACCTGCCAGATGGGTGGTGTCATTCGTCTGGCTCGCTGCCAGGCAAGCCGCAGCATGACACTGGTGGAAAGCGTGCCGAGGGCTCCGATTGTTATCAGGTGCATGGAGGCGACGGGATCGTTTTCTTTCAGAAGGCTTAACCCGCTTGCGCCAGCGCCTGCAGCCAGCCATAAGTAGCCAAGTGCCAGTACCAGAAGGTCTGGCCGGTTTCGGCAGTGCCAGAGCTTCCAGCGAGCAGCGCGAACCACAATCAGAAAACCCGCAACCAGCAATAACAGACCCACGGCCGGGGCCGCGACTGGCAGAAAGCTGAGCAGCAGTGCCAGCAGCAAGATGGCCAGAAGGGTTCCCTCAACATGTGGCTGAACCCGGGCCTCAAGGGGGATGCCCCGTTTCTCAAGCGTGCCGGCCACAGCCGGCGCAATGACTCGCCCGCCGATAAACGTCATCAGAAGCAGCAAACCGACAATGGCGGTTGTCAGTACCTGGCGGCTATCCAGTATTGCCGGTGCGCTTGCGGCCAGTGTGTTGCTGGCAAGCCAGAAAACGACCGACAACAGGCAAAGAAGCAGAATCAGCGGGCCGGCAATCCGGTTGCGCCATTTTTTGGCCGCCTGAAATCTCGGGACCGCGTAGCGCGCCAGCATGAGGGCGAAGGCCGGGCTTAACAGTTGGGCGGCAATACTTTCCGGCGCCAGAACCCAGCTGACCCTCGCGAGTATCCAAAGCACAAAGAGCAGAGTGAGTACCCGGCCAGGTTGGGGGCCGAGGGTGTAGCCGGCGATGAGGGCCAGGGCGAAGCCGAATATCAACTCATGGCCGTGTCCCGCACCGAGCAAACCGGGCGGCCAGCCTGTCCCGGACAGCACGCTGTATATCGACAGGGGAACCGTTAATGCGGCGAATAGTGATGCGGCAGGGAAGAATAGCCAGAACGCATGAATGTTCTTTCTTGGCATGCCTGAGTTGTCCGAAGTCATCTCGTGTCCTTGACCGTTCGGCGCACCGAAACTATCAGTAAAAATAACGCGGGAAACATTTTAAAGGTGCATCATGAATATTACACAACTTGCCCGTCTACCATTTTCCGGCAATGGCGCCTGGTCAGAGCTGCGGCGCCTTGACCTGTCCATTCCGTTCCTGGCCTGGGTGGTGGTAGTGCCGATGTCGTTTCTGCCGCCGGTGCTGCTCTACTATGCCGGAACGCAGTACGGCGACGCCTTCATGCAGGGATTCGGAGACAAGGAGTGGCGGTTTATCACCACTATCCTTTTCCTGGCAGAGTTACTCACGTTCTTCGTGATGGGCTGGCTGATCCACGCCGTTATGGATAGTCATCAATTGAAAATCAGTTATCAGGATGCCTATTTGCTGGCCGCAATTGCGCCGCTACCGCTCTGGCTGTCATCACTGGCGCTGCTGGTGCCGGTGCTGGCAGTCAGCGTTGTGGCGGTGTTTGCCGCCTTGTTCCTGTCCTGTGCGCTGGTCTACCAGGGCGTTCGCTCATTCTGCGAGCGAAGCGATAATGATGTGGTGGTCATGTCGGCCACCTACACCGTTATGTCGGCGTCTTTGCTGGCATGGGGCGTGCTGATGGCAATGGTTTGGGCGTTCTGATCAGGCCGTGTGGGGGAGGACGCCAAAATAGATGGCACTGAAGTGGCAGGCGCTGCCGCCGATTACGAACAGGTGCCAGATCGCATGCATATAAGGTATGCGGTCGGCCAGATAGAAGGCGACACCGGCGGTGTACAAAATGCCGCCGGCAATCGTCAGGTTCAGGGCTGTTTCACTCAGGTTGGCCACCAGATCGGATGAGGCGAACGTGATCAGCCAGCCCATGGCCACATAGATGCCAACCCTCGCGAGCTTGAAGCGGTTTTTGAAAATAACCTTCAGCACCACGCCGGTGATCGCCAGTGACCAGATCACCGCAAACAGTGTCCAGCCCACCGTGCCGCGCATGTTTACAAGCAGAAAGGGCGTGTAGGTGCCGGCGATCAGCAGAAAAATGGCGCAATGATCAAGGGTTTTGAACGCCCTTTTCAGTTCTGGCCGCCGGGCACCGTGATACAGGGCTGAGGCCAGATAAAGAAGAATCAGGGACGCGCCGAAAATACTGAAACTGACAATCTTCCAGGCATCCCCGAATTGACTGGCGCCCACGATCAACGCGGCCGTGCCAATAACGCTCAATATTGCGCCCAGACCATGGGTGGCGCTGTTCAGCCACTCTTCAATGCGGTGATGGTTATTATTTGCGGGGGATGGAGTTGCTGTCACAGAGCGGTCTTCCGAATTAGCCATGGCCCTAAAATACTTCAGCGTACACCTGTACGCAATGCCTGATCGTGAACATCCTGTGACCCTGTTCAGAAAAACTGAACGACCTGTCGGAAAACTTCCGATTTCTCTCGAGTCTGCCGCTGGTTAGCATGCGTATATCCGATCAAAGACAGAGGAGGTTCTCCCGATGGCAAAAGTGCTTGTGCTCTATTACTCCATGTATGGCCATATTGAGACAATGGCAAACACCATTGCCGAAGGTGCAAAAGGTGTCGATGGTGCAGACGTTACAGTCAAGCGTGTGCCGGAAACCATGGCCGACCAGGCATTTCTGGGCGCTGGCGGAAAGGCGGACCAGGAAGCCCCGGTAGCCGATCCGAAAGAGCTGGCAGAATACGACGCGATCATTTTCGGTACGCCCACCCGGTTCGGCAACATGGCCGGGCAGATGCGGACCTTCCTGGATCAGACAGGCGGTTTGTGGGCCGAAGGCAAGCTTCACGGCAAGGTGGCCAGTGTGTTTACCTCCACAGGCACCGGTGGCGGGCAGGAGCATACCATCAGCTCATTCTGGACCACACTGGCCCACCACGGCATGGTCATTGTGCCCCTGGGTTACGGCATCCCGGAATTCTTCGATATCTCGGAAGTGAATGGCGGGACTCCCTACGGAGCGTCAACTATCGCAGGCGGGGACGGCTCACGGCAGCCCAGCGAGAAAGAGCTGGCGATTGCCCGCTTCCAGGGTAAGCACGTTGCCGAGCTGGCAGTAAAACTGCACGGCTGATTCTGAAGTTTTAGCAAAGCGTTGAGCGTTTTTCAGGGCAGCAGGCGAGAGCTTGCTGCCCTTTTTTATGCGGTATCCGGTTGGCTTCAGGGCCGGCTCTTCGCAGTTGCGGTTTTCAGGCGGGAGAAAGTCGCCGGCACAACACCGAGCCATGATGCCAGTTGATTATCTGGCACCCGTTTAACCAGTTCTGGGTATTCTTCCAGCAACAACTTGTAGCGTTCTCTTGCCGGCATGGTGTGCTTGCGGAATTCTCTCATACTGGCCAGCTCGGCAATTTCTTCCGTCAGGGCAAGGGCGAACCGGGGCCAGAGCCCTTCACCGTGAGACTGGATAGCGGACCGGAACGCCGCGAAGTCAGCCACCCAGGCCGTTACCGGCGTTACTGAGGTCAGGCAAAGGGTGTTTCGTACGGTTCGGCTACGGCCAAAAACCGGCCAGACCATATCGCCTTCGGAAAAGAAGTGGTGGACGGACACCTTGCCGCTGGGTGCTTCCCGGAACAGCCGAAGGATGCCGTACTGAACCAGATAAACGTTTGCCCAGGGTGTGTCGTGCTTCTCCAGAGCGGTTTCGGGGTCAACCCTGCAAAGGTGAAACAGGCGGGCGAGGTCTGCCAGAAACCGTGCGTCGGGATCATTCTCGTGCCCTGCCAGGCGAATTCCGAAAACCCGGCTGAGGCCATTCAGCAGGGCAGCTGACTCAGGTGCGGCATCCTGCTGGATAATATCCGGGTTGTTTTCTCCCAACATGCACGGGGCGGAGGAAACGTCTGGCCTGAAGATGCTGTTCATGGCGTTGACCCTGTTATGAGTGTCAGGTTAATTGTGGTATCAGAGAAACATCTTTTGAAATGACTTAAATCATTAAGCCTTTTTCACTGAGTCGATATCGCGATCTGACGAACGTTCAGTGATAGACTCCGCCTCCTGTTGCTGGAAGTTTCCCCTTTCCTCACGGAGTCCCGATGGCCGCAGCCTTTGCCCTTTTCTTCAAGCTTATTCCGCTCTACGTAACGGTCGCCCTGGGCTGGGTCGCCGGTCGTTATCTTGAGGCCAGTGGTCGTCATATCGCCGGCATCATGCTCTATATCGTGACGCCCTCAGTGGTGTTTTCCGGGGTGATGGTAGCGCCGCTTTCTCCCGAAGTTATCTTGTTGCCGTTTCTGGTATTCGGGATTTCTTCTGTGCTGGGAATTGCGCAATTAAAGCTGGCAAAGCGGGTGCTCTCCGACGGCAGTGCCAACATCATTCCCCTGTGTGTGGGTTCCGGTAACACGGGGTACTTCGGTGTGCCGGTTGCGTTGTTGCTGTTCGGTGAGGAGGGGCTGGGGCTCTACATCGTGTGCATGCTGGGCACCACGCTGTTCGAGAACTCCGTGGGCTTCTATCTGGCGGCGAGAGGGCGTTACAGCATCAAGGATTCGCTCTGGCGGGTGCTGAAGCTCCCGTCGGTATACGCCTTCCTGGCGGCCGTCGTCCTTAACCTGGCGGGCATCGGAATTCCGGATATCTTTGTGCCGCTGTTCGATAACCTGCGCGGCGCCTACAGCATTCTGGGCATGATGATCATTGGCATGAGCATCACCAGCTTTCGCGGCCTGGCGGGCAATGTCCGTTTCACGGCCCTGGCGTTTTTCGGGAAGTTCGTGGTCTGGCCACTGGTGGCCATTGTGTTCTGGTGGCTGGATTCAACCGTGCTGGGCATCTATGAGCCGGCCGTACACAAGGCCATGTTCCTGATTTCGATCACGCCGATTGCCGCGAATACTGTGGTCATTGCGACCCTGCTGGATACCTCGCCAAGGCAGGCAGCGGGTACCGTATTGCTTACCACGCTGTTTGCCCTGGCGTTTATCCCGGTGATGATCTCACTTGCTTTCTAGCGGCTGCTTGACGGTGTTGCCGCCGGTTGCGCTTCGCTGGCCCTGGCTTCTGCGATATCGCTGCGGGCATGGCGCACCACACTGATACCGGCCGTTATAGCCAGCGTGCCCATGATGGCGGCTACAATCAGGTCTGGCCAGGCTGTCCCGGTGCCGAACACACCAAGGGCGGCTACCATAACAGCGATGTTGCTGATGGCATCGTTGCGGCTGCATAGCCAGACAGACCGCATGTCGGAATCGCCTTCACGGAATTTGAACAGCATGGCGGCCACGCTCATGTTGGCAGCAAGCGCCAGCAGGCCGACGGCTCCCATGGTCAGGGGCTCCGGGGTAATGCCCGCCTGAACCACCCAGACGGCACGGGCCCATACCACCAGGCCAAACACTGTCATGGTGATGCCCTTGACCATGGCTGCGCGACCGCGCCAGAGCATACCCATGGAGAGGACCGTGAGAGACAGAACGTAGTTGGCGCTGTCGCCGAAGAAATCGATGGCATCCGCCATCAGAGAGACCGAGCCGGATGACAGGCTGGCGATGCCTTCCACCACGAACATGGCCAGGTTCACCCACAAGGCAATCCATAACGCTTTACGAAAGCCCGGGGCAGGGGATTTGGGTTCGGGGGCGGAGCAACTGCACGCCATAAAGACCTCCTTGGTTCAGATGATCTTATTGAAAACCCTGTAGTATCTACAGGGTCAACAGTTGCTGCAGAAATTTTTGAGATTCGTCAGTTCTGGCGAGTCCCATGGGTGCCGGCAACGTGGTTGTGGCGGTCTTCGGGCTCTGGAGTATCAAACTCCGTGCTAAGCCCGCCAAGAATGCCGCATTCGCGCACAGTGCGCCCATTGGTGCAGGCTTCCTGAAGCTGCTCGAGAGTTTCTTCAAGGCTCGCCAGCTCCTTCAGCCGTTCCCGCACGTGATTCAGATGGCGAGCCAGCAGGGCATCGACTTCGCTGCAATCTGCTTCCGGTTGCTCGGCCAGTCGGATCAGCTCGCGGATCTCGTCCTGGGCCATGTCCAGGTTGCGACAGCGTTTGATAAACAATAACCGGTCCAGATGGGCATTGCGGTAGGAACGGTAGCCACTGTTGTCCCTGTCCGGTTCCGGTAGCAAACCGATTTTTTCGTAGTAGCGGATGGTTTCAACAGGAATGGCCGTTGTCTTTGCAAGTTCACCGATTTTCACTGCCTTATCCCCCCGGTAGTACCCGGAAAATGGACCGTTGCCTTGAATCCTCCGGTCGGGCCGGAGCTGAAATTCAGGATACCACCATAGCGGTCTGCAATCTCCCGCACGATGGCCAGCCCCAGGCCATGCCCCGGCGTTTGTTCGTCCAGGCGCAGCCCGCGGGTGCCGAGGGTGTCCAGCGCGTCGGGAGGAATTCCGGGGCCATCGTCCTCAACGGTGATCGCAAATCCTTTCCCATCCTCTTGCAGACCAAGTTCCACGAACCTGGCGGACCACTTGCCGGCATTGTCCCGAAGGTTGCCCAACACCTCGTTCAGGTCGTGCTCTTCGATGGGCCAGCGGCGACGCTTCTCTGGCGGAGGAGGTGGTATCCACGCTGAATCCCGCCTTTTCCAGTTGGCTGGTCAGCCCGTCCGCAAGCAGCCGGTCATCTTCGACGAGCAGTAAACGCATGTGTGTCCCCTTGCTGCAGGTATGGCAGACCGTGGGCGATTTCTTCGCGGAGTCTGGCGAGAAAGGTTTCATGGCAGCGTTGCGGGATCGGATGATGTGGGGCGATATGCGCATGATGAAAGCGGATATCGAAGATGTGCAGGGTTTCACCGCGCTGATCAACGGCATCAAGTATGAGGACGCCGATCCCATCGTCCTGCAGTATGGCGAGCGGGTCCGCTTCAAGTTCGTCAACGAAAATTTCGGCTCCGCGACTTCCTGAGGCCCTTGTGCGCTCGAAGATTGAGCGGCAACCATCTCGGCCTCCGCGTCGGCGGCGGCTTCCTCGGCCAGCTGTTCCTTGATTTCACCCATTTCGGTCAATCCCAGCAAGCGACCGGCTCCGGTCGGATCGAGCGCGTACTCCGCGGGCATCACAACGGTAACCAGCAGTACCAGCGCCCCTTGTCGCCCTGGGCGACGGCATGGGCCAACGCATCCGCGCTGAGACCGAGCAGGCCCAGTGTCAGGAATATCCAGAAAAAACGGTTTCCGCCGGCAGCAACCCGCGCCCAGTGGCGAGGTTTGCCAAGCAAAGTTGACAGCATGTTAACGCCGTAGAATGGGTTCTCGTTCAGCTGCTAAGGCAGCATTGCTCAGACAATCTTGTAGAGCTTCGGCGGGCGGTCGAGCCGGTAACGAAAACTGCGGGGATTCTCTCCAGCAAAGGGAACAGGGCGCCGGAGTGAAGGTGTCAGGTTGGAGAATACCGGCATTTTCAACCGGTCTGCGGACTCGTGGGAGTGGTTGCCAGAGTCATGATGAGAGTGGCGGTCTTGATGGTCTTGCACGCTGTGGCTGTGATGATCATGACTGTGGCCGTGATGGCCTTCGTGCAGGATGTTGGCTTCAGTCAGCTCCGGTACTCCATGGGATAACGTTTCTCCCATGACTGAGAAGGTCATGCCGATGAGCGCAATCAGCATGACAATAATCGGTATTCTTTTTTTACGGTTAACGGCCGTAATCATAAGAACCAGCTTCTGAACTCAAGCTCCGTAAGTGCGTTAATCCGCAATGGGGCGATGCAATGGTTGGTAACGAGAGAATACCATTCCCAGCCAGTTTTTAAGGAATTAAAACAATGAAATGTGATTGCTCTTAAACGTTTGCGGTTCAACTGGATGACCCAGATCAATCTGTATGCTGTTAACCACTCTTGATGGATACTTTTCAGTTTCAATTCAGTTTCATGGTCTTTACTCATGGTGATGCACATTGTTGCAGCCAATAAGGAGGATCTCATGAACAGATTAAGTCGTTTCGTTGCCTGTTCCGTGTTCGTCGCCTTGCCTGCCTTTGCTTTTGCTCAGGGCAACTCAGGGCAAATGCCAGGTGCTGGCATGATGAACCAGGAACAAGTGCAGCAGATGAATGAAAATATGGCGCGCATGCAGGCCATGATGCAGGAAATGCGAAACGCCAACTCCAACGCTGAACGCCAGAGACTGCGCCAGCAACACATGGAGTACATGCAGGAGCACATGCAGATGATGCGTGGCGGCATGATGGGCCCCGGGATGATGGGCCAGGGCATGATGGGCAATGGTCAGGGAATGATGGGTAATGGCCAGGGCATGATGAACAACCAGGGCATGATGAACAACCAGGGCATGATGAACAATCACGGCCAGGGTAAAAAGCAGTCTGGCCATGCCCAGGGCAACCGTTCTGGTGGTCCGGGGATGGACAACGAGCAGCGCCTGGAAATGATGGAAAACCGGATGAACCAGATGCAGATGATGATGGAGCAAATGCTGGAGCATCAGCGGCAACTGAACCGCAACTGATGCGGGTAAGCGGTCTAGTCGAACAGTGACAGCTGATCGGATTGCTGCTTCGATGGCACGCGGGGGCGTTTCTGAACAGGTCCCTTGCGACTGCCGTGTCGTAGCAGCACCCGATCTGTTTCTGTCTTGCTGACCTGCTGCTTGCGAAAGTCGCCAACCGCCTTACGGGCAACCCGGGCCGCCTGTTCATGAGCGCACACCGGCGAGATGTAGGTGTTGCCGCCGTAACGCTCTTTCTGGGCCGGTGTCATCAGCCATGGGGTGTGGATCATTTCACTGGGAACGCCAGCCAGCTCGGGAATCCAACGCCGGATGAACTCGCCATCGGGGTCCAGTTTCCGGCTTTGCAACACCGGGTTATAGATTCGTAGGGCATTGATGCCGGTCAGGCCGGATTGCATCTGGGTCTGGGAGTAGTGAATGCCAGGCTCGAAATCGGTAAACATCCGGGCAAGATGAAGGGCGGGATCGCGCCAGTGTAGCCATAGCTGATAGCTGGCAATTGCCATCAGCATGGCCCGCATCCGGAAGTTGATCCAGCCCGAATGGGTCAGTGCACGCATGCTGGCGTCCACCAGGGGCCAACCGGTCTGACCTTCCTGCCAGCGCTGTAGCCGCTCGGAATCATTGGGTCCGGTTTTCAGCGCTTCCATTTCCCGGTGCATGGCCCGGAACTCCAGTTCAGGCTCGTCTTCCAGTTTCTGGATGAAATGGCAGTGCCAGTGTAATCGCGAGCGGAAGCTCGTCAGGCTTTTCTTTTTTCGGGGCAGGGTGTTGCGGTGATTGCCGGTTGCCTTGGCCCCCTGGTAGATCTCTCGCAGGCTGACGGTGCCGTAGGCAATATGCGGACTCAGGCGCGAGCAGGCCCTGACTGCGGTGTTCGGGCTGGAGATGTTGTACTGGTAGCCGACGCAGCGACGGTCGAGGAAAGAGGTGAGTAGTTTTTCGCCTCGGGTGCTTCCTCCGGCCTGACGGTCCGGGCAGCTATCAGGCAGTGTGAAGTCCCGGCTGTCGTAGCCACTGGCATCGCCCTCGATGCCTTTCATTTCCGGTATTCTTGCTGGGGCCTCTAGCAACGGCTGACGCATCAGCTCGGTCCAGGCTCTGTCCCAGACATTCCGGTCGCCCAAGCGGCGAACCACACCGAACTGGTTCCACTCGCGGAATTCCACCTGGTTTTCCGAGCACCAGCCAATGACTGCCTTGTCTCGCTCGAAGGTCCAGTGCCCGCCGGTTTCCTGGTGGCAGAACACGCGTTTGACGTCTTGCCTGGCCTGAAGCTGTTTCAGCGTATCAATCACCGACCCTCTCATCACCAGGAGCCGGCTGCCGGCCTTTCGCAACTGCCGGTCAAGATCGTCCAGGGAGTCTCTGATAAACGCCCATTGACGGCCGCTGGTGTCCGGCAGTTGCCAGTATTCGTCCTCGATCACATACAGCGGTATGACCGGTTCGCCCAGGCTGGCCGCTGCCACCAGGGGGGCATGATCCCGGGTACGCAGGTCGCGCTTGAACCACACCACGGTGGTCATGAGAGTGCGTTCCGCTCGCGCCGGCAACGTTCGCTGCAGTAGCGAACATTTTCCCAGTCCTTCGCCCATTTTTTGCGCCAGGCAAACGGGCGCTGGCAGACCGGGCAGGTTTTCTCCGGGAGATTGAGTTTCTTATGGGGCACCAGTGTCTTCCATTCGGGATGTAGGGCTTTCTACGTCTGCTCCGCAGGGCGGGATCAGCGCCCGAGGCGGCGACAGGTATGGGTATCAGGAGCGTGATCCCCGTGCCAGCTGGGCCAGATCTTCACTGATCTGCTCTGGCGACAGTCCGGGTCGCAGGAGCAGCCGGGCGTTGCCGTCGCGATCGAAAACGTAAACGGCGCTGCTGTGTGAAACGTTGTAGTTGCCGCTGGCGTCGGGTTCGTCGTAACCGAAGGTGGTCCGGTAGCGTTTGGCGAGTTTTCGAAGCGCGGGTTCTTCTGCAGTCAGGCCAACGACCCGATCGCCGAAGAAATTCACGTAACTGGCCAGGCGTTCCGGGGTATCCCTGCGCGGGTCAACGCTTACGAACAGGGTGGTGACGTCGTCCCGATACTTTTCGGGAAGTTGCTGAACCGAGCGGCGCAGATCAGTCAGCGTGGTCGGGCAGACATCCGGGCAGGAGGTGAAGCCGAAATACACCAGGCGGATGTTGCCCTGCGAGTCTGCGGGAGTGACAGTGTTTCCGTCGGTGCCCTGGAGCTGGAACTGGAGCCTGGGCATCAGGCCCGAGATGTCCTTGCCATGCCAGCTTTCCTCATTCCCGGCACAGCCGGCGAGCATCAGGGCAACGAAAACAGGCCATAGTGGCAGCGTTCTGTTCATGCGTTTCCTCCTGCCATCGAGCGGCTTTTGGGGAATTTGCCATCTTCATGCATGGCCCGGCGGAGCACAATCAGGATGCCAATGATGCTCATCATGGCCGGGGGAATCCAGGTCAGCAGACCGCCCAGTAACTGGTCGGTTTCCGGGGGCATGGGCCAGGCCCGGCCGCAGACTTCGTAGACGTCATAAACCATGCCGCGGGAAAACACGATCCAGGCCCCGAGAATCATCTGGGGGATCGCCACCAGCGCCAGCAGGAGTATACGTTTGCCGTAGCCCAGGGCACTGGTGATGGCCGGGGAGCGGGGATCNAAGATCAGCCACCAGAACAGCAGGCCNTCCAGCAGCATGCTCCAGTTCATGATCCAGTANAGCTGCCGGCTGAGCATGGCGTCAAAATGGATGGNCGGCCAGAGCCAGAAGTAGACCAGTCCCACGAACAGAACCGAAGCGATAACCGGTTGCTGCAGCAGCCNGTANATCCAGCCCAGCGGCTGCAGCCAGTAGCGTACAGACGGTGANATCTTCTGGTACCAGAATCGCATCACNGGCAGNGGNTTNGANAGCGCAATCAGGNTCGGCCCCNNGTGGTGAAGAATCAGGTGCTGGCCCCGATGGACGAAAAACATGTACTGGGAGTAGTAATCAAATCGGGTCTGCATCACCGCGTAACAGAGCATGACCCCGAGCGTGAAAGTGATGATGCGGCCCGATCCCGGCCGGTCCTGCTCCGGCATCCTCAGTAGCCCGACACCATAAAACCCGAGCACCAGCATATAACTGAGCAGGGTCAGCGGTGAAAAATCATAGGGCAGCAGGTAGCTCGATACTGGCATGGATCAGACTCGATGCGTGCACGCATTGGAAACCGGGTTTATCTTTCTTGTCAGTACCGCCGAGTTTTGCCGGCCCGGCGGCGGATTTCAAGGCCGGCTTGAGGCAACTTCTGATGGAGGCGGGGCATGGCCCGATTNTGNGATTCCATTTCAGCNCCGTCGGTGNTGATCTTTGACTGGCACGGCACCCTNGTNGACACCCANGATGCCATGTTCAGTGCCATGGAAGANATGCTGCCGCANCTGGANGANCTGGGNCTNGTGGANCGNCTGCTGCCGGAGGATAAATGCCGNACNNNNGACGANGCNCGCCTGGTGCGNTACATNCGNATNTTCCGGCGCCTGCATCCGCGNATTCTGGCNGAGCGNCGGGTNTCNNGGACGGACATNTTCAANGCCATNTTNGGCGANGACAAAGANGCCAAGCTGATTGCCCACAAGGCCTANAACGAGGCNTANCGNCGNTATTTCGGGCAGGTNAAACCGTTTCANCCCGGCGCNTATGAGTACCTCNGCGCCCTGAAAGCCATGGGNATNCGGCTGGCGGTNTCCACCAACCGGAACCGGGAGTTTCTGGANCGNGAATTACAGACGGTNGANGAAGGCNGNTGGCGNNNCCTGTTNGATGCCACGGTNTGTGCCGACGANGTNACNGAGTACAAGCCCGACCCNGAGGTGATNCTCAAAGCNCTTGAAAAGCTNGNTNTGCCAGCGGATGANNNGGCCTGGTANGTNGGNGACAGCTANGTNGANATGCTCACCGCCAACAAGGCCGGCGTGTCNGGCGTGTTCTACAACGGNGCCTGNTGGGANTCCGGCCGNATCGACAGCTGGTTCTCNCANCGGGACGCGCCNGCGGCCATTCTGGACAGCTTTGANGACCTNNTGGANCTNNTNGCNCTNCTNGANNGNAGCCAGCCGGANGCCTTNGAGCAGNCGCCNGCNGANGTNCGNCCNNGGCCNTTNCCGCCGCCNCAGCGNCCNGAGCCNNGNATTGAGCCGGACTGGCACCCGGCGGTGGTCAAGCTNATNCGNCCNGCNGTCATCCTGTTCGANTGGCACGCCACNCTGGTNGATACCCTNGACGCCATGTACCACGCNGTGGANGACATGCTGCCGGANTTNCACAANCTNNANCTNATGGACCGNATGGTGGCGCCGGAAGACAGCAAAACCCCGGAAGANGTGAAGCTGGTTGCCTANGTCCGGGAGTTTGCGAAGCTGCANCCNAAGGTGAANGCAGANCGCAAGATTTCCCGGACCGATATCTTTGAGGTGTTGTTCGGGGANGANCAGGAAGCCAAGCAGNTTGCCCACCAGGCGTTCAACCACCACTACCGGAAACACTACGGTACCGTGAAGGCGTTTGAGCCNAAGGTGCGNGAAGTTCTGGAAGGGTTACGGCGGCTGGGCATCCAGGTGGGTGTCATTACCAACCGGGACCGCGAGTTTTTCGAGCACGAACTGGCGGCGGTGGAGGATACCGGCTGGACGCATCTGTTTGATGTCGACGTCTGCGGCGACGATACACCCCTGCGCAAGCCCCACCCGGATCAACTGCTGCTGGCGGTCCAGAAACTGGATTACCCGCCCGACCCGAGTGTGTGGTACGTGGGCGATAGCACGACTGACGTTATTGCCGCCAAGCGCGCGGGCCTGACCTCGGTATTCTTCAACGGNGCCCAGTGGGATCTGCCCTGGCTGAACAAGATTTTTCCGGGTACCCACAAACACCCGGATAAGCCGGATGTGGTGGTCAANGACTTCTCGGAGTTCTGGGCNCTGGTGTTGGCCTGTGAAGTCGGACCGCCCTGAGTGTCTGCTTTGCCGGNAGGACGATTGAATCAATCAGTATTGTTCAGAGTCGCTCAGTGCTTCCTCGATACTGAGNCCGATCACGATCACACCGAGGGCCGGTTCCCCGTGATCANTCAAAACCGGCCTGCTGGCGGTAACCTGGAATCTGGCCGCGGACTTGTCGTACCGAATGGGTGAGAGGTATATCGGTGGATCGCCGCCGGGTTGGGTTGCCTGATTTTCAATGACTTTCTGGAATTTGGGCTCATCACCTTGCCAGTAGTCNGAGGTGAGCTGGCTCATCGCTGCGAGGGTTCCCATGTCATTGACCAGCATTACCTCTGTGACAAGGCCCTGGTGGGAATGTTGCCACGCCTGCAGCGCTTTGGAGCCTGGAAGTGCCAGTATGTCCGCTGCCAGATCTGGCACTGCAANGGGTGACAGCGCCGTCCATTGGCTGTCGATGGTCATTACGTCAGTAAAGCTCTCCTGCCTNGGTCCTTCNTCGATGATCTGGCGAACATCGAGGATGCTGTTCATTTCCTTNAAAAGCCGGCTCGACAGCTCCGAAATGCGTCGATCTTCTTCCTGTGACAGCGCAAGTTGCCCAGCCATACAGCTGTTCAGCGTGCGGTTGAATATGCCGAGAAATTCGGGGTTGTCTGAGGTAAAGGTTTCGCCCAGATAAAGGTAGAGCGGGGCATAGCGAACGAAGTGCGCACGGAGCTGCGTGCCGGCCAATTCTTTGGCNTGGCGCAGACGATCCATGACTCGCTCATCCATCAGGGCGGTATCAATCCGGCCCCGCTTGAGCAGGGCCAACAGCTGTGAGGGGGAGGATACGCTCAGGAAAATCCCATAGCCTTTAGCGCTCAGCCAGGCCTCTTCNTTGCTNCCGGCGACAACGCCTATTCGAAGGTCTTTGGTAAACGCTTTGTCNTCGCGAGTGAAAAAGTACCANTTCTCAAGCGCNACCGGATCGCTCCGTGTGGCAATGGTGTCGAGTTCTGCNGAAGGATCAATGGCAAAATAGCCATCGATCATATTGCGTTCCAGCGAATGTATGGCNCGGTTCTGGGGCGTAATCCGGATGCGGGTTGACCAGCCGGCCCGGTTGGCAGCACAAATCACCGTGTCTGCGGTTTCACCGGAGATCTGACTTTCTCCACCCGTGTCAGAGCCCACCATCTGATACGGCGGGCTTTCAAAGGTGTAGAGGTTCAGGATTGGAGGCTGGGCCTGGCAAAGGGGNGATGCCAGTACNGTTGTCAGACCCANTGCCAGTCGAAGGTTCATCGTNGGNGCCGCGTCCNTGGTGTTAACAATCCTGATGTCAGGCTAGCACCAATGTGGGGCTTTTGCCGCACAAGTGCAGGACATATTGGCGTAAACACCTGCTTTGCGGAAGCCGACCGANGTTGGGGTTAAAGCTTCTCCAGGTTCGTCAACAAATACCCGGCGCGCTGGAGCAGCGCTTCCCGTTTCTCGGGCTTCTGCTTGTCCCAGTTCCGGTACATCATGCCCATACGCGGGTTTTTGGCAAAGTCGTCCCGATGGCGATCGATGAAATGCCAGTACAGGGCGTTGAACGGGCAGGCGTCATCTTCGGTGGCCTTGTTCACCTTATAATGACAGTTGGCGCAATGGTCCGACATGCGCTGGATATACTTGCCGCTGGCGGCGTAGGGCTTTGAGCCCAGGTAGCCGCCATCCGCGTGCATGACCATCCCCAGCACGTTGGGCAGTTCCACCCAGTCATAGGCATCGGCGTACACCGCCAGGTACCAGTCACAGATTTCCTCTGGCTTGATACCCGCCAGCAGCGCGAAGTTGCCGGTAACCATCAGCCGCTGAATATGGTGGGCGTACGCGTTGCGGCGGGNGGCATCAATGGCCTTGTGCATGCACCGCATTTTCGTGTCCCCGGTCCAGTAGAACCAGGGCAGGGCGCGGGTGTTGCCCAGACGGTTTTCTTTGGCATATCCCGGCATGTTCATCCAGTAAATGCCCCGCACGAATTCGCGCCATCCAAGGATCTGCCGTATAAAGCCCTCCACCGCGTTGATCGGCGCCCGCCCCGAATACCACGCCTGAGCTGCCGCTTCGCAAATGGCCAAAGGGTCCAGAAGCCCGGAATTGATATAGGGCGACAGGATGGAGTGAAACAGCCAGTCCTCGGTATCGGAAATCGCGTCCTGATAATCCCCGAAACAGGGCAGAGCGAAATCGATGAAGTGCTCAAGCGCAGCTTCTGCGTCCTCGGCCGTTACAGCAAAATGGAAATCGCCGGTGGTGCCGAAATGATCGCCGAAATGCTCGTCCACCAGACCGATCACATCCCGGGTAATGGCATCCGGCTCTATCCGGAATGGCGCCGGCGCCGGCGGTTTGCCGGTCCATTTCTTCCGGTTGTCCGCATCGAAGTTCCACTGCCCGCCCTCGGGCTCACCCTCAGATGTCATCAACAACCCGGTCTTGCGCCGCATCTCCCGGTAGAAGAATTCCATCCGCAGCTGCTTGCGGCCCTCTGCCCAGTCGGCAAACTCCTGTTTGGATGCAATAAACCGTGTATCCGGCCGGATCTCCACCGGCACCCCGAGGCGTTCGTGCCAGCCACTGATCTGCTCATGCAGTCGCCATTCGCCACACTCGGTGGTGATTACTTTTTCCGCATTGAGCCGCTTCACCTGTTCGCCAACCACGGCCTCAAGGCTCTGGTGTTGGTTGTCCGGATGATAGGCCTGGTAATGAACCTGCCAGCCATCGCTCTCCAGTTGCCGGGCAAAGTGACGCATGGCACTGAACAGCAGCACGATTTTCTTCTTGTGGTGGTTGGTGTAGCTGGCCTCGTCGTGTACCTCCGCCATTACCACCAGATCCCGGTCCCGGTCGGCGTTTTCGAGTGCGTTGATGTCTCTCGTTAATTGGTCGCCGAGGATCAGAATCAGGTTGGCCATGGTGAGGAATTCTCCAGTCAGTATGCTGCGGGCTATGCCCACAAAGGGGTAAACCAAGTACGCCAAGAGCCCAAGGGTGGTTCAGTAACCGGACTGGTAAACTGAAACCATCAGTCACCTGACCCGAATCAAAAAACCAGTCAAAGGATTGCCCTAAAATGCCGGCAAATCCTGGATGCCCCCGTTTTACCCCAGAGCGCCTATTATGACCTCCACACCCGCACTCAAAGCCCAAGACTCAACACTGCCAGAATTCATCTGGGATGACGCCCTGATTCGCCGCTACGACCTCAGCGGCCCGAGATACACCTCCTATCCCACGGCCGTCGAATTCAACCAGAACTACCCGATTGAGGACATGGTCAAAGCCGCAGCTCGCAGCAAGGCCAGTGGCCGGCCGCTGTCGCTGTACACCCACCTGCCGTTCTGCGCGCACCTCTGCTACTACTGCGCCTGCAACAAGGTCATCACCAAAAAGCGTGACAAAGCCATGCCTTACGTAGAGCGGGTGCTGAAAGAGGCGGCCATTCAGTCAAAACTGTTCGGGGCCGACCGGCCAGTTACCCAGCTGCACTGGGGCGGCGGTACTCCCACGTTCCTGCCAAAAGATGTGATGGAACACCTGATGGCGGGTTACGGGGAGCTGTTCAACCTGCAAACCGGTGAAGAGCGGGATTACAGTGTGGAAATTGACCCGCGGGAAGTGGACCAGGATACCCTGCCAACCCTGTGGAACCTGGGCTTCAACCGGATCAGTCTGGGGGTGCAGGATGTAAACCCGGAGGTTCAGAAAGCGGTAAACCGCATCCAGCCCCGGGCCATGACCGAAGCCGTGCTCAACGAGGCGCGGCGCATCGGCTTCCGGTCCATCAACCTGGACCTGATCTACGGCCTGCCGTACCAGACGCCGGAGAGCTTTGCGGAGACGCTGGATGCGGTGATCGAGATGTCGCCGGACCGGCTCTCTGTGTTCAGCTATGCCCACCTGCCGGAGCGTTTCTATCCGCAGACCCGGATTCAGGGCGACACCTTGCCCAGTCCACAGCAGAAGCTGACCATCCTGCACAACACCATCAACCGCCTGCTGGACGCCGGGTACGAATACATTGGCATGGACCACTTCGCCAAGCCGGATGACAGCCTGGCCGTTGCGCAACGGGAGGGACGCCTGCACCGGAATTTCCAGGGCTACACCACCCACTCCGAGTGCGATCTTGTGTCCCTGGGTGTTTCCGCCATTGGTCAGACCGACGACGCCTATTTCCAGAACAATCACGACCTGCCTTCCTGGGAAGCGGCCATCGATGCCGGCCAACTGGCGATCACCAAAGGCGTGAACCTGACCCGGGATGACCGCATCCGCCGCTGGGTGATCGGCCAGCTGATCTGCCAGTTCCGTCTGGATCGCCAGCTGTTCGCAGACGTCTGGAACGAAGATCTGAACCGTTATTTTGCCGATGAGCTCAGCCGTCTGAAGCCCATGGTTCAGGATGAACTGATTGCCGATGATGGCAATGCACTGCAGGTTCAGCCCGCAGGGCGGTTGCTGATCCGGGCGATCTGCCAGATTTTTGATCTGTACCGTAAAGAGGGCGCCAGCCAGCGGTTCTCACGGATTATCTGATAGTAGCGGCAGGGTCGGGGTCAGAAGGGTGCTTTCTTCTGACCCCATGTTCATTTGCAGAGCCAAAAAAGGGGCTGTCCGTTTCCGGAGAGCCCCTTTTGCGTCTTGCTGGTATCAGCTGTAGGCCGGCACCTTGAACTCATTGGCCAGGTCCTGAAGCACCCGCGCCAGCCGCGCCTGCTCGCCGGTTACCTGGGTGATTTCCTGGGAGCCGGTCAGGGTCAGGATGGCGGCTTCGCTGACCGATTCCATGCTGCCCGCCAGTTCCCGGGTAACCGCCACCTGCTCTTCAGAGGCGGTCGCAATCTGGCCGGCCATATCGGAGATGCTGTTCACGTCGGTCAGGATATCCGCGAAGGTCTGCTCCAGCTCGGACGCCTGCTCACTGGTGGCGTTAACCAACTTATGGCTTTCGACAATCGAGCGGCTGGCATTGTCTGTAATGCTCTGAAAGCTGGTGATAATCTCCTCGATCTGGGTGGTGGATTCATGGGTCTGTTGCGCCAGAGTGCGGACTTCGTCGGCGACCACCGCAAACCCTCGACCATGCTCGCCGGCGCGGGCGGCTTCAATAGCCGCGTTCAGCGCCAGCAGGTTGGTCTGGTCGGCAACCTTCCGGATCACATCGACCACATCGGCGATGGTTGAGCTGCGGCTTTCCAGCTCTTCGATCACCTCGTTCACCTTCTGAACCGACCTGGCCAGCGACCGGATGCTCCTCACGCTTCCGTGCAATACCTGCTCGCCACTCCGGCTTTTTTCCATGGCACTGCGTGCGGCATCAGCAACCTGCTGGGTGTTCCGTGAGATTTCCTCGGAGGTGGCGGACATTTCTTCGGTCGCCGCCGCCACTTGCTCAATCTGTTGCTGCTGGTTCTTCACCTGGCTGGCGTTCTGACCGGCCGTAGAGCTGGTCTCTTCCGTGGCAGTGGCCAGCTGGACGCTGGATTTGTCGATGTGGAGCAGGGCATTGCCAAAGCGTCCGAACAGCTCGTTAATGGCCTTGCCAATGGTGCCCACCTCATCATGGCTGGAGATTTCAATCTCGCGGGTCAGGTCCTTGTTGTCCATGGCGAACCGGACAGCACTCAGCAGGCTGCCAACCTGTTGGTTGATGGCCCTGATAATGAACAGCATCAGTACCAGAACGATAAGGATTGAACCTGCGGCAATTCCCGACGCAGCGACCAGATCATTACGGGCATCGGTAACACCGTGTTCCACCAGTGAGCTTAGCTCTTCCAGTATGGACTGACGGATCCCGTTCAGACCCTCAATTCGATCGGTTGTGGTTGTAAACCACTCGGAAGCCTCCAGGGCATACATGCCCGATGGGCTGCTGAAAAGGGTTTGGCGCTTCTCTTCCAGCGATTGGCTTGCGAGTGTGTTCAATCCTTTTTTCAGGCTTTCCCGCAGTTCTGAGCCGGAAGCAAACATGGCGAGTGCCTGATTGAAGTAGCCGTCCTGCTGCCCGGCGAGGCCTGCGATTCTGCGCAGAGTTGGCAAATCAAATTCGCCACTGCGAATCAGTGAGGCGCCGATTGCACGCTCCCGACCCGCCATCTCGGCCACTTCGGCGAGTGCATAGTAGGCATTAACTTCCCGGGTCAGTTCGGGATCGGTGGAACCGCGGATAATAAGCGGAATTCGGTCCACCAGTCCCATGATCAGAGTGGTGTAGCGGGTGGCTGAATCACCCGCCGCGATACTACGGCTATCCACCGCGCGGCGCAGGGAATCGAGATTATCCAGGCCCTGGCGGACAGATTGTATGCTCGCTTCCACGCTGCTCTCAAAGCTGGCATCTGCCATGAGCGAGTTGATCCCCTGGTGATAGGCAGAGATACGGGCGTCGGTTTGGCGCCGTTGCTCGGCCAGATCCCTTTCAGCTTGTCGGGCAGCATCGGTTCCCGGTTCACTGGCAAAGAAGATCGCAGACCGGCCACGCTCTTTTTGCAGCGTTTCGGTGAGGGGATCGCCGGTTTCCGTGAGTTCCACCATGGAGTGCAATTGGCGCATGTCGTGCAGTTCGCCGTAGTTCAGAACTATGCTTTCAACCGCAAAATAGAGAATAACGAGCAGGGCCGGAACCACCAGAGTGGTCAGTTTGCCCCGCATGGAGAGGTTGTTGATGAGGTTCATAGCGGTGCCTTATTTGTCTGGTTATTGCATTCATTATCCTCGGCTATGCGGTGTGCTTTATATCGCCGTGAGGGGGTAGCTGAAGGGGTAGTTTCGGGCGTGTAAGTTGTTGTTATTGTTTGTTAACAACCTGATATGGATGACAAAAAACGGTGGTAAGTAAGAGTGCGCAGAGTACTACTCACTAGGTAGTTTTCCTCGCTGGCCTGTCTGTGACAGCGCGTGGAGACAACTCCGGGTACGTTTTATACAAAAAGCCATTCCGACCTGTGCTGACAAAGGTCAAGGCAGTTACTGCGTAAGTAACGGTAAGGTAAGGGCATTCTTGCAGTGGAGAATGCGATGGAACTTGTCTGCCCGGCCGGCAGCCTCCCGGCCCTGAAAACCGCCGTTGATAACGGTGCCAACGCTGTCTACTTCGGTTTTAAAGACAGCACCAACGCCCGTCAGTTTGCCGGCCTGAACTTCAACGACAAACGCGCTGCCGAGGGTATCGAGTACGCGCACCTCCGGGGCACGCGAGTTTTCTGTGCCATCAATACCTACCCGCAGCCAGATGGCTGGGAGCAGTGGAAAGGAGCGGTAGACCGCGCCGCAAATCTCGGCGTCGACGCTATTATCCTGGCCGACATGGGCCTCCTGGATTATGCCGCCACACGATATCCGCACATCCCCCGGCATCTGTCGGTTCAGGGGTCTGCCACCAGCCACGAAGCGCTCTCTTTTTACAAAGATAACTTCGATATTCGCCGGGCCGTGCTGCCCCGGGTTCTTTCGCTGGACCAGGTGCGTGGTGTGGCCAAACACAGCCCGGTGGAACTGGAAGTGTTTGCCTTCGGTAGCCTGTGCATCATGGCTGAGGGCCGCTGCTACCTGTCCTCCTACCTGACCGATGAATCCCCTAATACCCGGGGCGCCTGTTCCCCTGCCAAAGCTGTGCGTTGGCAGGAAACCTCCCAGGGTCTTGAATCCCGACTCAATAATGTCCTGATCGACCGTTATGGTCAGGGCGAATCCGCCGGCTACCCGACTCTGTGCAAAGGCCGTTTTGAAGTTGAGAGTCATGTTTATCACGCCATTGAAGAACCGGTGAGCCTGAACACCCTGGACCTTCTACCCGAGCTTCAGGCGCTGGGTATCAGTGCCGTGAAGATTGAGGGGCGCCAACGAAGCCCGGCCTACATCGCGGACGTAGCCAGAACCTGGCGCCATGCCCTGGACGACCTTCAAGCCGGCACCAACGGCTTTACGGTTGAGCCTCAATGGCAGCAGACGCTGGCGGGTCTTTCCGAGGGCGGCCTGACAACACTGGGCGCCTACCATCGCAAATGGAAATAAGGTTTCACCACCCATGCTGAAGTTATCCTTGGGGCCGATCCTGTGGTTCTGGTCCAGGCAGACGGTTTTCGATTTCTACGCCAATGCCGCCGAGTGGCCGGTGGATACCATCTATCTGGGCGAGGTGGTGTGCTCCCGCCGGCGGGAACTGAAACCGGATGACTGGCTGGATCTGGCCCGTGATCTGAAAGCCTGTGGCAAGAATGTGGTGCTCTCCACGCTCACGCTGATTGAGTCGGAGGCCGATTTGCGTCGCCTGCGCCGGTTCTGTGAGCAGAATGAATTCCTGGTAGAGGCCAACGATCAGAGCGCCCTGCAGGTGGCCATCCGGAACAGGATTCCGTTTGTCACCGGCCCGTCCATGAACATCTACAATACCGCTACCCTGAAAATCCTGGCAAAGCAGGGCTTGCAGGGCTGGAATCTGCCAGTGGAGCTGGGCAAGGAAACCCTCGAGCAACTCATCAAGGAGCTGAAAGGCGAGGAACTGGATTTGCCCGCTGAGGTGTTTTCCTGGGGCTTCCTGCCCCTGGCCTGGTCCTCCCGTTGCTTTACCGCCCGCCATTACAACCTGCCCAAAGACAACTGCGAGTTCCGCTGCCTGCAGCACCCGGACGGCATGGAGTTGCGCTCCCGGGAAAGCCAGGAGCTGTTCCGCATCAACGGCATTTCCACCTTGTCTGGCTCCCGTTACGACCTGATGCGGGAGTTGCCGGATATGGAGCGTATGGGGGTAAGCACCGTGCGCCTGAGCCCGGAACATCAGGGCATGGAGGAGGTGGTCAGACGCTTTGATCAGGTCCGCCGGGGAGAAGTGCCAGCCTCCGACCCGCTGCAACTGGTGGAGGCACCGCCGTGCAACGGGTACTGGTATGGCAAGCCGGGGATGGACCTGATCCCGACTTGATATAGATAAACCGCCCCTGCGACTTTTGCTGGTTTTTGTTAGCGTCGTTTGCTGAGATTGCTCTATATCCCGAGTTTTATTCTCTGGAAAATCCGGGAGGAATGCGCTTATGGATATCCGACTGAAACGCGCTTATGCAGAACCCTCAACCTCAGATGGCCCACGGCTGCTTGTTGACCGTATCTGGCCTCGGGGAGTGGCCAAAGAAGATGCGGATATAGCTCACTGGCTGAAGGGTCTGGCGCCGTCAACTGAACTGCGCAAGTGGTTCGGTCACGATCCCGAAAAATGGCCGGAGTTTCGGGAGCGGTACCTTGAAGAGCTGACATCAGGTGATGCCAGCGAGGATCTTGAGGCACTTAAGAAGCTGCTTGAGCAACATGACCGCATAACGCTCGTGTTTGCTGCGAAGGATACCGAGCACAACAATGCTGTGGCGCTCCGGGATTATATTTTGAATGACCAACTCTGAATCATTGGAGAATGGCGGCCCGTTGGGCCGTCCAGATTGCTGAAAACGCTCGCACCTTCTTGGTCTGTCGGCGAACCTTATTCCTGGCTGAGCGCTTCCTGAGCCCACTGCCAAGCGGCAACCGTCGCCGGAAAGCCTATCGAATTCATGCCCAGCACCAGCGCGTGCTCGATTTCCTCACGTGTGAGGCCCAGTTCCAGACTACGACGAATGTGGGACTTCAACGCGGATTCGCGACCCGCACCAACGCAAACGCCGAGCTTTACCAAAGCGCGCATTTTTTCATCCAGAGGGCCAGCATCGGCGAGGGCTTTACCAAGCTGTTTATGCGCTTGTTGCAGCTCTGGAAACCGTTCGCTGAAGGCAACGAAAGTTTTGGGGAGTTCGCTGTCGTGTTTATTCATTTGATTGCCTCGTTTGCGGGTTCCGCCAAGCCTCCGTGGTCGGTTTCACCGGTGAAGAGATTCTGATATTAAACGAAAACCTTACCTGACATTGCAGGATTATAGAATCGGTAAATGCATTCAGATAATGCAGCCTCTGCCGTATCCAGGCGTCAATAGCGTCAGTTTGCACATGCTAATCGACCAACTATTCGTGTTGGCGGCTTATTTGCAATTTTTCAGAGAAATTACCAGTGTTCAGCGAGATTAGGCTGCGGCTTCTACTCGGTCCCGCCCATTGGCTTTGGCCTTGAACAACGCCATATCCGCTCGCATTAAAGCTTGGCACGGCAGCTCATTGGGGGAAACTTCAGCAACCCCCAGACTAATCGTCTGATGGCCGACCAGGGGAAACGACATTTCCTTAATCCTTTTTCGCAAAGCATCTGCCAAAAGCAGAGCGCCCCAGAGGCTCACGCCAGCAGCATTGGCCCAGACAATGTTGAGATGTTGTATATCAAAAACCCAGAGTGGGGTTTGTAATCGGTCAGCCACCAAAGTGGGTGGTTGTAACGTCCTGTGGGAGTTTTGGGATAGGCTGTTCATCGGTTCAACGAGATTGAGTTCCAGAGTTTGCTGTTTAATTTTCGCCCACTATCAGCGTCGTTGCGATACCCATAACAGGTCCACCTAATCATGGGTAAGTGCAGACTTAACTGACTAGTCGCGCTGAACGATTCGGCAGGTTGTTGTCTGCGTCTTGCGCTATTCTGTGACTACCGGCTTTTCGATAGAGGTGATATCAGTTGGCGAAATCACAGTTTGACGGATCAACGACTTTCGAGATTTTTCCCTGGAACAGGAATTTTGAGACCGGGTTTGGGGATATTGATGATCAGCATAAAGCCCTGGTGGAGATTCTGAATCGACTAGCGTGGCATTTTGCCTCAGATGCTTCGGAAATGACGGCAGATCGGGTAATGGACGAACTGCTGTCTTATGCATCCTATCACTTCCAGTTTGAAGAGCAGATCTGGGATCGCGCCCTGGGCGATTCGGAAATGGCCAAGAATCACCACGACAACCACCAAATGTTTTTTGCGCGAATTCAGATGCTCAAGCAAGGGCCTGGATCCCACGAAGAAAAACTGACCGAGCTATTTGACTATCTTACCAAGTGGCTGGCTTTTCATATTCTTGAATCAGACCGACGTATGGCGCTTACCATTCGGGCGATGGATCAGGGGCTAACGGTCGGAGAGGCGAGCGAGAAGGTGGATTCCGAGTTGAGCGGTTCCATTTCTGTGCTGGTCAGCGCGCTGCTCGAAATCTATGGCAAATTGTCTGCAAGCACCATTCAGTTGATGCGGGAAAAAATGGCGCGACTGCGAACCGAAGATGAACTGCACCGTCTTCAGCAAGAGCAAATAAAGGAGGCCTTGGATAATCAGGCCAGCGAATATCAAATACAACTGGAAGCGCTCGCATTTGAGGATCCGTTGACAGGCTTGTTAAACAGAAATGGAATCGTTCAAGCACTCAGGAAGCAGTTACAAGGAATAGGTCAGAGTGGGTCGGGCTGGTCGGGTGCTGTGGTTGCTATTGATCTTGATGATTTTGTGATGATCAACGCCACGCTCGGCGAAGACACCGCCGATTATTTCCTCAAGCTTCTCACGCGACGTTGGCTTGATTCAATCCCGTCGGGAGCCCGCCTCGCCCGAACAGGGGGCGATGAGTTTATACTGCTACTACCAGATACGAGCGAAATAGAATCCACGCTCGAAGCTCTGCGCCTATCGGGCCTGCAGGCCTTTCATCTGAATGATCAGCAAGTGATCGTCGAATTCACGGCCGGTATCGTGTTTGTCGTGGAGCAGACGGTTTCGGATGCTGATAGTTTGCTTCGCAAAGCGAACCAGACACTGTTCCTTGCCAAGCACGAAGCGAAAGGCGACTGGCTATATCTGGATGCTGAAGAACAGGGCCGTTACCGTGCCAGAGAGATAATTCTGTCAGGAATCCGTGAGGCCCTTACCAGAAACAATTTCCGGCTCCTGTATCAGCCCAAAGTTAACCTGCGAACGGGCGAGATCGTCGGGGCTGAGGCGCTGATACGCTGGCAACACCCGGACAAAGGGTTGATGTCTCCGGGCAAGTTTCTGCCGGCAATTGAACACCACAATCTGAGCATCTCAGTTGGGGAGTGGGTTCTGCGGGAATCGCTGCGGCAAATGCAACGTTGGGATCAGCAGAACCTCGAACTGAAGGTGAGCGTTAACATTGCTGCCTTGCATCTGCAGTCCGAGGCGTTTCCTGAGACCCTGACAAATATTCTCAAGGAATTTCCGGACATCAATCCCTCTCGACTGGATCTTGAGATTCTTGAATCCGCAACGCTGGGTGATCTGGGGCAGGCCGTGGCTACCATCTCAGCGTGCCAGGCTCTGGGTGTGGTTTTCTCACTCGATGATTTTGGAACCGGCTACTCTTCATTGTCGTATCTTAAACAGCTGCCAGTAGAAACTCTGAAACTCGACAGGGAATTCGTTTCTGGCGCCGAAAATGATCTGGAAAACCACTCGATACTCCGGAGTGTTATCGAGTTGTCCCGGGTATTTCGCAAACAATTTATTGCGGAAGGTGTGGAGACGGTTCGTCAGGGTGAAATCTTGCTGGAGCTTGGTTGTGAGGTCGCACAGGGCTATGCCATCTCGCCGCCAATGGAGCCCGAAAAGCTGCCAGCATGGGTTGCCAGTTGGCGGCCCTTTCCCGAATGGCTAAAACATCGCTAACGCAAGAGAGCTATTGCCGCAACAGATTTCGCAGACTGAGACACCACTCCAGGCTATCCAGCAGGTTTTTTACGCCCAGGCCCAGCTCCGTGTCACCTTCGATAACCAGCTTGCGCTGGAAAAACAGCTGGTCGGGGTCCTGTCGACGTTCCGCCAGGGTTCTGAAGGCGGTCAGCGAGCCCCGGATGGTTGCCTCTCCGGGGCCGTCGATCACCCGGAGTCGGCCGGCCCAGAAGCCAATGGTGATGCCGGGTTGTCCGCCGTTCACCTCTAGGCGAATCCGGCGGCCTTCGAAGTCATCGAATTCTCCGTCATCAATGGCCTGGGCAAAAATGCCATTCAGCGGCGCTTCTGCAGCCAGCTGCTTGAGGGGCACCGGGATTCTGCGATCAATAGCGCCTAGCATGGGCGCGGGGGAGGGCAGGTACTCCCGAAGGACGGAAACCGTTTGCCCAATCAGGGGAGAGTTCAGGGAGGCAATGGAAGGTAGTGAAAAAGCCATGCTTTACTCCGGGCGGTCAGTAACCGGCACAGAGTAAAGCAAAGTGCTCTGGAACGATTTGATATAACTCAGCCCTTGTGGAGGCCTTCTTCCACTGCCCAAACGGCCACTTCCACCCTTGAGCGCAGGTTCAGTTTCTTCAGCAGGTGTTTCACATGGACTTTCACGGTGCCGTCGCTGATGTCGAGCTTGCGACCAATCATCTTGTTTGAAAGGCCCTCTGCAATCAGCCGCAAGATATCCTTCTCCCGCGGTGTCAGGCTGTCGAAATCCGGGCGTGATGCCTGTTGGGGCTTGTTGGAGCGCAGGGCCTCGGCCAGCAGGGTAGTCAATCGGTCACTGATCACCATTTTGCCGACCGCCGCCTGATGAAGCTGGTTGATCATGTCTTCCGGTTCCATGTCCTTCAGCAGGTAGCCGTCCGCACCGGCCCGGAGTGCCGCCACCACGTCATCCTCCTGGTCCGACACGGTGAACATCACAATGCGGGAGCTGATGTTCTGTTCCCGAAGTCTTCTGAGCGCTTCGATGCCGTCCATTTCGGGCATGTTCAGGTCCATCAGGATCAGGTCGGGCTCCAGTTCGGTGGCCAGCCGGATGCCGTCGGCAGCGTTACTGGCCTCCCCGGCCACGCTCATATCGTCTTCCATATCGATCAACTGTTTGATGCCCTGGCGAAGAAGCGGGTGATCGTCGATCAACAGAATACTTGCGGGTGACTCAGACATCGGGTTCTCTCTTTTGGTCAGGCATTTGATGCTTCTGTGGGAATCAGGTTTCGGCTTTTGGGAACAAATCCCAGGGTGACTTCCACACCCCCTTCATCCCGGTTGCTTACTTCGACCTTGCCGCCCAGGGTCCGGGCGCGGTCCTGCATGATGATCAGGCCATAATGATTGACGGGCTGGTCGCTACCGGGCAGGCCCTTGCCATTATCCCGGATCCGCACCCGTACTTGTGGCGATTCGAACAGAACATCCACGGTTATGTCCGTGGCATCTGCGTGTTTGACCGCGTTGGCCAGGCCTTCCCTCACAATCTGCAGGGTATGGATCTCTTCATTTGGCGACAGGGTCTGGGGCGGCAGATTGTACTGCAGCCCAACCGGCTTACCCAGCCGCTCGGAAAATTCTTCAATGGTCTTCTGCAGGGCAGTAGCAAGATCCGGCGTGTCCAGCTTCAGCCTGAACGTCGCCAGCAGCTCCCGCAACTGGCGATAGGCACTGTTCAGGCCGGTACTGAGTTCGTCGAGAATCGCCTCGTGAGTTTTTTGTTGCTCGCCGTCGATGTTAAGGCGTCGCAGCCGGGCAACCTGCATTTTCAGGTATGAAAGTGACTGTGCCAGGGAATCATGAAGTTCCCGGGCGATCACTGTGCGTTCTTCAGCAAGCGTCTGCTGCTGCTCCTCGGTAATCTGCCGTTCCAGGAAAATGGCCGTGGCCAGCTGGTCGCTGAGGGTTTCCAACAGCCGCCGGGAGGTTTTCGAAAGACCTTCCTCAGCCGGGTACCAGACCTCCAGTGTACCCAGCAGCTGTCCGGGGGTACGGATCGGTAGCAGGAGCCGCCGACCGTCGTTGGATTCCACGGGAAGCTCGTCATAGGCCTCTGGCGTCACCAGGCAGGCATTGCAGTGGTGATCACGGCAGTAGAAGGGCCGTTCCCGGCTGGCGGTCGTGATTGCTTGAATTGGCTCTGAGGATTCCTTGTCATGGAGATAGAGGCGGATCGGGCCAATGCCCAGTAGCTGCTCAAGCTCCTGAAGCATGGGGATCGCCCCATTGCACAGGTCGTGTTTGGCAAACAGGTCCCGGCTTGCGGAATGCAGGAGTTGAAGGGCCGCGTGGCTCCTTTCAAGCTCTTCCGTTTTCAGGCGGGCCCTTTCTTCCAGCTCGTAATAGGTCAGTGCCAGCTCGCTGGTCATCTGGTCAAAGGCCTGGCCAAGTTGTGCCAGCTCGTCGGAGCCGCTCAGGTTGGCCTTACGGGAAAAGTCCTGGTCGCCCACGGCGATGGCGATGCTGACCAGCTTGCGCAGTGGCCGCAAAATACGGTTTTTCAGATCGATGAACAGCGCCACGATGATAAGAATGGAAAAAGCCAGGCTGATGATCTGAATCAGGTGCAGCAGGTCAATACGGGCTTCGGTTCGCTGTTCCAGCATATTGACCAGCTGGTCTACGTTATCAACGTACTGCTGTGTTGAGGCCAGCATGGTCTCGGAAACAGGCGTGCCCTCGTCATGTTCCTGCAGGGCAGGCCGAAGCGTGGTTTGCCAGGATTCCAGAATGGCCTGGTACTGGGCGCCGAGCGGATGGTCATGGCTTTCGGGGATGGCCTTGGTGATGCTGGCGTCAGCCAACCTGGTCTCGTATTGGTCCAGCATCTGCGAGATCGAGTCCTCACCGGACTCTGGAACCGCAGGCCCCGCGCTCCGGGCAAGCAACTGGAAGGCCCCCATGCGTAGCGCCCCCGCCAGATTAATTGCGGTGGCATTGCCTTCGATGCTTTTGGACACCGCAAGCGTGGTCGCCATGCTGACAAGGGCTGTCACCACCACGGCGCCTACAACGATGGCGATTCGGTTTACAAGCGGGCTTCTGGGCTTCATTCAGTCTCTTGCGCATTAATGCGTGTGACGGGTCAGGGTGAATTATGCCCCGCACCGGGATTCCGTGATACCTCCTTGAGGATAGTCAATTACCCCAATGGTTGGTAACCCATCATAATCTTTGACCCTTTTGTGATCAAAAGATGAAACTGAAAAACAGGTTTCCAGAAGAGCGACAGTAATGAAGTCCGAAACGGATCGTGCAGATGACCGGCTGGCGTCATTGGCAGTGGTATTGCCGTTGGCGTTGGCGGGCTTCGTTGTCGCCGCCGGGTGCTGGACCCTTTTTGCGGTGGCCGGAGTCCATCTGCGTTCGGAGCTGGCTCTCAGCGACTTGCAGTTTGGATTCCTGCTGGCGATGCCGATGGCGGTGGGCGCGGCGCTGGCCGTTCCAGCGGGCCTGGCGGCGCAGAAATTCGGCGCCCGCCGGATCATGCTGATTTGCCTGGCCGGACTCGCAGCCTGCATGGTGATACTTCTGACCACCGATACCTTCCCCGGGTACCTGATTGCCGCCGGCGGCCTCGGGCTGGCGGGTGGATTCTACAGTGCCGGGTTGCAGTTCGTGACAGGACACTGTGAATCTAGACGCCTGGGCCTTGTGCTCGGGGTGTTTGGCGCCGGTGTGACCGGCGCGGGATTCAACTACTACCTGGTGCCACTGTTCCATGAGGCCTTTTCCTGGCACGGGGTGCCGCTGGCCTATCTGATCGTGCTGTTGCTGGTGCTTGCGCTGCTGGTCATGCTTACCGATCCGGAAGACGCCGAGGCGGACCCGACCGCCGAAACCTCAGTCCGGGTGCTGCTCCACCGCATGCAGACGAAGCGGGCCGGTCAGCTTTGTGGCTATTTTGGCGTTGTCGCCGGCAGCTTCTTTGCGTTGGCTTTGTGGCTGCCGGACTACCTGTCTTCACAGTTCGATCTGTCAGTGGATTCCGGCGCGCGCCTGGCGCAATGGTTTGTTATTCCCGGAGCCCTGGCGCAGATCTTGGGCGGAGGGTTTTCCGATCGATTCGGCAGTGCAAGGGTTGTCGCCCGGGCACTGATGGTCTGTCTGATTGCGCTGTTTGTTTTGTCCTACCCACCCATGACCCTGTTTATCCAGGGCGTTGACGCCACAATCCGCGTTGAATTTGCCCTGCCCATGCAAGTCGAGGGTGTGTTTGTCGTCACTCTCGGGCTGGCCATGGGCTGCACCATGGGTAGCCTCCAGCGGCTGGTTATTGTTGAAAACCGTTCGGTGGCGGCCTTTGTTGCCGGCTTGCTGCTGGTGAGTGCCTGTTCCGTAGCCTTTGTTCTGCCGGTGATTTTCAGCAGCGTTAACCACTGGCTGGGTATCCGCAGTGCGGTCTTCATGATTCTCTTCCTGCTGCTTGTGGGCTGTCTTTTCCTGTTTGCCCGGGAAAGTCGCCGGCACGAGCGTGAACACCTACTCCACCCGGGGATATAAGCCAGCTACCACCAGGGTGGTAGAAGCGGGTTATGAGGTAGTAACCACGCAGATTTTGCGGTTTTTCTCACACACAATGGTCTCAAATCGGAGAAACGATCCGGCAGACGGAGAGAGAGACCATGAGTCATTTGATCGATAAACTGAATTACTTCAGGAAGAAGCGCGAGCCGTTCGCGAACGGACACGGCGAAACCCACGAAGTCAGCCGCGAGTGGGAAGACAGCTACCGCCAGCGCTGGCAGCACGACAAAGTTGTGCGCTCCACCCACGGCGTAAACTGCACCGGCTCCTGCAGCTGGAAAATTTACGTCAAGAACGGCCTGGTGACCTGGGAAACCCAGCAAACTGATTACCCCCGTACCCGTCCGGATCTGCCTAACCACGAGCCCCGTGGCTGCCCCCGTGGTGCCAGCTACTCCTGGTACATGTACAGCGCCAACCGGCTGAAATACCCGCTGATGCGCAAGCACCTGATGAAGCTCTGGCGCGCAGCAAAAGTTGAGCACAAGGATCCGGTGGATGCCTGGGCCTCGATTGTTGAAGATCCCAAGAAAACCGCCGAATACAAGCCCCGCCGTGGCATGGGTGGCTTCGTGCGTTCCAGCTGGGACGAGGTGAATGAGCTGATCGCCGCCTCCAACGTCTACACCGCCAAGAAGTATGGCCCGGACCGCATCATCGGCTTCTCGCCGATTCCCGCCATGTCCATGGTCTCTTACGCGGCCGGCAGCCGTTACCTGTCCATGATCGGTGGCGTCTGCATGAGCTTCTACGACTGGTACTGCGACCTGCCGCCGGCCTCTCCCCAGACCTGGGGTGAGCAGACCGACGTGCCCGAGTCCGCCGACTGGTACAACTCCGGCTACATCATTGCCTGGGGTTCTAACGTGCCCCAGACCCGTACCCCGGACGCCCACTTCTTCACCGAGGTGCGCTACAAGGGTACCAAGACCGTCGCCATTACTCCGGATTACGCGGAAGTCTCCAAGCTGTCCGATGAGTGGATGAACCCCAAGCAGGGTACTGATGCCGCCCTGGGCATGGCCATGGGCCATGTGATCCTGAAGGAATTCCACGTCGACAAGCCCAGCGAATACTTCACCGATTACGTTCGCCGCTATACCGATATGCCCTACCTGGTCATGCTGGACGAGAAGGACGACGGCAGCTTTGTGCCTGGCCGCTTCCTGCGCGCCAGTGACCTGGTGGACGGGCTGGGTGAAGAAAACAACCCCGAGTGGAAAACCATCGCCATTGATGAAGCCTCCGGTGAGCTGACGGCTCCCAATGGTTCCATTGGCTACCGCTGGGGTGAAAAGGGCAAGTGGAACCTGAAGCAGACCGCCAAAGGCTCCGACGTCAACCTGCAGCTGTCCATGGTCGAGAAGCACGATGAAGTTGTGGACGTCGCCTTCCCGTACTTCGGTGGTATCGAGCATGATCACTTCAAACACGTGGAAATCAAGGACATCCTCAAGCACAAGCTGGGTACCCGCAAAGTGCAGCTTGCGGACGGCTCCGAAGGACGTGTGGTTACCGTCTATGACCTGATGGTCGCCAACTACGGCATTAGCCGTGGCCTGGGCGAGGATGACGGTGCCACTTCCTATGACGAAGTTAAGCCTTACACCCCGGCCTGGCAGGAAAAGATCACCGGCGTCCCCGCCGAGAAAGTGATCCGCATTGCCCGTGAGTTCGCCGATAACGCCGACAAGACCAAGGGCCGTTCCATGGTCATCGTCGGTGCCGGTATGAACCACTGGTACCACATGGACATGAACTACCGCGGCCTGATCAACATGCTGATCATGTGTGGCTGCATCGGCCAGAGCGGTGGCGGTTGGGCTCACTACGTAGGCCAGGAAAAACTGCGTCCGCAGACCGGCTGGCAGCCCCTGGCCTTTGGTCTGGACTGGCAGCGTCCGCCCCGGCATATGAACTCCACCTCCTTCTTCTACGCCCATTCTGGCCAGTGGCGTTACGAGAAGCTGGGTGTCGACGAGATCCTGTCGCCGCTGGCGGACAAGTCCAAATTCGGCGGTAGCCTGATTGACTACAACGTGCGCGCCGAGCGCATGGGCTGGCTGCCGTCTGCCCCACAGCTCAACCGCAACCCGTTGGGTATTGCTGCTGAGGCAGAAAAAGCCGGAATGGAAGTGTCGGACTATGTGGCGCAGTCCATGAAAGACGGCTCCCTGGCGTTTGCCAGTGAGGATCCGGAAGCGCCCCAGAACCATCCGCGCAATATGTTTATCTGGCGATCCAACCTGCTGGGGTCCTCCGGTAAGGGCCACGAGTACATGCTCAAGTACCTGCTGGGTACCAAGAGCGGCCTGCAGGGCAAGGATCTGGGCCACGAAGGTGGCGCCAAGCCGAAAGAGGTCAAATGGCATGACGAAGCGCCGGAAGGCAAACTCGACCTGCTGGTGACCCTTGACTTCCGCATGTCCACCACCTGTCTGTATTCCGACATCGTTCTGCCAACGGCCACCTGGTACGAGAAGAACGATCTGAATACCTCCGACATGCACCCGTTCATCCACCCGCTGACCGCCGCTACCGATCCGGCCTGGGAAGCGCGCAGTGACTGGGAGATCTACAAGGGCATTGCCAAGGCGTTCTCCAAGGCCACCGAAGGCCACCTGGGTGTCGAGAAAGACGTGGTTACCCTGCCGCTGCTGCACGACGCTCCGGCCGAGCTGGGCCAGCCGTTTGATGTGAAGGATTGGAAGCGCGGCGAGTGCGACCTGATCCCGGGCAAGACCGCGCCCAACTTCATCACCGTTGAGCGGGACTACCCGAACACCTACGCGCGCTTCACTTCGCTTGGTCCTTTGATGGACAAGCTGGGTAACGGTGGCAAGGGCATCAACTGGAACACCGAGAAGGAAGTGAACTTCCTCAAGGATCTGAACTACACCCACATCGAGGGGGCGAACGCAGGCCGTCCGAAGATCGAGAGTGCCATTGATGCAGCCGAGGTCATCCTGACACTGGCCCCGGAAACCAACGGCCAGGTTGCGGTGAAAGCCTGGGCTGCGTTGTCAGAAATGACCGGCCTGGACCACACCCATCTGGCGAAGAACAAGGAAGAGGAAAAGATCCGCTTCCGGGATATCGTGGCGCAGCCGCGCAAGATCATCTCCAGCCCGACCTGGTCTGGTCTGGAAGACGAGCATGTCTCCTACAACGCCGGTTACACCAACGTCCATGAGCTGATCCCCTGGCGCACCCTGACTGGTCGTCAGCAGTTCTACCAGGACCACGAGTGGATGCGCGCCTTCGGCGAGAGCCTGCTGGTGTATCGCCCGCCGATCAACACCAAGACGGTCAGCAGCATGATCAACCAGCGCAGCAACGGCAACGCCGAGAAAGCGCTGAACTGGATCACGCCGCACCAGAAGTGGGGTATCCACAGCACCTACAGCGACAACCTGTTGATGCTCACCCTGTCCCGCGGTGGCCCGATTGTGTGGCTGAGTGAGGACGACGCCAAAGAACTGGCCATTGAGGACAACGACTGGATCGAGCTGTTCAACGCCAATGGCGCCATTGCAGCCCGGGCGGTTGTGAGTCAGCGGGTGATGCCCGGCATGGTGATGATGTACCACGCCCAGGAGCGGATCGTGAACATTCCGGGCTCGGAAATCACCGGTACCCGTGGCGGTATCCACAACTCGGTCACCCGGGTGTGCCCGAAGCCGACCCACATGATCGGCGGCTACGCCCAGTATTCCTACGGCTTCAACTACTACGGAACCGTAGGTTCCAACCGCGACGAGTTCGTGGTTGTCCGCAAGATGCACAACGTCGACTGGCTCGACGGCGAAGGCAATGACACTGTTCAGGAGGCTGTAAAATGAAAATCCGTTCCCAAGTCGGCATGGTGCTGAACCTGGACAAGTGCATTGGTTGCCACACCTGTTCCGTCACCTGCAAAAACGTATGGACAAGCCGTGAAGGCATGGAATACGCCTGGTTCAACAACGTCGAGACCAAGCCCGGTATCGGCTACCCGAAAGAGTGGGAGAACCAGGACAAGTGGAAGGGCGGCTGGATGCGTGACAGCTCCGGCAAGATCCGTCCGAAAATCGGTGGCCGTTTCCGGATCCTGGCGAACATCTTCGCCAACCCGGACCTGCCCCAGATCGACGACTACTACGAGCCGTTCGATTTCGATTATCAGCACCTGCATACCGCCGGTGACATGAAGCACCAGCCGGTGGCCCGGCCGCGCTCGCTGATCTCCGGCGAGCGTATGCAGAAAATCGAGTGGGGCCCGAACTGGGAAGAGATTCTCGGTACCGAGTTTGCCAAGCGCCGCAAGGACAAAAACTTTGACCAGGTGCAGGCGGACATCTACGGCCAGTTCGAAAACACCTTCATGATGTACCTGCCGCGCCTGTGCGAGCACTGCCTGAACCCGGCGTGTGTTGCCAGCTGCCCCAGTGGTGCCATTTACAAGCGTGAGGAAGACGGCATCGTCCTGATCGACCAGGACAAGTGCCGCGGCTGGCGGATGTGTGTCTCCGGCTGCCCGTACAAGAAGATCTACTTCAACTGGAAAACCGGCAAGTCCGAGAAGTGCATTTTCTGCTACCCGCGGATCGAAGCCGGCATGCCCACCGTGTGCTCCGAGACCTGTGTTGGCCGGATTCGCTACCTCGGTGTGCTGCTGTACGACGCAGACCGCATCGAGGAAGTGGCCAGCGCCCCGGGCGAGCATGAACTCTATGAAAAGCAGCTGGAAATCTTCCTGGACCCGTTCGACCCGAAAGTGATCGAGCAGGCGAAGAAAGATGGCATCCCGATGAACGTGATCGAAGCCGCCCAGCAGAGCCCGGTGTACAAGATGGCGGTGGACTGGAAACTGGCCCTGCCGCTGCACCCGGAATACCGCACCCCGCCCATGGTCTGGTACGTGCCGCCCCTGAGCCCGATCCAGTCCGCGGCGGAAGCCGGCAAGGTCGAATTCGACGGCATACTGCCGAAGATCGAAAGCTTGCGGATCCCGGTGAAGTATCTGGCCAACCTGCTTACAGCTGGTGACGAGAAGCCGATTGTCCGGGCTCTCAAGCGGATCATGGCCATGCGTCTGTACAAGCGTGCCGAGACCGTTGAAGGCAAGGAAGACCTGCGCGCCCTTGAAGAAGCCGGTCTGACCAAGGCCCAGGCGGACGAGATGTACCGCTACCTGGCCATCGCCAACTACGAGGACCGCTTCGTGATTCCCACCAGCCACCGCGAGCTGGCGAAAGAAGCCTTCCCCGATGCCACCGCCCATGGCGAGCGCAACGGTTGCGGCTTCAGCTTCGGTGAAGGCTGCAACGGCGACAGCAAGTTCAACATGTTCGGTGGCCGCAAACAGACCACCAGCATGGTCCAGAAGTTGTCGACCGTGAAGCAGGTTGACCCGAAACAGCTGCAGGAATAAGGAGGCCGCGATGCAACTTTTAAAAGTACTGGCANGGGTNCTTGAGTACCCGACCGAAGAACTCCAGGCCTCCAAAGANGCCCTNATTGCCGCTGTCCTNGAGGACAGCCGGCTGCCGAGGCAGAACAAGGAGCAACTGCTNCGCTGTGTGGANATGNTNTGCGATGNCGACCTGCTGGACATGCAGGANAACTACGTNGGCATGTTCGACAAAGGCNGNGCCACGTCGCTGCTGCTGTTCGANCACGTGCACGGGGAATCCCGCGACCGNGGNCAGGCCATGGTGGACCTGATGGAGGANTACCGCANCAACGGTCTGGANATCGANGCCNGGGANCTGCCGGANTACCTGCCGCTGTTCCTGGAATACCTNTCCACNCGCCCCTGGGANGAGATCCNGAACTGGCTGGAGGACATCCACCANATCCTNGGNNTGCTGGGNGAGCGNCTGTACCAGCGGGANAGNTTNTATCACGTGGTGATGGANTCNCTGCTGANNCTNTCNGGNCGNNNNGCNAANCGNCAGGAGCTGGCNCAGATNGTCGCCTCGGAAGANCGNGACGACACNCCNGAGGCNCTGGACAANGTCTGGGAAGAGGAAATGGTGAAGTTTGTTGATGATCAGGGCAGCTCCTGCAGTACCGGCAGTGTTGTAGGCCAACGCCGCCGGGAACTGGAACAGACCCAGACCATTCACCTGAGTGATCAGCTGATGACGGACGCAACACCCCGTCAGGCAGGGCGCGCCTGAGGGCGCAGGAGGAAACGGAAATGATGTCCTATCTNAATACACTACTGTTCGGGGTTTATCCCTACATTGCTNTCGCNATNCTNGTGATTGGTACCTGGGCNCGCTATGACCAGGGCCAGTTCACCTGGAAAGCCCATTCCAGCCAGATGCTGCGCAAGAAAAACATGGTGATGGCCAGCGTGCTGTTCCATGTCGGCGTACTGGTGATCTTCTTCGGTCACCTGGTGGGCCTGCTGACACCGCACGCGCTCTACGAGCCGTTCATGACCCCCGGCACCAAGCAGGTGATGGCGATCGTGGTTGGCGGAATCGCAGGCGTGATGGCGATTATCGGCGGCGCTATGCTCGCCTGGCGTCGTCTGACTGATCCACGTATCAAGGCCAGCAGCACCTTNGCNGACAACATGATCATNNTCATCCTNGTNNTNCAGCTGGNNCTNGGCNTGCTNACCATNCTGCCCACCATGGGTCACCTGGANGGNAGCACCATGCTCAAGTTCTCTGCCTGGGCCCAGGGNNTTGTCACCCTNCAGGGCGGCGTGGCCGGCTACATTGCCGACGTGCACTGGATCTACAAGACCCACATCTTCCTGGGCCTGACCATCTTCGTACTCTTCCCGTTNACCCGNCTGGTGCACATGCTCAGCGTGCCGGTGGAGTATTTCGGNCGNANGTACCAGGTGGTTCGCAAGCGCGCNTGATGCAAATGAAANCGGGGTCNGATGAAAGCNTTCNTCTGACCCCATGTTTACNGAGGTTATTGCTATGCAACTCATCCCCGTCGGCGACGCCGAANANCCCAGAAACCAGTTCCCGCCGGTCACCGTGGGTGAAACCCTCATCGGCGAAGACGACATCGCCCGGGAAATGCAGCACCACCCGGCCGAAGAAGTNGCCGAAGCCTGGCANGANGCNGCCAGAAGCCTCGTCATCCGCGAGCTCCTCCTGCAACAGGCCAGCCGCCTCAAGCTCGACGACATCGCCGACGAGGAAGACCGCATTGCCCGGGTACTGGAACTCGAACTCAACGTCCCGGACCCCACCGAACAGGACTGCGAACGCTTCTATAACGCCAACCCGGCCCGCTTCCGCAGCCCAACGCTGATGGCCGTCAGCCACATCCTCCTCGCNGCTGCCCCGGACGACGTCCAGGAACGCATCCGCCAGGAAGAAGCCGGCCAACAGTTNCTNTCGTCCCTCATCGACGGCCGCTCCCAGTTCGCCGAANTGGCCAAACAATACTCNGCCTGCGAATCCNGNCACCAGGGNGGCAGCCTCGGCCAGATCAGCAANGGCCAGACNGTNGACGAATTCGANCGCCCNGTNCTNNCNCTNNANGANGGNCTNAACCCGGAACTGATCGAAACCCGNTACGGCTGGCACATNGTCCGCGTNGACCANCGCATCGACGGCCAGCAGCTNCCGTATGAGCACGTNAAACCCCAGATCCGNCAGTACCTGAGCGANAGNGTNACCCGCCGGGCNTTNCGTCAGTACCTGCAGGTTCTGGCAGCGGAAACNGGNGTAGAAGGAGTAGATCTCGAGCTGCCCGACTCGCCACTAATGCAGTAAAAGGCGCGCGACCAAAGCCTGGAGACTGGCAGGAACCCCCTTTCCAAAACTGTCTGCAGCCATGGATGGCTGCAGTCAAGCGCCACATGGATGTGCCGCAAGGAGCGTGTTTTGGAAAGGGGGTTCCTGCCAGTCTGTACTCGATGTTCAGTGCGCCAGGCGCCAGACCTAGCGGTAGCCTTTTCGACTCAAATTAGTTAGCAAAAAAACACTTTGAGTTAGATCAATTACTCCCGAATAACCCCCCGACTACCCCCATGGGGGGAGCGATTTTCCCCCAGTATCCTTCTACTATTTAAATCATGATTTCGCATGCATGAATATGCAGAGAGGATACACCAATGGCACTGACCCAAACGGCCGAAACCCGCTACACCAAACCCGTGCTCGTCGCCNTCAACAAACCCTTTGACGACGAAGACGGCCTCCAGGCCCTGCGCAGCCATCCACTGTTCTCGGAACTNAATGGCAAAGACCTGCAGCACCTGATCCAGCAATCNCGAAGAATCCNCCTTGGCCATCACCAGCTGCTNTANCGCCAGGACATGCCGGCGCACCATTTCTTCTTCGTGATCTCCGGCCGCNTGCNTCTTTACCGNCTGGACTCCTCCGGCATCGACCGNACCCTNGACAGCATCGCNCCNGGNGACTGNTTCGCCGAAGTCATGATCTANGCCGATCCGCCCCGGTANGCCTGCTACGCCGAGGCCCTGAAATCCAGCGANGTTCTGATGATCCCCGTNAANGCCTACCAGGACATGCTGGAAAGCAACCCGAAATACGCCCAGGCAGCCCTGCGGCATTACGCCAAACGCGCGGTTTCCCGGTTCCACGACCTGGAAATCATGACNGTNCAGAACGCCCGTGACCGNCTGATCCGCTACCTGATCGACCTGCTGCCCAATGGCGCAGANGAGGGNGGAGANGTNGAGTTGCCGCTNCCCAAGTGCCTGGTGGCCTCCAGGCTGGCCATGCAGCCGGANACNTTCTCCCGGATTCTGGCGGANCTGAAAGCCAACGGCCTGGTNCGGGTNAACCGNAGCCGANTGTTNATNTCNGANCCNCAGCGNCTGATTGAGATCAGCCAGTAACNGANCNCATTCAANCCTCCAGGCTTTTNGGAAAGGNGGACANGTGACNNCGAGAAAGCAACGTCCACTGATTTACTCNTGTTCCGGCTGCTCTGANGTGGCGCAGCTGGCCAACAATGTGGCGGTAAGNCTNGANCATGCCGGNGANTTCGAAATGTCCTGCATCTCNGGCGTNGGCGGCAAGGTGCCGTCCCTGGTGAAAACNGCCAGNTCCGGTCGCCCGATCACNGTTATTGATGGCTGCCCNTTGCACTGTGCCCGGGCCTGNCTCGAGAACATCGGTGTNGAGCCCGATGAGCATGTCCGGCTCTACGANTTCGGCTTCAAGAAACATTATGGACAGAGCTACGGCGAAGATGCCGTGGAAGAAGTNTGCGACGAAGTNCGCAGGCTNACCTCGTCCGACCAGCTCATTGCCCGCCANGCGTAAATCGCAGCGGCCCGGTACCAGTAAGGATTCACCAANATGATCAGCAGTTACAGTGACCTGATTCAGGCCTCNNANAGCCAGCAGGANCCCCAGCGCCTGCTATTCGTNTTCTGCCGGGCAGAGTTGCCGGACGAGGCCTCCCCGGAAGAAAGAGCCGCNTTTGAGCGCGGNGANGGNGGCGCCCTGACGCCGGTGNTCTGNGTCGACAANACNCCCGANGANGCACCGGATTTCGNGNCNNTGCANGAAGANTCCCGGGCCACNGGCCAGTCCTGGGANGTGGTGTTNGTNGCCGCCATGTCNGGNCGCGGNGGCACGCCNCCATCCACNGANGANGCGCANCANCCNNTGACCATGATGGTGGAGTCCATCCGCCTNGGNCATATNANTAATTACCTCCCTCTCGATNCNNANGGAAACGCTGTCAGCCTGGGCTGACAGCGNGAANNCGATCAGTTNNNCNGCCAGNTGNATTCAATAAGAGGTATTTGATTTTCCTCTAATTTGCCTAGGCTGAAGCAATAAGGCGCTTTTTCTCAGGGAGTCTTCTGTGTCCGTTTTTTCCCGCTTCGCTTTTGTCTTTTTCGCGTCGATCATGGCCATGGCCCTGGATGCAGCGCCTCTGTCCAAGTATGAGCCCGTTGCCGGTCGTCAGGTCATTGAGCAGGCGTTTCCCGATGTCACCCGGGTGATTCCCCGGAAAGGCAATCGGGCCATCCAGGAGCTCTACGTCCGTAAGGAGTTGGTGGGCTACGCCTATCAGTCACTGGATTTTGTCCAGACCCCCGCCTACTCGGGCAAGCCGGTCAATGCCATGGTGGTGCTGGATGCCGAAGGCACCATCAAGGCCGCCAAGGTAATCCACCACGACGAACCCATTCTCCTGGTGGGCATACCCGAAAGTAAGATGCACGCCTTTACCGATCAGTACACGGGCCTCAAAGCGGACCAGCGGGTAACCGTGGGCGGAACCTCTTCGGAACGAAAGGTGGCTGTGGACGGATTGTCCGGTGCCACGGTGACCGTGATGGTGATCAATGAAGTGATCATGCGCACCGCCCATCGGGTGGCCGTGGAACTGGGCATGGTTGAGGGCGAGGATGGGACCCGTCCGCCGGTGGCCACCGTCGACAAACAGGCCTTCGAGGAGAAAACCTGGCAGGAACTGACCGGTGACGGCTCTGTGCGCCGGTTGATGCTTACCAAGGGCCAGGTGGATGATTCCTTCAAGGGGACGGAAGCCGAGGGCGTTGATACCGCGGGCCCGGAGGAACGCAAAGAGCCGCTGATTGATCTGTATGCCGCTTACCTGGATGCGCCCACCATCGGCCGGAATCTGCTGGGCGAGAGCCAGTACCAGTGGCTGACATCCGAGCTGGAGGAGGGCGAGCATGCCATTGCCGTGATGGCCAACGGTGAATACTCCTTCAAAGGATCGGGTTACGTTCGCGGCGGCATCTTCGACCGTATCCAGATTCGCCAGTTTGGTGACACCTTTAACTTCCGTGACCTGGACTTCTACCGGCTGAGTGATGTCTATGCCGAGGGCATGCCGGAGTTCACCGAGATGGCGATCTTCATCATTCGCCAGCAGTACAACTTCGATCCCGGTACACCGTGGACACTCGAGCTCACGGTGAAGCGCCAGACCGGGCCGCTGGACAGCGAATTCCAGGTATTCCCGCTGGAGTACCAGCTGCCGGAGCAGTATTACACCCGTCCGGAGACAGTTGTCTCCGAGGAAGAATGGCTGGAGAGCCAGCCCATGTGGGTGCAGGTGTGGTACCAGCGGGAGTTCCAGATTGTGGTGCTCGGTATTGGTATCGGCGTGCTGATGTTTATCCTGTTCTTCCAGGACTGGCTGGTGAAAAAACCCAGAATCATGCGTTGGATCCGCCACGCATTTCTGACCTACACCCTGTTCTTCATCGGCTGGTTTGCCATGGGGCAGCTGTCCATCGTCAACGTGCTCACGTTTGTGAACAGCCTGATCAGTGGCTTCAGCTGGGAAACCTTCCTGATCGACCCGGTGATTTTCATTCTCTGGGCCGTGGTGGCAGGCATCATCCTGCTCTGGGGCCGGGCGGTTTACTGTGGGTGGTTGTGCCCGTTCGGCGCGCTGCAGGAACTGCTGAACGAAATTGCCCGCAAGCTGAAAGTACCCCAATACACCGTGCCTTTTGCCGTGCACGAGCGGCTATGGGCCATCAAGTACATCATTCTGCTGGTGTTGTTCGGAGTGTCGCTGGATTCCATGGCGACCGCCGAACGGCTTGCAGAGGTGGAGCCGTTCAAGACCGCCATCACCCTGAAGTTTGATCGCAGCTGGCCTTTCGTGACTTACGCCGTGTTGCTACTGGTGGTCAACCTGTTCACCCGCAAAGTGTTTTGCCGCTACATGTGTCCGCTGGGCGCGGCTTTGGCACTGCCAAGCAAACTGCGAGTGTTCGACTGGCTCAAACGCCGCAAGGAATGTGGCAATCCTTGCCGGCTGTGCGATCACGAGTGTGAAGTTCAGGCGATCCACCCGGACGGCCACATCAACTACATGGAATGCCATTACTGCCTGGACTGCCAGATGACCTATTTCGATGACCACAAGTGCCCACCGCTGATCGTCAAGCGACGCGGCAAGCGCCGTGGCCATAACGCACCAGGCCACCCGGAGGAAATACCCGTGGTTCAGGTGTCTTGAGTAGTCCCATAAAAAGAAAGCACGAGAAGCAAAACCGCCATTACCAATAACGGAGTTGGATGTTATGAAAAAAAGAGATGATCTGACCAAGGATACCCAGGCGCTTCCCGAGAGCGGGCAGAGTCGCCGCCGGTTCATGGGTGCCGCGGCACTCGCCGGTGTTGCCGGGGCAACCGGCCTTGGTGCTGCAGTGATGTCACGGGAATCGTTCGCGGCTGCCGCCGAAGAAGCCCGCAATAAATACGTTGTGCACCCCGGCGAACTGGACGAGTACTACGGTTTCTGGAGTGGTGGTCACTCCGGTGAAGTACGGGTCCTGGGCATCCCATCCATGCGGGAACTCATGCGTATCCCCGTGTTCAACGTGGATTCTGCGACAGGCTGGGGGATTAGCAACGAGAGCAAAGACGTATTGGGCCATGACAATACCCACCTGAACGGTGACTCCCACCACCCGCATATTTCCATGACGGATGGCCGTTACGATGGCAAGTATCTGTTCATCAATGACAAGGCCAATACCCGGGTTGCCCGTATCCGTCTGGACATCATGAAGTGTGACAAGATCACCGCCATTCCCAACGTTCAGGCCATCCATGGTCTGCGGCTGCAGAAGGTGCCGAAGACCAAGTACGTCTTCTGTAACGGGGAATACGTGATCCCGCACCCGAACGACGGCAGCGATACCAGCCTTGAAAACAGCTATACCATGTTCAATGCGGTGGACGCGGAAACCATGGAAGTGGCCTTCCAGGTGATTGTGGATGGCAACCTGGACAACACCGATGCAGACTACACCGGCAAATACGCCTGTGCCACCTGCTACAACTCGGAGAAGGCACTGGATCTGGCCGGCACCATGCGCAACGATCGGGATTGGGCCGTCGTGTTCAACATCGAGCGCATCGAGAAGGCAGTCCGGGACGGTAACTACAAGACCCTGGGCGACTCCAAGGTGCCTGTGGTGGACGGTCGTGCAGGCTCGGACCTGACCCGCTACATCCCGGTTCCCAAGAACCCGCATGGCCTGAATACCTCCCCGGACGGCAAGTACTTTATTGCCAATGGCAAGTTGTCGCCAACGGTCACCATTATTTCGATCGAGAAGCTGGATGACCTGTTCGACGGAGCGATTGAGCCCCGTGATACCGTGGTGGGTGAGCCAGAGCTGGGTCTTGGGCCCCTGCACACCACATACGACGGTCGGGGTAACGCCTACACCACTCTGTTTATCGACAGCCAGGTGTGCAAGTGGAACATTGCCGATGCCATCAGGCACTACAACGGCGAGGACGTGAACTACATCCGCCAGAAGCTGGATGTGCATTATCAGCCGGGCCACAACCACGCGTCTCTGACCGAATCCCGGGATGCCGATGGCAAGTGGCTGGTGGTGCTGTCGAAGTTCTCCAAGGACCGGTTCCTGCCGGTTGGACCTTTGCATGCGGAGAACGACCAGCTGATCGATATCTCCGGCGAGGAGATGAAGCTGGTTCACGATGGCCCGGCCTTCGCCGAGCCCCACGACTGCATTCTGGTCCGTCGTGATCAGATCAAGACCAGGAAGATCTACGATCGTGACGATCCGTTCTTTGCCTCTGCCGTTGAGCAGGCCAAGAAGGATGGCGTTACTCTGGAAGCCGACAACAAGGTTATCCGCGATGGCAACAAGGTTCGTGTTTACATGACCTCAATTGCGCCGCAGTACGGGATGACGGAGTTCAAGGTGAAGCAGGGTGATGAGGTGACCGTGTATGTGACCAACCTGGACACCATTGAGGATGTGACCCACGGTTTCTGTATGGTGAACCATGGTGTCAGCATGGAGGTCAGTCCGCAGCAGACCTCTTCTGTGACCTTCAAGGCAGATCGTCCCGGGGTGCACTGGTACTACTGCAACTGGTTCTGTCATGCGCTGCATATGGAGATGCGGGGTCGCATGATTGTAGAGAAAGCCTGATCCACTGAGGTTCTTGCCGGGGTTCATTAATGGGCCCTGGCAAGGCCGCAGGCTTGGGTGTGGCAAACCGATGGTAAAGGGCTTTCCGAAACACGCCCGCGAGTACGTCCCTGTAGGGCTCGAATCGGGCCATCCATGGCCCTCAACGGTTTCGGAAAGCCCTTTACCATCGATTTGCACCAAACTCGGTGCAGTCCTCCTTCATCCTGACTTTTGAGAAAACATTGATGTATCGAATCATGCGTTATGGAGTGGCCCTGACCGTCGCTCTGTTATCGCTGACCGCGCAAGCGGACCTGCAAGAACAGCTTGATGCCCTGGAACCGGGTGCGAGCTTTGAGCTTCCCCCTGAACAGATTTCGTCTCTGGCAATCCGGGTGCCCGGGGTGTCTGTGTCTTGCCATGCCGAGACGGTGATTGACCCCGGCGGGCAGGGCAATGCGGTGGATATCGTCGCCGAGAGGGTGACGTTTTCCGGATGTGCCGTTCGCAACTGGGGCAGCAATCTGAACGAGCTGGATGCGGGGATTTTTGTGGCTCGGGAGGCCAGGGGCGCGGTGGTTGAGAACAATCGTTTGCAGGGGCCGGCGTTCGGGGTGTGGCTGGATGCAACGCCGGATGTGACGGTCCGCGATAATCGGATTCGCGGTGATGACAGTCTGCGTCCGAATGACCGGGGCAATGGGATTCATCTGTTCAATACCACCGGCGCGCTGATTGAAGGCAATGACATCCGTCGGACGCGGGATGCGATTTATATCGAGACGGCGAATAACAATACGATCCGGGGCAATGAGATGGCGGATCTGCGTTATGGCATCCATTACATGTACTCGATGAATAATCTGCTGGAGAACAATGTCACCCGTAACACGCGAACCGGTTATGCGCTGATGCAGAGCAAGCGTCTGACGGTGATTAACAACCGGTCGGTGAATGATGAGAACTACGGGATTCTGATGAATTTCATTACCCAGTCGGAGCTGCGGGGCAATGTGGTGACGGGTGTGTCCCAGGGGCAGACCGCCGGTGTTGCCATTGAGGGGGCTGAAGGTAAGGCGGTGTTTATCTACAACTCGCTGTACAACACCTTTGAAGGCAATGTCTTTGCCGACAGTAATATCGGCATTCATCTGACCGCGGGCTCGGAAGACAACGAGGTTTTTGACAACGCGTTCGTGAATAATCAGCGCCAGGTCAAGTATGTCGCCACCCGCACCCAGGAGTGGTCAAAAGGGAAGAAGGGCAATTACTGGAGTGATTATCTGGGCTGGGACCGGAATCAGGACGGCGTTGGCGATGTGCCCTATGAGCCCAATGACAACGTGGACCGGCTACTTTGGAAATACCCGGAAGCGAAGGTTCTGATGTTCAGCCCGGCGGTGGATACCCTGCGCTGGGTGCAGGATGCGTTTCCGGTGGTCAAGTCCGCCGGTGTGACCGATTCCCATCCCCTGATGCGGATGCCCGCAGAGCTTCAACCGGAGAACCGATGAGCTGTTTTCACCTTGATAATGTGAGTTACCGGTACGATAAGAGCCCGGTCCTTACGGGGATCGACCTGACTCTGGAGCCGGGGGAGATTCTGGGGTTGTTCGGCCATAACGGGGCCGGTAAGACAACCTGTATCAAGCTGATCCTGGGGCTCATGAACCCCAACCAGGGATCGGTTTCCGTGCTTGGCGGCCATGCCGGCGATCCGCAGGTAACCCAGCACATCGGTTACCTGCCGGAGAACGTGATGTTCTATCCGCAGCTGACCGGTCGGGAGATTCTGAACCATTTCGCACGGCTGAAGGGCGCCTCCCTGCAACAGGTGCCTCAACTGCTGGAACAGGTTGGCCTTGGCGATGCCATGGATGCTCGTACGAAGACATACTCGAAAGGCATGCGTCAGCGTCTTGGTCTGGCGCAGGCGCTGTTGGGCAAGCCGAAGCTGCTGATGCTGGACGAGCCTACCGTTGGTCTGGATCCGGTCGCCACGGCAGACCTGTACCGGTTGCTCCGGGAGCTGCGTGATGGGGGCACGGGCATTGTGCTGTGTTCCCATGTCCTGCCCGGTGTCGAGCCTTACATCGACCGTGCAGCCATTCTCACCGATGGCGCACTGAAGGCTGCCGGCGATCTGGCGGCATTAAGGCGACAGGCCAATATGCCGGTAACCCTGTCTCTGGATCCCGCCAACAGTATCTCGGCGCTGGAACATGTGATCGACAGCGCTTCGAGCAGCAGTGGCCTGATCATCAAGTCCGATAGCGGGCGCCTGCGGGTGGATGTGCAGCCAAGGGATAAAATGGCCTTGCTGCATGCAGTGATGGCGTCGGGTGAAGTGGCAGATATCAGCATTCATCAACCCAGCCTGGAAGACATCTACGTGCACTTTATCGGTTCGGGTGGCCTGGCCCACCGGGGAGGCAGCCAATGAACAGTATCTGGACCATTGCCCGCAAGGAACTCAGTGACAGCCTGCGCAACCGCTGGCTGATGGCCATTTCCCTGGTTTTCGCCACCCTGGCTTTGGGCATCGCCTGGTTTGGCGCCGCCGCCTCAGGGCAGGTGGGATATGCCTCCACGCCGGCCACCATTGCCAGCCTTGCGAGCCTTGGAATCTTCCTGATCCCGTTGATTGCACTGTTGCTGGCCTACGATGCCATCGTCGGGGAAGAAGAGGGTGGAACCCTGCTGTTACTGTTGACCTACCCTCTCAGCCGCAGCCAGTTGCTGCTCGGCAAGTTCCTGGGCCATGGCCTGACCCTGGCTTTCGCCACTGTGATTGGCTTCGGCGTCGCCGGCGTGGCCATTGCGGTGCTGGTGGAAAACGTTGCCATTGCCAGTCTCGCAGCAGCCATGCTGCGGTTTATTGGCTCCACCGTGCTTCTGGGGTGGGGCTTCATTGCCCTTGCCTACGTGATCAGTGTCCGGGTCAGCGAAAAGCCCATCGCCGCCGGCCTGGCCCTGGCGATCTGGTTCTTCTTCGTGCTGATCTTCGATCTGATGCTGCTGGGTACCCTCGTGGCGAGTGAAGGCCAGTTCAGCGCGGAACTGTTGCCCTGGCTGTTGATGCTCAATCCCACGGATATCTACCGCCTGCTCAATATCGTTGCCTTCGGCGACAGCGCCCAGCTAAGTGGCGTCCTCAGCCTCGGTGCCGATCTGCCCATCGGCGCCGCTGGCCTCTGGATTGGTCTGGTGCTGTGGTTCGCTATCCCGCTGGCGGGTGCCTTGTTACTTTTCCGAAACCGTCGTATCTGAACGGAGTTATCCCGATGAACAGAAGTAAACTCAACTGGCTCCTCGCCGCTCTGGCAGCCATAACCCTCACCGCCTGTTCGGGCAATGAGGAGCAGACCATGGCCAAACCCGAACCGGTGCATTTCGAAAGCGGCGATGAATGCCACGTCTGCGGCATGGTGATCTCCAATTTCCCGGGCCCCAAGGGTGAGGCCATAACCGAGAAAGAGCAGCACGTCCGTAAGTTCTGCTCCACCAAGGACATGTTCGCCTGGATGCTCCAGCCGGAGAATGAAAACCGTGATCACACCCTCTACGTCCACGACATGACCCAGACCGAGTGGGAGCATCCGGACGACACCGCCCTGATCGACGCCCGGGACGCTTTCTTCGTGGTTGGCTCTGACCGCTCGGGCGCCATGGGGCCGACGCTTGCCTCCTTTGCGACCGAGGAAGCCGCCCACGGGTTCATGATGGAACATGGCGGTGAGGTTCTGAAATACAGTTCGATCACCATGGAGCATCTGAATACCGGCCTGGCGAAGCATGGTATGGATGGTATGGACGGAATGGACGGAATGGACCACTAGAAATGAAAAAGGGTCAGATGAAAGCTTTCATCTGACCCTTTTGTTGTGCTGGTTGCTGTGCCGGCCGCTTAGCCGCCGGTCATGTTCATGAACCGGAGGATCTGCACATCCCCGTTGCTGGAGAAGTGATGCCGCTCCGGCTTCAGATCCATGGCATTGATAATGGTTTCCCGCAACTTGTCATCAGTCACCGGATTGCCCCGTAGCACCCTGCGCAGATCCACCGAGTGCTCGTTACCCAGGCACAGCAGCAGCCGACCTTCGACGGTCACCCGCACCCGATTACAGGTAGAACAGAAGTTGTGGGAATGGGGAGAAATGAAACCGACCCGGGTCTCGCTGTCTTCCATGCGGTAATAACGGGCGGGACCGCCGGAATCCTCGGTAGCGGGCACCAGCTCGTGATGCTTGCGGATGATGTCCCGAACTTCTTCGCTGGTGCAAAGCGCCAGGCCCCGATCGTGTTCGGAAATCTCACCCAACGGCATCTCTTCGATAAAGCTGATATCCACCTTTTTCTTGCGGGCGAACTCGATCAGCTCCGGGATCTCCTCGTCGTTGCGGCCCTTCATCACCACTGTATTGATCTTGATGCCCCGGAAGCCAGCTTCCCGGGCAGCATCAATACCGTCCAGCACATGTGACAGTTTGCCGGTGCGGGTGATGTTGCGGAATTTGTCGGCGTCCAGGGAATCCAGGCTGATGTTCAGGCGATGCATCCCCGCCTTGCGCAGAGGCTCGGCCATGGTGGTGAGCTGGCTTCCATTGGTGGTCATGGCAAAGTCGCGCAGACCGTAAGTGCCAATCTCCTTTACCAGCTCCAGGATATCCTTGCGTACCAGCGGCTCGCCGCCGGTCAGACGAATTTTTTCGGTACCCAGGTCAACGAAGTTGCGGGCAACGCGGGCGATTTCTTCCAGGGTGAGAACCTGCTGGCGGGGCAGGAAAGTCATGTCCTCGGCCATACAGTACACGCAGCGGAAATCGCACCGGTCAGTGACGGACAGACGCACGTAGTTGACGGTGCGACCAAAACGGTCTGTCAGCTTGTTCTGGGGCATCGGGTTGGTCCTGTTGCCGATTGTTTTTTAACCTGAGTATAGACCAAGTATTGCAGATCGGATCACCAATTCCGATACCCCTCGGGAGGTAAGCCTGCTGTCAGGTAATTCAGAGTGGGCCGTCCCTGGCCCGGGCTCTTTTTTTCAGGCGCTGAGCTCGCTGGTTGCGCCGCTTTCATCGGTTTCGAGGGCAACCGGCTCCAGATCCGGGAAGAAAACGCCCTTCACGACTTGCCAGGTTACGGCGAGTGCGCCAACGATGAAGACCACGTCGCCAACGGTTCTGACCCAGCGCAGGGTTTGCAGGATATCGCTCTGCATGAAGGCTTCACTGCGTGCGTACCACAGGCCCTCGCTGGCGCTGGCAATGAACTGGATAAAGCCGACCGGCAACAGGCTGGTGAACAGCATCAGGACCAGGCCAATATTCAGCCACCAGAAACCTACCTTCATCAGCCGCTCGTCAAAGATGATGCGCGGACGGATGTAACGCAGGATCATCAGTGCGAAGCCCAGGGCCAGGAACCCATAGACACCGAACAGGGCCGCGTGGGCGTGGGTGGGCGTGGTGTTCAGGCCCTGGATGTAATACAGCGCGATTGGCGGGTTGATCATGAACCCGAGCACGCCGGCACCCAGCATGTTCCAGAAGGCAACCGCCACAAAGAAGGTCAGCGGCCAGCGAATATTTTCCATCCACGGTGCGCGGGACTTCAGGCGCCAGTTTTCCCAGGCCTCGTATCCCAGGACCACAAGTGGTACCACTTCCAGTGCACTGAAGGTGGCGCCCACTGCCATTACCGGCGTGGTCGTGCCGGAGAAGTACAGGTGGTGGAAGGTGCCGGGCACGCCCCCGAGCATGAACAGGCTGGCGGATGCCAGGCTGGCAGATGTTGCCACGGTGCGGGACACCAGGCCCATGCTGCAGAAGATAAAGGCTAGGGCAGTGGTTGCGAACACTTCAAAGAAGCCTTCGACCCACAGGTGGACAATCCACCAGCGCCAGTACTCCATGATCGAGATATGAGTACGCTCGCCGTAGAAGAAGCCGGCACCATAGAACAGGCCAATGGCAACCACCGAAGCGGTCAGCAGGGCCAGCAGGTTCTTGTCACCAGGCTGGCGCAGGGCGGGAACAATACCGCGCAGCATCAGCACCAACCAGAACACGATGCCGAGGAACTTGCCGATCTGCCAGAGGCGGCCAAGGTCTACATACTCGTAACCCTGGTGGCCCAGCATGAAGCTGAGATTGGCCGGCATGATCTGGTTGATGGCGAGGAAGTTGCCAATAAACGAACCGGCAACCACAGCAACCAGGGCCCAGAACAGCACATCAACACCCAGTTTCTGGAATTTCGGATCCTTGCCGCCATTGATGATGGGGGCGAGGAACAGACCAGCGGCGAGGAAGCCGGTGGCAATCCAGAACATGGCGGACTGAATGTGCCAGGTACGCATCAGGGAGTAGGGGAACCACTCGGAGGTCTCGATGCCGTAGAAACCCTGACCTTCAACCGTATAGTGGGCAGTGAAGCCGCCAAGCATGACCTGGAAAGTGAACAGGCCAACCACCAGCAGAAGATACTTGCCCAATGCTTTCTGGGAAGGCGTAAGCCCGACTGCACTCAGTGGATCCTTCAGTGGCGCCTGCGGTTCCTCATCCTCCTTGCGAAGGAAGGCCCAGGCCCAGATCAGACCACCGACACCGGCAATCAGGAGAACCACACTGATTAACGACCAGACCACGTTCTCGCCGCTAGGCCTGTTATCGATAAGCGGTTCGTGGGGCCAGTTGTTGGTGTAGGTAACCTCGCTGTCCGGGCGTTCGGTAGCAGCGGCCCAGGCAGTCCAGAAGAAAAACTCGGTCATCCGCTCGCGACGCTCGGCGCTGGGCAGGGTGTTTTCCTTCATGGCGTAGTTTTCGCGGGTTGACTGCAGTTCCGGAGCGTCGCTGAACAGTCGGCTGTAGTAGTCGGCTGTTCTGGCAATAGCTTCGCTCCTGCGCTCGGAAAGCTGCAGAGTGCTGGTAGCGGCGTCGTAGGTATTGGTGCGGTACTCGGTCTTCAGGTCGTACTGCAGGGCGTTCTGCTGCTGCCCGCTGAGGCTGTGCCATTCCTGCCCGTACTCTTCCAGGGCTGCGATTTCCAGCCAGGTTTCCAGTTCACGGTGCAGCCAGTCGGCGGTCCAGTCCGGTGCCTGGTAGGCACCGTGGCCCCAGATCGAGCCAAGCTGCATGCCTCCGACGGACTGCCAGGCAGTTTGTCCATCAAGAATGCTTTCCTCGGTCATCAGGGTGTCGCCGTCGGCGGACACAACGCGATCCGGGATGGGCGGTGCTTCGCGGTACACCTCGGCACCGAAATACCCCAGGAGCGTGAAGGTTACTGCCAGGATTCCGATCAGCAAAAACCAGAGGCGGCGGTACTTAGCCATGGTGCGCTCCTCCCAGTCGGGTCGGGTAGGCGTCTTTCTGTTTCATAACACTGTCTCCTCATTAAACATTTATTTAAGATAAATCTTTATGCAGGAATTTTGATTTGATGCATTTAAGGTGTCAAATTTATTTTGTGGGTATATCGGAAGTCGTAGATGGGTAAGGGAAGGTTTTTAGGTGGGTGACTTTCTACGGTTTGATTTTTTTCTGGTGCCGGCTTAGCATTAAGATGTATTTATAGTAAATGTTATAGGTGGATTCATGAGTGAATACGGAAAGTGGCTTTTCACAGCAAACAGCACCCTGGGACTGTCAGTGTTGGGTTTGATGGTTACAATTCTGCTTGCATACCCGTTGGCGGGCGCGCTTGCACTGTCTGTGCAAATTGCTGCCCATATCGGAACCCTGGTTTTTGCGGTCGGTATCAAGGTGGCCTATGTGGCGCGTCTGGTTTTTCTCAGCCGTTTGGGCAGACCTGTCCATTGAATCCCGGTAGAATAGATGCAGTTATGAACCTTGGTGAGAACCCCGTGATGGGCGATCGTTTTGGGAAAACCGGATTTCGTATTCTTGCGTATATCTCGATTACGCTGGCTGCTGCAGGAGTGGTTCTGCCGTTGTTGCCCACAACACCCTTCGTTCTGCTGGCCGCATTTTTTGCCAGCAAGGGGTCTCCGGCTTTTGCTCAGTGGCTTGAAGACCATCCCAGGTTTGGTCCTGCCATTGATCAGTGGCGTACACGCAGGGCAGTGCCGGCACGGGCGAAGGTGCTGGCGTGCAGCATGATGGCCCTGAGTTGGGGGATGCTGTTTGCGTTGGGAGCGTCAGCGATGGTGTTGGGCATTTCTGGCGTATTTTTGTGCGGCACCGCCTGTTATCTGGTAACCCGACCTTCTTATTGAACGATTGCACACACGACTGGAGTATTGAATGCACATCACCCGCTACACGGATTATTCACTTCGAGTACTGATATATCTGGCAGTTCAGGGTGATCGTCTGGCGACCATTCAGGAAATCGCTGACAGCTATGACATTTCCAAAAACCACCTCATGAAGGTGGTGCACCAGCTGAACAAGAAGGGCTACATTGAAACCATCCGGGGCAAAAAGGGTGGAATGCGTCTGCATCGGGCGCCCTCGGATATTAACGTTGGTATCCTGGTACGGGAAACCGAACAGGACCTGAGCATCGTGGAGTGCTTTTCCTCCAAGAACGCCTGCAAGATAACCCCCGTGTGTGGCCTGAAATCGATGTTCGGTGAGGCGTTGAAGGCCTTCCTGGAAGTGCTGGACAAGTACACCCTGGCCGATGTTATCCAGGATCAGCACAGGCCCCAGCTCTTGAGATTACTTCAGATAGCCTGACGCGGCCAGGCGCGCCCTTGGCGCCTGGCCGCTCCAGCCCTGTCAGGCCGCTCTGGCCATTCCCATCAACTTCTCCGGCAGTGAATGTCGGAGTATGCGTTTGACTACCGTGCCGTACTGCTTGGCAAAACTGCCGGTGTTGTAGTGAATGCCGTGCTTTCGACACACCGCCTGTACCTTCCCGGAAATCTCCGGATACCGGTGGGCGGGCAGGTCCGGGAACACGTGGTGTTCCACCTGGTAGCTAAGATGGCCGCTCAGAATATGAAGCCAGCGGCCCCCGGTGAAGTTTGAGGACCCCGTGAGCTGGCGCAAATACCAGTGGCCCTTGCTCTCGCCCTCGCATTCCTCCTCTGTGAAGGTTTCCGCATCCTGGGTAAAGTGGCCACAAAAAATCACCGTGGATGACCAGAGATTACGGATCAGGTTGGCGCCCACATTCCCCGCCAGAACAATCGGAGCCACCGGAAAGGTAAGCAGCGGGAAGAAAACGTAGTCCTTGAAGGCCTGGCGGCCACCCTTGCGGGCGAATTGCTTCAGGAACGGCAGTTTTTCCCGCCAGCTTATTTCCCGGCTTCGCAGCTTCTCGGTTTCAAGTTCGTGCAGGCCCACGCCCCATTGGAAGAACACGCTCAGCAGAATGTAATTGATGAACTGCAGCGTGTGCCAGGGTTTCCAGGGCTCGTCATCGGTCAGTCGTAAGACGGCGTAGCCGTAGTCACGGTCCTTGCCGATGATGTTGGTGTAGGTGTGATGTTCATAGTTATGGGTACGGCGCCAGGAGTCACCTGTGCAGACCGTATCCCACTCGTAGGTCTGGGAATTCAGGCTCGGGTCGTTCATCCAGTCATACTGGCCGTGCATGATATTGTGACCGATCTCCATATTTTCCAGGATCTTGGCAATGCCGAGGGTTGCCGTGGCAGCAACGAACACCGGCGGAAGGAAGCCGAATGGCATCATGATCCGGCCACCGGCCTCAAGACTCCGGTGCAGCCGGATCATTCTCCGGATGTAACGTGCGTCCCGTTCTCCGAGGTCCGCCAGAACCTCCTCCCGGATCGCGTTCAGATCGGTTTCAAGTTCTGCGAGTTGCGCTTCGGTCATCTTTTTCATGGTCATACTCCCTGCGGTGCGCTCAGGCCCCGCAATAAAATCGGATGTGGGTTCTTAAAGGTCGAGTGAGACCGGGCCGCGGGGAACGGAGATACAAAGTTGGACAGTCTCCTCGCCGGGGCCGGAAGTTTGGCCGGTCAGACGGTTGATGACGGTACCCGTGGTTTTCCGGCAACTGCACTGGTGGCAGATGCCCATGCGGCATCCGTGGCGCGGTGTCAGTCCGGCGGCCTCGGCGATTTCCAGCAGGGTGGCATCGCCCTCGGAATCGACCATCATCTGGCTGCTCTCAAACTGAACCTCACCACCGAGTGTTTCGTTTCCAAGGTTGGCACTTGGCACTGAAAAGAACGTGCTGTGGATATCCGCGTCAGCAAAGCCTCTCTCGGAGAGGAGGCCCTGGGCCAGATCCATCAGGCCTTTGGGGCCGCAGAGATAGACCTGCCGAGCCTTGATGCCTGGCACTGTGTCCAGATCCTGGCCACGCAGGTAGCGGGGTTCCCTGGACTCGTTGGTGGCGATGATATTAAGCGTGAGGGCGCTATAGCGTGCCTTCAGGGCCAACAGTTTCTCCCGGGCAATAACGTCATCACGGGTTCTGACGAAATACAGCAGAGTCACCGGTGCCCGGTAATCCTGGGCCGCCATGGTCTCAAGCTGGCTCAACACTGGCGTGATGCCGCTGCCACCGGCAATAAACAGCACCGGTTGGGCCGGTTCTGGTATCAGAAAATCACCAAAGGCTTCGCCCAGACCGATTACCGCCCCAGTTTGTAGGTGATCGTGAAGCCAGTTGGTCACCAGGCCGCCGGGAAGGCGTTTGATGGTCAGCGTGACCAGTCCCTGTTCCTGCCAGAGCAGGGGTGAGCTCGAGAGGCTGAACGTACGGTTTCGGCGTACTCCATCCACTTCAACACAGATGTTCACATGCTGGCCCGCGCGGAAGCCCGACCAGCGCCTGGCCGGTTTCAGAACCAGTGTCTTGGTGTCCCCGGTTTCAGAAAGGATCTGCTCCACTCTGGCCGGTGTGTACTCTTGTACCCACATGGGGTTGATGCGTTCCAGCAGTGGGTCAAAAAACGCTTCCGGGTCATCCCGGTTGAATAGCTGCCTTCCGAGCCAGTGAAGGGCTTTTTGCTGGGTCTGTTTCGCTAACATGATCGTTGCCTCCCTGAGGCTTTTCGCTGTCCGTGTGTACAAGTGTTCACTTATGTGTACGAATGTACACACGACTACGTAAACTGACAACGGCTGAGCTCGTAATGGCTCAAAATGACAAGCATTCTGTACTTTTATTTTTTGGGATGTGTACACTTGTGAACCATTGGCTAACGGCAGGCGGTATGGGCACAGGATGGCGGAAAAACAGCGAAGAAAGCCCGGTGAAACCCGCGAGAAACTGATGACCGCGGCGTTAACCCTGGTAGGCAAGGGCCGGCATTTCGCCAGTCTTGGTATCCGGGAGGTGACACGTCAGGCAGGCGTGGTGCCCACCTCGTTTTACCGGCATTTCCGCAATATGGACGATCTGGGGTTGCAGCTTGTGGATGAGCTGGGCCTGGTGCTACGCAGGATGATGCGAGAAGCCCGGGCGAATGTGTTGCAGGCGGACAAACTGATTGAAGAGTCGGTGGCCATCTTTATCAGCCACGCGCAGGCCAACCGGAGTTTCTTTCTGTTCATGGCCCAGGGGCTGGCCGGTGAGAGCAGGGCAGTGCAGGAAGGTATCCGGAGCGAGATGCGTTTCTTTGCCAGTGAGCTTGCGAATGATCTGCGCAGGTTGAGGCTGGTGGACCATCTGACCGATCAGGATCTGGACATGACCTGTGACCTGGTGGTGCGCAGTGTCGCCTTCAGCCTGACTGATCTGCTCGGCGTATCCGCCGAAGACGACTACCAGATCGAGCAGATCAGGAAGCGGACCACCCGCTTCCTGCAACTGATTTTCGTGGGCGCCGCTCACTGGCAAAGCGCGGGCTGATTGTCCGTTGTATCAGTCCGCTTTACTCTTTTTCGTTGGCTGTTTGCGTGGCGCACTGGGCTTGGCCACAGCTTTCGGTTTGGCCTTTGGCGGAAGAATCAGGCTTTCCAGTTCGTCCAGTGCTTCACCCGTGTAAACCGCAAGTCTCTGCATACTTGGCAGGGTATCCCTGCAGCCCGTATAGCCGAAGTTCAGTGAGCCGTCATAGCTCAGGCAGGTGATGTTCAAAGCGCCACCGTGAGTAATCAGCGAGACAGGGTACATGGCTTCCAGTTTCGCGCCCTCGTAGTAGAGCGTTCTCTGGGGCCCCGGCACATTGGAGATCGTGACGTTAAATACCGGCCGCATGCGACCGCCAAGGCCGGACATCAGCTGCAGTATATAAGGCGACATCAGGAGCATGGTGTACTGGGTGAGCGCGCTTTTGGGCAGCTTCTGCAAATGCTCTTTGGCCCTTCGCGTTGACGCCTTGATGTTTTGCAGGCGGGTCAGCGGATCGGCTTCGTCGGTCGCAAGCGAAGAGATCATGAAACTGATCTGGGTGCCTGTCCCTTCGTCATCGGACGGCCGGATGTTAACCGGTATGCCGGCGGTGAGGGGAGCGTCCGGCAGTTCATTCTGTTCCAGCAGAAAACGCCTGAGGGCAGTTCCGCACAGGTACAGAACGATATCGTTGAGGGAAGCGCCGGAAACGTGGGCAAGTTCCTTGATCCTGTCGAGCTGATAATGCTGGGTGGCAAACCGGCGCTGGCCGGTGACCCGATGATTGATCTTGGAGACGGGCCCGGTGAACGGCGCCGTCAGACCGTCCTCGGGGTGGCGGACCGAATGCACCAGCCGGTTGCCCGCCTGCAGCAGACGCGGTGCCATATCTGCCTGCAGTTTCAGGGCATCCATGGCCTGTGAAACCGCACCGGGCACGCTGGCCTCGGAATCGGATTTGCTGCCGCGACGGCGCTCCGGCCGAACCGACCAGGGTGGCGGCATGTCCCGTTTGTCGGGATCGGTTGTCAGTACCCGTTGCATCAGGCGTACACCACTGATGCCATCAATCATGGAATGATGCATCTTGGTGTAGAGCGCAAAACGGTTGTTCTCGAGGCCCTCGATAACGTGGCATTCCCAGAGTGGGCGGGCAAAATCCAGGGGGTTGGAGTGCAGGCGCGATACCAGTATGCCCAGTTCCCGTTCACCGCCGGGGCGCGGGAGTGCCGAGTGACGCACGTGGTAATCCAGATCGATTTTCTTGTCGACTTTCCAGCCCGGCGCCAGTACCCGACCCAACAGCCCGGACCAGGCAAGCTTTAAACCCCAGGGGGGCGCGACATCGCCGGTTTCCTTCATGCGGGTCACCATGTCCCGGAGGAAGGTTTCAGGGGCGCCCTCCGGTAGCGAAAAGATCTGCAGGTTGCCCACATGCATGGGGGTGTCTTCAGATTCTACGGCCAGCCAAGAGGCATCCAGCGTTCCCAGGCGTTTCATTCCTTGTGCGTCTCCACCAGTATCCACGTATTTTAGTTATCTGCTGCAAGTATACTTGCAACTGCTTCGTGACACGATGTTTCAGGTCATAAAGTTCCCCGGTTTTGCAGTGCTTTATCGCCTCAAACGTTTGCCGTTTTAGTCTCCCGAAAGAGGCGAGTGTGTGCTACTTTTCATCGGTTGGTTGCAGTAAAAACAAAAACATCCGGAGGCGTTGTGGAATCCAGCCCGCTTATCTCGGCAGGTCTGCCGATTGCTCTGTTCATCATAATGATCGGTATCGGCATGACCCTGACGATACGAGACTTCCGCCAGGTGGCGGTGTATCCGAAAGGGATGATCGTCGGCACCATTGCCCAGATTCTCGTCATGCCCCTCATCGCCTTCATGCTGGCCACGTTGCTGGCGGTTCCGCCGGCCATAGCGGTCGGACTGGTGATCATCGCTGCCTGCCCTGGAGGCACCACCTCGAATCTGTTTGTGCTGCTCTCGCGGGGGAACATTGCCCTCTCCATAGTACTGACCGTCAGCGCCAGCCTGATCACCATTCTTACCCTGCCGCTGTTTACCAATATTGCCCTTCAGTACTACATGGGAACCGAGGAAGACATTGTGCTGCCGGTCTGGAAAACCGTGGGCATGCTGATTGGCATCGTGCTCTTCCCGGTCGCCATCGGGATGGTGGTTCGTACCCGCAAGCCGGAGGTTGCCCGCAAGGCAGAAAGCATTGTGAGTATCTTCGGCGGTATCGTGCTGGCGGTGCTGATCGTGGCGCTGGTGTACGGTGTTCGCGACCAGATCTGGGAGCTCCTGAAGCAGGCGGGGCCGGCAACCATCCTGTTGAATCTGGCCGGTATTGGTCTCGGCCTGGCGGCCGGCCGGATGGCGGGTCTGACCCAGCGGGAATCCCTGGCAGTGGCGGTGGAGCTGGGTGTAAAGAACGGCACCATTGCCCTCATGGTCACTCTGACTCTGCTGGAATCCAGCGCCATGTCGATCCCGGCTGCGGTCTACGGGGTGCTGATGTTCCCCATCGGCTTTGTTCTCGCCATGTATGGTCGAAGCATCATTCCCATTTCGACGGTACAGAGCAAAAACTGACTGGAGTCCTGCGTTATGCAGTTCCTGAACGGCATTACCCTTCTGCTTGTCTACCAGTTGATAGGGGAGATTACAGTTCGCTTGCTCGGTGTTCCCATCCCCGGGCCCGTACTTGGCATGGTGATGCTGTTCGTAACTTTGATGATACGGGGCAAGGCGCCGGAGTCTGTCGATCAGGCGTCCACGGCCTTGCTCAGTCATCTCTCGCTTCTTTTCGTTCCGGCGGGCGTGGGCATGATGGCGCATTTTGGCCGCATCGCCGACGAGTGGGTCCCCATAACCCTGGCGCTGCTGTTAAGTACCGTGATAACCATGGTCGCCACCGCGCTGATCATGCAGGTGACCACCCGCTGGTTTGCAAAGCCGCTGGCCGAAAAGGAGGGCGGCGATGAATGAGCCGGGTCTGAAAGACATCTGGGTCTACCTTTCGACGTCCCCGCTCCTCGGACTGACCATTACCCTGGTGGCCTATGGTCTGGCCTACCGGCTGTACCTGAAAACCAACTCCAATCCGCTGGCCAATCCGGTGGTCACATCGGTGGCCATGCTCATCATCCTGTTGCTGGCCACCGGCACCTCCTACAGTGACTATTTTGAAGGCGGTCAGTTCGTTCACTTTCTGCTGGGACCGGCGACGGTGGCGTTGGCCGTTCCCCTGTATCAGCAGTTTTCCAGGCTTCGACAACTCTGGTTGCCGGTAACGATTTCGCTCTTCTGCGGCGTTGTCATCGCCGCCGGCAGCTCCATTGGCCTGGCCCGGCTTCTGGGTGGGTCCCCGGAGATCCAGATGTCCCTGGCGCCGAAATCGGCAACGGCACCGGTGGCCATGGGGATTTCCGAAAAAATCGGCGGGCTTCCGTCGCTGACTGCTGTATTGGTGGTCATCACGGGTATTACGGGCGCCGTTCTGGGCACCAAGTTGTTTGAATGGATCCGGGTTCGCGATGACACCGCCAAGGGCATTGCCATGGGCGTTGCGGCCCACGGTATCGGGACCGCCCGGGCATTTCAGGTAAGTTCGCAGATGGGTGCTTTTTCCGGGCTTGCGATGGCGCTTTCCGCCTTCGCTACCGCCTTGCTCGTGCCCTGGCTGGTCGATCTGCTTGAAGCCTGGATCCCCGCCTGAGCCGGCTCTTCCGATGGATTCAATGGGATAACTCCATTTCCCCATCGCTGGCGTACCCGTTATCAAGAGAAACCTTGATAAGCGAACCCTGAGGAGGCCCCTTGAGCAGGAATAACTACCTGGCAGTGCTTGTTCTGTCACCGGTGTGGATGTCGAGCTCGCTTCCGGCGATTGCACAGTCGTCATTGGACAACGATGAGGAGCTGGTGCTTCAAGTAACGTCACCAAGACTGGTTCGGGATCTGTACGAAACGCCCGCGGCAGTCTCGGTCATCAACGCACCCGATATCCGTGAGGGTCAGCAGCGTCTGCAACTGGATGAATCCCTCAATACCGTTCCGGGCCTGTTTTTTCAGAACCGCTACAACTTCGCCCAGAATCTCAGATTGTCTACTCGCGGATTTGGTGCCAGAGCGCCCTTCGGTATTCGGGGTATCCGGATTCAGGTGGATGGTATCCCCTACACGCTGCCCGATGGCCAGTCCCAGATCGATGCCATTGATCTGGATTCCGCCCAGCGAATCGAGGTCATTCGGGGGCCTGCCTCCGTTCAGTATGGGAATGCCGCGGGCGGTGTGATCGATATTTCCACTGCGTTGGGTGATGAGCTGCCCCAGGGCGGTCGGCTGCGGCTCGATGGCGGCAGTGACGACTATCGCAAGGCCGCGATACAGGGAAATGGCGTTGATGGTGATACCAGCGGCATAGCAACGCTTTCCTGGCTGACCTTTGATGGCCACCGGGAGCAGAGCAAGGCAGAGAAAGCACTGTTCAACGCCCGTGTGGCACGGGATCTGGATTCTGGACGGCGGATAACCGCCACATTCAACGCGCTGCATAACCCCAAATCCGAAGATCCGGGTGGGCTCACCCTGGCCCAGGCCGAAGAAGATCCGGAGCAGGCCACCGCATTGGCCAAGAGGCTGGACAGCAGCCAGACCGTGAACCAGCAGACCCTGGGTGTAAGATTTGAAGACTCGGGCGTCCTTCCCGGCCAACTCACCCTCGATACCTTCTACACTCACCGGGATTTCGCACAGCAGTTGCCGTTTCCCGGAAGCAGCCGCATAGCCTACGACCGGCACTTTTACGGCATCAGTTCCCAGTATCAGCAGGAATCGACGCTGGCCGGATTGCCTCTGGTGTGGGTAACCGGCCTGGATGTTCACCATCAGTCCGACGACCGGCGCCGCTATTCGGTGTCTATCGATGGCGATATCACCGGCCAGACCCAGGCGGAAAACCAGAGTGCTACCAATGTGGCGGTGTTTGGCCAGGGCGACCTGGCGCTGAGCGACGCACTCAACGTCTCCCTTGGCGTGCGGTTCGACCGGTTGCGTCTGGCCATTGACGACGACTGGCTGCAAGACGGTAACGATGATTCGGGCAACCGGACTTTCCGGGAATACAGTGGCGTTGCCGGTATCAGCTACAAGCTGGCACCGGCGCACCAGGTATACGCCACCCTCGGTACGGCGTTCGAGTCACCCACCTTTACCGAGTTTGCCAATCCGAATGGCGGCGGCTTCAATCCCGAGCTGGAGCCGCAGCAGGCATTGAATCGCGAGATGGGTATGCGCGGCATGCTTGGCCGTGGCCTCAGCTATGACATGGCCCTGTTCTCCATCCGGGTGGAGGACGAGATCCTGCCCTTTAACGTGGGCGATCAGACCTTCTACGAAAACGCCGGCGAAACCCGTCGCAATGGTTTTGAACTGGGTCTGGCCTGGGACCTTTCGTACGCCTGGCGGGTAACCAGCGCGCTGACCCTGGCGGATTACGAGCTAAGGGACTTTGTGGATGAGCAGGGCAACGACGCCAGCCGCAACGCTATTCCAGGTCTGCCGGAGCAACTCTGGGTGAGCGAGCTGGAGTGGCGCGGTGCAGCCGGTCGTTTCGCGGCTCTGGAGTGGCAGTATGTGGGCGAGTTCTACGCCGAAAACAGCAACCAGACCCTGGTGAGTGACTATTGGCTGGTCGGTATGCGTGCCGGCGATTCAGTACGGATGGCGGATCAGACCCTGAACCTGTATGCCGGAATCCGCAATCTGCTGGATCAGGACTACTTCAGTAACGTGCGGATAAATGCCAACGCGAACCGCCCTGTGGAAGACCGGGGCTATTTCGAACCCGCCCCGGGAAGAACTTTTTATGCGGGCCTGGAATGGGTATTCTGAGGGGCGATAACAACACAAACAGTAGGGATTTTTAATTCATGCAAACCAAGTTCCTTCTCGAAGAAAGCCAGATGCCGAAATACTGGTACAACCTGCAGGCGGATCTGCCTGAGCCGTTGCCCGCCGTGCTGCACCCGGGCACCCAGCAACCAGTGGGCCCGTCCGATCTTGAGCCGTTATTTCCGATGGCCTTGATTGAACAGGAAGTGACCACTGAGCGGGAAATCGAGATCCCTGAGCCGGTACGTGACGTTTACAACCTCTGGCGGCCGGCGCCTCTGTACCGGGCCCATCGTCTCGAGAAGGCCCTCGGCACACCGGCAAAGATCTTCTACAAATACGAAGGCGTCAGCCCGGCGGGCAGTCACAAACCGAATACTGCAATTCCCCAGGCTTTCTACAATCGTGAAGCGGGCATTCGCACCCTCACTACCGAAACCGGTGCAGGGCAGTGGGGCACATCGCTGTCCTTTGCCGGCTCCCTGTTCGATATCGATGTTACGGTGTTCCAGGTTAGGGTTTCCTATAACCAGAAGCCCTATCGCCGGGCGGTTATGGAAACCTACGGTGCCAAATGTGTGGCCTCGCCTTCGGAACTGACCGAGTTTGGCCGCAAGGTGCTGGCTGAGACGCCGGACCACACAGGCAGCCTGGGGATCGCTATCTCCGAAGCGGTGGAACTGGCGGTTCAGGACCCGAACACGAAGTATGCCCTGGGTTCGGTGCTCAACCACGTATTGCTGCACCAGAGCATCATTGGCCTGGAAGCCATGCAGCAGATGGAAATGGCGGACTGCTGGCCCGATGTGATTGTGGGTTGTACTGGCGGTGGTTCCAACTTTGCCGGAATTGCTTTCCCGTTTATGGGGCACGCCCTGAGAGGCGGCGAGAAATCCCGGATTGTGGCGGTAGAGCCCTCGGCCTGTCCCACGCTGACCCGGGGCAAGTACGCCTACGATTACGGTGATACCGCCCACATGACCCCGCTGACCAAGATGCATACCCTGGGCTCCGGCTTTACACCGCCGGGCTTCCACGCCGGCGGTCTGCGGTACCACGGTATGGCACCCCTGGTTTCACATGCCAAGGAGCTGGGGCTGTTTGATGCGGTGTCCTACACTCAGCGGGAGTGCTTCGAGGCCGGCGTTCTGTTTGCGAGGAACGAAGGTATCGTGCCGGCTCCGGAGGCCAACCATGCGGTCAAGGGTGCCATTGACGAAGCCCTGCGCTGCAAGCGGGAAGGCAAGGATGAGGTGATCCTGTTCAACCTCTGCGGTCATGGCCATTTTGATATGGCAGCCTACACCTCCTACTTCGCCGGTGAACTGAGCGACCACGAGTACGACGAACAGGAACTGGCCATGGCCCTGTCCGGGCTGCCCTCGGTCAACGCCTGATCAGTCGTCTTTCGCCCGCTGTTTGAAAATCGTACCCCCGCCGCCGGCATCCAGTTGTCGGATGGCGGTGGGTGCGCCCTCGTCATCCAGTCGCACGTCTCCGATGCCCGCGCCGTTCCACAGCCGCTCGCCGGCCTCGCGGCCCTCGGGTAGCCTGGGGGAAATCCACATGCGCCGTCTCTTGGTGAACCAGTTAAGGGGCGACCAGGGTGCGAACAGCCAGCGATTGAGCCGGTCCAGCCATTCCAGCAGGGCGTTGGGGAATTCGTTCTTGATGCCGCTACTGGTGATCTGCCAGACGCGGGGACCGTTCTGTTTGTGGCGCACCCTCACATCGTAGGCAAACGAATAGTGAACATCGCCTGAGAGAATCACGAAGTGTCTGGGCGTTCGGGGGTGGCCGAAGATATTCAGTAGCACACTGGCCGCGCCCCGATGCGCCATCCAGTTTTCAGCATCCACCAACAGCGGCTTGCCAAAGAAGGTAAACACCCGCTGGATCATCTCGATGAGCTTTACCCCGAACATTGGCGCCGGCGAAACCACCACGACGGCATCCTCGCCCATGATTTCGTGTTGAAAATCGGTCAGTGATTCCCAGTCCATCAGTCCGGAGGGGTGACTGCGCCGGATTTCGCTCCGCCAGCGATGGGTGCGGGTGTCCAGCACCACCAGTCTGGGTGATGTTGGCAGGCTGAAGTGCCAGTGTTGAAAGTGGAACAGCTGGTCGATCAGATCATCCTGAATGGCCGTATCCAGCTCGTGTTGCCCGTTGCTGGACTCGAACAGCCTCTGACACTGTTCGATCAGTTGGCCGAAATTGCCAGGCTGGTTGCCCCAGCCCTGGCACAAAAGATAGCCCAGCAGGGCATTGCCAATAATGCGCCGGGAAAAGGGGTGTTCGTAAGCGGTGGTTTCCCAGAGCGCGGAGAGATTCCAGTCGTCCGTCACGTCATGATCGTCAAAGATCATATAGACGGGCACGTTGGCCATGGCCCGCGCTGCCTGCGGAAGGCTCTTGCGGAACTCGTTGATGGCGGCCTGTTCTTTCCGATAGCGCGCCAGCTCGTCCGGGTCATCGACCGGTTCAGCACTGGTCACACACGCCCAGGGTTCCGGGGACCAGACCAGCAGATACATGGCCATAACCTCGGCAAAGGAAATCAGGTGATTGCCGGCATTGGCGGTGGTGAACACCGGTTTGCGGACGCCACCGAAGAAGCGCTCGGTCAGGTCTTCATTGAATTCGGATTCCGGCAGCAGTTCATCCCGGTGGTAATAGGCATTCGCCACCGAAGTCAGTTCCTTGCTGTGCGACAGCGAGGCGCCTTCCAGTACCTCCTGGTAAAGGCCCAGTTGGTGAATGACACACTGGATGGCATGTAACATCGGGCCGGCCACATCATCGGCGTAAACCTGGTCGCCGGTCATCAGGAGCAGAGACGGAACGTCCTCAAGCTTCTTTGCCTTCTGCAGCTCTTCATCCACTCGAACCAGCCCGTCAGGAGAGGGGTGGTGGGGTCTTCGGCAGGAGCCGTGGAGTATTCGGTCCAGCCTGGATTTCAGGGTAAAGCCCGGCCTCTCCCGGCCCTCGGGGCAGAGATGTGGAGCCCACGTCCGGATCCACTGGCAAGCCTCTGAGCCTTCGGCGGTGAGCCCCAGGTCGTATTCCAGCCGGGTGTCCTTTGGGAGAGTAGCCTCAGGCGTAATGGTCAGCAGGTTCAGCCAGGCTCGGGTACCAATTCTGAGTCGTGAAAACTCTGAATCGGCTAACGGACGATCCAGCAGGAGCTCTGTGCCTTTGAATACCTGAATTGCGAACTCTGACTGTTCGCTGGTTACCAGCCACAGAACAATAGAGTCCGGCGCGGCATGACGTAGAACCGGGCCGGCCAGTACCGGCCCGAATTTGTCACCAGGCTCCAGATTCAGTCCTCCTCAAATTCCCGGGGCGGGCAGTGGTGGTCTTCCACAACCGTGCCATCCTCTACGCTTTCCAGGTGCACATCAAAGCCCCACAGCCGGTGTACGTGACGCAGGACTTCGTCGGTTTCCTTGCCCAGGGGCACGCGGTCCACGGGAATGTGTCGAAGGGTCAGGGAGCGGTCGCCCCGCACATCCACATTCCACACCTGGATGTTGGGTTCCCGATAACTGAGATTGTACTGCCGCGCCAGTTTCTCGCGCAGATCCCGGTAGCCCGGCTCGTCGTGGATGGCGGTCACCCGGTAGACGTCTTCCTGATCGTCGTTCTGGATCGCGAAGAGTTTCAGATCCCGCATTACCTTGGGAGAGAGAAACTGCTGGATAAAGCTCTCGTCCTTGAAGTTCTTCATCGCGAAATGCAGGGTTTCCAGCCAGTCGCTGCCGGCGATGTCGGGGAACCATTCGCGGTCCTCGTCAGTAGGGTTCTCGCAGATCCTGCGCAGGTCCGTGAAGATCGAGAATCCGAGGGTGTAGGGGTTGAGGCCCGAATACCAGGGGCTGTTGAACGGCGGCTGATACACCACGGCTGAGTGACTCTGAAGAAACTCCAGCATGAAACCGTCGGTCACCAGCCCCTTGTCGTACATGCGATGCAGCAGGGTGTAGTGCCAGAAGGTGGCCCATCCTTCATTCATGACCTGGGTCTGGCGCTGGGGATAGAAGTACTGCCCAAGCTTCCGCACGATGCGGATGATTTCCCGCTGCCAGGTTTCCAGCAGGGGCGCGTTCTTCTCGATGAAATAGAGAATGTTTTCCTGGGGCTCTTCTGGATAGCGTTTGCGACGCCTTACCGGGTCATCGTCTTCGTCAAGCTTCGGTATTGTCCGCCAGAGATCGTTGATGCGCCTCTGCTGGTATTCTTCCCGCTCTTTCTGGCGCCGCACTTCTTCCGACGCCGATATCGGGGCTGGCCGCTTGTAGCGGTCTACCCCATAGTTCATCAGGGCGTGGCAGGAATCCAGGATCTCCTCGACGGCGTCCACGCCATAGCGCTCCTCGCACTCCGCCACGTAATGGCGGGCAAACACCAGGTAATCGATGATCGCGCTGGCGTCGGTCCAGGTGCGGAACAGGTAGTTACCCTTGAAGAAGGAGTTGTGGCCATAAGAAGCATGGGCAATAACCAGCGCCTGCATCGGCAGAGTGTTTTCCTCCATCAGGTAGGCAATGCAGGGATTGGAGTTGATCACGATCTCGTAGGCCAGGCCCATCTGGCCGCGCTGATAGCCCTTGGATGTGCTGAGAAACTGCTTGCCGAAGGACCAGTGATGGTAGCCAACGGGCATGCCCACGGAGCTGTAGGCGTCCATCATCTGCTCGGCGCTGATCACCTCGATTTGGTTCGGGTAGGTGTCCAGGCCGAACTCGGCGGCGCACTTGGCAATCTCGTCATCGTATTCCTGGATCAGCTCGAAGGTCCACTCAGAGCCCGTGGAGATCGGCTCCCGGGCCCTGGGCTGATCGCTTTCGGGCGGATTGGGTCGGTCCATGAGGTTAGTCATGCGGCTTTCCTCTCGAACAGCTGGCGGAATACCGGGTAAATTTCACCGGGGTCGGCGATCTGCTGCAGGGCAAAGCTCTGGGGGAATTGCTCCTGGATCTTCTCGTATTCATACCAGAGCATCTGATGGTCCTGCGGCGTGATTTCCACATAGGCAAAGTACTGCACCAGTGGCAGGATATTGTCGGCCAGGATCTTGCCGCACACCGGCGAGTCATCGTTCCAGTTATCACCGTCGGACGCCTGGGCTGCGTAGATGTTCCATTCAGCCGGGGAATAACGGGACTCAATAATCTTGTGCATCAGCTTGAGGGCGCTGGAGACAATCGTGCCCCCGGTTTCCCGCGAATAGAAGAACTCTTCCTCGTCCACTTCCTTGGCGCTGGTGTGGTGCCGGATGAAGACCACTTCGATCTTCTTGTAGTTCTTCTTGAGGAACAGGTACAGCAGGATGAAAAACCGCTTGGCGATGTCCTTGTGCATCTGGGTCATGGATCCGGATACATCCATCAGGCAAAACATCACGGCGCTGGTGGCCGGCTGCGGTTTTTTCAGGTGCTGGCGATAGCGCAGGTCGATTTCATCAATGAAGGGAATGCGGCGAACGTTTGCTTTCAGTCGCGCGATTTCCTCCTCGAGTACCTGGATCTGATCCTCATGGCTGAACGCCGGGTCCAGATCCTCTGGCGCCGATTTCAGCGCTTCAAGCTGCTTTTCCAGATCCCGGATCTTCTTCTTGCGCGCCCCTCCAAGGCCCAGCCTGCGCGCGTGGGCCCCGCGCAATGAGCGTACTACATCCAGCTTGGCCGGCACCCCATCGGTGCTGAAGCCAGAGCGGACATATTTGAACGCTTCGGTATCCTTGAGTTTCTTACGGGCCAGATTGGGCAGTTCGAGATCGTCGAACAGAAAATCCAGGAACTCTTCCTGGGTTATCTGGAAAGCGAACTCATCCATGCCTTCGCCGTCCGGGCTGGCCTGCCCCTGCCCGGAGCCCTGGCCCCCACCACCATCGGGCTTTGGAATGGTGTCACCGGCCACAAACTCCTGGTTGCCCGGATGCACCATCTCCCGCTTGCCGCCCTGGCCATGGTGAAAGATGGGTTCTTCAATGTCGCGAGACGGAATACTGACTTTCTCGCCCCGCTCTATATCGGTGATCGAGCGTTTCTGAACAGCATCCGACACCGCACGTTTGATGTGGTGTCGGTAACGGCGCAGGAACCGTTCACGGTTCACTGCGCTCTTGTTCTTACCGTTCAGTCGCCGGTCGACTATGTGGGTCATTCCCATGGCGTTACTCCAGCTCAGTGAATGGTCACTGACTTAGTGAGACTTGCGAACCCGCAGGTACCATTCAGCCAACAGCCGCACCTGCTTCTCCGTGTAGCCTCGGTCGACCATACGCTCGACGAACTGCTTGTGCTTGTTCTGATCTTCCTGACTCGCTTTCGGGTTGAAAGAAATCACTGGCAACAGATCCTCGGTGTTCGAGAACATCTTCTTCTCGATCACGGCGCGCAGTTTCTCGTAGCTGAGCCAGGACGGATTCTTGCCACCGTTGTTCGCCCGGGCCCGCAGGACGAAGTTGACCACTTCGTTGCGGAAATCCTTCGGGTTGGAAATGCCCGCCGGTTTCTCGATTTTTTCCAGCTCTTCGTTGATTGAGGAGCGGTCGAGGATCTCGCCGGTATCCGGATCCCGGTATTCCTGATCCTGAATCCAGAAATCAGCATAGGTGACGTAACGGTCGAACAGGTTCTGGCCGTATTCGCTGTAGCTCTCGAGGTATGCGGTCTGGATTTCCTTGCCGATAAACTGCACATAGTGCGGTGCCAGGAATTCCTTGATGAACCGGAGATACTTCTCGTGAGTTTCAGCAGGGAACTGCTCCTGTTCGATCTGTTTTTCAAGAACGTAGAGCAGATGCACCGGGTTGGCGGCCACTTCGGTGGTGTCGAAGTTGAACACTTTGGACAGGATCTTGAAGGCGAAACGTGTGGAGAGCCCATCCATACCTTCCATCACGCCGGCGGCGTCACGGTACTCCTGGATCGATTTGGCTTTCGGGTCGGTGTCCTTGATGTTCTGGCCGTCATAAACTCGCATCTTGGAGAAGATGCTGGAGTTTTCCGGCTCCTTGATGCGCGACAATACCGAGAACTGGGCCAGCATATCCAAAGTGTCGGGCGCGCAGGGAGCACCTTCCAGGGAGCTGTTGCTCAGCAGTTTCTTGTAGATCTCGATTTCTTCCGTCACCCGAACACAGTAGGGCACCTTGACGATATAGACCCGGTCAAGGAACGCCTCGTTGTGTTTGTTGTTGCGGAAGGTCTGCCACTCTGATTCGTTGGAGTGGGCCAGGATCACGCCATCAAAGGGCACCGAGCCCATGCCTTCGGTGGTGTTGTAGTTGCCTTCCTGGGTCGCTGTCAGCAACGGATGCAGGACTTTGATGGGAGCCTTGAACATCTCCACGAACTCCATCAGGCCCTGGTTGGCCTTACACAGGCCACCGCTGAAGCTGTAGGCATCCGGATCATCCTGGGAGAAATCCTCCAGCATGCGGATGTTGACCTTGCCCACGAGGGCGGAAATGTCCTGGTTGTTGTCGTCCCCGGGTTCGGTCTTGGAGACAGCAACCTGGTCGAGTACCGACGGATACATCTTTACAACGCGGAACTGGCTGATGTCGCCGCCGAATTCGTGCAGCCGTTTAACGGCCCAGGGCGACATGATGTTTTTCAGGTAGCGAGCGGGGATGCCGTATTCTTCTTCCAGAATCTGGGCGTCTTCGGCCGGATCGAACAGGCCAAGTGGAGATTCGTTCACTGGCGAGCCCTTGATGGCGTAGAAGGGCACTTTTTGCATCAGTGACTTGAGCTTTTCCGCGAGGGACGATTTACCACCGCCCACGGGACCAAGCAGGTAAAGAATCTGTTTCTTTTCTTCCAGGCCCTGGGCAGCATGGCGGAAGAAGGAGACGATGTTTTCTACGGCGTCTTCCATGCCATAGAACTCGGAAAACTCGGGGTACCGCTTGATGACCTTGTTGGAAAATATCCTTGAAAGCCTCTGATCTTTCGAGGTGTCGACGAACTCTGGTTCGCCGATGGCAATTAACATTCTCTCAGCGGCCGTGGCGTAGGCCGTTGGGTCCTTTTTGCAGATCTCCAGGTATTCCTCAAGACTGTATTCTTCTTCCTGAGTACTCTCATACCGGTCTTTGAAGTGCTGCAGTATGCTCATAGATCGCCCTCGCTCGCTGTATCTTCAGCTTTCAGTTCACGCAATTTCCCCGTTGCAGTCAGTTCCGCCCGTCCGGGCGGTTTATTTAGTTATGGGTGGAAGGAATGGATACTTACAAGCCTGTGCACGATCTTGTCGAGGTCGGCTTGCTTACTGTGAGCTTAGTTCACGGTTCGGGAGTTGGACAGTGGGTGAGTGGTTAAGGTTCATTAAATTATGTTAGGCGGGTGTGTTGGTTTTGTAGCTTGCCGGGTTTGTGGGGGGACCGTGTGAGGGGGCTGGAGTGCACCGGGTGGCTTTCTGACAACGAATTGGCAACTCGCTTCGCTCAGACATCAAATTCGTTGTCAGAAAGCCACCCGATACACTCCGATCAGGCCTCCGGGGGGATGCCCCGGGAAGCTAGAGTTTGGTTAAACGGAAGACGCTTTCAGATGCGTTTTCCAGGCCTTTTCTCTTTGTAAACGGATGATCCTTGGCCAGGGTATTGGTCAGGATGTGCTCGATTTTATAGTCGTCCTGGTAAAGTTCCCGCACTTCCTCGTCACTGACGTTGAACGGCGGGCCCTTGATTTCGGTGTCGTAGTCCAGGGTGATGAGCAGGATTCTGGTGCCGTCGGGGATTATGGCGGTAAGGTGGTTTACGTAGTCTCTGCGCATGTGGGGCGGCAGGGCGATCAGGGCGGCCCGGTCGTAGACCAGTCGAACGTGTTTGAGGTCTTCCGGAACCAGTTGGAAGAAGTCGCCGCACCAGAGCTGCAGGTTGTCGTGTTTGAAGGTTATGAAGGGTTCGCCGGGGTGAACTTTGGCTTTCTCGCCGGCTTCTTCGAAGAAGTCCTTGCAGGCCAGTTCGCTCAGCTCTACACCGATGATCGGATGGCCGCGGTCGTGGAGCCACCACATGTCGTGGGCTTTGCCGCAGAGGGGCACGAAAACGGCGTCGGTGCCTTTGCCAGCCAGTTCCGGCCAATGGTCGTGGAGATACTGGTTAACCGTGCCCTCGTGGAAACCGATTTCTTTTTTGGCCCAGCGTTCGTGCCAGAATTCATGTTCCATGGTTCATACCCTGTTCGTGCTTGGACATGTTGAGTTTTGGACGTTTAACCAAGTCTACCCTAATCTGTGGCCATCTGGATTCAGGAGAAAAGTATGAAAGCTGTGTTTCTTGATGCCAAAACTCTTGGCGACGATGTGGATCTCTCGCCCATCGAGTCGGTGACCGGCGGGTTGGAAAAGTATGATCGGACCACGCCGGATCAGATCCTGGAACGCATCCGGGGGTTCGATACCGTGCTGGTCAATAAAGTAGTGCTCACCCGTGAGCATTTCGAGGCCTGCCCCGAACTCAAGACCATCGCCGTGGTGGCGACCGGATTGAATAACATCGATCAGGCGGCGGCGAAGGATCACGGCATCAAGGTCATGAACGTGACCAACTACGGCCGCTCAACGGTGGCGCAGCACACCATGGCGTTGATGCTGGCACTGGCCACTCGGCTTCTGGATTACACCCGCGATGTCCAGGCAGGGCGATGGGGCAAAAGTGACATGTTCTGCCTGATGGATCATCCGATCATGGAACTGGAGGGGCGCACTCTTGGTATTGTCGGTTACGGTGATCTGGGGCAGGGCGTGGCGGAGCGGGCTGCGGCCTTTGGTATGAAGGTTCTTCTTGGAGCTCGGCCCGGGCAGGAACCGGGTGTGGTCGATGGCTATTCGCGAATTCCACTGGACGAATTGCTACCCCAGGCAGACGTGCTCTCGCTGCACTGCCTGCTGACCGACGAGACCCGGGATCTGATCGGTGCCCGCGAACTGAAAATGATGAAGCCCGACTCGTTGCTCATCAACACCAGCCGCGGAGGCCTGGTAAACGAACAGGCGCTTGCGGACGCGCTGCGCGCCGGTGAGATCGGCGGTGCCGGTTTCGATGTGTTGACCGAGGAACCGCCCCGCAACGGCAACCCTTTGCTGGCGGACGATATTCCCAATCTGATTATGACCCCGCACTCGGCCTGGGCCAGTCGGGAAGCGCGGCAGAGGATCGTCGGCATCACCGCTGTCAATCTGAAATCTGTGCTGTAACAGGAAAGCCCCGGAAGATCCGGGGCTTTGCAGACTGGCCTTGGGAGATCAGTATTTCCAGCCCACGCTCACCGAGGCACCCAGCTGGTACATTTCCAGCTCAATGGTCTGGTTCGGTGCCAGTGGGTTGGGTCCGGTCACTGTCTTGGCCGGGGAGTAAAAGGCCATGCCAGAGACATCGAGGTTTTCGGTGAAGCTGTGGGTGAATCCGCCAGTGAAGTGCCACTCCTGAACGCCCGGCGCCAGGATGTTGAACAGCACATCTTCGTCGGAGATAGGATTCTCTCCATAGCTGACGCCGGCCCGCCAGGCATGCGCCGGTGTTTGCTGCCACTGCCAACCCAGCTTGACGATGGTCATGTCGTCCCAGCCAAAGCCTGCGCCGTTATCATCGCCAAGCTGTGCGGTCTGCAGATTGGGCAGCAGCGGGTTGCCCACGCTGTTGATCTCGCTGTAACGGATGTGTTGGATATCCAGCAGGAACCAGTGGTTTTCAAGTCCGGACCAGGCGATGCCCGCGTTGAACATCTGGCGAATGTCGAAGTCGCCCTGTTCCGCAAAAAGGCCGCGGTATTTGTCGAATTCGTTCATCTTCAGAATGTTGCGCCAGCTCAGGCCGCCGCGGAGGGTGTCGGTGATTTCACCTTGCCAGCCGATCTGGTAACCGTAGCCCCAGGCATCGTCGGTGCCGTTGTTGGAAAGCGCGCCCGGGTCTGATGAGAATGGCGCGAAGCTCTGCAGGCCTTCAGCTTCGAAGCGCTGGTAGGCAATGACTGGTGAAATGCCGAAGGCCTGGTTGTCGGAGAACTCCCAGGACCAGGTCGGGGCAATAAAAAGCTGTTCGAGGTTTACGCCGGTACGGCCTGCATAGAAAGGCCCGCCACTTTCACCAGAGTAGTCGGTGTTCATGCCACGATTGGCATACACTGAAACCCCGAAACGTGTGGTGTCGGAAAGTTCCCGATTAAAGCCCAGGTGGGGGATAACGAAACCGTTGCGGCTGCTTTTGTATGTGCCCGGCTGCAATGAGAACGCAGGGGGAGGAGAGACTGGACCCTCTACGGTGTATTCCCGCCGGGGCGAAAAAACTTCGAACCCACCGTCAATCCGGTTCCCGACAAAAGCCATACCGGCCGGGTTGGTTGCCGCTGCAATGCTGTCCTGGGACAGCGCAGTGCCTGCGCCGGCCATGCCTTTGCTGATGGTGCCGTAGCCGTGACTGAAATAGCCGTTGGTGGCCAGGGCAGTCATCGGTGAGAAGGCGGTAAGTGCAGCAACGCCCAGAGCAAGTTTGATTCGCATAAGAAAATACCTGGTCAGAAAATACCATTTCTTGAATAGCGGCCTTTTTACAGAAGATCTGTTATAAGAGGAGGTAATAAATGATGATATGGTTATATTGGATGTGTGTCCCTCGCAAACTGCCGTTAATCGGCCATACTCTGGTTACACCGGATATCTGACTGATAATCTGAACAAAACATGGAACGACAGGACCTAAAGTGGCTTCATTCCAATTAAAAGACCGGCTTCAGGCAGCTGAGCGCTGGATTCTGGCGAATCCCAATCCGCCCCAGAGTTGGCCCTGGACCTGGTTGTACAAGGTCGGCCGCACTGCCTATGCGATGGCCCGGGATGTTCTCAGTGGACAATTGACTCTCCATGCCATGAGTCTTGTGTACACAACCCTGCTGAGTATCGTGCCTCTGCTTGCCCTTAGCTTCTCGGTGTTGAAGGCGCTGGGAGTGCATCAGCGGATGGAGCCGTTCCTGTTCCAGTTCTTTGAACCGCTGGGACCCCAGGGGATAGAGCTCGCCGAGCAGATTCTCGGATTCGTCGATAACATGAAAGTCGGAGTGCTCGGTTCTGTGGGGCTGGCGTTGTTGGTCTACACGGTGGTTTCCCTGCTGCAGAAAATAGAACGCTCCTTCAACATGATCTGGCGCGTCCCGGATATGCGCTCCATGGCGCAGCGCTTCAGTAACTACCTGAGCGTGATCATGGTGGGACCACTGCTGATGGTTTCGGCCATTGGCGTCAGCGCCACCATTTTTTCCTCAACCATTGTCCAGAAGCTCATAGAAATTGAGCCGTTTGGTTCGGTAATTCTTGTTGCCAGCCGTTTCACCCCATTTTTCCTGGTGGTTGGCGCATTCACGTTCGTTTACGTGTTCATGCCCAATACCCGGGTCAAGTTGCGTTATGCGGCCATCGGCGGTCTGGTGGCTGGTGTTTCCTGGCAGGCAGGCGGAATGCTGTTTGCCTCCTTTGTGGCGGGCTCTGCCAAGTACGCAGCAATCTATTCCAGTTTCGCCATCGGCATCATCCTGCTGATCTGGATCTATCTGAACTGGATGATCCTGCTTCTGGGTGCCAGCCTGGCGTTCTATCTGCAGAATCCGGGATCAGTGGCCAAGCGCCGGCAATTGCAATTGGCGCCGGAACTGCAGGAGAATGTAGCGTTAGCGACCATGTGGCTGGTGGCCAAACCCTTCAGCGAGGGTAAGCCGGCACCTCAGCAGGAGGTGTTGGAACACCAGTTGAGGGTGCCAGGCGAAGTAACCCGCGCGCTCAGTGACAAGTTGATCCGGGCGGGGCTGCTTAGCCTGGCCGGCAGCCAGGGCGATCGACTTGTGCCGGGGCGTGCGCTGGATCTGATCACCGTGGGCGAGGTTTTGAAAGTGGTGCGCAACGATGAGGACCGGATCGTTGACCGGTTACCAAAGGTCATCCCTGCCGAATTGATAGGCCCGCGCAAGGTGGAGGAAACGCGAACCTTCGCTGAGTTGTTGCGGGCCGGTGATGACCTGGAGAAGCCCAGGCGTCGCGCTCAGGCGGAACCTGTGTCAGCTTCTGACAGTTGAGCGGCCGCCCTCCCGGAGCATCTTCTGCAGCGCCTGTCGCACGCTGCTGATTTGCTCCGGGGTCAGGCGCACCACTTTGGGCAGATCCTCTTCCGCAAGATTCCGCTGGTGGGCGTGCCTGAGTACTTCCCGGGTACCAATGACCATGCCATCGGTCAGAGGCGTGTGCTTCTGTCTGGGGGCTGGTCGTTCTGCCGCCAGGAGATAGGCGTGGTACTTGGGAGGAAGGTTCCATTCATTCGCAAGTAGCTGGCAGGTGGCCCACTGGTACCTCGCCAGGGCATGGCGTATAAGCGCCGGCTCCGGTTCACCAGTTGCTGTGCGTGACCGGCAGATACGCTGCAATTCCCGACGGATAGTGATGTAAGCCAATGAGGGCAGCAAACCCACCATGAAGTGCGCACTGGTGTCCTCGCCCTGTGTTCTTGCGATCAGTTCCGCTGCCCGGGCACAGGTCAGACCCCAGCGCCAGGCGCGCTGGCCAAATAGTGCTTCACGGCTGTTCCTCGCCGCCATCATGGGGCGCATGACGGCGGCGGAAATGACGTTCCGGATGCCATCCACCCCAAGCACAAACACCGCCTGGTCTACCGATTCAATGGCATGGTCACTGGTTCGGAAGTAGGGGCTGTTGGCAATCTGGAGTAGCTGATCGGTCAGCGACGGATCACCAAGAATGATTTCTGTGAGCCGATGGCGGTCGGTTGATTCATCGGACAGGGCCCGCATGAGCATCGGCAGGCTCATGGGTTGGCGGGGAAGCTCTTCCATCCGGTTGTTGGTAAGGCGCTTGTGTAGCTCTTCCAGCACCTCATCCCATACTGAAAGATCGGCCCGCAACGTTGCGGGTTCTGCGTCCAGCAGCCAGGAGAACAAGTGGTCTTCCAGATGCTGGGCGAGTTCCGGGCCTGTGTCCGGAGTGTCGTTGGCCGGGTTCTCCGGAGCCGGATTGAACAGCCGCGCTTCCGGAGCCGGCGGTGCAGGCTGCTTTGTTGCGAATAATCCTGAAATCCAGGAGAGAAAACCTGGCATCCGTTGCCTCCGGGTCGAACCTGTTCGAAGTAATGAACCTCCGTTTCCGAGAGTATAGATGTACGACGCATCCTTGCACAGGTTTTAAGCCCTTGAATTATTGCAGGAATTTACAGGAATGACTCCCCGAACACGAACACCAGTTGGCAGACACCGGCGCCAAAGCCGAGGAATGCGCCCACCAGGATCAGTTTGATTTCATCCTCCTGGAAACAGGGCCGGAGCAAGTCCTGAAACTCTTCGGAAGACAGGGCAATCATCCGCTCGACCATGATGGATTCCACGGCCCGGGCCCGGTCCTTCTCGAACACCGGGTTGTTGAATGATGTCTGCGATATCTCGATGGCTTTTTCGCCGACCTTGTTCTTGAGGGTGGCAAAGCCGGTGGGTCCAAAGGCCATCTGGGTCAGCGCCTTGCCCATGCCAGCGGTTTCATCCACCAGCGGTTTGATGTGCTTCTTGACCATGTTGCGGGCGCGGTCGCCTTTGGGGCCGTCGAGAATGGCGTTGATAATGTTGCCAACGGTGAGAATCTCGTGGGTAACAATGTGGCAGAAGGACTCCGCCACGGCCGGCTGGCGTTTCAGGAACAGGCCCTGAATCCGGAAGGGGCCGACTTTTTTCGCGTGCAGCGGCCGGAAAATCACGTTCAGGGCAATCCAGTTGGTGGCCCAGCCCACCAGAAGGCCGAAGAAGGGAAGCACCCACCAGCTCGGGTAGACATACCAGACCGCCATCTGGATCAGGCCGAACAGGAAGCCGAAGTAGAGCCCCGAGTTGATGATGAACCGGAATTCCACCTCGCCGCATTCAATAAAGATCCGGTTCAGCAGCTCCTTGTCGGCGGCCAGGCGCTCGATGACCATGCCCTTGATATCCAGCAGGTCCTCGATGTTGTCGGACACGTCTTCCACCAGATTGTCCACCAGCTGAGGCGTGGATTTGCGGACGCGATCGTAGACCATCTTCCGGGCCGAGGCCGGCAGGTTTTCCCAGAAGGTGGGGTATTCCTTCAGCATCATCTCGTCCACATATTCTTCGATGCGGGGTTCGACGGAGTGAACGATATGGGTGGCGAGGACTTTCGGATCGATCTGCTGGAAGATCTCCCGAACGGTGCCGATCTTTGAAATGGTGGCATCGACACTGATGGCCGCCATTTTTCGCGCCTTGGAGGGAATAATGCCTTGCCAGCCAAGCAGCGGTGGTTTGCCGATGAATTCCAGGGGGTAGAAGGTCATCTTGATGGCAAGCCAGTTGGTGGTCCAGCCAATCAGGGCGGCAATGACCGGGATACTGAGGTATTGCCAGAATTCTTGGGTGTTTAGCAGGCTTGTCATCCTGGTACTCGCAGTCTCTTTAGTATTTTTGCTCTGACTCTGAGCGGGCGCGGGCAGGCGCTTCTGAAACACGCTGTGAATACGTCCCTGTATGCTCGGCTCCGCCATCCATGGCTCCGCACGGTTTCAGAAGTGCCCACGCGCTGTCAATGACCTGGGAGCCAGCTTGCGACGGCGGCACGGTCGGGAGTTGATCAACCGCTGATATTGCCTCATAACCATTTCCGGGCAGGAAGTATGTGTTCAGTCTGGATTCAGCTTGATCACATAGACTGGACACTAACGGTTAGCAAGAGCCGAAAGCTACATGCTCTCACCTCGTCCTGTTCTGGTCCATGGGTCGAGCAGATTCCCGTATCGCGGTGAGAGATTGAAGTGCGGATTTTGGCAATGTCTTCCTCGGGGTGGCCCTCGGTTTCATACTGAGCAAAACAGTTGGGGTGTTCATCTTCGTTTGGCTGGCAATCCGGCTGCGCCTCGCAGAACCAGTTTAACCAAACCATATCCTGACACTGAGAGCTAGAACGACTATGAATACCAAGCTAACGAGAGACAAGGGGCCCGATCCGTCGGTCAGGCCCGACAAACAGGCCACCATCCAGAGCAACCCGGCGGCGGAACTGTTCGCCTACCAGACCGACCTGTGGCGGCGCTGGGTGCGCTACCTGGACACCCTGCGCGAGCGAGCCAATAACATGCTCGAGCATGAGCAGGCCGGCAAGCCACCGCTACTCGACTTCGACTATGAAATGATCCTGGACGGCCGCCGGCTGGAGCACCCCGCCAACTATGCCCTGCTACGTATCACCCGGGTCGGCGAGGACTGTCTGGAAGACTGCCTTGACGAGACCAAACCGCCGGTGATGATCGTCGATCCGCGCGCCGGTCATGGCCCCGGTATCGGCGGTTTCAAGCAAGATTCCGAAGTGGGCATGGCACTCCACGAGGGGCACCCGGTCTATTTCGCGATCTTCTTCCCCGAGCCCATGCCCGGGCAGACGCTGGAGGACGTGTTAAACGTACTGCGGCGCTTCGTCGAGACGCTGGCCGAGCGCCATCCCGGCATGCCGCCGGTGCTCTACGGCAACTGCCAGGCGGGATGGGCCATCGCACTGCTCTCGGCTGATTGTGAGGGCCTGGTGGGGCCGGCGGTGCTTAACGGCTCACCGCTGTCCTACTGGTCCGGCGAATCCGGCGTTAATCCCATGCGCCTCGCCGGCGGGCTGTTGGGCGGCGCCTGGATGACGCACCTGCTGGCGGATCTGGGGGGCGGGCGCTTTGATGGCGCCCATCTGGCGGCCAACTTCGAATCCCTTAAGCCGGCAAATACTTTGTGGCAGAAGGACTACCAGTTGTTTGCCGACATCGACGGCCAGCGCGAGCGATTTCTGGACTTTGAGCGCTGGTGGACCGGCTTCTATAGCCTGAGCAAGGAAGAGATTGTCGCCATCGTCGAGAATCTCTTCATCGGTAACAAGCTGGAACGTGGCGAGTTTGAAGTCCATCCCGGTTGCACCGTTGACCTCAAGCGCATCCGCAACCCGCTGGTGATCTTTGCCTCCAGTGGCGACAACATCACCCCACCGCACCAGGCGCTCAACTGGATCCCAGCGGTGTACCCGGACACCAAGGCACTCAAGGCCGCTGGCCAGCGCATCGTCTACCTGATCAACCCACACGTTGGCCATCTGGGAATCTTCGTTTCCGCCAAGGTCGCACGGCTGGAGCACCGGGCGATCCTCGAGAGCATCGGCGATCTCAATGACCTTGCCCCCGGGCTCTACGAGATGAAGATAGACAACCCCACCGGCGACCCGGACTGTCACAAGCCCCAGTTCCAGGTGCGTTTCGAGGAACGTCAGGTGGAAGATCTGGAGTACCCGGACCAGGCACCGGAGTTCGAGCGCGTAAAAGCCCTCTCCAGGCGCAATGTGGCCCTCTACGAGACCTTTGCCGGGCCCTGGGTACGGCGGGTCACCACCCCCTGGTCGGCCGAGATGCTGCGCCAACTGCATCCGGCAAGAACCAGCCGCCTGATGTTCTCGGAGCGCTTCGCGCCCTGGATGGGCGGGGTCAAGTGGCTGGCCGAGAGGATGGAGACCAGGCCAACGCCGGTCAATAGCAGTAACCCCTATCGGCAATGGGAGACGTCAATGAGCGACTCCATCGCCTCGGCACTGACGCTTGCGGGCACGGCCCGCGACAGTGTCTTCGAGATGGCGTTTAAAAGGCTCTATGGCGGGTTATGGCCCGGCAAGGACAAAACAGATACGCGAGGTGATCAATCATGAAAGAATCCAACGTCGTTCTCTGCGCCCCGGTACGCACAGCCATCGGTACCTACGGTGGCACACTCAAGGCCATACCGGCACCCGACCTCGGTGCTACTGCCATCGCCGAGAGCCTGCGCCGCTCGGGCCTGACCCCCGACGATGTGCAGAGTGTGGTGCTGGGTCAGGTGGTTCAGGCCGGCGCCAGGATGAATCCGGCGCGCCAGGCTGCGATCCACGCCGGATTGCCGGTGTCGGTGCCGGCCATGACGGTCAACCGGGTCTGCGGCTCCGGCGCCCAGGCGGTGATTAACGCCGCGCAGGAGGTGATGCTCGGGCATCGTGACTGTGCTATCGCCGGCGGAATGGAGAACATGGATCTTGCGCCCTATCTGGATCTGCACGGGCGCTGGGGCCACCGCATGGGCAATGCCGAGATTTACGACAGCATGCTGCGCGACGGGCTCAATGATGCCTTCTCTGATCAGCACTCCGGGTGGCACACCGAAGACCTGGTCAGCCGCTTTGACATCAGCCGCGAGGACCAGGACCGTTGGGCGGCGCGCAGCCAGCAACGCTTCAGCGAGGCTCAGGCGGCAGGACGCTTCGACGCCGAGATCGTGCCGGTCGAAGTCACATCCCACAAGGGCACGGCGGCCTTCGGGCGCGATGAGCACAATCGCCCCGACGCCACCGCCGAGGGCCTCGGCAAACTCAGGCCGGCCTTCCGCAAGGACGGCACCATTACCGCCGGTAACGCCCCTGGGCTGAACACGGGTGCGGCAGCAATGATCGTCGCTGATCGCGCCTGGGCGGAACGCCGTGGCCTTGAGCCCATGGCGCGGCTGGTGAGTTACGGCATCGGCGCGGTGGAGCCCGGCTATTTCGGCCTGGGCCCGGTACCGGCGGTGCAACAGGCACTGGCACGTGCCGGCTGGAGCATGGGTGATATCGAGCGCATCGAGATCAACGAAGCCTTTGCCGCCATCGTCCTTGCCCTGACCCGGGAGCTCGGTCTGGCCGAGGATATCGTTAACGTGGAAGGCGGCGCGATTGCGCACGGCCATCCAATCGGAGCCACCGGCGCTGTGCTGACCACCCGGCTGTTACACGCCATGGCCCGGGATGGCGTGCGCCGTGGCGTGGTTACCCTGTGCATCGGTGGCGGCCAGGGGGTAGCGCTGGCGTTGGAACGCCTGGCGTAATCACGAATCAACCCGCACGCGCAGCTCGATAAGCTCACCGATGCGGTGGTCTGTTAATGGAAAGGCGCAGCAAAATCTGCATTATTGTGAACTGTAAAAGAGAGAGGGCAACAATGAAACGCGGACGAGAAGAGCAAAAATCTTTCGAGGATCCGGTCTGTGGCATGCAGGTCAGCTACAAGACAGCCCCTGCGGAGTCCGAATACCAAGGTAAACACTATTACTTCTGTGCGACGGCTTGCCGCGAACAGTTCGACGCGGACCCCGAACGGTATGTTCGGGCGCACCGGCAGCATGGGTCAAGGCGTGGGTGAACCTGGCAGCATTCGTGACCGTGATCGGCAACGCCCTGGCTGTTGAGTGATGCCCGGCTTTGCTGCAGGCTGACAGGGATTCTGTCGCCGACCCCTCTATGTCGATGACGTGGGCGCCAGATCGAGACGGCGGCACGGTCGGGATGATCAGCTGCCGATGTCACCCCATAGCCATTGGCAAAGCGCCATGGCCGCAACCGGTGCGGTTTCGGTTCTCAGTACCCGAGGGCCCAGGGCCACCGGCAGGAAGCCTTCTTTTTCCGCCTGGGCGATTTCCTCGGGGGAAAGTCCGCCCTCGGGGCCAATCATCAGGGCGACGCGTTCGGGGGGGATAATGGATTTGAGGGCATGTTCGGTGCGGTGGTGCAATACCAGGCGCACCTCGCAATCCCGACTGTGCTCCAGCCACTGGGAAACGGTCATCACCGGCAGGATCTCGGGCACCCGGGCGCGACCGCATTGCTCGGCGGCGCTGATGGCGACGGATTGCCAGTGGCGCAGGCGCTTGTCTTCCCGGTCGCCCTTAAGTTTTACATCGCACCGTTCTGTGCTCAGCGGCACGATGCGGGTAACGCCCATTTCCACCGCTTTCTGCACTGCGTAGTCCATGCGGTCACCCTTGGAGAGGGTCTGGCCGAGGACGATTTCCAGGGGGGATTCGGTAGCGTTGGCCTGCGGAGTACCCACCTGGACTTCCACGTTCTTCTTGCTGGCGCTGGTTATGGTGGCGGGGTAGTCGTTGCCATCGCCGTTGAAAAGCAGCAGTTCCTGCCCCGGCTGCATGCGCAATACCCGGCCAACATGTTGCGCGGCGTTGTCATCAAGTTCTGCGGTGCCGCCCTCGCTGAGGGCGGAATCAGTGTAGATGCGGGGTATGCGCATGGGCTGGTCTCTCAGGTTCCTGGCGGTTGTCAGTCGCGAACCGCGATCTCTATGCCTTCCGTTGCAACCTGGGCCAGGTGGCGGATCTGTTCTTCGGTGATCACGTAAGGCGGCATGAAGTAAACCACATTACCCAGGGGGCGAAGCAAGGCCTGGCGGGTTAATGCATGCTGGTAAACGCGAATGCCACGGCGTTCCTGCCAGGGGAAGGGCGTTTTCGAGGCTTTATCTTTTACCATTTCCACGGCCAGGGTCATACCGTGCTGGCGGATGTCCCCGACATTGGGATGGTCTGCCAGGTGGGCGACGGATTCGGCCATGCATGTGGAGAGCCCGCGGTTGCTCTCAAGCACATTGTCATCCCGGAAGATATCCAGGGTCGCCAGTGCCACGGCGCAGCCGATGGGGTTGCCGGTGTAGCTGTGGCTGTGCAGGAACGCCTTGAGGGTTTCGTAGTCGTCGTAGAAGGCGTTGTAGACATCATCGGTGGTCAGTACCACCGACAGTGGCAGGTAGCCGGCGGTAAGGCCCTTGGACAGGCATATGAAATCCGGAGTGATGCCCGACTGCTCACAGGCAAACAGGGTGCCGGTGCGGCCAAAACCAACGGCAATCTCATCGGCAATCAGATGCACGCCATAGCGGTCGCAGGCTTCCCGCAGTTTGGTGTGGTAGATGGGATGGTGCATGCGCATGCCGCCGGCGCACTGGATCAGCGGCTCCACCACCACGGCGCAGATTTCATCGTGCTTCTCGGCCAGCAGTTTTTCCATGGCCTCAAACTGGCGCAATGCATAGGCCTCGTCGGTCTCACCCGGTTCCTTGTTGAAGGCGTCCGGGGAGGGCGCTGTCAGAACTTCCATCAGCAATGGCTGGTAGGTGTCCTTGTAGAGCGAGACATCGCCGAGCGCAAGAGCCCCAAGGGTTTCACCGTGGTAGCTGTTGCTCAGGTTCACGAAGTTTTTCTTGGCCGGTTTGCCGTGATTCTTCCAGTAGTGGAAGCTCATCTTCAGGGCAGCTTCGATCGCCGACGAGCCGTTGTCGGCGTAAAAAACCTTGTTCAGGCCCGGCGGGGTAACTTCGATGAGGCGCTCGGACAGATTCACCACTGGCTCGTGGGTAAACCCGGCGAGGATAACGTGTTCCAACTCGCCAATCTGCTTCTGGATAGCCGCGTTGATTCTTGGATTGGCGTGGCCGAACAGATTGACCCACCAGGAGCTGACGGCATCGATGAAGCGATTGCCTTCAAAGTCTTCCAGCCAGACACCCTCGCCCCGCTTGATGGGCACCAGGGGCACAGCACCTTCGTGGTCTTTCATCTGGGTGCAGGGGTGCCACACGGACTTGAGGCCACGGGTGACGAGGTCAGCATTGCGCATGGTAATTCTCCGTCGAACGGTCTGATTCTGGGTTGTCGCTGTTAACCTGTGCGGATATTACAGTTAACAGCGGATATCGGCCACCCGGATTTCGGGTCGAGCTGGCCCGGTATTGCCTGACGTTTCCTCGCTCTTGATTCCGTCACACTGTGAGATCGATGGGTTTGGCTGGAAGAGCGCTTCAGTATAAACTGCCGTTTTACCCGCAACGGGCCAGGATGGCCCGGCAAATAACGCAAAGGACGCGACATGAGTAAAGCGATTGTTCTGCTCGGAGACCTCGGCTCCGATCACGAAGGTTTCCCGCCCACGCCGGTGATTGCCGGTTCCCCCGATGTGCTGATTGATGGCAGGCCCGTTGCCCGGGTAGGCGACCCGCTGGCACCCCATTCCAAACCCAAGCATCCACCCCATCCCCGCACCATCACCGGTGGTTCGTCCACCGTGATGATCAACGGCAAACCGGCGGCGGTGACAGGCGGGGCGATTTCGTGTGGCGGTGTGACTATTGGGTCGGGGTCGGTGGTTATTGGTGATACTCACACGCCGGCGTCATTTTCGGGAGTATCCAGCGCCCCTGCGAAGTTAGGCAGGATTTTTGATGCTGCAGAATCCAAGAGTGGAGTTGAGGGTCTTTTGGATGCAGAAATGAAGACTGGGCCATCTCAATTGCGAGACGGTAGTCGTGCCGATGACGCCGATTTGAAGCATAGTCAAGATTAGATTCTTACTCGTCCTAACAAGCGAGAGAAAGCTGGAAATTCGCTGAGAATAGGCATCTTCTTCGATGGAACTGCCAACCACAAAGACAACGACAAACACCTGCCAGATAGGGATATTACCAATGTCGCGAAGTTGTTTGATCTCTACGAGTCTGGAGCAAATTCAGAGCGGATTTACATCCCCGGGCCAGGAACGATTGCCGGGCATATCGCGCCAGACGGCTTTGACGCTCGCGAAGACATAATTGGTTTGGCCTTGGGGGTAGGTCCCGAAGGGGGCCACAAACGGATTCAGACAGCGATCACTGCACTCAACGACATTCTGGACGAAAGTAAGCCTGATGTAGTTGTGTTGGATGTATTCGGGTTTAGCAGGGGAGCCGCGCTGGCCCGGCATTTCGTGAATCTCGTTAATGAGTGGCCCGCCTCAATAATTTTGCCAGAGATAAATGAGCCGAGCCTGTCAACGTCGGTAGTTAGCTTTCGTAAGTTAAATGCGTTTCCTCGCGATATCACTGCAAGAGTCGGATTTATAGGATTATTCGATACTGTAGGAAGCTTCTATCTTCCCGGAAATCAAAATAACCTGGATTTTAATGTCAATCTCAGGCCGGACAGTGCCGACAGGATTGTTCATCTGACCGCTCATCATGAGATCCGTAGAAACTTCCCCCTTTCGAGTATCCGGGAACCTGCTGGACTTCCATCCAATTTCTCAGAGATAGCATTGCCGGGTGTCCACTCGGATGTTGGTGGGGGTTATGAAAATCCGGTTGGAGGTATCCAGAATCACGAAATCTTCACTGTCAGAGTCTTTTCTGGTCACGGTATGAATTATCGGACAATCCAGAGTGCCCAGAAAAAAATTGAAGCGCTTAACCGAAATGATCACCGCAACATCCAGGCTCGCGTTGAGGGCACGGATGTAATCGCGGAGGAGAGGCGAGCAACTCGAAAGGAATTGGCGATTCATGCTCTTCACCTTATGTATGAGATGGCGGTATCAGAGGGCCTGCCCATGTCGCCTATGGATTTGTCAAACGCCAACCACAGAATCCCCGATGACCTTAAGAAAGCTATTGACGCTTGGCAGGAAGCTGGAGCCAACCTCTTTGCTGCTAGGAAGTATTTGGGGAAATACATGCATACCTCACATCGAGAGGATGTATTGCCTCACCTTCCTGAGAACTCTGGTAAGAGAAGGATCTTCTATAACAGGCCCTCGTTAGCCGTCCAACAACAAGAGGTCACTGCACGACCATGACAAAGCACGTTGCAAATTGTCTCGCCATCAGCCGCCAGATGGTGTTGTTGGTGTTGATCACTGGCCTTGTTGCCTGCTCTTCGGAGAGAAAAACCTATGAATACACCGTCATCGTCTCCGGGGGGCCATCCGGGTGGCCGGTCTGGGTTGAAGAGGTAACACTGAACGGCGACCGCAGAATACCCGGTGGAGCAATCAGTTACGGGTATGATCAAACGCCTCCAACTGGCGGCCGAATTGTTATAGACCCGGCACCAGTTCCGGAACGGGTCGAAGCCCGCTGGTTTTCGCACAGGGAGCCGAAATTTTACGAGGTCTCGCTACCCATGCCCGAGGAATTCAGTGAGACCGTTGCCGAGTGGTTCGAAGATTATCCGACGCCGAAGTATGGGCATTACTTTATCGTTGGCTTCTCAGGCAAAGGCCAGGCTCTGGCGTGGTGGCGAGCATCGTGTCGGGATTGCGCGGGTGACGAAGATTCAGGTTTTGCCGCCCCGGTAATCGACGAATTACGTGCTGAAGCTGCAAATGGTGACCCCTCCGGCTATCAAGCGCAGGTGCAGCATTACATTGACAAAGGGGTCATCCCTGCGCCCGCCAGGTAGGACGTTGAGCTGTCGTTACGCAAAAGAGAAATGCGTAGTGAAGGTGACTCCATGATGGGCACCAATATCACTTAGGTCATTGCTGATGATCGAGGCACTCACAGTTATTTCAGCGTTCTTGGGGATTGCCTCCATGATAGGCGGCTTACTGGGAATACTGTTTACAGTGACAGTAGCGTTTTCGAGGATACGCGTGGTAGAGGCCAAGATTGCCGCGCCCGGCGCCTACCTGGATATGACAAAAATTCTGTGGGGCGATGGCCCCTGGGGAAGGTGGATTCGTGCCATGAACGTCTGGGCCTTTTTCACCTACAGGAATCTCCCTGTGATCGGTAGCAAAGTTGCGTTGCGAATGGGTACAGAGGATAAGGCGACTCCCAGGAATTTAAAGCTGTGGGCGCTTATCCCTGTCAGCTTTACTTTTGTCTGCGCAATGATCTTTGCGTTGTCGGCAATTTTTTTGGTGATTGTTGAGTGAAAAGTCGCCCGCTGTGAACAGCCCCTTTTTTCTCTTACAAAACCGAGCTATGGGGCGAGCAACCGTGAGTGATGAATGGCGAATCTTTGCAGCACATGTGGTGGCTGGAGGCATTCTGCTGAACCTGTTGTTCATCTTTGTGATCGTGACCACGGGGTTTCGTTATGCCAAAAAAATAGAACAACGAGTCGCGACGCATTCTGGCAGTCTTTCCAGTATCAGCCAGATCTGGTCAGAGGCGCTTGTCGGTCGTCTCGTCAGGTGCAGCCATGTCTTTGCGTTCCTTGTTTTCCGTAATTGTTCGTCTCGTTTCTGGCACAGGCGAGCATCGACGTTGGGCGACCCAGATGTTCCGCTGCCAAAGCTCTGGCAAGCGTGGTGTCTCGTTCCTGTTCTGTCAATGTATGGAACGCTCGCCGTTGTTCTGGTGGCAGGTGTATTAATGCAGTCTGAATGAAGCGCTCCCGCCGATGGCAAACTGCTGGGCTTGCCGGCATCTGCCGCAGCGCAAGTGTCTGAGATTTTGAAGTTCTTGAGAACGTGCCAATAAATTAAAAACCAAAAAAGCAAGGAAGCTTAAATATGATCACAAAGACAATTCTCAACTTTACCGGCCTCTACGCCGCTCTCCAGCTCTGCATTATTACGATCGGTGAGGTATTCAACATCGATATGAATTCCGGCGTGCAAATCGGGGCGATGATCGGTGCCGCCTATGGCGCAATGGCCGCATCGGTTTCGGCGTTTGGTAGGGCGCCGACGCTCCGGGAGAACTGGATGATGTCCGTCTCTGTGAACATCAGTGCGCTGGTTGTCTCTTTCATTTCCCTCATCGCTCTGCCGTTCGTTTCAGCCGATGCCCCTGTGATTGATGACCTCATGATAGTTATCTCAGAGCTTCCAATGGGCCTTGTGATGATCGGTTTTGCGGTTGCCGTTCTATTGCAGACCCTCGTGTGCTTGCTGATCTTTGGCAAGGTGGCGCGCCGGTATCTCACGAAGCTCAATCCGGCCTAACTTTTCGATACAGCAAGGTTGTCATATGACAACCTTGCTGTATATGATTTGCCCAAGGAATGGCACGAGTGCCCCGCAAGAGACATGCGAACAAAGATATAGAAGCGGCGCTGGCCTGTGCAGAACTGACTCGCTAACGGAGTTGAAGACCATGAATCGTGAATACGACTTCACGCTTAAATATTCAGTTCCACAAGACTTTGCACATGACCAGCTCGAGAGCTCATTGTTTCAAGCGGGATGCGACGACGCCATCATCGGCCTCGGCCAAAAAGGCCGGCTCGCTCTGAACTTTACACGCGAGGCCGAGTCAGCAGAACAAGCCATGCTGAGCGCGCTGCAGGATGTGCAACGGGCGGTTCCTGAGGCCCGCCTGGTGGAGGCCGGGCCGGATTTTGTGGGTATTTCCGACATGGCGAGCCTGCTGATGTTTTCCCGCCAGAACATGCGAAAGCTCATTCAAACCCATCTGGCCAGTTTTCCAATGCCGGTCCATGAGGGCGCGTCAGCAATCTGGCATCTGTGTGATGTCCTTGCCTGGTTCTCCGAAACACAGAAGCGAGCGATTCCGGCTGATCTAATGGACGTGGCCCGAGTAAGCATGGGCGTGAATATGGTGCGAGAAGCAGGGCGGATCGATCATCGATTGCAGGCGCAGTTAAGACAACAAAGCGCTATCGATTAATGGTATCCAACAACGCCAACATCTCCCGCTGCGGCCAGATCGCGCCTTTGACTCCCTTAACCGTGCAGGGCCTTTCCGCCAGCCACGCGCCGGTTCTGTAGGGTGCAAGATCGCTGATTGAGAGCCGGTTATACCAGATCTGATGCTCAAGATCCTGCCCCATCCGGTTCATGGTCGCCTGCACGGAACGGTCGCACTCCAAGTCGCAAACCAGTTCTGCGAGGGCGCTTTCGGCAGCGTCCATCTGTGCCTGATTCGCGCCGGACTTGAGCAGCGTGTTCATCAATGCATCCTGAAACCACCAGTCCAGCTCCGCGAAGTCCGGTTTTGTCAGGCAGGTTGCCAGCAACGGAAAGCGGGTGCTGTCGTGAACAAAAAACACGCAGTTGCGGCGCTGGATTGTGAGCAGGTTGGCGTGCCAGCCGCTAAGCGGGCTCTCAGGCTCGTCATTAGCGGCATGTGGGATCGGCAGTTTGCGTTTGAGACGAGCGGACGAATCCAGCGGCAGCTTCGTATCAAGTTTCTTTGTGCAGTGGATGCGGATCATGGTTTTCTGGCTATATATTCTATCGAAGTCTTGTTTAGGCCGACTTTGATTTGCGGTGAAATTATAAGTGCATGAAATTACAGTCAGTTATGTATCCTTGTGTGCCGCAATGCGATTACTGATCAAATAAACTTGCCGGTTTATCTGCGCTTCCACAAGAAGAGAATATGGGATACGGTTGGGTCGTTCTACCGTGACCGTCAGCAACAAGATGTACCGTGGTTACTACCGAGAAAAAGGGAATTTCACACCTGTGTCCAGTTTGCCTCCCAATGAAGTCGAGATCGTCGAGGTGTTGCGCCGCTCGGAACACGGCATGACTCTGCCGTTCATCTGCAGGGGCGACGATGGAGAGATTTATTTCGTCAAAGGCAGCGGGGCGGGCAGACAGAGTCAGATTAACGAATGGATCTCTGGCAACCTCGCTCTGGCCATGGGAATTCCCGTAGCTCCGTTCAGACTTGTCGATGTTCCCGACGAGTTAACCGATGTATTATCAGCGGAAGATGCGCTTGCGTTGGGTCGCGGCCCGGCTTTTGGATCCGTGGAGCAGAGGATAACGGAGTTGGCTTTCTCCCAGATTCATGATGTCCCATCGGAAATGCGTGGCTCTCTCCTCGTTTTCGATTGGTGGATATCGAACGTTGATCGTCAATTGACGAAAAACGGCGGAAACGCCAATCTGTTCTGGGATGCGGAAACTCAGCGCCTCGTGGTCATTGACCACAACCAGGCGTTCGACCCTGATTTCGATGCCGACCAATTTTTTCGGTATCACGCCTTCAAGGACAGCGTGCCAGATGTGTTCGATGACTTGATTGAGCGCCAGCACTATACTGAAAGGCTGGAACAGGCTTTGAGGGAGTGGGACGGCATTATCCAGGCCATTCCCGAGGAGTGGTTTTACATAGACTCTGAGATGACGATGAAACTGGACTTTGATCCGGATTCATTCCTGACACACTTGCAGCGTTTTCGTAGCGACAACTTTTGGAACCGGAAATGACCAGGACAGCGTGCCAATACGCCATCGTGCGGTTTATGCCTTATATCGAGACGGGCGAGTTCGCCAACGTCGGTATTTTGCTGTGGGCACCGAAAACCCGCTACCTGGGCTTTAAACTGCTTCGGAAAAAGCATGCCCGTATCACCCAGTTCTTTGAGGAGCTGGACCGGGGACTGTACCTCAAAACCATGGCGAATCTGGATGCTGAGCTGCGCAGAGTACAGGGCATGCTCAAAGACCAGGTCGGCGAGTTTGGTGACAACGACCGGGATTATGGATTTCACAAAGGTCTGTTTCAGGAACTGATCCGACCCCGTGAAACCATCGTTCGTTTCAGCGAGCAGCGGGCAGTGCTGGCGGAGAATCCAGAGCAAACACTGGCTGAGCTCTACGAATATTACGTTGGCCGGAACTTCGTCACCAGGGAATATCAGGAGACCATTCTCGAGAAGGGCATCAAGCAACTCCTGGAACAGCGGGATCTGGCAAAGCGTTTTACCAAGCGTCGGATCGAAGATCAGCTATACGGAGTCACCTTCCCCTTCGTTGAGCAAAAGGACAACGAGGCCATTCGGGTAATCAAGCCCCTGTTCCTGGGGCAGACCGATTCCACGGCCATTATCGAACATGGGGGCAAGTGGAAGCTGAAAGTGGATCAGCTCCGCAAGCGGCATCTGCTGAAAGGCCCCGTGTTATTTCCGGTTAAAGGCCCGGAGCCTGGACAGGTTAATGACCTTCGTGTAGAGGCTTTCGAGGAAACCCTTGCCAACCTGGAGGGCGACGGTATCGAGATAACTCTGCACACTGAAAAAGACAGGATTCTCGAGTTTGCCGGAATGCACGCCCATTAGCGATCTCGGGCTCGTCGGCGGGCATTCAGGAAAAAGCCTCCGCAAGCGGAGGCTTTCAAAGCTGGGTTTGGCTCAGTGCGCCAACACCCGCGAAAGAAACGCCTGGGTGCGCTCGTTCTGAGGGTTGTCGAACACATCGTCCGGTTTACCCTGTTCCACAATCTGGCCCTCGTGGATGTAGATCACGCGGTCGGCCACTTCCCGGGCGAAGCCCATCTCGTGGGTGACGACCATCATGGTCATGCCTTCCTTGGCCAGTTCCCGCATAACGTCCAGCACTTCACCGATCATTTCCGGGTCCAGGGCTGAGGTTGGCTCGTCGAACAGCATCAGGCGCGGTTCCATCGCCAGCGCTCGGGCGATTGCGACCCGCTGTTGCTGTCCGCCGGAAAGCTGACTGGGGTACTTGTCGGCCTGGTTGCCGATGCCTACCCGGTTCAGCAAACGCTCTGCGGTGGCGTTGGCGACGGTTTCGGGAGTCTCTTTGACCTTCTTGGGCGCCAGCATGATGTTTCTCTTCACGGTGAGGTGAGGGAACAGGTTGAACTGCTGGAATACCATCCCGACTTCCTTGCGGATTTCAGCCAGAGCTTTCGGGTTGCCGCTCTTGGGCGCGAGCTGCTGGCCGTCCACTTCCAGTGTTCCGGATTCATATTCTTCAAGGCCGTTCACACAGCGAATCAGGGTGGATTTGCCGGAGCCGCTGGCGCCGATAATAACCACCACTTCGCCCTGTTCAACGGTAAGGTCAATATCTTTAAGGACATGCAGTTTCCCGAAGTACTTGTTCATGCCCTTCATTTTTACAATCTGAGTCATGGGTAACGTTCCTTCAGACAGAAGCCAGTCCGCGCCGCTCAACGAAGCGGAGAATGATGGACAGGGACAGGGTGATGGCCAGGTAGAGGATCGCCACCACAAAGTACACCTCAAATGCGGTAAAGGTGTTGGCGATGTAAATCTGACCCTGACGGACCAGTTCACCCACGCCGATCACCGAGAACAGAGAGGTGTCCTTGATGCTGACAATGGCCTGGTTGCCCAGTGGCGGAATCATGCGGCGGAACGCCTGTGGCCAGACCACAGACCAGAACGTCTGGTTGCGGGAAAGGCCAAGGGAAAGCCCGGCTTCGGTCTGGCCCTTGTCGATGGACTGAACGCCACCACGGACCACCTCGGATATATAGGCGCCGGAGTTCAGGGCGATGGCCGCGATGCCGGCCGTCAAAGGATCGATGGGACCACCGATCAGGTCAGGCAGACCGTAGAAGATAAACAGAACCTGAACCAGGATCGGTGTGCCACGAAATATTTCAATGTAGGCGGTTGCCGGCCACCGCAGGAACCACTTCTTGTTGATGCTCAGCAGGCCAAAGACAATGCCCAGAGCAAAACCGATCAGAAGACCGCCAAAAGAAATCAGCAGGGTATAGGGGATCCCTTTTATCAGAAAAGGGATGGAGTCGATGGCTGCCTGCCAGTCGAACTGAAACTGGAATTCCACAGTGAGAGTCTCCGCAGAGTTTTGGAGTCACGAAGTGCCGGGGCAGTGAAGCCCCGGCAAAGGGAATCAGACCTCTGGGGCCCGGGAGCCCTTACATGCCCTCGGGCATCGGGCCAAACCATTTTTCGTAGATGGTTTTGTAAGTACCATCTTCCTTCATTGCGGCAAGGGCTTCGTTTACATCATCAACCCACTCACTGCCACTCTTGAGGGCGATACCATACTGCTGGCCTTCGTAAAGCGGGCCGACGGTTGTCACCTTGCCTTCACCTTTGGTGCGGGCAAAGTAGCCTACGTTTGGCGCATCGTAGAACACTGCATCAATGGCACGGGACATCAGCGCCATGTACATATCAGAGCTGCCCGGGTAGGGGGTTACACCGTCATCGGCGTCAAGGTTCTTGACCAGGTAGTCATAACTGGTGCTACCAATCTTGGTGCCGATTTTCTTGCCTTCGAGGTCGTCGAATTCGCTAACGTCGTCATTACCCTCGCGAACGAGGATTCGCAGACCCGAGTCGTAGTACGGGTCGGAGAAATCGACGATTTCTTCACGCTCTTCAGTAATCGTGATGCCGGCAATGGCAATGTCGACGTTGCCGGTTTGCAGGGCGGGGATGATGCCGTTGAAGTCCATGGTGTTGAGGTCAATTTCGAAACCTGCACGGTCGGCTACCTCGCGGATGATCTCCATATCGAAACCGATCATCTCACCGGTTTCCTGGTCCATCATTTCAAACGGAACGAAACTCGGGTCAGTGACGACGCGCAGGGTTTCTGCGCTCACGGTTCCTGCAGCAACGGTCAGTGCCAGGCTGGCGCTTACGGTCTTCAGCCACTTCGTGCTCATACAATCTCCTTTTCTTTCTTATGAGGCTCCATTTGCCCGGTAAGGCAAGCCGGACCAATCACTGCTGTTGACTGCGATCTCCGGGGAGCGTTGATGGAACTGCATCACATACACTTTAGACTATTACGCAGATGAGCACAGGAAATCAAATGCTTGGCACGGGGGCGGCGGTCGGCAAGGGGTGTCGGATTACGGTGCGGAGGACCGTAATCCGACGGCAATGAACTACATCAAAAAGCAATCTTCTCCCGCTCACTGATGCCCAGGTTCTTCCAGATGCTGATACTGGGTTCCACCTGGTTCAGGGTATAGAAATGCAATCCCGGCGCGCCGGCCTTCAACAGCTTCTCGCACATCTCGGTGACCACTTCCTCACCGAACTTGCGGATGGAATCGCTGTCGTCGCCGTAGGCTTCGAGCTGTTTGCGAATCCAGCGAGGAATTTCCGCGCCGCACATGTCCGAGAAACGAACCAGGTTGGAGAAATTGACGATGGGCATGATGCCCGGGACCACCGGAATGGTAACGCCCATTTTCTCCAGCCGGTCGATGAAGTAGAAGTAGCTGTCCGCGTTGAAGAAGTACTGGGTGATGGCGCTGTTGGCACCGGCCTGAACCTTGCGGGCAAAGTTCTTCAGATCTTCTTCGGCGTTGCGGGCCTGAGGATGAAACTCAGGGTACGCGGCTACTTCCAGGTTAAACGTATCGCCGCTGTGCTCACGGATAAACTCCACCAGCTCGTTGGCGTAGCGCAGCTCACCGGCGGCACCCATACCGGAGGGCATGTCGCCCCGTAGGGCGACAATCCGGTTGATTCCGTGCTCCCGGTACAGATCCAGAAGCTCCCCGATTTCCTGGCGGGTGCCCCCGACGCAGGAAAGATGAGGTGCCGTGGAAATGCCCTGGCTATGCAGGTTGAGCACGGTCTCGATGGTGCGGTCCCGGGTGGAACCACCGGCGCCGAAGGTGACGGAGAAAAAGTCCGGATTCACCTCGGCCAGCTGGTTGCGCACGTTCTGCAGCTTTTCCTTGCCCTGGTCGGTCTTGGGCGGGAAAAACTCAAAGCTGAAACGACGCTTGAACTGTTTCTGGGATTGCATCTGTTTACCCGATCAGTACTTGTAGCTTTCTGGCTTGTACGGGCCTTCGACCGGTACACCGATGTATTTCGCCTGCTCCGGAGTCATCTTGGTGATCACGCCACCAAAGCCTTCCACCATGGCCCGGGCCACTTCCTCGTCCAGGTGCTTGGGCAGAACCTGAACGTATACGCCTTTCTCGCGGGCATCTTCCGGCAGATCGGCGAACTTGCGCTCGAACAGGTACATCTGGGCCAGAACCTGGTTGGCAAAGGAGCCATCCATGATCCGTGACGGGTGACCGGTGGCGTTGCCCAGNTTCACCAGGCGGCCTTCGGACAGCAGGATCAGGTGGTCGTTGGTGGCCTTGTCNCGGTACACNACGTGCACCTGCGGCTTCACCTCGTCCCATTCCCAGTTCTTGCGCATGTAGGCGGTATCGATCTCNTTNTCGAANTGNCCGATGTTGCANACCACGGCACCGCTNTTNAGNGCNTTGAGCATGTGCGCGTCGCACACGTTCATGTTGCCGGTGGTGGTGACCAGNAGNTCGGTGTTCTGCAGCAGGTCNCGGTTCACGGCAGNCTCGGTNCCGGTGTTCACNCCGTCAATGTACGGAGACACAACNTCGAANCCGTCCATGCAGGCNTGCATGGCACAGATNGGGTCNGCNTCGGTNANNTTNACNATCATGCCTTCCTGGCGNAGNGANGCNGCNGAGCCCTTGCCNACATCNCCNTANCCNATCACCAGNGCNTTNTTGCCNGCCATCAGNTGGTCGGTAGCGCGNTTGATGGCNTCGTTCAGGCTGTGGCGACAACCGTATTTGTTGTCGTTCTTGGCCTTGGTGACNGCNTCGTTCACNTTGATGGCCGGNACCTTCAGNGTGCCCTCGCGCAGCATTTCCTGNAGNCGNTGCACACCGGTGGTGGTNTCTTCGGTCACGCCGTGGCAGTTNGCCAGNANTTCCGGNTACTTNTCATGGAGCAGNGCGGTCAGNTCNCCGCCNTCGTCCAGAATCATGTTCGGTTCCCAGCCNTCNACNTCGGCTCCGACNGTNCGCTCNAGGCACCAGTCGTACTCTTCNTCGGTNTCGCCNTTCCAGGCAAACACGGGNATGCCCTGNGCNGCGATGGCGGCNGCGGCCTGNTCCTGGGTGGAGAANATGTTGCACGANGACCAGCGCACGTTCGCACCCAGTTCNANCAGCGTNTCGATCANNACGGCGGTCTGNATGGTCATGTGNATACAGCCCATNACATTGGCGCCTTTCAGNGGCTGCTCGGCTTTGTACTTNTNGCGGAGCTTCATCAGGGCAGGCATNTCGCCTTCNGCGATGTTGATTTCCTTCCGNCCCCAGCCGGCCAGGGANATNTCGCGGACNTTGTAGTCGTCAAAGCTGTTCAGTTTTTCTGCGGGAGTGCTCATGGTGTTCTCCTGTCAGTTCAATCAGTTTGGCTTGGGCGTATGCCNGATGACATACGCCCNAAATCGGTTTAGATACCAGCNGCATCNTTNAGGGCNGCNGCGCGATCGNTNTTCTCCCACGGGAANGCNGTNAAGGTNTTGCCNCCNACNGTCATNTCATAGGGNTCGCGACCGAAGTGGCCGTANGCNGCNGTCTGNNCGATACATCGGNTGCAGCAGNTCNAGCATGTTGGTNATCGCNTACGGGCGCAGATCGAAGTTCTGGCGCACCAGTTCAATGATCTTGTCNTCGCTGATCTTGCCGGTNCCGAAGGTGTTCAGGGAGATNGANGTCGGNTGNGCNACGCCGATGGCGTAGGANACCTGGATCTCGCACTTGTCGGCCAGNCCGGCGGCGACGATGTTCTTGGCNACNTAACGGCCGGCGTANGCGGCNGAGCGGTCNACCTTGGACGGATCCTTNCCGGAGAACGCNCCACCACCGTGGCGNGCCATNCCGCCGTAGGTGTCNACGATGATNTTNCGGCCGGTCAGGCCNCAGTCACCAACGGGNCCACCGATCACGAACTTGCCGGTCGGGTTGATGTGGAATTGAGTGTCCTTGTGCAGCAGCTCGGGCGGCAAGGCGTGCTTGACGATCAGTTCCATCACCGCTTCTTTCAGGTCTTCCTGGGTCACGTCTTCATCGTGCTGGGTGGACAGAACCACGGCGTCGATACCGGCAACCCGGCCGTTTTCGTAGCGGCAGGTCACCTGGCTCTTGGCGTCCGGGCGCAGCCACGGCAGCAGGCCGCTCTTGCGGGCCTCGGCCTGGCGCTGCACCAGACGGTGAGAGAAAGTGATCGGCGCCGGCATGAGTACGTCGGTTTCGTTGCTGGCATAGCCGAACATCAGGCCCTGNTCGCCGGCACCCTGGTCTTCAGGCTTCTTGCGATCAACGCCCTGGGCGATATCGACGGACTGCTTGCCGATAATGTTGATGATGCCGCAGGTGTCGCCGTCGTAGCCCACTTTCGAGGAGGTGTAGCCGATGTCCTTGATGACACCGCGCACCAGGTCTTCCAGATCCACCCAGGCGCTGGTGGTGATCTCACCGCCAACGATGGCCACACCGGTTTTTACCATGGTCTCGCAGGCAACGCGGGCATGGGGATCGTCGGTCAGGATGGCATCCAGCACGGCATCAGAGATCTGGTCTGCCAGTTTGTCCGGATGGCCTTCAGAGACCGATTCGGAAGTGAAGATGTTGTAGTCAGCCATAGCGCATGCTCCTCTGTGAGCGATTCAAATTCAGGCCGGTAAGCGGTTTTCTTAAAGCGCTTTCCGGTATCCGGTTTGTTGGTCTGTGTGAGGATACGTAAAACTACGTATCCGTATATCAAAATTTGTTGATATTGCGATCCAGGTCGTCAAATCTGACCGCTGTGTTTCCAGAATTCCCGAACCTGGATCTGGAACCCGTTCCGCAAGCCGATAAACAGCTGTTCTCCGGCAACCAGGCCGGCGTCCGCGGCCCAGGTGGTAAGCTCTTCCGGCTCAAACCCGAGCCAGAGATCACCGCAGTTTGCTTTTGCCCAGTCCTGGTCGTGACTGCACAGGTCGCTGATTACGAAGCAGCCGCCGTTGTTCATCAACGCCGCGGCATCAAGGAAGATGTCAGCGGGGCTGGGCACGTGATGCAGAACCATATTCGCAACGACCAGGTCGAAGGCGTCGCCCCTGGCCAGCAGGGTGTCGGTAACACCTTCTATCAGGTCGATGTTGTTCAGCCGTTCGTCAATGCAGGTGCGGGTGGCCTTGGCCAGCATGTCCCGGCTGTTATCCAGGGCAACCACATGCCCACAAAGCTCTGCCAGAACCGGTAGGAAGGCACCNTCGCCGGGGCCGATTTCCAGTGCGGCCTGCCATTGATGTTTGCGGGACCGTTTGCGGATCATTTCCGCGACCGGCTCTGCGTAAAGATCAAAAGCGGCGATCAGTTCCTGCTGCTCGCGGAACTGCTCTGCATGCCGGGCGAAGAAAGCCTGGGACTGGTCTGCGCGCTGAGTGCGAATGGCCTCAATGCGCTCCTGCAGATGTGGTGGCAGTGGCACCCGGTCTACCGCTTCAAATATCTGTCGGATGGTCTGGTCGGTTGGCTTGTCGCTGTCCAGGTGCAGCGGGCGGCGATAGAAAATCGCATTGCCTTCACGCTGGGGCTCAAGCAGACCAGCCTTGTTCATTACCTTCAGGTGGTGGCTCATACCGGACTGGCGCATATCAAACAACTGGCTGAGCTCCAGAACTCCGAACGTATCCCGTCTCAACACACGCAGAATCTCCAGCCGCAACGGATCCCCGCCCGCTTTGAAGATCGGGGCCAGTGCGTCCACGGAGGACAGGTTGTCGGCGTATGTGTTCATGGATGTCATGGAAACGAAGTGTAGGGGGCTTCGGGTGGTCAATCAATAGGCATATCAAAAAATTTTGATATAGATTTATCGTTCTTTGAAATCAGACCTTTCGGAAATCCACAGGCAAACAATCGTGAAACAGGCNCATGCCGATTTGCCCCGGCACACACTAATCGGCGAAAATACGCGCCTCATTTTGATCGCCCTTTAATCACTACGAATTCTTTTCCTGCAAAACACTGGAGAAACGTCAATGCCGTCTCGTAAAGATCTCGCCAACGCCATTCGCGCGCTGAGCATGGATGCGGTTCAGAAAGCCAAGTCCGGCCACCCGGGTGCGCCCATGGGTATGGCGGATATCGCCGAGGT
>PBED01000017.1:0-21353 GCA_002718255.1 Marinobacter sp. | reverse complement strand
GCATAACCTGTCACGCCGATCTCGCACTTGCACAGGCTGCTCTGGGGGCGGGCGCGGACTATCTGGCGTTCGGGCGATTTTATACGTCGTCGACCAAACCCGGCGCCCCGGCAGCGCCTCCCGGTGTCCTGACCGACGCAAAGCGTTTCGGCCTCCCGATCACCGCCATCGGCGGGGTAACCACAGGTAACGGCGAACCTCTTATCCGTGCCGGGGCCGACATGCTCGCCGTGGTGGGCGGCCTTTTTGGCGGCGACACACATGACATTGAGATGCGAGCCAAAGCCTTTGAACGCTTGTTCGCAAGCCATCACCCACTTTTTTCACTTCCGGAATAACAGGAGCCCAGATCCATGACGCACTCCGAAACCCTGTTCGAGCAGGCCCAGAAATACATCCCCGGTGGCGTGAATTCTCCGGTCCGGGCCTTTCGAGGCGTTGGCGGCACGCCGATTTTCTTCAAGCACGCCCAGGGCGCCTATCTTTACGACGAAGACGATCAGCGCTACATCGATTACATCGGCTCCTGGGGCCCCATGATTCTTGGCCACGGTGACCAACGCATCAAAGACGCCCTGCATGCGCAGGTTGATCTGGGCGTTGGCTATGGTGCGCCGACCGCCCTCGAAACCGAGATGGCCAAGAAAGTGTGCGAACTGGTGCCATCCATCGAACTGGTCCGCATGGTGAATTCGGGTACCGAGGCCACCATGAGCACTGTCCGCCTGGCGAGGGGCTACACCGGTCGCGACAAGATCGTGAAGTTCGAGGGCTGCTACCACGGCCACGTGGATTCACTGCTGGTCAAAGCAGGCTCCGGCGCCCTCACCCTGGGCGTGCCGAATTCCCCGGGCATCCCCGCCAGCCTGGCTGAGCACACCATCACGCTGACCTACAACGACATGGACAGCGTTCGCGAATGCTTCCGGGAGATGGGCGACCAGATCGCCGCGATTATCGTAGAGCCGGTCGCTGGCAATATGAACTGCATTCCACCGGTCCCAGGCTTCCTGGAGGGGTTGCGGGAAGTGTGCGACGAGCACGGCACCGTGCTGATCTTCGACGAAGTAATGACCGGGTTCCGGGTTTCCCTTGGCGGCGCGCAGGGGCTGTATGGCGTAACCCCGGACCTCACCGCACTGGGCAAGGTGATTGGTGGCGGACTTCCGGTCGGCGCCTTTGGCGGCAAACGGGAAATCATGGAACACATCTCACCATTGGGACCGGTTTACCAGGCAGGCACCCTGAGCGGTAACCCCCTGGCCATGTGCGCCGGCCTGACGACACTGAACGCAATCTCCGAGCCCGGTTTCCACGACCGGCTGACCGAGAAAACCAATGCCGTTCGCGACGGCCTGAAAGAAGCCGCTGACGCCACTGGCATCCCTTTGACGGTCCAGAGTGCCGGGGCCATGTTCGGATTCTTCTTTACCGAGGAAAGCTCTGTTACCCGCTTTGACCAGGTGATGGGCTGTGATGTCGAACGGTTCAAGAAGTTCTTCCAGGGCATGCTTAAAGAAGGCGTATACCTGGCACCATCCGCCTTTGAGGCTGGCTTTACGACAGCGGCACTGTCCGAACAGGACATCGCCGATACGGTAGCGGCGGCCAAAAAGGTCATGGCCACGCTCTGATACTTCCGCTGTCCCCATCGCTGCCCCGCAGAACATGTCCTGCGGGGCCACCGATGTGATGGGCATCACAGTTCCACGGCGAATACCCCTGCCTGGCCTCTTGTGCCGTTGACTTACCATCCAGCCTGATCAAATGATGATCTAATCTCTACCGAGATGCTCTGACGGCACCAATCTAACAAACACAAAAATCAAGTCAGCGCACGGAAGCACTCGGTCTGCCTACAGGCAGATGCAGTACGAGCAGGAAGTCTCTGGAGCAACCCGTTAGGTTGAGCCGCAGTTTGAATAACAAACACAACATCAAACTGTAGGAACGACAATGAAACTCTGGATCCAAGCAATGGCCCTGGCCCTGACTGTGGCCTGGTCGGCCCCCTCCGCCGCCTGGTGGTGGGACTCTACCCCTTCAAACTATACGGATACTCGCTACCCGGTTGTGCTGGTGCATGGCATGTTCGGCTTTGATTCGATTGCCGGCGTGGACTACTGGTACGGCGTCGCCGAGGATCTCCGCAAATACGGCGCTGATGTCTACACCACTCAGGTGCCCGCCCTGGACAGCACCATTGCTCGCGGTGAAGCGCTTCTGCCGCAGGTACAGGCGATCGCCGCGGTGCACGGCAAGGTCAATCTGATTGGCCACAGCCACGGGGGCCCCACGGCCCGTTACATCGCCAGGGTGCGGCCGGATCTGGTCGCCTCAGTGACGTCCGTCGGCTCGCCCCATAAAGGCTCGCCGGTCGCCGACCTTATCTACGGCTCCCCTGCCGAAAGCCTGGCGGCCAGTCTGGGTAATGCATTGGGTGGGCTTATCGATCTGCTGTCCGGTGGCGGTTATAACCAGGACCTGCGGTCAAGCCTGGAATCCCTCACCACTCAGGGCAGCGCCGAATTCAACAACTTTGCCCCTGCTGGGATTCCAACCACCGCTTGCGGTGAAGGCGCCTACTCGGCAAATGGTGTCCGCTTCTACTCCTGGGGTGGCACCGGTGTTCTGACCAACGTTCTGGATCCGTCCGACGCGTTGTTGGGCACCACCAGCCTCGCCTTCGGCTTCAGCCAGAACGACGGTCTGGTAGGCCGCTGCAGCAGCCGCTTTGGCAAGGTTATCCGGGATAATTACTTCATGAACCATCTGGATGAAGTGAATCAGGCGTTGGGCCTGCACAGCCTCTTCGAAACTGATCCAAAAGCGGTTTTCAAGCAACACGCCAACCGCCTGAGAAACGCAGGACTGTAACGGGTAGCCCGCCTTCTGGCTTTGCCTTGCAGAGCTAGAAGGCCCCTTCGAGGGTGAACATCAGCGTCTGGCGCTGATAGTCATACTGCGACAGACTGCTTCTGTTATCCCGAACCAGCCACTCCCCCCGGACCAGCCAAAGGCTGTCCAGAGACTTTTCCGCCAGCAATCCGATCTCCTGACGGTTATCTGTTCTGCGACCGCTCTCGCCTTCCCCGGACACCACTTGATGGGCGTCCCGGTATCGACTGTGGCGAACAGAGCCCATCGTTCCGAATACGATATCTGGCCGCCAGCGGTAGCGACCGGCAAACTCCAGTGTGTGGTGGGTAGGTGAGACACTGATAAACTCACTGGTTGTTTGCAGATCCCGCCGGTCATTGATTTCCAGTGAGTAGTCGCCGTCCAATCGCCAGGGTCCCAGGTACTTCCGCGCATGAACGCGTGCCCGATACCACTGTCCGTCATAGGCCTCGAAGCCTGAACCACCATTCACGGTAGCCGTCGCCAGGGCGATTCCGCACTGATCCGGGGCTACGGGTAGCGAACACTGACGCCAACGATAAAACCCCTCGATGCCGTATCGGGTTTCAAGGGATTCGCTGCCAAACCAGGACTTCACCAACGACACCAGAGCGCCGCGTTCACCTGCAGCGAGAGTCTCAGACCAGGCCAGTCGTCCCTGCAACACCTGAGTGTCGTATTCGTCATCGGACGGATGTTCCCGGGAATAGGCGGCAGCATCGAGGGCAAGCCGTGAGCGGGTACCGACTGGCCGCTCGTAGGTTCCGGCAGCCAGCGCTTCGAGGAACACCCCACCTTCACTCGACGCCGTATCCTCGGGCAGGCCGGCAATATTGGAATCGTAACCGCCCGAGATACCCAGATAGCCGCGAATGGAGGGCTGACCGGCCGACGACGGAACTCCGCCGGCCAGTCTATTCAGTTGCGCCCGAGCCAGTGTCCGAATCTTATCCGGAGCGCTCTCGGCCGAGGCCTGCTCGAACCAGCGACGGGCTTCGGCAGACTCCTCCGTGGCAAGCGCGACCAGACCGAGGTTATAACGCGCGAGGGCGCCATTGGAGCCGTCGAGCAAGGAACGGAAGGCAGATTCAGCGGCGCCATAATCGCCCAGCTGGTAGCAGACAACACCGAGGTTATAGAAAAGCGAGGGAGATCTCAGGCCAGCATCAACGGCCCTCTGGAAGCGCTGTTTCGCGGCGTTCAGGTCTCCTGCTTCAAAGGCTTCAACGCCGGCACGGAAATCCTCCATGCCGGCTTCCGTTTCAGCCGCCTGAAGAATCATCGTGGGCATTAACAACAGGATCAGGGACAGGGCGCGCCAAAATACCAGCAAACAGGTTTCTCCGGATTAATCCACGCGGGGCAGGTCCGGTTATGTATCCGGTTTCAGCGATCCAGCCCTGGTGCATCCGGCAGCTCTGGGCGTTCCGGCCGCTCCGGTAACTCAGGCTTACCCTTGATCAGCTCCCGGGATTGCCTGGCTTTTTCGGACATGGACTCACCAAACTCGCGCCCCCTTTCTCGGGCTTCACTCGCCGTATCCAGCCCTCGAGAGCCAGACTCACCCGGATTCTCGGGTTTTTCGATAGCGCGGGGCAACTCGATTTCCCGCACGACCGAATCGGTGAGTTCTGCGTCGTCAGTCACCATTCGCATGGTAACATCCAGATCATCATTAGCCAGTGTTGTTGCAGGGACCCAAAACCCCAACATCAGCAATCCGACCAGCCTGGCACTCAATAAGAACCTGCAACCTGTCATGATTCGGGATCCTCGACCGGGCGTTGTGGATATTCGGGAATCGGGGCCCGAAAGGTTTTCTGGCGATCTCCGGTGTCCAGTCGGGCCACCAACTCACCGGCACCGGGAAAGAGGAGCTTCAGGGGCAGCGACAGGACGTTCTCCCCAGCGTTCAGGCTCACCTGCCAGCTAAGCTCCCGATGCCCCGGCCAGGAAGCCAGTTCCACATTCGGTGGCAGCTCCAAGGTAAGCGTAACGTTTTCCAGAGCCTCACCCGAACGGAAGGCAAGGCGCACGGTTTTCTCAACAGGTTCGGCAATCCCGTTTGCCGACTCTTCAGCGGCACTGTCCGAGGACGCCGAGGACGCGACAACAGGCTGGGCGCTGTCAGTCACATCATCGGGCTGGAACAGAAAGCCCAGGCCGATACCCAGGGCAAGAGCCGCCGCAATGGCGCCACCCAGTGCCCCGTGACTCCATCCGGACTCCGGTTTCGCTTCGCCTCGGACAGAGGACAAAACACGGCTGTGAAAATCAGGAGAAGGCCCAGGGACTCTGAATTGCTCCTGCAACGCCCGGTTCAGAGACCGCTCCGAGGCAAGCCACCCTCTGCACGACGTGCAGGCAGCAACGTGCTCCTGCACCCGGTCACGGGCGGGGGCGGAAAGCTCATTGTTGATGTAGTCGGGTAGATCCACCCGGATTTCATTGCAGGACATTGTCTTCACCTCACTCCCCCACACGTCCGGCCGGCTCGGTTGGTTCCAGCTCCCGCTGCAATTTCTTTCGCAGGGCGGCCCGACACCTGTGCAATCGCGATTTCACGGTTCCCAACGGGATGTCCAGCACCTCCGCGATGTCTTCCTGGCGCCAGCCGTCCACATCATGAAGCAACAAAAGAGTTCGCTGATCGGGCGTCAGAGTCATCATGACCCGATCCAACGCCGGTCCAAGGCGCGACTGCTCCAGTTGCAGATCCGGGCCAACACTGTCGGATTCAAGGCTGTCCAGCCAATCGGCCTGGCTTTCACTGCCTACCAGCTCCGTCAACGGGCGGTCACTCTGTCGGTTCTTACGCCGCACCTGATCAATAAACTGCCTGTAGAGCACCCGATTCAGCCAGGGCCTTAGCTGGTCAACGCTTTCCAGCTCATCAAGCTTTGGGAATAGCTTGACCACCACATCCTGAACCAGATCCTCAGCATCCTGTTGCTGACCCGCCAGACGGTAAGCAAACCGGTACATCGCATCCAGATGGGGCCGCACCAGGGCGTCAAAACGCCGGGACTTCGAGGGCTTGAAAGGAAAAATTGCCAAAGCCGTTGTTTACCTGCGTGGGTTCATGCCAGCGGCGCAGTCTATCTCAAGTCGCCGGGCCGATGCATTGGCCGCGTTCCCGATCTGACGATTCAACGGTTGCCCGGACATTAGGGAACGTTAACAAAATTTCCGGAACTCTGCCCTCTACCGCAGCGTGAGGGTGGAGTCAGGTAGCGATGTTGCTTCGCTATGAGTCCAGCAAATAAACCTTGGAGGTTTATATGAAACGTTCGATCCGCATTTTCACCATTTCGGCCCTGGCTGCAGGTATTGCCGCCTGTGGCGGCAGCGGTGACGGAAGCAGCACTGCTTCTACCGGCACGGTTAACGTAGGATTAACCGACGCGCCTGTAGATAACGCCCAAGAAGTCAACATAGAAGTCGAGGCATTGGTACTGCAACACACCAATGGTGACCGGAAACGTTTTGATTTCGACATGGCGGAACCAGTAAACCTACTTACATTGACCGGCGGAACCGTGATGTCCCTCTTGGCAGATGAAGAGGTTACTGCCGGCGATTATTCCTGGATGCGCTTGGAACTAGGCGATGGCAACACGATTGTTATCGATGGTGGCGTATTCGATCTGACAACTCCTTCAGCCCGAGGCGTTCAAACCAGCGGATTCATTGTGCCTGCAGGCGGCGAAATTAATCTGACCATCGACTTTGATGTGAGAAAATCGATCGTAAATCCTCAGAACGATCCTGACGTTTACCGATTAAAACCGGTTATTCGGCTGGTCGACAATTCGGAGGTAGGTACCATTGCGGGAACAGTTGCTACAGAAGTCATCAGCAATCTTTGCAGTGATGCGAGCGTCAGCTCACCGGAAACGTATAACGGCAGCGTGTATATTCATGAAGGCTTCGATGTTGAACCAGATGATATCGGTAGTGATCAAGAGCCTCTTGTTGCCGTTCCGGTAAATTACGATGGCGATCAGTTCGCTTTCACTGCAGCATTTATACCCGAGGGCAATTACACGGTCTCATACACCTGCGATAATGATGAGATCGAAACTGCAGAAGGTGANCCCTCCGATGATGAACTCAGCTTCATCACCGGCGACAGCCAGGTTGAGGTAGTTAGCGGCGAGACCTCCACAGTCGATTTCGAAGCCTCAGCTCCGGAATGACCACAAAAAAGAGGGGCATAAGCCCCTCTTTTTTGTTTACAACATATTTATAGCGCTGCGGCCCTTTCCTCCGCCTGATCCGCACCCGCCACATTACCTCGAGCCCGGCGAATATCCGCCAGCAACAGCCAGCCGGCTCTCTGCAGCCGAATATCACTTCCCGCCAGGGACAACCCCTTCAGGGTGAACTGCTCCGCTGAGCCCAACTNATTACCCGCCACATAGGCCTCGGACAACTTGAAATACACCTCCGCAGATCGGGGGGCGATCCGCTGTGCGCGNTCGAGGCGTGCGATAGCGCCAGAGANGTTACCTTGGGCCAACAGCTGNTCGGCCTCACGTACCAGGCTGAGCGCCGCCGGTGAGAGCCCATCCCCGGTTTCCCGATAGCTAGGGGAGCTGGACCGGGCCGGTTCCCGGGTTTCCGGAGCCNCCTCTGGCTGTTCGCTCTTGCGCCACACGGGGGCTTCGCTTTCTTCGCTATCAGTACTGGTTCTGGGTGGTTCNGGCGCCTTGGCCGGCTCACTGCCGATCGGCACGTAGATTCCGCCTCCTGGCCCGGAAGCACAACCAGCCACGGANAGCAGCGTGGCGATCAGGGCAGTCCTTAACGAAAGTCGGTCAATCATTGAAACAGTCCTTCAAACCAACCCCGGATTCGACGTTCCAGAGTTCCGGAGCATGAAATTGTCTGCGTGGGTTCACTNCCAGCAATGTAGGGCAGCAGACGGGCATTGTCGCAGTATTCGTCTGTGAGTGCCTGCNGCTCCGAATTCACCCAGTGATAACTGACNCCGTCGGGTACCACCGGCGAGAAGCCGTGCTGGGGAACCTGCGCCATAAACCTCGACCACACCGGCAGAGCGCCACTGGCCCCGGTCAGTGAAGTTGGCCCGTTATCATCCCGCCCAACCCAGGCCACCGCAAGCAGGTCGCCACTGAACCCGGCAAACCAGGAGTCCCGACCATCATCGGTGGTGCCGGTCTTGCCGGCAAGACTGAGCTCTTCAGGCACNGTGTAATAGGCAGAGCGTCCTGTCCCCTCCTGCATGGTTTCCTGCATGGCGTATTGCACCAGGTGCACGGCGGCGGGATCGGCCACTTGCTCAACTTCAAGACTGTAACGGGATAGCGCCTCACCGCCGGCGTCCGTGACTTCACGGATCGTGCGCAGCGGCGTATTGAAGCCGGATGTCGCCAGCCCCTGNTAGATCTGCGCCACGGTCACCGGGCTCATGGAAACCGAGCCCAGAAGCATCGACGGGTAACGGGAAATCGGGGTATCGACTCCGAACGCTGTCAGCGTCTCCTGCACCCGATCCACTCCGATATCCAGCCCGACACGNACGGCAGGCAGGTTGTAAGAGTGGGACAGGGCCTTGTGCAGGGGTACTTCGCCCCGCTCCTCGCCATCGTAGTTCTTGGGCTGCCAGCGTTTGCCATCGTCGAATTCCAGGGTAAAGCTCTTATCCAGCACCGGTGTGGTCAGGGTATACCTCTCCGGCTCCTGCAACGCCGACAGATAGATAAACGGCTTGATCAACGACCCGATGGGACGGTTGGCATCCAGTGCCCGGTTGAANCCNGCAAATTGCGGNTCNCGGCCACCNACAAGNGCCAGCACTTCCCCGGAATCCTTCGCNGTNACNACCAGNGTNGCTTCCAGCGCCTCGGCATTCTGCCCNCCGCCCANCCTCGGGAGGGTATNGGTTACCGCATACTCTGCCGCGTACTGGATCGCCGGGTTCAGGGTCGTGAAAATCCGCAAACCTTCACTGCGCAGATCCTCTTCCTTGTAATCGCGGGCAAGGTGTCGCCGGACCAGATCGATATAGGCCGGGTACCGATTTTCCGAATACGACGGGCGCTCACTGACGCCCAGCGGCAATCCACGAGCCCTGGACGCGCGCCCCGGCTCAATGAGGCCGGCCTGTTCCATTTCAGAAATCACCAGATTCCGCCGCTCGGTTGCGCGCTCCGGGTGGCGGCGCGGATTGTAGTAACTGGGGCCTTTGACCATGCCCACCAGCAANGCNATCTGNTGCACATCCAGATCCTTGAGGGATTCGCCAAAATAGAACTGGCTGGCAAGACCGAAACCATGAATGCTGCGCGTACCGGCTTGTCCGAGGTAGACCTCGTTCAGATAGGTTTCGAGGATATCGTCTTTTTCATAGTGCAACTCCAGGAGCACCGACATCAGNGCTTCGTTGGCCTTTCTCACCAGCGTCTGCTCTCGAGTCAGNAAGAAGTTTTTCACCAATTGCTGGGTCAGCGTGCTGCCACCCTGAACGATGCGCCCGGCCTGGATGTTGGCAAGCATGGCCCGGCCAATAGAAAGTGGCGCGATGCCGAAATGGTCGTAGAAATTNCGATCCTCCACCGCCATCAGAGTGGTGGGCAACAGGGCCGGCACTTCATCCAGCTGAACCAGCACCCGGTCCTCCTTGTGCGCCGGGTAGATGCCGCCAATNTGCGCCGGCTCAAGCCGCACAATCGGGGCATTATCGCCTTCAATCACCGAAAAGCCCTGAACCCGATCGCCAGATATCATCAGTGAGATCCTGCGNCTGGGTTCATCGCCGTCCGGGAAGGAAAAGCCCCGNGTACTGATCACAAAGCGATTGCCCGTGCGCTGGTAACTGCCGGATTTCCTGCCGTCACCCTTACGGAAACCGGAGAGNCTCAGTTCCCTCTCCAGGGCNCCGGCACTGACGCTGGCGCCATCGAAAAGCTCCAGAGGGCGCGCGTAAACCCGGGACGGAACCTCGAAACGCCGGCCCTCGAAACGGGAGGTCACCACGGCATCGAGGTAAACCATCCANCCAGCCAGCAAAACGAGACCGATGGCACATAACCGGAACATAAAACGCCAGAACCACGGCCGGCGACCGTTGTTGGAGGAACGTCTGGAGGGCTTTCGCCTNGGGCTGGAAGATGCTTTGGATTTTTTCATGCCGCGATTATAACGAAGGGAGCGGTGAGGAAGGCAGGCCATCCGTGTGTTATTTCTGTAATCTGCCCGTTATGATAGAGCAAGAAAAATCAATAGGTTCAGGGAACGCGAGGAGAGCACGGTGAGTGAGACATNNCCAGGCAANCTGATTCTGGCCATGCAGAATCCAGACCTGTACGACCATCCTGTCGATGGTTTCCAGGTTATCGAAACTCACATCTCACAGGTNATCCTGACCGGTGACTACGCCTACAAGATCAAGAAGCCCATGGATTTCGGCTTCCTGAANTTCTCCACCCTCGATCGCCGAAAGCATTTCTGCGAGGAGGAGCTCAGGCTCAATCGACGCCTGGCGGAAAAACTGTATCTGGAGGTGGTGCCTATCACCGGGACGCCGGAAGCCCCTATTCTGGATGGCGAGGGCGAGGCTTTCGAATACGCCATCAAGATGCGCCAGTTCGGCCAGGATCAGCTTTTCGATCGCCTGCAGGAACAGGGGGAGCTGGCACCCGAGCTGTTGACCGATCTTGCCCGGCAGGTCGCCGCCTTCCACGATCAGTTACCGGCCGTGCCGGACGAAAAACCGCTTGGCACCCCGGAAGCCGTGTTTGCCGCCATGCAGGAGAACTTCGACCAGATCCGTCCGATGATTGACGATTCGGATCTGCTTATGCAGCTGGACAACCTCCAGGCCTGGACCGAATCCACCTTCGAGCGCCACCGGGAGCTGATTGCCCNTCGNCGCGNCAGCGGNATGGTNCGGGANTGCCANGGCGACCTNCATCTNGCNAANATCACCCGCTTCGAGGNCGNGGTNACNGTTTTCGACTGCATNGANTTCAACGANCCNTTCCGATGGATCGACGTGATCAACGATCTCGCGTTCCTGTTGATGGATCTGGAGTCCCGTGGGGAAAGCGCCCTTGCCAATCAGGTGCTCAATACGTACCTGGAATACCGCGACGACTTCGAAGCCCTGCCCTTGTTGCCGCTTTATAAGGCATACCGGGCTATGGTGCGCGCCAAGATNGCCCTGTTTACCATGGGGAACCCGGGGCTCACCGATGCTGAAAAAGCCGACCTGATGCAGCGCTATCGAGCCTACGCCCAGCTGGCCGAGGATTACGGCACTATTCCGAATCACTATCTGCTGGCAACCACCGGGCTGTCCGCCAGCGGCAAGACCTGCGTCAGCGCCGCCATGGCCAATGAACTGGGGCTGATACGCCTGCGCTCCGATGTCGAGCGCAAGCGCCTGCACGGACTGGCCCCACTCGACAGCTCCCGCTCACCGACCGGCGGCAATCTTTACACCGAGGAAGCGACAGAGAAAACCTATCAGCGGCTGGCGGAGCTTGCCAGTCACGTTCTGGCAGCCGGTTTCCCGGTGATTGTGGACGCCGCCAGCCTGAAACAGAAAGAGCGGGCCCTGCTGGCATCGATAGCCGAAGATCAGGGTGTGCCCTTTGCCCTGATCCATTGCGAGGCGCCGGAAGATCTGCGCCGGGAGTGGATCCGCAATCGCAAGGGCGATGCCTCCGAGGCAACCGAGGAATTGCTGGACGCCCAGCAAACCTGGTTTGAACCGTTAACCGCGGAGGAGAAGAGCCACACCATCCACCTTCACACTGACCAGGAGCATGTGGCAGAGGCGGTGGCCGACCGGATCCGCCAACATCTGGGTATCCCCGGCGGCAAGGCCGACTAAGAACAACAACTGGCTCCCACTGGCGAGCGCGAGGTTCGATATGGACGATAAAAGCGAACACGAAGTACATCAGATCAGCCACCCGCTCTACGACATTCTTCGTAGCGAGGACATGCAGGCGTTCAATGCTGAAAAGGCAAAGCTTGCAGAGNTACCCAGTTTCGCCCATGGCGATTTCCGGGGTCTGGATCTCAGGGGAATGGATGCCAAGGGGCTGGATTTCCGCCACGCCTACTTCCGGGGCGCCGACCTGCGAGGTGTCGACTTCTCGAAATCCCGAATGGAAGGCTCCAGTATTGCCAGCGCCAAGATTTCCGGCTGCTATTTTCCGCATCGCCTGGACGCCGATGAGATCGTCATGTCCCTGAATCACGGGACCCGCATGCGATACACGATCTTGCCGAAATGAGCAGCGTCCCGCATACCTGGCAGCCCGTCTGTCCGGCCTCCGAGCTGACACCGGGCCAATTCGTGGAATTCCGGCTCCGGGAGAAGGCCCGGGAGCCGGCAGGCATGCCGCTGACCGGGTTCCTGTTTCTGGACGGTGGCACGCCCCGCGCCTACCTNAACATCTGCCCGCATCTGGGCGTTGAACTGAACTGGATGCCCGGCCGGTTCATGGATTCCGACAACCTGTTTATCCAGTGTTCCACCCACGGCGCCCTGTTCAAGCCCTCAGACGGCGAATGCATTGCCGGGCCCTGCCAGGGCGATGCGCTCACCCAGCTGGACCTGCGGGAGCGGGACGGCCAGATTGAGGTCAGACTTCCAGAATAACGGGCACCGATTCGGTCAGGGTCAACACACCTGTTGGCGTGCCGTCGCTCTCGCTCAGATCGGCACGATAGGCGATCACTTCCACGCCAGNATCGCAGGCCTCCCGCAGTAACTCACCGTATTTTCGATCAATATGGTCCGCCGGGCGAACGGTTTGAATNCCGGTGTGATTCACCACGAAAAACAGCACCGCGCGATCGCCCTGCTCAACCTGGGCAATCAGCTCCCGCAGATGCTTCTGGCCGCGCTCGGTCACCGCATCNGGGAANAAACCCTGANCATCNTCCGCCAGCGTGACATTCTTGACCTCCACCCAGGCATCGGCNGCGGTGTCNTGGCCNGANAGCANCAGGTCNATCCGGCTNTTCTCNGNNCCATANTTNACCTCGGCGCGGCACTCNGNNTAACCGGCCANCTCNACCACGGTNCCNGNCNGCACGGCCNCCCGGGCCTGGCTGTTNGGCCGGGCGGTGTTCACGCAGGCCAGTTGCCCGGGCGAGGTTTCCACCAACTCCCAGGTGTACTGGAGTTTGCGCTTGGGGTTATCGCTATGGCTAAGCCAGACTCGCGCGTCCTCCGGCTGACAGCCCAGCATGGAGCCGGTGTTCGGACAATGGGCCGTAATTTCTNAACCATCCGGCAGNCGCACGTCTGCCAGAAAGCGTTTGTAGCGGCGGATAAGCCGGCCTTCAACCAGCGGTTCTGGAAACTTCATGTGATCTCCGTACAAAAGTCGATGTCACAAGGCTGGCACCCCCGTGACTAATCTGCTATTTTCCGCAAATTCCCGTTTCAGGACGAATGCTTCATCCAGGGTACAACCGCGCAGCCACGGGGGCTCACGCGGAGGGAAGCAAACCGTTCTTGTGAAGTACAAACAAGAGGCCGGGTTCAATGGCAACTACTGCAGAACAACCACGCGAACGTTTTACCAACTTCACCCCCTATGAAATGAAGAAGGGTGAAGAGTACATGAGTGCGGAAATGCTCCAGCACTTCAAAGATCTGCTGCTGCAATGGAAGCAGGAGCTGATGGAAGAAGTCGACCGCACCATGCACCACATGCAGGAAGACGCCGCAAATTACGCGGATCCCAGCGATCGCGCAACCCAGGAGGAAGAATTCAGCCTGGAGCTGCGTACCCGCGACCGCGAGCGGAAGCTGATCAAGAAGATTGACCAGACCATCGACCGCATCGACAAAGACGACTATGGCTTCTGCGATCAGTGTGGCGTGGAAATCGGTATCCGCCGNCTGGAAGCTCGACCAACAGCCACCCTGTGCATCGACTGCAAGACACTGGCCGAGATTCGCGAACGCCAGACCGGCATCTGAGCCTACTACGCAACAGCTGCCGGTTGGGGCTNTTCCCAGCCCCGCCGGCTGACTGACCGCCATGAACAACCCTCACTACCGGGGCCGGTTTGCGCCCTCTCCGACAGGCCCGCTGCACTTTGGCTCCCTCGTTACCGCACTTGCCAGCTTTCTGGAAGCCCGCAGCCAGGGCGGCCAGTGGTTTATCCGCATTGAAGACCTGGATCCTCTGAGAGAGCCGCCGGAGGCGACCGGCCAGATCATTGCCAGCCTTGACGCCCACGGGCTGTTTCCCGACGAGCCGGTNCGCTTTCAATCCAGACGTCACGACGCCTATCAGCACGCCNTTAACCGGCTGCTTGAAAGCGGCTACGCGTATCGTTGCCNGTGCTCGCGCAAGGAATTGCAGGCCAATGAGGGGCGCCACCCGAACCAGTGCCGCACNCGCACAGAAATCGACGGTGACCGGCCATTCGCAATCCGCTTTGCCCTCGAAGACGAAGACTGCCACTGGCAGGACCAGCTGCTGGGNCCNCAGCACCAGNCGGTGCAAGCAGAGCTTGACGATCCGGTCATCCTCCGCAAGGAGGGGTTCTACGCCTATCAANTGGCGGTGGTGGTCGATGACATTGATCAGGGCATCACGGACGTGGTGCGTGGTTCGGATCTGCTGGACATGACGGCGCANCAGCAACAGATTTATCGTGCCCTGGGTGCTCTTCCTCCACGCTGGCTTCACATCCCGGTCATACTCAACGCGCAGGGTCAGAAGCTGAGCAAGCAGACCCATGCGCCAGCTCTTGATGATGACAAGCCTGTCGACAACCTGTTCATGGCGCTCGTTGCNCTTGGNCAGAACCCGCCTGCCAACCTNGCCAGCGGTTCGCTGGATTCGCTGCTGGAGTGGGGCCGGAGTAACTGGCGACGNGGCGCCATCCACCTGACATCCCGGTGAGGGACATGGTATAAAGCCCTTCTCACACCTCAGCGCGGATAGCATGCCTGATGTATATCTACCGTCTGGTCTTCCTGTTGGTACTGGCCATCTATATCTTTTCNCCCAACATCCTTGACTGGTGGACTTCGCCGGGAAACGTCTGGTANAGCCCCTACCTTATCTGGGCCGGGCTGATNGCCATCGGTTTCTGGCTTGAATGGCGGCGGGACCCNAATGAGTTTTAGTCCCTCCGGCCTGCTGCTCGCCAGCCTCCTGTATCTGATTCTGCTGTTCGGCATCGCCTGGTTTACCGAAAAAGGCATGGTCCCCCGGCGCTGGGTTCGCCACCCCCTGGTTTATGTGCTCAGTCTGGGTGTCTATGCCGGCATATGGGCGGTCTACGGCGCGGTTGGTATGGCCGCCGAATCCGGCTACGGCTTTCTGGCTTACTATCTCGGCATCAGCGGCGCTTTCCTGCTGGCGCCTGTGCTTCTGAACCCGGTCATGAGGATCGGACGCGCCTATCAGCTCACGTCCCTCGCCGATCTGTTTGCCTACCGCTACCGAAGCCAGTGGGCTGGCACCCTGGTCACCCTCTGCTCCGGCGGGGCCATTCTGGCCTTGCTGAGCATGCAGATACAGGCCGTCGCCACCTCTGCCAGCATTCTTGCGCCGGACACATCGCCTGCGGTAATCAGCGTNATGTTCAGCTTGATCGTGGTGCTTTTCGCCATGCTATTCGGGGCAAGGCGCGACCAGAACTCGGAAAACCATCAGGGNCTGGTGCTGGCCATTGCTTTTGATTCGCTGGTGAAACTTGTGGCATTGCTGGTGCTCGGNGGCGTCATTCTCTTCGGGGTCTTTGACGGCATGAGCGGACTGGAAAGCTGGCTGGACAACCGGACGTCGCCNGCCACAACCATGACCCTGAGCATTGACGACGGCAGTTGGCGGGCACTGATGCTGATGTCCTTTGCTGCTGCTCTGGTACTGCCACACATGTACCACATGACCTTCAGCGAAAACCCCTCGCCCAAGGCCCTGGCAAAAGCCAGCTGGGGCCTGCCACTCTANCTGTTGCTGCTCGGCCTGCCGGTGCCCCTGATTCTCTGGGGAGGCCAGGAGCTGGCGGTGACCACAGGGCCCGGATTCTTTGCCATCGGGGCAGCCCAGGCCATGGAAAGCCCGGCACTGACACTGCTGATGTACATTGCCGGCCTGTCAGCGGCCAGCGGCCTGATGATCGTCAGCACCCTGGCACTGGCGGGCATGGCGNTGAACCACGTGGNGTTGCCCCTGAAAACCCCGAAAGACCAGGGCGATATCTACCGGTGGCTGCAGTGGATCAAGCGCCTGCTCATCGCCGTGATCATTTTCCTGGCGCTGCTGTTTCATGAAGTTGTCGGCAAAAACCTCGACCTGTCCATTCTCGGCGCCATTTCCCTCTCCGGCACTTTGCAACTGCTGCCCGGCGCCCTGGGCGTGATTTACTGGCCCGAGGGCAATCGCCGCGGCCTGATCGCCGGCCTTGTTGTCGGGCTGGCCATCTGGGTGGTGACGCTCGTGCTGCCATTCTCGCACACGGCCAATCTGCTGGCCTGGCTGGATGCGCCACTGATACCGGACTACAGCAACTGGCATATCTTCACGTTCGTAAGCCTGACTGCCAACATTACCGTGTTTGCGCTGATTTCCATCCTCAGCNCCAGCACCAGTGAGGAGAACAGCGCAGCCCAAGCCTGCTCACTGGGCGCACTGTCCCGTCCGCAACGCCGTGAATTGCTGGCCACGTCCTCCAGTGACTTTGTGAGACAGTTAGCGGAGCCGCTGGGCTACGGTGTGGCGCGGCGAGAAGTGGANCGGGCACTGGGCCAGTTGAAACTGCCCAATGTGGAGTATCGGCCNTACCAGCTCAGGCGACTGCGCGACCAGGTGGAAATAAACCTGTCTGGCCTGCTCGGCCCCTCCGTAGCCCGGGACATGGTCAAGCGCCATCTCGGCTTCAAGCCCATGGCCCAGGGCGGCACTGCCCAGGACATCCGCTATGTAGAACGCGCCCTCGGCGACTACCAGAACCGATTGACCGGCCTGGCCGGCGAGCTGGACAACCTGCGCCGGCATTACCGCCAGACCCTTCAGAACCTGCCGATTCCTGCCTGCTCCGTGGGCGAGGACGGTGAAATCCTGATGTGGAACCACGCCATGGAGGCGCTCACCGGCATCACCGCCGATGACGTGGTCGGTGCCAGGCTGATGGCACTGCCCGAGCACTGGCACCTGCTGCTTGATGACTTCAACCGTGGCCCGGACCTNCATCGCTACAAGCANCGNCTGGACCTGCGNGGCAAACCCCACTGGCTGAACCTNCACAANGCGGCCCTNAGCGGACCGGACCACACCGAAGGTGGCAGCATTATCCTGGTGGAGGACCAGACCGANACNCGGCTGCTTGAGGACGAACTGATGCACAGCGAACGNCTGGCATCGGTGGGAAGNCTCGCCGCCGGTGTCGCCCACGAGATCGGNAACCCGGTCACCGGTATCTCNTCNCTGGCCCAGAACCTGAAACTGGAAACCGACAACCCGGACATCCTGGACACCGCTGACCAGATCCAGCANCAGACCCGGCGCATCTCTACCATTTTGCAGTCGCTGATGAACTTTGCCCGCACCGGCAATCATGCCCAGGCCAACCGGTACGAGCCGGTAGCGATTCATCGCTGTGTGGAAGAATCAATCAACCTGCTGTCGCTCAGCGACAAGGGCCTGGGCATTCACTATGTCAACGACTGCCCGCCCTCTTTGCAGGTGCTGGGAGATGAGCAGCGTCTGGTCCAGGTNTTCGTCAACCTGCTGGCNAACGCCCGCGATGCNTCACCGGAAGGCGGNACCATCCGGGTCAGTGGAAAGGGCGATGGCTACTCCGCTATCATCGAGGTGGTTGATGAGGGCTCCGGTATTCCCGGGGATCAACTCGATCATATCTTCGAGCCGTTTTACACCACCAAGGCCCCCAACAAGGGAACCGGTCTTGGCCTGTCGCTGGTGTACAGCATTATTGAAGAGCACTATGGCAACGTTCAGGTGGAAAGCCCGGCTAATGCCGACACCGGCCGCGGAACCTGCGTGAGGCTNAGATTGCCAGCCTACGAACCGGAAACCGGCACTATTGCCATCAGCCAGAACCAAAGGTCTTGAGACTGTTATGCCTCGCATTCTGATCGTGGAAGACGAAGACATTATTCGCTCGGCAGTGCGCAAACTGTTGTTGCATGCCGGCTATGAGGTCGCCGATGCGGCCTCCGTTGAGGAAGCCGANCAGAACCACGAACCCGATCAGTTCGATCTGATCATTTCCGACCTGCGNCTGCCAGGCGCNGCGGGCACCGAACTGATCAATCGCGCACCCAACACGCCGGTGCTGATCATGACCAGCTATGCCAGCCTGAGATCAGCGGTGGACTCCATGAAAATGGGCGCCGTTGAGTACATCGCCAAACCGTTTGATCACGATGAAATGCTGGCCGCGGTCGAAAACATTCTGGCCCGGAAACCCGCCGGCCGGAACTCGGGTGACGACTCGGCACCAGCCCTGGAAACGCCGGAAAGCAGCGATCCTGCCAACATCATGTTCGGCCAGTGTGAGCCNATGCAGCGGGTGTTCACGCTGATCCGTAAAGTAGCACCGACAGAAACCACTGTCCTGATCCAGGGCGAATCAGGAACCGGCAAGGAGTTGGCGGCCCGCGCCCTGCACCTGCTCAGCCCCCGCGCTGCCAAGCCGCTGATTTCGGTCAACTGCGCGGCNATCCCCGAAAGCCTGATTGAATCGGAACTGTTCGGNCANGAAAAGGGCGCTTTCACNGGCGCGGTATCGGCCAGGACCGGCCTGATCGAGGCCGCCGATGGCGGCAGCCTGTTTCTGGACGAAATCGGCGAACTGCCGGCCGAAGCCCAGGCACGCCTGCTACGGGTTCTGCAAGAGAGCGAGATCCGGAAAGTCGGCTCCACCCAGAGCCGTACCGTCAACGTGCGGATGATTGCCGCCACCCACCGAAACCTCAAGGCCATGACGCGTACCGGGGAATTCCGGGAAGACCTCTACTACCGGTTGAACGTNATGCAGATCCGTATCCCGCCGCTGCGTGAGCGCCAGAGCGATATTCTGGGACTGGCCCGCCGCTTCCTGAANCGCCAGGGCGAGAGAATGGGCAAGCCCGATCTCAATCTNAGCCCCGAGGCNATGCGCGCCCTCGAACGCCATCGCTGGCCGGGAAACGTACGGGAACTGGAGAACGCCATTGAGCGCGCAACCATCCTGTGTGACGGCGACGTGATCACGCCCTCATTGCTGGACCTGGACAGCGAAGGCAGCGACGAATACATCCCNGAGACTCTCGTGGACGGCAACAACGAGCAGACACATACCCGGGAGGTGGACGCGTCCAACGATCTCTCCCTCGAAGATTACTTCCANCATTTTGTTCTCGAGAACCAGGACCGCATGAGCGAGACAGAATTGGCCCAGAAACTGGGCATCAGCCGAAAATCGCTCTGGGAACGTCGCCAGCGTCTCGGCATACCCCGGAAAAAATCCTCTGGCAACTGAGTNCGGCATAGTATGAACCCGGGCTCAGTTGTTACCNCATGTTCCTGTCGGTAACACTCCTCACGAAAGTAACGTGANCTCAGTAACACTTAGGTTGAATACGGGGTAACACTTATGNCCTACAAAATCNTAAGNCNCTGTTAATAAANGAAATTCAAAAACTGGCACATGGACTGCAACCTATTTGGCGCACAACAACAAAAACAAGAGTGACAAAGCAGCGCCAACAACAAGAACAAAAAGCTGCAGGATGCGTTCGGTAACAAAAACAACAACAGAACGTAAGCGAACTGAGTGTTTTGGGTACTTTGCTTTTTAGTGGTCCCACGGCACGTGCGAGTTGTAGATGTAGAGAAGAATCACCTTCCAGGTGACGCTGCAGCTACCCAANGCCCGCTCGATGTCTCTGACCGCTCTGTGTATTCAAAGCTTTCCGTTTGCACTGCTGAGATGCCCCTGAAGTGGGGATATGCAGTGGGGTACAAAAACCAAGAAAAATCCCGGCAAAAACAAAAACAATGCAGATCGTCAACGCTTTGAGGGCGGATTCGTGAAAACGGATCCGCCTTTTGATTATCTGGGCTCCNAAACGGTAATCCACGGCAAACGTGTGCAAATCCTGCTCAAACCGTTAAACTCTCGGTTTTTGCTCATCGCAACCACGGATTTCAATGCCTAAACGACTTGTCGACAAACTCCGTTCCTTCATGCCCGGCAACGGAAAAAAGAAAGCCCGCACCTACCAGCGACGGGAAATCCCCAGGGACCAGCACAACGTCTCCCGCTCGGTTATCAGCGAACCCGCCAAGAAAGTTCTGCATCGCCTGAACAAATCAGGCTATGAAGCATACCTCGTGGGCGGCGGCGTAAGAGACATCCTGCTGGGCGGCAAGCCCAAGGATTTCGACATCGCGACCAATGCCACCCCCGAGGAAGTGCANGACCTGTTCCGNAACTCCCGGTTGATCGGACGGCGATTCCGGATTGTCCACGTGGTGTTTGGCCGCGAGGTCATCGAGGTGACCACGTTCAGGGGCAACGCNGCNGAAGCAGACACCGACACCGATGATGACGATCGCNGGACCAGTGAACACGGCCTGCTTCTGCGTGACAACGTATACGGCAACCAGGAAGAAGACGCCCTGCGTCGCGACTTCACCGTCAATGCGCTTTACTACTGCATCCGCGACTTTACCGTAATCGACTTTGCCAACGGGATCGAGGATCTGCGCAACCGCCAGCTGCGACTGATTGGCGATCCCGAGACGCGGTACCGGGAAGACCCCGTGCGCATGCTTCGCGCTATCCGTTTTGCNGCCAAACTCGGCTTTGACATNGAACCGGAGACCGAGGCCCCGATCGGGGAACTGGCCCCNCTGTTAACCCATATTCCNCCGGCCCGCCTGTTTGATGAANTGCTCAAACTGTTTTCCGCAGGCCATGGCGAAGCCACTTACGACCTNCTGACCCGTTACAATCTGCTGGAGCCTCTGTTCCCGGAGACGGTCAGAGCCATTGAGTCGGGTGAGCCGGACGAGCTGATCCGCCAGGCCCTGAGAAACACGGATGCCCGGATTGCCCAAGGCAAATCGGTCACGCCCTATTTCCTGTTTGCNGCCATGCTTTGGCCGGCACTTCAGGCAGAGTGGCATCGCAGGCAGGANAANGGTGACCCGGTCCAGCCCGCATTGCACGGNGCNATNGGAAAGGTGATTGGCCGTCAGGTGCAGGCAACCTCGATTCCGAAACGATTCTCTGGCCCGATGAAGGAGATCTGGGAACTTCAGATGCGACTGCCCCGACGCCAGGGCAAGCGGGCCTTTGCCACCATGACTCATCCACGGTTCCGGGCCGCTTACGATTTCCTGCTGGTTCGCGAGGCGTCTGGTGAGATTGAGCCCGGGCTTGGCCAATGGTGGACCGAGTTCCAGCAGGAAGATGAACGGGGCCAG
>PBED01000016.1:0-53910 GCA_002718255.1 Marinobacter sp. | reverse complement strand
TGAGCGGTTCCATAATCCTAGGATGCGACGTAGAGTTGCTGCTCAGGACAGAAAACTGTTCGCCGTTTTAAAACCGTCCGTGGAAACGGGGTAGAACCCAACCGAGGCCAACAAACTTGGTAAAGCATGGGTTGGAGACGGCTATAAAGTCGCCAGTGATGGAAAAACCTTGGTTAGTAAAGATGGTTTAAGGCAGTACAGGCCGCCCAGTTACAAGCCGAGACTAGAGAGAACCCAGGCAAACTTTGAACAGAAAGTTCCAGGTCAGCAGTCAAATCGTTGGCAGTCGAATGGCCATCTTGATATTACGGATTAATTGATGAACGCAGAAATAAAGCGGCTTCACAGCCCTGACATTCACGATCTCGAGCTCTACCAACCGGAAGTTCCAGAAAAATTTGGGTTTCTCTTGCAGGTTATGGTTGGGCCAGAAGGAGTGGATGGAGAGGAGTCATTTGATATCGAAGTATGTACGCCAAAATGGTTAGAGGAAACCTATGGGATGAATGAGGTTGTAATCGGTCGCCATCATTTAATCGTTCGAGAATACAACTATCAAAAAATTGCTGACACTATCCAAGATTTTTTGCGGGAGTGCACCGGTGAGAGCTGGATTGAAGTTGCGGAGAAAGTATCGCGATTAGGGAAGTGGGAGTTTGAAGATTACATCGATTAAGACGGAGCTCGCACTGGCGGGCTTCATGAACATCTCAACCCGGTATGTGCTCTTGGCTGGTCGACAACCGAAAGACCGGTGATTGGTAGGCGCGACAATACAAAACAGGATTACGACACTACCTATGTGCTGCAAAGCCTGCTAAGCGAATATGATCTGTCAGGCGGATTCAGGGACCACATCTACGTGGACTCAAAAACCGCTGCCAAGGCGGTGGACGACGCCACTGCGGTTGGCCAGTAACGGTTAGGGAGAACATTACCATGACACGGATTATCTGGAACGCCCTGGCGGCGCTCATCATCACTACCGCGCCTCTAAGCGCCGCTGAGGTGGTGACCTACTACCACAACGACCATCTGGGCTCGCCCATTGCTGCGACTGACAGTACCGGGGCCGTGGTGTGGCAGCAGGCCTATGACCCCTGGGGATTCAAGCTCACGGCAAATACCGACGAGCGCGGCTACACCGGCAACTGGCTGGATGAAGAAACCGGCCTGGCCGACCACAAGGCCCGTTGGTATACGTCCTCGATTGGGCGGTTTACCGGGATAGATCCTGTGAAGTGGCAGGAATCGAATATTCACAGCTTCAATCGGTACGCCTATGCCAGTAACAACCCCTACGGCAATGTGGATAGGGATGGGCGTAATGCGGTTACTTTCGTTGGTGGCGTGATTGTTGAGTCCTACAATGCAGTGCAGGGGAACGGATTCAACGGAGACAGAGTCCTCGGCGCCTTGGCCGATGGGTATAACGGTGAGGGGGCTGGTTTTGCCCGTTCTCTGTATCAGGATGCCGAAACATTTGTTCCAATTGGCGCGGTTGCCGGAGCCTTCGTTAAAAGTGCGAGACTGGCCAAGGCGGCTATTGCAAAAGAGGGACTTGGTAAGAATGCGTTCAAAGGAAAGACGCCTGATCAGATTGACAAGATGTTCAAAGACAAAGGATTCCAGCCTAGGGGGCCATATCCTATGGGTGGGAAAGGCGGCTATGTCAACCCTAAAACAGGCCGCTCATACCATATTGACCCTGGCGGTAAATACAAAAAAGGCACTGAGTATCCACACGTGGATGTAAACCGCACAAACGGTTCTATATTACCGAAGAAAAAATATCCGCTGGGAGACAAGCTCAATGACAACTGATAGCTTTTTGTTAAGCTTTGAAATCTCCAAAGATGGTGATGAGTTAGATGTTCATTGTGACGATAATGGGCTAGAAAAACTGCTGTCAGTTCTTTCTCAGCTTAGGGGCAAAGTACAACATGAGCATTTAATGACGCCTGGCTGGGGAGGCAATGAGCTTTCCGAAGAGCCGCAGTCAGAAAACAGCGAGCTTCTGAACAAAGTCACCGTCCACAAATGGTAGGCCCGCTTAGCCCAGCACTGCGGGGCTTTCATGTCTGGCTCTATCTTTTATGAAACACGCCCGGACGCGCTGGGCTGACAGACCCAGGCAACGCCCTATGTCTCGTCAGTGGATCGCCACCCCCCGTTCGTCAGTACCTAGTGCGCGGCCTTTTTTCACTTATATCAAAGACTGATCAATCATCCTGAAAAAAGGTGTCATAAGCTATTAATTTTAGTCCTTTACGGCTGTTTTTGGGGAATTTTTCACGTTTGTCTGCCAACCCTCTTCTTGTGAAAATTTAGTACTTTCTGTGGCTATTCTTTAGCACTTTCTGTGGTCGTCCATCCACGGGCAAAACAGCATCCAATCCCCAGTATCCAACTGCGCATAATGTATATTATGTTAAAAATAGTGCAGAAGTACGGAGTGAGAAACTTATAAAAATGCTCGACCTCCAATACGCAACTCGCCTGTCCGGCTCTCGGGTCTTCAATAAAACTGGGCTGGGATGAGCAATCCCAGCCCCCGCGTTCAGGAATCGCTATCGGTTTCCTCTACCACATTCTCGGCATGCCTCTTTGCCAGCTCTTCCAGCGTTATGTACTCACACTCTTTTTCAGCCATAAACGAGTCTGCCGAATCAATCAGGATGTTGTCATCGCGCATGAATCGGCGACCCAGCAGCGCCGGATAGGAGAACTTGCCGCGGTCTGTCAGTGAAAACTGCGTGGTATGGGTGGTTCCGGCAATGCAGAAGTCCATCATGACCACATATCGCTTCTGGGATGGCGCGCCTTTTCGTTTAATCAGAACTGTTCGCTCGACCGGCCGCTCGAACTCCAGAATGACGTCGTCATGGTCCAGTTCGCCCTCGGTCGGCTGGTCCTCGTGGTCACCCAGTGGAATCTGGAAACTGACCCACTCCTCGCCGTCGCGCTCAAAGCCCTCGATGTTTACCGCGTGGAGAGATGACGTTTTGGCGCCTGTATCGAGTCGCGCCTTCAGCTTCAGGTTGGTATCTTTCATGACTACCCATTCAACATAGCCAAGGGTTTCCGGCGGTCGCTGCTGGCTATTGTTGGCATCGGCCTCCGCAGAAACCGCCATCGCTGATGGAAAAACCAATGTCACAGCCAACAACGCCCTAATAACAAACCTCATTCAATACCTCCTGCAAATACCTGTAAATCCGGGAAAAATGATAAAAACTTTTGCTCCAGTTCTTCCTGGTTTGCGCGGATTTCGGTGATCATGCCGGCGAAATCATTTCTGAACCGTATGCGCCCTGCAACGCGGTCCAGTGCCTTCCCGATGTTTTCAAGATCCTGATAGGCTCCGAACCAGTCGTTCCACACCATCATTCGGGTAACTCTGGCCATTTTGTCCGGCATTAGATGTTCTTTCTGCTGCAACTCGTTGTATATACGGCGAATAAACGCCTCTTGCTCAATTTCACTGAACCGGTCCCAGTGTTTGAGAAGAAAATGGTCATAGAGAATATCGAGCGCAACGCCGGCAAATCGACGACGTTGACGGGAGAAGACCTGTTTGCTGGCAAGTACGTCGGGGTGCTGGTCGGTGAAGCTGTCGACCGCCCGATGGTGGCGGACGCCCTGCTTCACCGGGTCCGGCAGCGTCGAGAGATCGACGCCCCGGGTAAAGTCACCGAGGATGCTCCCCACCCGAGCTTCAGGTGAGTCCGGCGCGAGAAATACATGAGCCAGATGGTTCAAACAGTCTCCCCGGTGGCCTGGTTTCAGAAGTTGAATTGAATACCGACGCCCAGACCATCGACTTCGGCATTACTGTCTTCATAATAACGCATGTATTCAAGGTTGCCGGACAGGTTCGGCGCAAATTCCATATTCATGCCGATGCCGTAGGAAACGTCCGTTTCATCCTCGGTGGCAGTGCCCAGAAACGAAGAAGCTTCGATTTCGACCCGGGTGAAACCGAGGATAGCGTACGGCGTAATGGGTGATTCGTTGGCCAGATTGAACGTGGCGTAGCCGCCGAAGAAGTTATCCAGTGAATAATCGACTCCGCCGATGCGGTCATCATCCACGCCAAAACCGCCCCGCGCTTCGATGCCCAGATACGGCGTCGCCATCACGCCAACTTTGGCAGACAGCGTGCCTACGTCGGCATCCGCGTTACCGCTCTCAAGGTTCATGAAAGTGTAGTTCAGGCCTGCGTAGAGCCCGCCAACGCCAGACTTGTACATATCCTGGGCGGATGCGGCTCCTGCAGCAGCCATACCGGTGGCAAAGATAACGGCAATTGAACGTACGTGTTTCATTTTTTATCTCCTTAACCGAATTGTTCGGTGTACATCGCTGAACTTGCACCAGACTGACGCGTTTTGCCATCAGAAAGATCCGCATTTACGCGTTATTTACACCGATTTAATTCGCCGGTAATTTCAGCATCCGCGCGGTGTTACCTTGCGGAAGGCCGACCCCACAGGTATTCTGACGCCGTCTCCCGGTATCAGCTGGCTCGAGCATCCATTGAGAAATCTCTACCCCGTCATTTTCATTGTCAGCGTCATGTTCGTGCTTTTGAGCATTTTCATGACATTGCCTGTCATCCTGCTTGCGGGCTCTGAAGCGCCGAACGCCATGGCGTTTGCAGAATCGGCCGCCATTGTCTGGGGCCTCGGTATACTGGGAATGGCCGCCACCTACCGCAAACCGAGAGATCTGAAGCCCCGGTACATGTTCGTGCTCACGGTATCTTCTTGGTTCATTATTGCTCTGTTTTCATCCCTTCCTTTCTATCTGAGTGATCTGGGCATTTCTGCCGCAGACGCCTTTTTCGAGGGCACTTCGGGGATTACCACCACCGGGGCAACCGTGCTGAGCGGCCTCGATGATATGGACAGGGATCTCTTGATCTGGCGGTCCATCCTGCAATGGATCGGTGGTATCGGGATTATCGGTATGTTCGTTGCGGTACTCCCGTTTCTGCGGGTCGGCGGCATGCGGCTATTCGCCACCGAGTCTTCGGAATGGACCGACAAGGCTCTGCCAAGGATGAAAACACTCAGCCGTGGCTTGCTGGTGGTTTATCTGGCGTTTTCGATCATTGCGGTGGTTACCTACTGGTTTTCTGGCATGACGCTCTTCGATGCCTTCAACCATGGTCTTACCAGCATCGCCACCGGTGGCTTTTCCACCTCGGATCTGTCCATGGGCAAGTTCAATGATCTGATCCTCATGGAAGCCACATTTTTCATGATTATCGGCAGCTTGCCCTTCTTCCTTTTCGTGCGTGAAATGCATGGCCAACACGGCGTTCTTTTCCGGGATCAGCAGGTGCGATTGTTTCTCGCGATCCTGTTTTTCGTACCGCTGCTTCTAACTCTTTACCGCTGGATGGTGTCACCGGTCCCCTTCGATCCCATCCATAACTATGCCTCTACCCTGTTTAACGTCACTTCTGTGGTAACCACCACCGGCTATGCCTCCGAAGATTATTCGGCCTGGGGCCCTCTGGCGTTCGTGCTGTTCTTTTTTCTGATGTTCGTGGGCGGCTGCTCTGGTTCCACGGCCGGCGGCATGAAAATCTTCCGGTTCCAGCTTTCCCTGATCATCCTGCGTGAGCAGTTGATGCGCCTGCTGCACCCTCGTGCGGTTCTTACCCGTAATTACAATGGCCGGGCCGTGAGTGATGAGATTATCTCGTCGATGATTGCCTACACGTTCATCTTCCTGCTCTGTCTTTTGCTGATCACGGTTGCCCTGGCCGCCATGCAGCTGGACTTTGTGACGGCACTGTCCGGCGCCCTCACCTCGCTGACCAATGTCGGCCCCGGCCTTGGGGACATCATTGGCCCTGCGGGTAATTTCGGGCCGCTTCCCGATGCGGCAAAATGGGTACTGTCTGTGGGTATGCTGATGGGGCGTCTGGAGATACTGAGCGTGGTGATCGTTCTATCGCCGGCGTTCTGGCGCAGCTGAGGCCTACCTGAGCCAGAGTATGGCGGGGTTTTCCAGGGGAAGGTTCAGGCGTTCATCCCGCACTCGCAGGCGCGGCGTGTAGTGTCCTTCGGGGCGTGGAGGCACTGTGCATTCATAAAGATAGGTATGAGGGGAACCACCCAGCGGATGCTTCATCTGCATGGCCGTGATGGTTCTTGGGCCATGCTCGGAATCCTCTGCAACAAGCTCTACTGCAATCCGCTGCTCGTCAATTCCATCCAGATAGACTTCCACGGTGAAAGTCTGGCTACCCGAATCTTCGCTTGTATTGAAGCTGTTGAAACGCAACCGGGACCAGTGCCTGGAGATTTCTCCGTATTCACCAATTAGCTCCCGTGCAGTCTCGGAGCTGCGTCGGCTTCCCATTTCTGCCATGGGGAGATAGAACTGCTCGACGTATTCCCGCACCATCCGGTTGGCAGAATAGGCCGCCGTCAGTTGATCCATGCTCGCACGCATGCGCCCGACCCATTTCCGGGGAATACCCTCGCTGTCGACGTCATAGAACCCGGGAATTACCTCGTTCTCCAACAGATCAAACAGCTGTTCCATGTCTGAGAGATCGTGGTCGTGATTGTTTGACCCGCTTAGCTCGTCAAAGGTAGCGCCAGGTCGAATAGCCCAGCCCACATCCGGGTTCCAGGCCTCCGCCCACCAGCCATCGTACTGTGACAGGTTCAGTCCCCCGTTCACGAGTACCTTCATGCCACTGGTGCCGCAGGCTTCCCAAGGGTGTCTCGGACAATTGAGCCACACATCCACGCCCTGGATAAGCTGGTTGGCCACGCCCAGATCGTAGTCTTCAATAAACACCACCTTGCCCTCGACATCCGGTCGCCGGGAGAAGGCTTTCCATCGCCGGATGATGTCTTTCCCCGGGAGATCGTAAGGGTGGGCCTTGCCTGCAAGCACAATCTGAATCGGGCGATCGCGGCTGGCAAGCAGTTTGAGCAGGCGCTCCTCATCCTTGAGCAGGAGATCTGGTCGCTTGTATTCCGTAAACCGGCGGGCAAAGCCCAACGTGAGGGTTTCATGGTCCAGCAAAAGGCCACACGCGGCTTCATGGTTGTTTCCGGGATTCTGTTCGCAATGCTGGCTTGCAAGCCTTCGCCGGAGGTAGGTAATCAGCCTTGCGCGCTCCAGGCGCCTCATTTCCCATAATTCTTCGTCGGCGATGTCAGTCATCGGGCAGGTGCTCTGGAGAGGCCTGCGCCAGCGATCCTTGCCACAGGCCCGGGTCCAGATGGCGTCGGATTCCGGAGAATCCCAGCTCGGCGTGTGGATGCCATTGGTCACATAATCCGCCGGAATGTCTTCGGCCGGCCAGCGCGGGAAGAAAGGCTGGAAAATGGTCTGGGTGACCTTCTGGTGGATGCGGCTGACACCGTTGAACCGACCACTCATATTGAGGGCCAGCAAGGCCATATTGAGTTTAAGGTCAGTCGACTGATTGTCTGGGCTGGAGGGCTGGCTTCCTAATGCCAGCAATTGATCGACATTCAGGTCGCGGCCTTCGAGCCAGGGTGTCAGATACAGTCGCAATAGCGATCGGGAGAAATGATCAAAGCCGGACGCCACCGATGTGTGCGTGGTAAACAGATTGGTCGCCCTGGTTGCGGTTCGAGCTGTCTGGAAATCACTTTCATGGTCGTCCTGCCAGCTGAAGGCCCTCTCTATGAGCGCCAGGGCACAGTGGCCCTCATTCAGATGGCAGAGTGACGGCGATCTCCCCAGTTGTTCCAGCAGACGCCAGCCACCGATGCCCAATACCATTTCCTGTTGCAGGCGCTTTTCCGGGTCACCGGTATAGAGTTCGCTGGTGATACCCCGGTCGCCCGGTTCGTTTCGGGGGTCGTTGCTATCGAGCAGCAACAGCTCGCAGCGGCCAACCTGGGCCTTCCAGGCCCGAAGGCGCACGTGTCGTCCCGGGAAAGGCACAATCACCCTCACCCACTGGTCGTCAGCGTCCCGCAGGGGCGAGACGGGCAGCATGGTGGGGTCGTTGTAAGGATAGAACTCCAGCTGTTCGCCATCGGTGCTGATGGCCTGGCGAAAGTAGCCCTGCTGGTACAGCAGACCCACCGCCATGACTGGTGCACCCAGATCGCTGGACGCCTTTAGAAAATCGCCGGCCAGTACGCCCAGACCACCGCTGTACAGCGGCAGCGATTCGCTCAGACCATATTCCATGCAGAAATAGGCAACGCCCTCGCCCAGATCGCCCCGACAATCGGTCGAATACCAGGTGTCAGCCTCTGTAAAAGCCTGGTGAGCATGAATCTGCTCACGGTAGCGCTGCTGAAAGTCGGGGTCTGCGGCCAGTTCTTCCAGCCGCTCCCCGGACACGCTGTTCAAAACCAGCCACGCGTTCCGGGTGGTGTCCCAGATGTCCGAATCAAGAGCGCGCCAGAGCTCATCGGTACCGTGATGCCAGGTCCACCGAAGGTCCAGCGCCAACTGGAACAATCCGCTCAGGGATTCCGGCAAGGACCGCGGGGTATAGGCTGCCAGGGTCAAATTCGAGCTCCTTGGGCACTTTCTATCCTTGTTCGGGGCGAACTATGCTTGTTTACGGCGAACAGGAAAATAATTGACTGGCATGTGGTGGCTTTTCAGCCAGTTAATGAGTGAAGAGATTGTAAAACTGTCGTTCTCGACGCCTTCGAAGTCGACACCAAGGCCGCGGTCTGACTTCCGCACAACATGGGCCTTCAGCCGACGGAACCGCTTTTCCTGGGTATCCGGAAAACGGAACTCCAGTTCCACAGTCTGGTTTAACTGAACGTCAGTGTAGTCCGTGGCAATGAACAGACCACGTTTGGAGGCATCGCGAATCTGACCGGTCGCAACCGGCATCCCGCGCTTGTATACCAACAGCCCAAGCTTTCCCTGTACGCGTTTACTGAGTCTGTGTTCCATGTTCCCCCCTCGTGACTCATCTTGAACGCCAATTGTTGATACTGCTTGTGTGTTATATTGAAGGTTGGGGCCCGCCTCTTTGATGCTGATCAAAAAATGCTCAGACCGGAGGGAGGCGCCCATGTCGTTTTACCGATTCAGCGATTATTTTCGACAAGTCTTTCTCGGGAAAATTCCAGTCCAGTTGCCATGTCCAGTTATTTGTAATGGTGCCCGGCGTATTGAACCTTGCCTCGGTTCCAAGACCGAGGAAATCCTGCATAGGCACCACGGCCAATGAGCAGACCGAACGGAACGCCGCTTCAATTACCGGCCATGGCATCCCATCACCACTGGTGGCCAGATAATCGTTCACATAGTGCCGGGTACGGTCATCCAGGCTGCGGTACCACCCCAGTGTTGTGTCGTTATCGTGGGTGCCGGTGTAGACAAGATCCCGGGGCTGGTGGTTGTGAAGCAGATGCGGATTGTTTGGGCTGCCGTCGAAGCCAAACTGCATCACCGTCATCCCTGGCAGTCGGAAGCGATGACGAAGTTCTTCCACATCGTCGCTGATGATGCCGAGATTTTCGGCCACCAGGGGTAAATCCGGGAAGCGGGCGAAGCAGGCCTGTAGAAAATGGTCAGAGGGGCCGGGAACCCAATAGCCGTTTCGTGGTTGAGGAGCTTCAGCCGGGATCTCCCAATAGGCCTGAAGCCCCCGAAAATGGTCTATCCGGATCAGATCGAACAGATGGCGCTGGCTTTCGAGCCGTTGAAGCCACCACTGGTAGCCATCTTCCGCCATGACCTGCCAGTTGTAGAGTGGATTACCCCAGTGCTGGCCCTCCTCGGAAAAATAGTCCGGCGGCACACCGGCAACCACAGTGGGTTCGCCCCGGGCGTCCAGTTTGAAGAACTGTCGGTTGGCCCAGACATCGGCGCTGTCTTGAGCGACAAAAATGGGGATATCACCAAACAGCAAAACATTGCGGCTTCGTGCATAGTCCCTGAGTGCCTGCCACTGGTGGTTGAACAGGAACTGCTCAAACCTGATGCGAGCCAGCCTGGCCTGGTTTTGGTCGACAAAGGCCTGCAAGGCAGCCGGCTCCCGATCCCTCAAGTGCTCTGGCCACTGGAGCCAGCCTGGCGACTCCTGAACCTCCCGGATTGCGCAGAACAGACAGAAATCATCCAGCCAGTAATCATTTCTTGCCCGGAAAGCTTCAAATCCGGCCAGATCAAGGCCCTTCCGGCTTGTGGCATGGCCCTCGTAAAACCGTTGGGCGGCGATAGCCAGCAGCTGCTGGCGGGATTCGGCGATGGGCTGGGCCAGTTCAGCGTCGGCCAGCAGTCCAGTCTGCAGCAGTTCAGCGAGGTCAATAAAATCCTGGTTGCCCGCGTGGGCACTCAGGGACTGGTACGGTGAAAGATCCTGGTGTGTTGGTCCAATAGGCAGTGTCTGCCAGACGGTAATGCTACTGTCGGCCAGAAAATCGACGAACCGGCGGGCGCCGGCGCCCAGAACACCGAGGCTTCCGGGCAGACAGGTCGGGTGAAGCAGCACACCGGCCCGTCGAGCACTGAACAGATCCTTGTCGTTCGCTGAAGTCATGCAGGATGATCCGCCTCATGACCCGGCCGCATGGTACCGCCGCGAGCCGGTTCTCCACTGCCCTGGCTGAGCTTCTGGAACACGGATGGCGGCGCCGGGTAGCCGATCATTTCATAGAGATTGACTAGGTGGCGGCGATACAGATGCTCAAAGTCGCTGACGATCTGGGCCGGGTTATAGTCACCAAACCACCAGAACCAGTCGGACCCTTCGCAGATAGCCAGTTGCTGCATGGCGGCTGCTTTCTGCTCCGAATTGAGGCTGCCGTTGTCCATCACCCGGTCGAAGTGGGTTTTGGCTTCACAGAGCAGATCCCAGGCCCGGTTCTTGTCCGGGTCACCGATCCAGGTGGAGAACGTGCCGTAAATCCAGCTGCCGGCCACAAGATGCGGCAAACGAACCGGCGCGGCTACGGGGTTCGCCACCAGATCGGCATAAGTGGTCAATCTGAGCCGGGGGTGGTTTGCCAGTACCCGATAAAGTTCGTCGAGGAAGTGAAAACCGTTCTCGGGGTAATACTCCCAGGCATTTTCGCCATCCATGATCACGGAAATCACCGGCTTCGTCTTGCCCTTGGCCTGCCCCGCAATGTTTTCCATGTGATGCACCAGGTCGCCAACGGCATCCCTGGCGTGCCAGTCTGCATAAGTAAAACCGATCAGATCCGACAGACCGTCGTCACGGAAGAAGACGGCGGTATCCGATTCGCCGAACGTATAGGGCTGGTGAATTCCGGCATCGGGCAAATCCGGGTTGTCCTGCCGGGCCAGATTGAGGCTGTTGTGCACCACAGAATCTCCGCTGGCAGTCCATCGGAATTGATGTTGATCCAGCAGGCCCAGTGTAGCCTGGCTGAGACCACCCTCGGAAGCCCAGCAGCCGGAGGGATCAACACCGAAGAAGCGCTGAAAAACGGTCCTAGCCTGTTGGAGCTGCCATGCGGCGCGCGCTTCACCCTCCGGGTAATGGCTGTGTGCTGGCAAAGCAATATCCGGCATGGCCTCGCGGGCAGCACCCAGGTCGATCAACAGAGGGAGCATGGCATGGGTATAGGGGCTGACAGACAACTCCACCTGCCCTTTTTGCGCAAGATGCCGGTACCTTGGGCCGATGCCGGATAACACATCAAAAATCACGTCGAGAAGAGCCTTCCGGTCATCCATCGAAAAGTTGTGGCCCTTCTCCTGAAGGCTCTGGATGCAATGGCTGCTTCTGCGGATGGTTTCTCCCATCCAGCCAAGGTGGTACCAAACCAGCAAGTCGGAAAGAAACCGGCTTGAAATGTATCTCTGCAGCTCGGGCTTTTTGCGGTAAACCTCTGCAAGCTCCGCCAACTGCGCGTAGGCCGGATACCGATTGATGATCCGTTCCCGGTTGGCCCGCAGAGACTTTTCGATCAATCCCAGAAACGCAGGCGTTCCGGTTTCCGGCAACTGTTCTGCAACCAGAGCTGCGAGCAAAGGATCGCCGATCTCGCCAGCGCCATGGCGCCATTTTTCAATCTGGATAAGGTAGGTCTCGATCTGCTCAAGCAGAACCGGGGCAAAATTGACTACCGCCCTGGCGTCCGGATTTGCTTCCAGATGCGCCGCCATGTCGCTGTAATCCTTGATGGTATGAAGGTACACCCAGGGAAACAGGAACTGATCAGTGCGCATATCCTGATAAGACGGCTGGTGCATATGCCAGCAGAGTACAACCGGTGTTTTGGTGTCAGAGGCCATGGGGATAATCCTGCCCGAGCATCTCGGGCGTGATCAGCACAATACCTTTGGGCGATACATGAAAACGCTTCCGGTCATCGGCCTCGTCGAAACCTATCCTCGTCCCTTCGGGGATGCGGCAGCCACGATCAATCAAGGCATTGCGGATGTGGCAGTGACGGCCAATCTCGACATCCGGGTAGATGACCGAATCCGAGATTTCACTATAAGAATGAATCTTAACTTGCGAAAACAACAAGGAATGCTTCACCAGAGCGCCGGAGACAATACAGCCGCCGGCCACCATGGAGTCCACAGCCATGCCCCGTCGATTGTCATCATCGAAAACAAACTTTGCCGGTGGCAGCTGTTCCTGATAGGTCCATATCGGCCAGTGGGAATCATAGAGATTGAGCTCCGGGCTGATTCCGATCAGCTCCAGGTTCGCCTGCCAGAGTGCGTCAACGGTGCCCACATCGCGCCAATAGGCCGGCTTGTTCTCAACCGGATTACGGAACGGGAAGGCGACCACCCGCAGACACTTGATGACGGAGGGAATAATGTCCTTGCCGAAATCATGAGACGATTCGCCATCCATCTGCTGGTCGCGCATGAGCTCGTCGAAGAGCACCTGGGTACTGAACACATAGATGCCCATGGATGCCAGCGCCTTTCCGGGCTGGCCAGGCATTGGCTTGGGCTGTTCGGGCTTCTCGACGAACTCGGTGACCCTCAACTCGTCATCTACCGACATCACCCCGAATGCCGAGGCTTCATCGATAGGTACTTCAATACAGCCCACGGTAATATCGGCATCATTCTCCACGTGATGGGCCAGCATAGTGCCGTAGTCCATCTTGTACACGTGATCACCCGCAAGAATCAGCACATACTCTGGCTGGTGGCTGCGAATGATGTCGAGGTTTTGAAGCACAGCGTCTGCCGTTCCCTCATACCAGGAAGTCTCGATCCGTTGTTGCGCAGGTAAGAGCTCTACGAACTCATCCAGTTCTCCCCGGAGAAACCCCCAACCCCGCTGGATATGGCGGATTAGGGAATGGGATTTGTACTGGGTGATCACACCAACCTGCCCGATGCCGGAGTTGATGCAGTTCGAGAGTGGAAAATCGATAATCCGGAACTTGCCGCCAAAGGGCACCGCCGGTTTGGCCCGCCATTTGGTGAGATCGTGGAGGCGGGATCCCCGCCCTCCGGCAAGTACCAGAGCAAGAGTCTGACGAGTGAGACGACTGACGAAACGCTTGGCCGTTTGCATAGCTGCTTCCCTGAAGAAAACCTTCCCTGTAACCGGTCGTTTAACCGCAAGGGTTTGCCACGTTTTTGACGCCCTAAACTATAGTAGAACACTAGCACGGAATTATGACGTAAACTTGTTTTGGGTCATTTTTTAAACAGGCCCTTTCGCGTCCAATGAAGGGACGCTCAAAGCGCCTCATCTGGTCAGGAACAGCACGGTCTATGGACAGTCCAACGCTCAGCGAATTCGACCTCCACCTTTTTGCCGAGGGTCGCCACTGGCACATTTACAACGTGCTCGGTGCCCATGTCTGCAGGAACCGAGGTGTGGAAGGTGTCCGGTTTGCAGTCTGGGCCCCCCACGCCAGCGCCGTCAGTGTTGCCGGTGACTTTAACGAATGGAACGCGGGCATCCATCCCATGTCGTTGCATGAAGGCACGGGGGTTTGGTCCTGCTTTATCCCGGGCATCGGTAACGGCGTTCTCTATAAATTCGCCATCACGACGGACAAAGGCCGGCAGATCCTGAAAACCGATCCCTACGGACAGGCTTTCGAGCTCAGGCCCTCCACCGCTGCTGTGGTCACCGAGCGCGGCCATTTTGGCTGGGGCGATGGCGACTGGCTGGCCCGGCGGGGTCGCTGGAACTGGCAGGATTCGCCTATTTCCATCTACGAGGTTCATGCCGCCTCCTGGCGCCACCATGGTTCGGGTCGGTGGCTGACCTATCGGGAACTGGCGGACCAACTCATTCCCTATGTGCTCGAACTGGGCTTCACCCACATTGAACTGTTGCCGGTCACCGAACACCCCCTGGATGAATCCTGGGGATACCAGACCACAGGCTATTACGCGCCCACCAGTCGGTTCGGTACGCCGGACGATCTTCGTTATCTGGTGGACCAATGCCACCGGCACAACATCGGCGTGATTCTGGACTGGGTACCGGGACATTTCCCGACCGATGAACACGCCCTTGCCCGCTTTGATGGCAGCGCGCTTTACGAACATGAAGATCCCCGCAAAGGGCGCCATCAGGACTGGGGCACACTCATCTACAACTATGGCCGGCATGAGGTGCGGAACTTCCTGATCGGCAGTGCCTTGTTCTGGCTGGACGCCTTTCATATCGACGGGCTCAGGGTGGATGCGGTGGCTTCCATGCTGTACCTCAACTACTCCCGCAAGGAAGGCGAATGGGAGCCCAACGTGCATGGAGGCCATGAAAACCTCGAAGCCATTGAGTTCCTGCGGGAATTGAACCAGGTCTGCCAGAGCCGCTTCCCCGGAACGCTGGTCTGTGCGGAAGAATCGACCTCCTGGCCACGTGTAACCCGGTCACCGGAAATTGGCGGACTCGGGTTCAACCTGAAATGGAACATGGGCTGGATGCACGACACCCTGGACTATCTGGCACAGGATCCGGTGTATCGTCAGTATCATCACGACAAGCTGACCTTTGGGCTGCTCTACGCCTTCTCGGAGAATTTCCTGCTCCCGCTTTCCCACGACGAAGTGGTTCATGGCAAAGGCAGCCTGATCAACAAAATGACCGGCGACGAATGGCAACAGAGAGCTACCTTGAGGGTGCTTTTTACCTACATGTTCAGTTACCCGGGCGCCAAACTTCTTTTCATGGGCGGTGAGTTCGGCCAGCGGCGGGAGTGGAGTGAATTCCGGGAACTGGACTGGTCTCTACTGGCCTACCCGGAGCATCAGGGTATTAAAAAGCTGGTCCAGGACCTGAACGGTATCTACCGACGGGAGGTCTCGTTACACGGCGCCTGCTTCAAGCCGGATGGTTTCGAATGGATCGACTGCCATGATTCCCCCCAGTCAGTGATCAGTTTCCTGCGCACCGCCAAGGGCGAAACCTCGGTGATTGTCGTTAATTTCACACCCATGCCCAGACACCACTATCGGATCGGACTGCCCGAAGGTGGCAATTGGCGGGAAATTTTTAATTCCGATTCAGAGTATTACGGTGGCAGTAATCTGGGAAATCCCTACCCCATGCCTGCGGATGCCCAGCCCTGGATGAACCGTGAGTGGTCCGTGGAACTAACCCTGCCACCACTGGGCGCGATCATTCTGAGGCCGGCTTTATGATCCGGGTGCTGTTTGCAACCAGTGAGGTTTATCCCTTGATGAAAACCGGCGGTCTTGCCGACGTTTCTGCAAGTTTGCCGGAAGCGCTCTGCCGCCTGGAATACGACGTACAGATACTTCTTCCGGGCTATCCCGATGCTTTGAAAGCGGCAAGAAAGGCAGGCTCTCGAAGAAAGGCGCGGTTTCAGCTGGGGCAATACAATGTGAGCCTCTGGCAGACCCGACTGCCCGGCACCGCTGTCACGCTATGGCTAGTGGACTGTCCGCCATTGTTTGATCGCCCTGGCAACCCCTATAAGAACGAGGAAGGCAAAGACTGGTGGGACAATGCCCATCGTTTTGAGCTGTTCGGAAAGGTCGGCGCCATGATCGCCATGGGAGAGGCAGGCCTGTCCTGGAGACCGGATCTGGTGCACTGCAACGACTGGCAAACCGGGCTGATACCGGTATTTCTCGAGGCCTACCACGACAGGCCCGGCACTGTGTTTACCATCCATAACCTCGCCTACCAGGGACTCTTCTCCCATGAGACTTTCCGTGCCCTGGGTCTGCCTGATTCGCTCTGGAACCTCGAGCAGCTTGAATTCTACGGGCAGCTTTCGTTCATCAAGGGCGGCCTCGTTTTCAGTGACCGAATCACCACCGTCAGCCCGACCTATGCGCTCGAGATCCAGACCCCGGAATTCGGTAATGGACTTGATGGTTTGCTTCGACACCGCCAGGACGCGCTCACCGGCATTCTCAACGGCATCGATAACCGGGTCTGGAATCCCGAGGAGGACCCTGAACTGTCCTTTCACTATGGCCGGGATCACTTGAAGAATAAGACGCAGTGCCAGGCCGGCCTGCAGCAAGAGCTCGGGCTGGAGGTAAACGGCGGTCCACTACTGGGCTTCATCGGGCGACTGGTTGAACAGAAAGGCGTGGACTGGCTGGTTTCGGTGATGCCGCACTTGCTGGAACAGGGTTGCCAGTTTGTCGTTCTTGGCTCCGGTGAAGCCAGTTACGAGGAGCCCCTGAAACGCCTTGCCCGGCAATGGCCGGGGCAAATGTCTCTCACGTTGGGCTACAACGAGGGGCTTTCCCATCGCATCACAGCCGGATGTGACCTGTTCCTGATGCCATCGAGATTCGAGCCCTGTGGGCTCAACCAGATGTACAGCCTCAGGTACGGCACGATTCCGGTGGTGCACGGTGTTGGCGGGCTGGCAGACACGGTCCAGGACCCTCAGGAGGTTGGCATCGACAAGGCCACCGGATTCGTTTTTACCGGCGCCAATGCCGATTCGTTACTGGCTGCCGTAAACCGCGCGCTACAGGTTTTTGAAAAACGTAAGCAATGGCGGCGGTTGCAGGATAACGGCATGGCGATCGATTATTCCTGGAAGCAGCGGGCTCGCACCTATGGCGATCTGTATCAACGTATTCTCAAAGAACGTGACCAACAACAGCTGGATTAGTGCGAGCGTTTGCCCGCCTGGAGGCAACCAACATGCATAAAGCAACGGAATTCCGACTTGAAGCTCATCCCCTGCTTCCCGAACCCCTGGAGCGATTGGAAGAGCTTGCCAATGACCTGTTCTACAGCTGGGACCACGGGGTTCGAAGCCTGTTTGTCCGTATTGACCTACCGCTATGGCAGAAAGTCGAGCACAACCCAAAGCTTTTCCTGCGGCGGGTTGCCCAGGATCGACTCGATGAAGCGTCTGAAGACCGGGCGTTTCTGGCCGAGTATCGTCGGGTTCTGAGTAGCTACGATGCCTATCTTGAGGCTGGCCCCGGCCCGGAAGTGACGGAGAAGCTCGATCCGGAACAGGCCCTGGTGGCTTACTTCTGTGCCGAATTCGGCTTCCACGAAAGTTTTCCGATCTATTCCGGCGGCTTGGGCATCCTTGCCGGCGACCATTGCAAGGCCGCCAGTGACCTGGCCCTGCCCTTTGTCGCTGTGGGTCTGTTGTATCGGCAGGGTTACTTTATCCAGAGTATCGACGCCCACGGTCAGCAGATTGCGCGCTATCAGTCCCATTCCAGCGATGAATTGCCTATTTCACCGGTGGAGATAGACGGCAAGTGGCTCAAGGTCTCCGTCCCCTTCCCCGGGCGTGATGTTGTGGCGCGTGTGTGGGAAGCCCGCGTAGGCCATATCCGCTTATACCTGCTGGACAGCAATACCGAAGAAAACGGCCCGGAAGACCGGGATCTGACGCTCCAGCTTTACGGTGGCGACGAGTCCACGCGGATCAGCCAGGAAATGCTGCTTGGCATTGGTGGAACCCGGGTTGTGGAGGCGCTGAACCTAAAGCCGACCGTCTGGCATATCAACGAGGGCCATGCCGCATTCCAGATTCTGGAACGCTGCAGGCACACCATGGTTTCCGGGTTGAGTTTCGAGGCCGCGCTTGAAGCCGTTGCCGGCGCAACGCTGTTCACAACGCATACGCCGGTACCGGCTGGCCACGACATCTTCCCCCGCTCCCTCGTTCATCATGCCCTGGGGCGATATATCGAGGAATCTGCCCTGGATTTTGATCAGGTGTTTGCCCTGGGCTCGAAGGACGGTGGGGACAGTTTCAACATGACCAGTCTGGGCCTGCGCGGCTCTCGTTTCCACAACGGGGTGAGCCGGATTCACGGTTGTGTCGCCTCGTTGATGGAGGGCGATATCTGGCCCCAGGTGCCGTCGGCAGAAAACCCTATCGGGTACATTACCAACGGTGTGCACGTACCGACGTTTCTGGCGCCGGAATGGTCCAGCCTGTTCGATATACAGGCGCCCACGTGGAAAAGTGAACTCCGGAACCCGGAATTCTGGAAGTTTATCGACCAGATCCCGGACTATCACTACTGGAGCGTTCACAAGGCCCTGAAACAGCAAATGGGCGAATACATTGTCCAGCGGCTCAAGCGCCAGCATAAACGCAACGGCACCGGCCATTCCGTCACTGACAGGATGACCCGGCAGCTTGTTTCCTCGGAAAAAGACACGCTGGTTATCGGGTTTGCAAGGCGGTTCGCCACCTACAAACGCGCGACGCTGATCTTCTCGGACCTGGAACGCCTCGAAAGCATCCTTACCGATCCGGACCGCCCGGTGGTGCTGGTATTTGCCGGCAAGGCCCATCCCAAGGACAAACCCGGTCAGCAACTGATCAAGGTAATCCACGACCTTTCCATGCACCCTTCGTTGATGGGGCACCTGATTCTCCTGGAGGACTATGACCAGGCCATGGCCCGCAGGCTGCTCAGTGGCGTCGATGTGTGGCTGAACACACCGGAATACCCGAAAGAGGCCAGTGGCACCTCCGGAGAGAAAGCAGCCCTCAATGGCGCTCTTAATCTCAGCGTGCTCGACGGCTGGTGGGGCGAAGGCTATAACGGCAAAAATGGCTGGGGCATCCCTCCCAGGGATACCGAACTGGACCCTGAATTCCGGAATGAGGAAGAGGCCCGGGACCTGATCGATCTGCTCGAGTTCGAAGTGGTTCCCCTCTACTACGAGCGCGCCTCCCAGGGCTTTTCGAAAGGCTGGGTCCAGCGATCCAAGGCTTCGATGAAGTCGATCACACCAAGGTTTAACGCCCGGCGTATGGTGATGGATTACGTCAATAACTATTACCAGCCGGCGTCAACCCAGGGTGCTTTGCTGATGGCCGACAACGGCGAGGTTGCCAAAGAACTTGCAGACTGGAAGGCACGGGTCAGGCATGCCTGGCCGGGAGTGCAATTAAACGTGGTTGGCTGCGTCGAAGCTGCCTGCCCCCATGATGGCGGCGTAGAACTCAGAGTCGAGGCAAGGCTCAATGGCCTGTCAGCGGAGGATGTGCGGGTGGAGTGCCTGGTCAGCCCAGAATGCACCGGCACCCATAACAGCCCGGGGCCCGACAGTTTCTTGCTGGATAAGGAAAGCGAAGCGGAGGGGCGAACCGTGTTCTCTACACGCGTGCAACCCCCCTATCCCGGCTTGCAGACTCTCAGGCTCAGGATGTACCCCTATCACGAATCACTGACGCATCCGTTGGAGATGGGCGCCATGCTCTGGGTCTGACCCAGGGCATGGCGGTGCCTCAAAGCAGGTGCCGGCGAATGAATCGGCCAATGTCCTGTATTTCCTCAAGGCACACACTGTGTTCCATGGGGAATGTCTGATACGAAGGGTCGTAGCCCATCTCCTTCAGGGTTTCGACACTGCGCACACCCAGTGATTCCGGCACCATCGGATCGAAGGTTCCGTGATACACGCTGATCGGCACATCAGCATTGGCCTCAGAGCGCTCAACCGTGTCCGCGGTGGCGAAGTAAGTTGAAAGCGCCAGAACACCGCCAAAACGTTCCGGGTAGCTGAGCCCCAGTTCATAGGCAACGGCGCCTCCCTGGGAGAATCCGGCGATGATAATACGCTCCGGCGGGATGCCTTTGTGTTTTTGCTGCTCGACCAGTTTGGCGACCGCATCGGCAGACGCCCGCAACTGTTCCGTATCCACCACACGGTCGATATCCATGGCCTTGATGTCGTACCAGGCGGGCATGGACATGCCACCGTTGATGGTGACAGGCAGATTGGGCGCATGGGGAAAGATGAAGCGTACCGCTGTATCTTCCGGCAGGCCCAGTTCCGGCACTACGGGCTCGAAGTCGTGGCCGCTCGCACCAAGGCCATGAAGCCAGATGACGGCTGCGGTCGGGTTTTCCCCGGTTTCAATCTCAATGTACTGAAGATCCTGCACGGTTTACCTCATGTCTGAAAATTATGTGCCGGTTCATTCGGAATGGCCGGATTTCTCGGCATTGGCTTCGAGCGCGGTAACCACTGGGTTGGCATACATATCCAGCAGATAAGGCCGGATGGCCGGATCGCAGGCTTCCAGTCTCCGCTCCATCTCGGCTTCAGCAGCTTCCATTTCCGCCGGTGACCAGGTTTCGGCAGTAACCACTGAATCGCTGACGGTATCCGGCGTATCGTGGGCCTGGGGATGAAGACCACGCTGCTGATAAGCCACCAGGTTGGAGGCATGCAGGTGATAGTTTGCATGCATCTCCCGATCTATACGGGCGGCCAGATCTTTCGGGTTATCCGGTGAATCATGGATGGGCGCACCAAAGCGCACATGCACGTGCCCTTTGAAACCGGTCAGTCCCTTCATGATCTGTTCGGTATCTTCACCCTCTCGCTTGATGTACTGGCCGGTCCGGGCCCGGGTTTCCAGCTCCTGGGCTTTGTCGGCATCGCACGGATCGTACTCGTAGGCAATGGAAACTGGCACCACATGCAGCCGATTCATGGCTTCGTCAAACCCGAGCCCGCTTTTTTTGCGGCTCATATAGAACATCTTGATGATGGCGGGGTCGGTAAAGTCCAGCCCATCCTTCGCCCGGCCCTCGCGTTGGGCAATCCATATGCTGTGATTGGTATCGATGCTGTGGTTGATAAAGCCGGAGAGTGTGATGTAGGCATCACGCATCTCGCGGGGGCTTGTCATGCTGCGTCGCACTACAAAGCTCTTGTTCAGTCGCATCATTTCAGCGAACACCCGGTTGGCAAGCAGGTTGTCGCCAATCGCAATTCGGGTGGTATGGAAACCATTCTGGAACAGCTGGTAGTTCACCACCATGGGATCGAAAACAATGTCCCGATGGTTCGAAATAAACAGATAGGCGCCGCGCTTGTCGAGGTTCTCCAGCCCGCTGGTCGTTACTCGCGTGGTTGTGCTCTCAACCAGCTCACCCACGTAGCTGGAAAGCCCGGCCTGGAGATCATCGACTCGTGTGTAGTGGCCAAAATGGCTGTTTAACCAGCGACGGGTAAACACACGCAACATGGCCGGCGCCCAGCGGGCCAGAGTCGGTGACTTGAAGCGACCGACCATATCCAGAAATTCCTGATCGTTGACCAGGCGGTTGATAGCAGCGCCGGTTTCTTCGTCCGAATAGGGACGGATGGCATCAAATTCCTGCATGGAAGCCCTGTTGTTATCAGTGTCTGTCACAGTATGGCGTGAAACGGTGGTTCAAAAACGCGGTATTGTAGCGTTTCTTAGATTAGTTTGCCTCCACCCGGCACGCGGGTTTGCTGGCCAATCCTCAGGGTTAATCTGGTATCATTCGCCACTGCGCCGAACCCGGCACTCCACCCGAATCAATACAGCGGCTCCAAGCCGAGCAACCGGTTATTCTATGTATCTTGATCAGGATTTCGAACAGCTTTCCACCGAGCGCCCAACCACCTCGGGCCGTGATCCGGAACAGGTGCTGCACGAAGTCTTTGGTTATGAATCCTTCCGTCCGCTTCAGGGTGACATCATCCGGGAAGTATCGGAAGGCCGCGATGCACTTGTGCTCATGCCGACGGGCGGCGGTAAATCTCTTTGCTACCAGGTACCGGCGCTGGTTCGCTCGGGCACTGCGATCGTAATTTCACCTCTGATTGCCTTGATGCAGGATCAGGTTGCGGCATTGAAAGAGCTGGGGGTCAGGGCTGCGTTCCTGAATTCAACCATGGATTTCGAGCAGGCCCGGGCGACTGAATACGCGCTCATGACCGGTGAGCTTGACCTTCTGTACTGCGCCCCTGAAAGACTGATACAGCCGCGCACCATCGAATTGCTGCATGACGCCTCCATCTCGCTGTTCGCTATCGACGAGGCTCATTGTGTGTCCCAATGGGGTCACGATTTCCGATCCGATTACCTTCAGCTCAGCATGCTGGCAGAACAGTTTCCCGGCGTACCCCGCATCGCGTTGACCGCAACCGCGGATGAGCGAACCCGAAAGGAAATTGCAGAACGACTGTCACTGACAGAGGCAAGACACTTCGTCAGTGGCTTCGATCGCCCCAACATTCAGTACCGTATAGCGCCAAAAATAAACGCGAACAAACAGTTACTGGATTTTATTAAAGCCGAACATGAGGGCGACTGCGGCATCGTTTACTGCCTGTCCCGGAACAAGGTCGACGCCACCGCGAAAACCCTGGCCCAGAAAGGCTATACCGCTCTGCCCTATCATGCAGGCCTGTCCTCGGAACAGCGTGCCCATCACCAGGAGCGGTTCCTGCGTGAAGACGGGGTGATTATTGTTGCCACCATCGCGTTCGGCATGGGTATCGATAAACCGGACGTGCGCTTTGTCGCCCATCTGGATCTGCCGAAGAGCCTTGAAGCCTACTATCAGGAAACCGGTCGGGCCGGGCGTGACGGCAAGCCGTCTACGGCCTGGATGGTTTATGGCCTGCAGGATGTCATCAAACTGCGCCAGATGCTGGAAAGCTCACAGGGTAACGATCATTTCAAGCGCGTGGAACGGCAGAAGCTGGATGCGATGCTGGGTCTTTGTGAGGTCACCAGTTGCCGGCGTCAGGTGCTGCTGCGTTATTTCGGGGACGAGCTTGAGCAACCCTGCGGTAATTGCGACACCTGCCTGAATCCACCGGACACCTGGGATGGAACTGTCGCCGTCCAGAAAGCCCTTTCCTGCGTTTTCCGAACGGGTCAGCGTTTCGGCGTTACCTATCTGATTGATGTTCTGCGAGGCTCGGAAAACGAGCGGATTCTCCAATCCGGGCACCATCAGGTGTCAACCTACGGCATTGGAACCGAACTGAGTGCCAACGAGTGGAAATCGGTCTACCGGCAACTGGTGGCCAATGGTTACCTCCGTGCAGATCCGGAGGGCTATGGTGCGCTCCAGTTGACCGAACAGTGTCGGCCACTGCTGAAAGGACGTCAGACCATTGAGCTGCGCAAGGATCCGGAAATCAAGAAGACAACCGGCCGGGCAAACGGCGGCCGGTCGGGTTCGCCGGTCTCAGAACAGATTACCGACAAGGCCGGCTGGGAGGCGCTTCGAGCCTGCCGCAAGGAGCTGGCCGACAAACAGGGCGTGCCGCCTTACGTCATTTTCCATGACACTACCCTGTTTGGAATGCTGGAACGCAAACCGCGCACCCTGGATGAGCTGGCGGAAGTCAGCGGCGTGGGCGCCGCCAAGCTAGAGAAATACGGCGAGATTTTCCTGCAAACCATCGCTGGCCTCGAACAGGCCTGAATTATTCAGGCCTCTGCTTTAAACCCTTTTTTCCGCACGCGGTAATGGGCGATGGAGGTTGCTACATGGTTGCCCTCTTCGTCCACCAGTTTGCCTTCCAGGGAGAATTTCGCCCGCCCGGTCTCATCAGCGTCAGCAAGAATGGCTGCCACGGTTTCGGGATCCAGGGTGAATTCTACAGTGACATCGCTGTTGGCTGGCTGGAGAAACTGCAACGTCATTTCCTTGAGAATCGGCGTGTACGAAGGCCCCAGATCAAATAGGGTCAGCACGCCACCGGGAATTTCGGCTACCAGGAAGTACGCGCCCGCATAAAGGCTGCCGAAGTGGTTTTTGTTGCCTTTCAAGCGGATTTTCGCTCTTACATATCCTGGCCTGACCTCCTCAACGCTGAAGTTGTTCCGTGGTGCAAAAGGAATCGACAGACCGATGATCTTGTTCACCGCTGCGTACCCGCCCGTTTTCTTCAGCCAGGCCAGAGGGCTGGCCAGTGTAGCCTTGGGGTCGGTACTGGCCACCCATTGACCGGTCGCTCCGATGAGATTATCGATAATTGCCATTGCCAAGCTCCGAAATTGATTGGGAACTGATGATTACAACGGACTTCAGTGCTCGCAAGAAGGTTTTACAATTTTTTTGGATGTTGTCTGATTTATTTTTGAGTTTCTGTTCTAAAGTGAGGATGCGTGCCTGAATCATGACTGCTTGTTAGCCGGTTTTTCCAGTAGTAAGAAAGGATCTCTGATTTGGAATATTCTCTGCCCGCTTCCCTGGTCTTCCACCGGTTCCGAAAACTGGTTCTTTGCCTGATGCCATTGGCTTTCTGCCTTGCGGCAGGACCACTCTCAGCCACAACGTCATCGACCACTGCGTCGCAGGCAGCCGTGCGCGGTTACGTACTCTGGTACCGGAATTACGACAGCCCTGCCATCCGGGCCCTGGTGGAGCTTGCTCTGAAGAAGACGCCAGAGTACGGGGAATCTCAGATCATCAGAAGTGAAGAGCTGAGCCAGGGCCGCGTACTGAGGGAACTGACAGACGGCCAATCACGATTAGTTGACATCGCCAATGTCGCTACCTCCGCAGAACGGGAGAAGTCCCTGACCGCCATACCGTTTCCGGTCGATGGCGGGTTGCTCGGTTTTCGGGTTTGCGTGGTCATGCCGGAATCCCTGCCACGGTTTGCGGGAATCAAGACTCTGGATGACTTGAGAGACAGTCAGATTCGGATTGGCCAGGGCGCCCACTGGCCAGACACACCGGTGCTTGAAGCCAACGGTATTCCCGTGGTCACTCACTCCCGATACGAAATACTGTTCGGAATGTTGCGTAATGAACGCTTCGAGTGTTTTGCCAGGGGCGTAAGCGAAGTGCTTTACGACCTGGAATTGGAGCAGGATCCCAATCTCCTAATTGAGCCTGATCTGTTGATCGCCTACCCGATGCCGTCCTATCTCTTTGTCGGTCCCGAAGACCAGGAAACCGCCCATCGCCTTCAGCTGGGAATTGAGCGCGCCATCCACGATGGCAGCTTCAATGATTTCCTCAGGCACTACTACGCCCGCGCTGTGAAAGAGCTTGATCTCGACGAGCGTACGGTCATTACTCTCGAAAACCCGTACCTGAGCGAAGAATCCCGTTACGTTGGGCGCAAAACCTTCGAGAACCTGCGCCGTCGGCTGGAAGTCCTAAGCCGCTAACAGTCGCTCTTCGCTTACACCCGGAACCTCGACACGTTCTGGTTCAGTGCGGTGCCGATGCGCTCAATTTGCCCGCTGTAAACATCGTTTTCGGAGGCCGCGGCGGCCGCTTCCTGGCCCTGATCTGCAATCCGGGTAATCGACGAATTCAACTCCTCGGTAACCGACGTCTGTTCCTCGGATGCTGTGGCAATCTGCGACGTCATCTGGCTGATGGACGTGATTGCCTCGGCAATCCGGTTGAGGGCATCCATAGCGTCCTGCGCTTTTTCCATGCTGACATTGGATACTGCAGTTGAGGCATTCATGACATCGACCGCATCATTGGCGCCTTTCTGCAGACGCTCAATCATGTCGTTGATTTCCTCGGTGCTGGACTGGGTGCGCTGGGCAAGGTTACGTACCTCGTCTGCCACAACTGCGAAGCCCCGCCCTGCTTCACCGGCCCGAGCGGCTTCAATCGCGGCATTCAATGCCAGCAGGTTGGTTTGCTCTGCAATACCCTGAATCACTTCAAGCACTGTTGTGATTGATGTAACGTCCTTGCCAAGGGTGTGGATGACCTCTGCGGCCGCATTAATCTCCTTCGAGAGCTTCTGTACGGCGTCCCGGGAGGCAGCGACGGTCTCCAGCGAAGCCCGGCTGTCCGCATCCGCGGTGTTGGCGGCGTCTGCGGTTTGCTGTGCGTTCTGGGCAATCTCGCCGGCAGCGGCCGACATCTCGTTGATCGCGGTCGCCACCATATCGATCTCGGCCTGCTGGCTCTCCACGCTCGAACGACTGGTACTGGCGGTATCTCTCAGCGAGCTGACATTTTCCCCGAGTTCGGCGCTACCCTTCTGGACATCCCGAACAACCGTCTGGATATTCTCGACAAACTGGTTAAAGCTCCGGGCCAACTCACCGAATTCATCTTTTGCACTGTCGTCCAGACGCTGGGTCAGGTCGGCATCACCACTGCCAATGTCCGCCATGGCCTTGTTCAAGCGGCGAACCGGCGCCATCAGGACCTTGATGCCCAGATGCAGAATCACCAGAGAAACGATCAGGCCGATCACGGCCATGATCAATCCAGTCATTCTGGCGCTCTGGACCGGTGCGTTGATCTTGTCCGCGTTTACAAAGGTCCCCAGATACCATTGCACGCCGCGCGCTTCACTGATCGGATGGAAGCTGGCCTCCCAGTTGCCGTCATCATTACTGTATTCGTGAGCGTCCCCGCCAAGATCCGGCTTGCCGCCAATGAGCTCACTGATGTTCTTGCCGACAAGGCCTTGCCTTGGGTGGAACAGTATGGTGCCACGCTCATTGATCAAAGCAGCGTAACCGGTGTCCGCAAGGGTGACTGTGCTCAGGGTTTTTGCTATCGCGCCCAGGCCGATATCAGCACCGGCCACGCCCTCGTATTCACCGCGCTTCACGGGCGCAAGTGTGGAGATGATCATGTCGTTGGTGCTGGCATCCTGATACGGCTCGGTGAACGAGGCGCTTCCGAGGCTCATGGCCTTCTTGTACCAGGGGCGCTGGCGGGGATCGTAATCCGCTGGCAGCGTGGCATTCGCCTCCGGCGATTTCATCAGCATGTAGCCGTCGGTACGCCCGACATAGACATCCCGGAAGCCGCCGCCGGTGGTAATAGCCTGAAGAATAACCCGCGCCTCTTCGTCGTTCTCGGCATTCTCCAGGGCTTTGGCGGTGGCTTCAGTCATCACCAGCCTGGTATTGAGCCACTCTGCGATGCTCGACGTGCTCTGCTGCACGGTGTCGTCGATCAGCGCGTTCACATAGGTTTCTGTGGTGCTTTGTAATCGTAAATCGCCAGAGAGCGTAAAAGCCCCCATAACCAACAGCAACAGAATACCGAAAGCAGTCAGGAGCTTTTGCCCGAATGTCAGCTGCACGGTCGAATCCTCAGCAATAAAATTGATATTCGTTAATGTGTGTTTCGGCCCATGGTGCGAAGTCTTTAGCGGCTTCTGTTAAACTTTCCAATTATTGACGCAGACGCTGAGATTGTCCTCATTCCATAACGAACGGGAGCCGAACTGAATGGCCCATGAAGAACTGCACCTCAACCTCCGGAACCTGAGGCTTGATGACTACGATCAGCTTCAGAAGCTTATGGATCGGGTATACGACGACATCGGAGGCTCCTGGCCGAAGGACACCATCAAGGCATTGGTGGAGCAGTTCCCCGACGGCCAGATCTGCATTGAGGAAAGTGGCCAGCTTATTGCGGTTGCGCTGACGGTCTGCGTTAAGTACGAGCGTTTCAGCAACCCGCACACCTACGACGATCTGATCCTCCGTAACGAGAAGATCTGGCACAACGCCAATGGCGACTCCCTCTATGGGCTGGATGTCTTTATCCACCCCGACTACCGGGGCTACCGCCTGGGTCGTCGACTCTACGAAGCGCGAAAAGAACTCTGCCGCTCCATGAACCTGCGTGCCATCCTCGCGGGCGGGCGCATACCGAGCTACTTCAAATACGCCGAACAGTATTCACCCGAAGAGTACATTCAGCGGGTCGATCGGAAGGAAATCTACGATCCGATTCTGAGTTTCCAGCTCTCGAACGATTTCCAGGTTACGCGGTTGATGCACAAATACCTGCCTGAGGATGAGAAATCCCAGGGCTACGCGACGTTGCTGGAATGGCGGAACATTCTCTATACCCCACCTTCCCCGGTTCTGAGCGTCAAGAAAACTCAGATAAGGCTGGGCGCCGTGCAGTGGCAGATGCGTGAATTCACCTCGGTTGAAGAGGTGCTCGAGCAGGTTGAGTATTTTGTGGACGCCTTGTCTGATTACAAAAGTGACTTCGCCATCTTTCCGGAGTTTTTCAACGCGCCGCTCATGGGACTGACCGATCAGATGGACCAGACCCGGGCCATCCGTTTCCTCGCCGGATTTACCCAGCAGTTCCGGGAAGAGATGTCTGAAATGGCGGTGAGCTACAACATCAACATCATCACCGGCTCCATGCCACTGATCGAAAACGATCGGGTGTATAACGTGTCCTATCTCTGCCACCGGGACGGTCGGGTTGATGAGCAACGCAAGATCCACATCACGCCCCACGAACGCCGCGACTGGGTGATCGAGGGCGGCAACCAGTTTGAGGTCTTCGAGACTGATGCCGGCCGGGTCGCCATCATGATCTGCTATGATATCGAATTCCCTGAACTGGGCCGTATTGCTGCCAGCCAGGAGGTTGATATCATCATGGTGCCGTTCTGGACCGACACCAAAAACGGCTACCTCAGGGTTCGCCAGTGCGCTCAGGCCCGCGCAATCGAAAACGAATGCTATGTGGTCGTCACTGGTAGCGTTGGCAACCTGCCGAAAGTCGAGAACCTGGACGTCCAGTACGCTCAGTCTGCCGTATTCTCACCTTCGGATTTTGCCTTCCCGCACGATGCAGTTATGGCGGAAACCACGCCGAATACGGAGATGATCATGTTCTCCGATATGGACCTGGAAAAGCTGAAACTGGTGCGTAACGAGGGGTCTGTCACTAACCTGAAAGATCGTCGCGTTGATATGTATGAATTGAAGACCAAGTAAACTGGCCCGATCAGCCAGGTCAATTTGTTAAATAACTGCGTTAGCGGTCGATCGTATGGCACTGATGGCGTTGCAAAACTAGAATTCAGTGTCTATTGTTTAACCAATATCCAGCCTGTCTCCCAATGAGACAGGTTGCTGTGGATACGGAAATCACCAGAGAACCCGATTCATGAACGAAGCATTGCCGGACCTTGTCGCACGATTCCGAGTCAGACAGGGCCTTTTTCGGAAGGAACTTGTCGAAGCTGCCCTTTATGAGCTGGACGGCTACGGATGTGTTATGAAAACCGACAAAGTGTTCAACCCCGGTGATACCGTGGTGCTCGATCTCGTTATGGACATGCCGTTCGACAAGATCCGCGCAGAAGGGCTCGCCGGGCTGGTGACCGAACGCAGAAAACACTGCAGCAATTTCTTCTATTCAATCGATTTTGTAGAGCTCGACTCCAACGGCAGCTCGTCGCTGGCGGAAAAGCTCCGCAGAATCCGGGAAGTGCTATCCAAGAAACAGTCGCTCAAATCACGTCGTTCCCCAGGCTCCATGTCCGGTTTCCGGCAGATGGCCTGATATTGATTTTCGTTGAAACCTGCCCGTAAGGAGACATTCCATGGCGAAGAAAGCCAAACAGAACGTTGATAAAATCGTGAAAAAGGTCAACAAGGAGTTCGAAAAGACTTCTTCCCAGATCGAAGGCCTGGTGAACGATGCGCTGAAGCAGTTCGACAGCCTGCAGAACCAGGTTCAGGAGCCTGTTCGCAAGCTGCTGAAGGAAATCGACGAGCTTCGCGACCGCGAGATGAAGCGTTTCCACGAAGAGTTTGAGCGTCGCCTGGAAGAGTTCCATGAACTGCAAAGCAGCATTCTTGAGCGGCTTGGGGTGGCTTCCAAGGAAGCGGGTGAAGAGGTCAAGAAGCTCACAGATGAAGTGAGTAAAGAGGCCAGCACGGCAGCCAAGAAATCAGCGCCGAAGAAAACCGCCAAAACAGCTTCCAAAGCTAAAGGCTCAACCAGCAAGCCTGCGGCGAAAAAGCCGGCTGCCAAGAAGCCTGCAGCCAAGAAAGCACCAGCGGCCAAGGCTGCAAAGCCGGTCGACAAGAGTGACCTGACGCTGGTTAAAGGTATCGGTCCGGCCACCGCCAAGAAGATGAAGGACGCTGGCATTACCTCCATCGACCAGATCGCCAATCCGTCTGTCGAAGACCAGGAAAAGCTGAAGGCCTTCTCGAACGTCAAGGGATACAGCCAATTCAGCGCTGAAGCCAAGAAAATCGGCTGATGCGAACGCCTGACCAGCCTGTTTTACGGGACATTGTCCTGATTGGCGGCGGGCACAGCCACGTCGGGGTACTCAAGCGGTTCGCGATGAACCCTGTTCCCGGCGTGCGCCTGACCCTGATCTGCCGCGACACCCACACCCCCTATTCCGGCATGCTGCCGGGCTACGTGGCCGGCCACTATAGCTACGACGATGTCCACATCGATCTGAGTCGCCTGGCGGAGTACGCTGGTGCGCGCTTTTACCGGGCCGAAGCCATGGGCATCGACCGGGATCAGAAGCGGGTTATCTGCCGCGGTCGCCCGGATGTGCCCTACGACATACTGTCAATCAATATTGGCTCGTCTCCTAGGGTCAATGAAGTGGAAGGCGCTTCCGACCACGCGGTTCCGGTGAAGCCGATCACCGGCTTCAACAACCGCTGGCTTGCACTGCTTTCCCGTATCGAGAATCACGACGGGCCGCTGGCGGTTGCCGTGGTTGGCGCTGGTGCCGGTGGCGTTGAGCTGACCCTCGCCATGCAGTTTCGACTGAAGAATGAACTGAAACAGCGTGGAAAAGATCCCGGTCAGCTGCATTTCCACCTCTTCGACGCCGCCGACCAAATTCTACCGACCCACAACCCCAAGGTGCGTGAGGTTTTCCGAAAAACCTTGTCGAATCGTGGTGTGAAGGTCCATCTGGGATCGCCAGTCAGCAAGGTTCAGGAAGGGTTATTGATTACCGAATCCGGCGAAACCCTGCAAACGGACGAAGTGCTCTGGGTAACCCGGGCTGGTGGCCCGGAATGGCTCAAGGACACAGGCCTGGCGCTGGACGATGGTCTGTTCCTGAGAGTACGCGATACCCTGCAAGTGGAGAATGACGACAGCATTTTTGCTGCTGGCGATATTGCCAACGTCTTGAATCACCCCCGAGAAAAAGCGGGGGTATTTGCGGTAAGACAGGGACCTCCCCTCGCCGACAACCTCAAGCGGCTTGCAACCGGCAAGGATCCGAAGGATTTTCATCCTCAGAAGAAGTGGTTAGCGCTAATCAGCACCGGGGACAAGTACGCTGTGGCTTCCCGGGGAGATTTGCAGTTCGACGGCGCCTGGGTCTGGCGCTGGAAAGACTGGATCGATCGCCGCTTCATGAAGAAGTTCAACGATCTGCCTCCAATGGAGGAAGAATCCAAACTGCCGGATACGGCTGCCGCACAGAATGCCGAGGAAGCCTCCCAGGCCATTTCGGCGCTTGCCATGCGTTGTGGTGGTTGTGGCGCCAAGGTGGGCAGCACCGTTCTTTCGCGTGCCCTGGGAGAGCTGAAACCCATCGAGCGGGACGATATCCTGATCGGCCTTCACGCCCCGGACGACGCCGCCGTTTTGACGGTGCCGCCCGGCAAAGCCGTGGTTCACACCGTGGATTTCTTCCGTGCGTTCATTGACGACCCCTACATCTTTGGCAAGGTGGCGGCCAATCATAGCCTCGGTGACGTCTTTGCCATGGGCGCCGAAGCCCAGAGTGCCACGGCCGTTGCCACGGTGCCTTACGGCATCGAGTCCAAGGTTGAGGATGTCGTCTATCAGATGATGTCTGGTGCTGTTGAAGTGCTGAACGAGGCAGGATGCGCGCTGGTTGGCGGGCACACCGGCGAGGGCAAGGAACTGGCCCTGGGCTTTGCAGTCAACGGCCTGATCGACCCGGAAGAAGTCATGAGCAAAGGTGGCCTGAAAGCGGGCGATGCCCTGATTCTCACCAAGCCCATCGGTACAGGCACCCTGTTTGCCGCTCACGCAAAGCTGGCGGCCAAAGGTCGGTGGATCGATTCCGCCCTCGCCTCCATGGTCCAGTCCAATAAGGCGGCAGCAGACTGCCTCAGGAAATTTGGATCAAAAGCCTGTACAGACGTTACCGGCTTCGGTCTCCTCGGGCATCTCGTTGAAATGGCCAAGCCCTCGGGTGTGGATGCCGAACTGGACCTTTCTGCCATCCCGATCCTTCCGGGCGCGGAGGAAACAGCGGCAGCAGGGATCCTCAGTTCCCTGCAACCAGCAAACATCCGCTTGCGCCGGGGTATCCGGGATCAGGAAAAATGGGTAAATCATGCCCGATATCCCCTGATTTTTGACCCTCAAACGGCGGGTGGTCTGCTGGCAAGCGTTGCGGCGGACAAGGCAGAGGAGTGTGTACGGGAACTGAAAGCCCTGGGCTATCCGCACACAGCCATCATCGGCCGAATTACCGCCCAGGATGAATCGGGGCCCATCGAGCCTATTTCCCTGCGGGATTAACGTCCCTGTGAGCAGCGCTGCATTGCAAGGTGTAGCGCCTGCTCCAGGGATGCCTGTTCTTTTTCGGGCAGGAAACGCTCGGCCAGATTACCAACCTGGGCTTTGAGGCTTTCGAGAAACCCAGGTTCGGTCTCTGCGTGTTGCAGCAGACCGGCCAGCGCCTGTTCGTCGCCAACGGGAAAATATCCGGCATAGTCACGCCCCAGCAAACCAACATTGCCCGGAATGTCGGATGCCAACACCGGCAAGCCAGCCCGGCAGGCTTCGGAGACCACGTTTGCGCCACCCTCCATTACCGAGCTGATCACCATTAACTGGCTGTTCGCCATCAACTGCCGGGTGCGGGTTTTATCCAGCTCGCCGAGCCAGTGGAAGCGTGGATTTTCAGCCATTTCCCGCTCTGCTTTGTTGTGCCATGCGTCGTTGTGGGCCCTGCCGGCACAAAAAACCTGTACCTTCGAGTCCTTCGGAAGCAATCGTGCGGCATAAGCCGCCCGCAGAGAATCCTTTTCGTCCCGAAGATGACCAATCACACAAGCGCCAAAACTCTCTTTCGTGAGATCCGCTTGCGGCGCCGGAAAGGCCTCCGGCCCCTCAGCCGATTGGTATAGCGTGACCAATTTGCTGGCAAGGCCGGCGGGTATGTCATGCGCTACCAAGTCGTGCAGACCAATAAGCGCATCGGCAGCGCCCATGGAATACCGGGTATCTTCCGGGTATTCGTGCTGGTGCTGATAGATATCCGTGCCGGTGAGAGCCACGATGAGCGGCTTTTCAGGCCAGATTTCGCGGAAATGCCGTATGGCATCGACACTACGCCAGGCATGCAGGGCTATAAACGCATCGCAGGGTTCCCCGTGGTATTCAGTAACCACGTCGACCGAGTGCCCGGCACTTTGCAGCAAGGTCTCCCACCGTTCCGCCGTTGCCCGGTTTCCTGCTTTCGAACCCGGCTGCGCCGGCGTGATCATTATCAGATGCATTGTCTTTGATTGAACCCAGCTTACTGAAAAATGGAGTGTTCGGCCCTGAGCCAATTAAACCCGCAAACCGTATAGCTGTTCAGGGTTAACCTAAATCAAGGTATCCTTCTGAAGCTGGAGTCGTTCACTTCATCTCTGCACTGTAAATATCCATTCCAAAAAGGAAAAACCATGACCCACAATCTTATACGGAAATTGCTGATTATTGGTCTCTGTTCTCTTTTTTCAGCCGCCGCGACCGCGCAGACGTTCATTTTTACGGCAATCCCGGACGAAGATGAAACCAAGCTCGTCGAGCGTTTCCGCGGCATTGCGGACTACCTTTCCGAGGAACTGGATGCCGATGTGAAGTACATCCCCGTGAAATCCTATGCGGCTGCCGTTTCCGCCTTCCGGAATAACCAGGTGCAGCTGGCGTGGTTCGGCGGCCTGTCGGGTGTTCAGGCGAGATCACTTGTACCCGGTTCTCAGGCAATCGCACAGGGGACTGAAGACCAGGCCTTCTACGTCTATTTTATTGCTCATGAGAGCACCGGCCTGGATCGTCAGGATAGCCTGCCAGAAGACGTACGTGGTAAGACCTTTACCTTCGGATCAAAGGGCTCAACGTCGGGACGATTGATTCCGGAGTACCACATCCGCGAAACGTTTGGCGAAGCACCTGAAGATGTATTTTCTCGGGTCGGCTACAGCGGCAACCACACTCGCACCCTCCGTCTGGTCGAGTCCGGCACCTACGAAGTGGGCGCGATGAACTTCGCGGTCTGGGAAAAAGAACTCGAAAACGGAAACATTGATACCGACGCCGTGAAGGTCATCTGGAAAACACCCGGGTTCCCGAATTATCAATGGAGCATCCGTGGCGACGTGGATGAAAACTACGGCGAAGGCTTTACCGATCGCGTTCGCGAAGCCCTGCTCTCGCTTGATGATCCCGAGCTGCTTGAGAGCTTCCCGCGTTCTGATTTTATTCCCGCTTCAAACGACGATTATGAGCCGATTCGCAAAGTAGCGAAAGAAATCGGAATCATTGATTGATGGCAGGCTTTGATCTCTCAGGCCTGACGGCCTCTTTTGGGGGTGAGCGGGTAATCGGGCCCCTCACCCTCAAGGTAAAGGAAGGAGATCAGGTTGCCCTCGTCGGTAAGAGTGGTGCAGGTAAATCCACTCTTATCCGGCTTATTCACCAGCGAGTGGATTGCCAGTCATCTCTTGTGCCTCAGGAGCTTGGCCTGGTAAACGCCCTTCCTGTGTTTCACAACGTGTTCATGGGCCAGCTCGACAAGCATGCCACCTGGTACAACACCGTTACCCTTGTTCGGCCATTCAAACAGGACAGAAAACAGGTTCTGGAGCTTCTGGACGCTTTACGAATGTCTGAAAAACTCTGGATTCCCACTGCTTCGCTCTCTGGCGGACAGCGTCAACGGGTAGCCATTGCCAGAGCCCTTTATCGCAACGCCCCGGTCTTATTGGCAGATGAACCCATCTCCGCACTGGACGGCCCCATGGCGCATCACGTTATGCAATTGCTGCGAGATCGCTTCAAAACCAGTGTTATCGCTCTTCACGACGTGGAAATGGCGATGAAGTACTGTAACCGCATTGTTGGCATACAGAATGGGCAGGTCGCCCTTGATGAGCCTACTGACCAATTGGCGGCCGCAGACATCATGTCGCTGTATTAGGATCTGTCGAGCGATGCTCTCCTACCCGACTGTTCGCACCAGCCTGATCTTTCTTGCTATTGCGCTTGTGGGGCTGTTGTTTGCCGATATTGCGATCACCGCAAACAATCCCTGGCGGGATCTGGGCAACTTTTTCCTGGGTGTACTCACTCCGAACTTTTTCAGCAGCGAAGGTCTTCTTACCGCCTTATTGCGAACAGTGGCCTTCGCCTTTGTTGGGGTGACCGTTGGCGGGGTTTGCGGATTTTTTCTGGCTCTGGTGTACCGATTCCTCCCGGTGCGGGTGTTTTGTGCTTTCATCAGGGCGATTCATGAGCTCTTTTGGGCTCTTATTTTTTTGCAGTTTTTCGGTTTCCACCCCCTGACGGGCGTGTTGGCGATCGCGATACCTTATTCCGGCATCTTCGCCAAGGTTTACTCCGAGATTCTCGAGGAAGCTGACCCGGAACCGGGCAGGCTCTTGCCACCGGGAACAGGAACTATCGCGGCGTTTCTGTATACCAGGATTCCTGATTGCTGGGTCCAGTTGAGAACCTACACCGCCTATCGCCTGGAGTGCGGGCTGCGTTCGAGTGCCATACTCGGATATGTGGGCCTGCCAACTCTGGGGTTTTATCTGGAAACCTCTTTTTCCCAGGGGATGTACTCCGACGCCGGCGCAATGTTGATCCTCTTTTACGTGCTCATTGCCACAATTCCACTATGGGTAAGACCCAAGTTGTTACCCGTGTATATCGTGGGGGCTCCGTTTTTCCTTGGCGATGGCTTGCCCATCGTCTGGGGTAATGTTGAACGGTTTTTCACCGAGGATATTGTCCCCAGCCCACTCAGGGATGGAGAGGGCCTGGCCGGCCTTTTNCCGTGGCTGAATGAACTGATGATCGAGCAGGCACTGCCTGGCATCTGGAATACTGTGGTTCTCACTCAGATTGCGCTGGTGGCCACGGGTATCCTCACNCTGCTNGCNTTCCCCCTGATCTCAAATCANTTTGGCGGCCCNATACGTCGAACCTCCGGCCATATTTTTCTGGTAATTGCCCGATCAACCCCTGAGTACATCCTGGCCTACATACTCCTGCAACTCTGGGGACCTTCCATGCTTCCTGCGGTGGTTGCATTGGCCCTTCACAATGGCGGCATCATAGGCCACCTGATTGGCCGGCAAACCAACACGATCCGTTTGAGATCNGATGCTCCCAAAGGCTTTAATCGCTATAGCTGGGAACTCGTGCCCCGGATCTACCGATCATTTCTGGCGTTTCTNTTTTATCGCTGGGAAATCATCATGNGAGAAACNGCNATNCTNGGNATTCTNGGCATCTANNCCCTTGGCTTTTACGTNGATAGCGCNATNCAGAGTATCCGGTTCGACCAGGCAATGGTTCTGATCCTGATAACGGCCATGCTNAANATCGGCGTNGACATNCTNGGCCGCTATATTCGCCGCAAGCTGGCTTTGCAGACCATGCCCACCTGCTAACCCGCACTGCGATCCCCATCACAGTTCCGTCATTTCGGCCAACGCTAAACNGGTAATTGGCGACCGGTTGGCGGTATTGNNNGGATACATTCCGNTACACTCNGATCACCTATTGCAACATTCAGAGTTCTGGTGATGATGGTTAACGGGTTGATTCTNTTCATTCAGGTCGGGCTGCTGGCGCTGCTTGTCCTGTTGGCTGTGCGGGTTATCTCGCTGGTGCGTTCCGAACCCATCGCAGTCGGTCGCCAGGAAATCTGGCCAGCAACGAGGGACACGGTNGCTACCGACCTGCCCTCAAACAATTCCGAATGGCCGGTTGCCAGCAGAAGGCCGNNTCCTGAAGCTGCTCCGGACCGGGCTGAGCTCATCACCCGATTGCACATTCTGGCTGGTCTCCAGGAACGGGATTGCCGTGTAAAGGGTCTGGNNCTAGCGACCGCACCCGATNCGGTCAAAGCCTATGCCACGGCTTGGCTGTACGGTGCCGGGTGCGCCCTGAGCGACAAAGGCAGTCGGCATTCCGAGGCACTGGCCGGGATTGTTGCCCAGACCATCAATCGAAAAACGGGGATGCGTCAACCGGAGGCGATGCAGGCGATCAGCACATTAACAGACAGTGCGGTTTATCTGGCTTGTTTCCGGGCGGGTCTGGAAGGTGCGGAGTTCTGGCGATACAACCATTTCGTACCGCCCACGTCGAGTCTTTACGACGCCATTACTGCCAACGCGTTTATTTAGCAGCCTGTTTGTTTGCGGTTTCAAGTACCCAGTCGGTACCCAGGGCAACGGGTTCCGCATGATCCTGTTCGTCCACTCGGGTTCCGGTTATTTCAGGCCGGCTGAAGCCGCCATCATCCGTATTTGCCATGCTGTCCACATCCACGGAACGAACCACATAGGTTACGCCGCCGGCCAGCACTTTCGCGCGATGAGTCAGGCCGAAAACAAANCGGCAGTAATCCAGCTTTAGCTGAATCANATCCTGTTCNGCTTTGCGGATTTTTCTGAGCAGAACCTTCTGAACGCTATCTCCGTAATCCATCACGTTGTCCCTGCAAATGGCGATGAGATGATTTTACACAATCCCGGACCGTTGTCAGCCGACCAGTTGNCGGTTCAGCTGTCCCGGTGCTATTCGGCCTGGAAAACCAGCTTAACCGGGANGTTTTCGATGGGTTCCTGGCCCTGTTGCAGATCAATGCGCCAGGTCATTTTGCCATCCACGGTGCANAACGGNGCTGTGAAACGGGCGGAGTACTGGTTTTCCGACTGTTTGCCGAGGGGCACCGGGTACTCGCCCATGTACATGGACTCGCCCCGGAGAACAGCCAGAAAGCGTTCCGGACGTTCCGGTGTAGCAACGGTTAGCTGGTATTCGGTGCCCTGAGCGCCCACGCCCATGGTGTNGAGGGCAACCTGCCAATCTCCGGAACCATTTGACCATTGGCACGGACCGCTTTCCAGCAGATCACACTGAACGGTCTGACTTTCTCCGCCGGANGTTTNGCCAGTGTCTCCCAGCAGGCGCCAACCGAACACACCGGCACCAACCACGGCCAGAATCAATCCTGTAACAGCAATCGCGCGTAACATAACCGCTTCCCGAACAAACCCNGCCGGCATTATGGGGTTTTCTCCGGCCGAGGCAAAGGTTTCTAAACTGGCGCTACTCATGAGAAAATACTGCGCCTTCAATTCGACCCATTCTGACCACAGGACACGCCCGTGCAGCCGGATATTTCCGTTAAGCACCTGAGCAAGGTATATGGCGACGGTTTTCAGGCTTTGAAAGACATTAACCTGGACATCCGCCGTGGCGAGATCTTCGCCCTCCTCGGCCCCAATGGCGCTGGCAAGACCACGCTCATCAGTATCATCTGCGGTATCGTCAATGCCTCCTCCGGACAGGTAACGGCCGCCGGTTACGATATTGTCAAAGACTACCGCAAGGCCCGCGAGACCATCGGCCTGGTGCCACAGGAACTCAACACCGATTCATTCGAAACTGTCTGGAATGCCGTTTCCTTCAGTCGTGGGCTATTCGGCAAGGCGCCGAAACCTGCGCACATCGAGAAAGTCCTGAAAGATCTTTCTCTCTGGGACAAGCGCAACAACCGGATCATGTCTCTCTCCGGTGGCATGAAGCGCCGCCTGATGATTGCCAAGGCGCTCTCCCATGAGCCCCAGATACTGTTCCTGGATGAGCCCACGGCGGGCGTCGACGTTGAACTGCGGCGGGACATGTGGGAAATGGTGCGCAAACTTCGGGAACATGGCGTGACCATCATCCTCACCACCCACTACATCGAAGAAGCCGAGGAAATGGCGGATCGCATCGGTGTCATTCGCGGTGGCGAGATCATTCTGGTCGAGGACAAGGCCCAGTTGATGACCAAGCTGGGCAAGAAAGAGTTGCGACTGCAGCTGCAGCACAAACTGGACAAGGTGCCCGGTGAACTGACTCTGGAGCCGATAGAGCTGTCAGAGGATGGTTACGAGCTGATATACACCTTCGACTCCCAGCGAGAGCAGGCAGGGGTAACCCGATTGCTCCGCACGCTTGGCGATCTCGGTATCGAATACCGAGACCTTCAAACCCGGGAAAGCTCCCTTGAAGAGATTTTTGTCGGCCTGGTGCACGAGTAAAACTGCCGGCTATTCTGGAGAAATGCATGAACCTGTACGGTATCCGCGCAATCTACAATTTTGAAATGGCCCGCATGAAGCGCACTGTGATGCAAAGTGTGCTCTCGCCGGTTATATCCACCTGCCTGTATTTCGTGGTGTTTGGCTCAGCGATTGGCTCGCGGATGGGCGACATCGACAACATCGCCTACGGCGCTTACATCATCCCCGGCCTGGTGATGNTGTCGCTGCTGATGCAAAGTATTTCGAACGCCTCCTTCGGCATCTACATGCCCAAGTTCTCGGGCACGATTTATGAAGTGCTCTCTGCCCCGGTNTCCTATGTGGANGTGGTGCTGGGCTATGTNGGTGCTGCTGCCACCAAGTCCATCATTCTNGGGCTNATCATCCTGGCGACCGCCAAGTTCTTCGTGGACTACGACGTACTGCACCCCTTCTGGATGCTCTCCTTCCTGGTGCTTACCTCGGTGACCTTCAGCCTGTTCGGTTTCATTATCGGCATCTGGGCCGACGGATTCGAAAAACTGCAGATCGTGCCGATGATGATTGTCACACCGCTGGTTTTCCTTGGCGGTACCTTCTATTCAATCGACATGCTGCCAGAGGTCTGGCAGACCGTGAGCCTGTTCAATCCGGTGGTTTACCTGATCAGCGGTTTCCGTTGGGCGTTTTACGGCGTGTCTGACGTTCATATTGCCATCAGTGTGGGAATGACCCTNGTNTTNCTCACCGCGTGCATGTTGGGCATCTGGTGGATCTTCAAGACCGGCTACCGGTTGCGCTCGTGACACCGGCATCGCGACGTGTTGGCGGGCTGAAAGCCTGGTTGGTACTGGCGATCAGCTCGCTGATTTACGGATGTTCTTCAGGTATCGCTGCGCCACAGGATGGTCTGCCGGTTATCGAGGCCTGCTTTGTGTCGGCGGCAGGCACGGTGCCCGTCAAACTGGAAGTGGCCAGAAGCTCCGAGCAACGCCAGAAAGGCTTGATGGGGCGCACCTCCATGGCACCAAACGGAGGAATGCTGTTCGAGTATGGTGAGCCCAGACAAGCCAGCCACGGCTTCTGGATGTACAAGACCCTCATTCCACTGGATATCGCGTATCTGAACCAGGACGGCGTGATCGGCAGTATCCGCAAGATGGTGCCCTGCCCCTCTGCCAGTGGTGCCGGTTGCCCCACCTACCCCGCCGGCGTGCCCTTCATTCAGGCCGTGGAGATGAACGCCGGTTTTTTCCAGGAACACGACATCCGGCCCGGTGATCGATTGTACCGGGGCAGGCAAGACTGCCCGGCGCCGTAGGCCGGGCCAGTTACTGCGGGCGAGCCTAGCTGTCTTTCCACTCTGGCTTGCGCTTCTCCAGGAACGCACAGATACCCTCCTGGGCATCGTTCGCCATCATGTTGTCAGCCATCACCTTCGATGTGTACTCGTAGGCATCTTCCAGCGGCATTTCCAGCTGCCGGTAGAAGGCTTCCTTGCCGATTTTCAGGGTGTGGCCAGACTTCTCGGCAATGGTGCGGGCCAGCTTGTAAACCATTTCGTCCAGGTGCTGCTCGTCGACAATCTGATTCACCAGCCCGATGCGTTCCGCCTTCACGGCACCAATCATTTCACCGGTCAGCAGCATTTCCATGGCGTGCTTGCGGGACACATTCCGGGACAACGCCACCATCGGCGTGGAACAGAACAGCCCGATATTGACGCCAGGCGTCGCAAACCGGGCGGTATCGGCCGCCACGGCCAGGTCGCAGCTGGCCACCAGCTGGCAGCCGGCGGCAGTGGCAACGCCGGCTACCCGGGCAATCACCGGCCGGGGCAGATTGACGATCTGCTTCATCACCTTGCTGCACTGGTTGAACAGCGTAAGCTGGAACTCATGGCTATCAAACTGCTCCCGGACTTCCCGCAGGTCATGGCCAGCGCAGAACACGTTGCCATGGGCCGCCAGAACCACAACCCGGGTTTCCGTATCGGAGGCAATAATCTCCAGCTCTTCAGACAAGGCCTCGAGCATGGCCATGGAAAGACTGTTTTTCTTCTCCGGCTGGTTCAGCGTGAGCGTGGTAATGCCATTGTCGCTGTACTTGTGAACCAGATCTGCGGTTTGTTCAGTCATGAGGACACTCCATTTTTATCATTGCTGCACCAGGCAACCTGCAAACTTACCCAGAGTATTGCTGACTGCGTCTATACTGTCGAAGCGACTTTTGTAGGATGCTCAGTTTTCCGGGCCCCGAGGTTGTTATCGCCCTCTGCCGCCCATAGGCTGTGTGTATAAGCCAAAACGCAGAGAGGAAGAACATATGTCGAAATCGATAATCCTCAAAGCCATCTTTGCCATCGCAGTTATTGGCGGAGCAATCTTCATTATCATCGAAGACGAACCTGCCACACCAACCGGCGTCATCAACAGCATCCAGCCGCTGCCAGAGCAGGACAACCCGTAAGCTAAACCACAAACCACTGCGGAACAGGCGAACGCACATTGCAGACAACCCGAATCAAAGGACTGACCATCGCCGCCCTCGGCGTGCTTTTTATCGTCCCGGATGCGCTGCTTGTGAAAATCACCTCCGTGGACCCAGTGGTGTTCCTGTTCTGGCGCGGCCTGTTACTGGCGATCAGTTTTTTTGTGATCAGCTGGGCGCGATACCGTTCCCGGCTGGTGCCTGAAATTCGAAAATGCGGCCGTAAAGGCCTGTTCTGTGCCGGTGCCTTTGCCATCAGTACCCTTGGGTTCGTGGTTGGCATGAAGAACACAGCCGCCGGCAATGTGCTGGTCATCCTGAACACCGCGCCGGTCATCGCGGCCGTGATTGCCTGGGCGGTCTGGAAAGAAACGCTGCCTCTTCGCACCTGGGTAGTCATTTTGGTGTGCGTCACCGGCGCCACCTTCATGGCCGTGGGAGAATTCGGCAAGGGCGACCCTCTGGGTCTGTTGATGGCCGTGGTTGCCGCCACTGCCCTGGCCTCCAACCTCAACGTAGCGCGCTCCAAACCTGACAGCGATATGAGCGTGATGCTTATGTTCGGCGCGCTGGTGTTGGCAGGTGTTGCGGCATTGCTTGGTGGTGCGCAGATGCCCTCGGCCCGTGATTTCTTCTTTATCGCTCTGCTCTGTCTGGTGTTCCTGCCCACTGCGTGCATCCTGATCCAGATTGGCCCCCGCTATATTCCGGCGGCGGAAGTCAGCCTGATGCTGCTTCTGGAAACCGTGTTCGGGTCTTTCCTTGTTTGGCTATTCCTCGGCGAAGTACCGCCAAAGCTCAGCCTGGTAGGTGGTGTTATTGTATTCTCCGCCCTGGCGGTGCATGGCTGGACAGAAGTAAGCCGGTACCGAAAAGCGCGGGTGGCAGTTGATTAACCCGGTTACCGCGCGCGAAGATACGCGCTGATCAAAAACAAGGAACCGCAACAATGACCACCGTACCCAAGCTCACCGATGCCCTGTTGACCCTCGAGAACCGTGTCGCCACGCTTACTCTGAACCGTCACGACCTGCGCAATGCGCTGACCGGCTCAAACCTGATCGACGACATCGTGACCACCGCGGAATGGGTTAACCAGTGCGAAGACGTGTCGGTACTGGTGATCACCGGAGCGGGCTCTGCGTTCAGCGCCGGCGGCAACATCCGGGACATGGCCAACCGCAGCGGCGATTTTGCCGGTGACGTGGCCGAATGCGCCGACCGTTACCGCAAAGGCATTCAGCGTATTCCGCTGGCCCTTCAGAATGTGGAAGTGCCCATCATCGCCGCGGTCAACGGTCCCGCCATCGGCGCCGGCTTCGATTTGGCCAATATGGCCGATATCCGCATTGCCTCGGAAAACGCAAAGTTTGGCGAAACCTTTCTTAACCTGGGAATCATTCCGGGTGACGGCGGCGCCTGGTTCATGCAGCGCCTGATTGGCTACCAGCGCGCCTTCGAGCTTACGCTCACCGGGCGGGTGATAGACGCTACCGAGGCAAAGGAGCTGGGCGTTGTTCTGGAGGTGGTGCCAGCGGACGAACTGATGAACGCTGCTCATACCATGGCAAGCCGTATGGCCAGCCAGCCACCGAAAGCCACTCGCCTCACCAAACGCCTTATGAAAATGGCACCGAGGATGGAGCTGAAGGATTTTCTGGATGTGTGCGCCAACTTCCAGGGCATGTGCCACAACGAGCCTGAGCACCTGGAAGCGGTCAACAAAATGCTGGAAGCAATGTCGAAAAAATAGTGGCGGCGGCCAAATGGCCGCCTATCTATCAAACGGGGCTATTGCCCCGTAAAGACCTTGAGGTCGAGCTCTTTCTCCACCTGCCTTGCAATCGTCTCGTCAGAAAGACTGAAAGCCACATGAAACCCCTTTTCAGTCTCGATACCGCCATCATTGATGATGGAAACCACCTGCGCCGGATCTGTCAGCTCACTGACATCTTCGACCAGCGCTATCTGATCATCTTCCGAAAGCAGACTGTTTGCCGCTTCAATCGCCGACGAGGCACCCTGGCCGGGTGATGGCGTACAGACAATCATTCTCGCCTGCCCCACTGGCGTTACGATCAGCCGCTTGGCTTTTTCGATGGGATCGTTCACATAACCTGCGATTTGCTTACCAATAGCTTCAACTTCGGCCATGGCGTTCTGTCTCCTTGGGCGGAAAACATTGTTTTAATGCTTACGCGGGGAGTTGGGACGTCGATCATCTTCTCAGAAGCGCTAGATGCAATAACCGAATCAAGAGATCGATCAATGCTTTCACTGCCCTATGAACCAATATGTGGAGCGCCATCTAAACGCAACCTGTTCGGACTGTATGCTCAAGGCCGATAATGGCCAACTAGGTATCTCAGGTAAGGAGTTGAACGACCGCTTAAATGAGGCGCGGGAAAGAAACGACTGACGAATCATGGCAAAAGGGTCTGTCACGCCTCACGTGGCTTCGCGTAACAAAAAACGAAATCGACGCGTTACCAGACGAAACCGCTTATCCTTGGGAGATACTGTACAGTGAGCCAGACCCGCCACCTTGGAGTTCTGTCAATAACTGTACTAGTATCAGAGGGATATATTCTCAATCGATAAGGACCGTCAGTGTTTGACCAGTCGTTCACACCGAAAAATTTAACTAGAATCTACCACTCCGAAAATAAAAAGGGTGTAAATATAGCTGGATTATTTTTCCCCGAGATTATTGATGAATATGAAAACATTAAGAGAACAAGACGCCTAATCAGGCAGCTTTTCAGAAATAGAAAACTGTATGGAAAGCCAAATTTCGAGAAACGACTCTCGAAACTCTACGAGCTGAGGGCACGTTATAAAACTCAAAAAAATGAAGTCATTGAACAGAGATTAGAGGCTGTATCAAAAACCATAAATTCGAGAAAATTCTCATTTAATATTGAAAAACTTGCTTACCAGAAAAATAACAAAGATGTCTTTGTCACAAAAAATGATGCCGCATCTTTTTTTGCAGAAAAACAAATACAAAAAAACATTAAATATACATATTCAGTAAAGCAAGCGGACCGGGATCTAATAGTTCCTCAGCTTCGCTCCATTCTACAAGATGATTTCCCCAAATTCGTTATAAAAACTGATATTGAATCCTTTTACGAAACAATCGATCGAGATCTACTCATTGCAAAGTTAAATGAAAACCCTATTCTAAGCCTTTCAACCAGGAAGCTTATAGCAAGATTATTAAGGGAGTATGAGAAAATATCTGGGCACAAAAAGGGAATCCCACGAGGCGTAGGCATCAGTGCATACCTTTCTGAGTTGTACCTCAAAGAATTTGATCAAAAGATCGAAAACTTAGATAATTTAATTTACTACGCGCGGTATGTAGATGATATCGTTGTTGTTATCGCGCCCAAGCCGGACGAAAAAATAGAAGATTACTTCAAAAAATTGAGTGAATTTATCGGTAATGACAAGCTTAAACTTAAGCGCGAGAAATCAGATTGGTTTTGTTATCCAGGTGAAAAGCAAATGATTCAATTTGATTACCTTGGTTACAATTTCGATAAACATGGAGGAAGGTTTGGTTTAGGAATTAGCAAAAAAAAGAAGAAAAAATATGAAGATAGAGTGCTATCATCAATCGAAAAGTATGCAAAACAATCGATTAAGCAGCCCCGAAAAGCAAAAAAAGAACTTCTATTGCGGATTAAGTTTTTGACGAGCAACACTGCCTTATCCAACAATAAAGGCAATGCAATCATAGGAATATACAATTCTAATAAATGGGCGACCGATTTAAAGTTTCTTACTAGCCTTGACAGCTTCTTGGTCGGAAAATCAAATTTAATCAAAAATCCTTATGTAAAGAAGAAGGTTCAAAAGTTCTCATTTTCCCATGGATACAAAGCGCGAACCTTTTGCCGTTTTACTCCGAGCCAATTTGAAACTATTGTAAAGCTGTGGAAGGATTGAGCCCTATGAGAATCAAACTAAAAAAAGAACGAGTTTTACTCTCTGATTTGTTACCTTATGAGACCCCCATTACTTTCTCCAACCGATTCTTATATGAATTCGTTATCGACAATGAAATAAATGTGGAGAAAAACTCGGTAACTTGGAAAAGCAATACTGAAACCTCTGAGCTAATTATTTGTATGATATTGGGAATAGATCTGGACGAAAGAAAGAAAATATCTACAAAAAATGGATTGAGATGCTATCAGAACGACAAGGCTTTCATAACTATACCCTTTAACTACGGCATAAGTCACAAGGATAGCTCGTTCAGAATGCTCTCGGTAATGCATCCAAGAAATCAACTTCAGGCAGTCAGCTTCTATGAGAGATACAAAGAACTGATCATTTATTACTCACAAATTTCCAAATTCAGTTTGAGATCTCCTTATCGGATTGCCACCACACGTCAATTTAACGATGAACGAAAGAGTGGTTCAATAATATTAACAAAGGCTCTTGACAAAGATAGTGATAAAAAATACAAAAATCTTAAATCATTTTTTGGCTATCGAAAGATAAGCAATATACATCAGTTTTTTGAGTCAGCTGACTATCATTCATGTGAGCAAAAATATAATAATATGGCGCAGCTTGATATTTCGAAATGTTTCGACTCAATTTACACCCACTCCATTGCCTGGGCCACCCTTGATCGGGACCTAGTAAAGAGAAACATAGCAACAACCGGGATGGGCAGCCTCACCGGAAGCTTCCCCGATGACTTCGATGGTCTAATGCAAAAACAAAATTACAATGAGACGAACGGAATTCTCATTGGGCCTGAACTTTCTAGAATTTTTAGTGAGATAATCTTACAGCGAGTTGACTATAATATTCGTGAAAAACTTTCCTCTCTTGGTATCAACCATCATCAGGATTATGAAGCATTCCGATACGTGGATGACTACTTTATTTTTTACAATGACGAATATACGTACAAGAAGATCGTTGACGAAATGGAGGCGTGTCTTAATAAATTTAAATTAGGCCTTAACACAGAAAAAGAATTGATATACCAAAAGCCAATTATTACGGAAATTACAATCGCAAAAAGAAAAATATCTAAGCTATTGAACGACACTATAAGGCTCGACCGGGAGGTAACCGAAGATCAAGATGAGTCTGGAAAGAAAATTGTTAAAGGCTCCATTAAGGTGGAATCTAAGCCGCTTATCACTGCTTACAAAACCATTCTTTCCGAAAGTGGCGCGGACTACAAAAGCGTAATAAATTACACGCTCACGATTATTGAAAACAAAATAGTAAAAATTTTTAGAACCTATCCTTCTGTCAAAAAGGACCAAGGTTTATACAGGGATCTTTTAAGGTCCATTCATTCTGTCGTTGAGTTTTGCTTTTTTATCTATTCTGTTGCTCCAAGGGTGAATACTACAATAAAATTAAGTAGGGTTCTCAAGGTAATAATTGACTTTTCGAAAACCTACAACATCACGGTTGATGACATGCATCAGATTTTTAAAAGAATATCTGATAATGTTTCATTTATAATCGGAAAATATGAGACCAACAATCACACCCAGGTCGAAACCTTATATCTACTGACAGTAATGTCAGAGATGGGCAAAGACTACTGGATGCCAGAGAGCTCATTGCTCAATTATTTTGGGGGATTATACAGGGCCCAGAAAAAGAGTGCCTATTTTGTTAGAGATCTTAATTACTTTTCGATAACTGTGCTTCTTTTTTATATCAAGGATAAACAAAGGTATGCTCGAATTAAATCAGCCATAAAAGAAATTATATTACTCAAAATCAGGTCAAATAGAGATTCGTTATCAAAGAATACTGAGTGCCTTTTATTGGCCTTAGATTGTATCGCTTGTCCTTATCTTGACGAAGCATTCAAGAGAAAGATTCTTCGGCTGTATGAAATTAGAAAAAAACCGCAACAGGATGACGTTATTTCTCATAAACCGAACTGGTTTACAAAGTGGACTAATTTTGAATTTGGTCTGGAGCTTGACGCCAAACAAAGTGACGAAGTATATTAACTGTGGCTTCGCATCACCCTAACCGTTAATGGCTGTAGGCAGCTCTACACACTCGCGAAGCGCAGCCCTTGTCCTATGCATGGAAAGAGTCGCACGAGCAGTCTGGGGTGAGCTGCTCACCCTTTTGTTTGCTGGCCTTTCGCTTTGTTCTCGTTTCCAAATTCAACTCCGCTGCTTCAGTTATTCAAGAAGCAAGTTTCAAGCCTCTGCATGCTGCACTCCGCGTACACTGAAAACTGCCTGCTACTGGCCGCGAACCTATGAGAGGAGCTTTATTTGAGGAATACCACGTCAATGCTTAGCTGCTTAACCGTGCAGAGGTAGTGAGATTAGAGTTTGTGAGTCTCTAAAGGCGGTTCGCCCAGCCCGATTTGTCTGCTATATGTCTGCTATGTGTCTGCATATCGGAAGATAACAGTATCTAAATCGAGGGATAACCCTCTATCTCTCTGATTTAATGGTGCTCCGGGCCGGAATCGAACCGGCACGACCTAACGGTCGAGAGATTTTAAGTCTCTTGTGTCTACCAATTTCACCACCGGAGCATTCGGGGGAGGTTTTGACGGGCAGAATTGTATAAGTCTGCGTGGGGTAACGCAATTCGGATTCTGCCCGCACTATCAGGCTGCCGGGCTGGTCTCTAGCGGGTTGATCGCCCTGCCCTTATAAATGTATCCCGCGATTTTCGGGGCCTTCGGGATGTAGAGGTTTTCAAGTTCCTGGATTTCAAAGCCGGCGTGACGGATCAGGTCTGCGATGTGTCGGTTCAGGTGGCAGCCGCCGGCCAGCTTTTTCCAGCCGGGGGTGATGCGGTTTTGCCATTTTCTCGTGTCATCGTGGGGCGATTCGCCGTGTTCGAGGAACAGGAGTTCACCGCCGGGTTTGAGCACTCGGCGCATCTGTTGAAGAGCGGCGTTCCAGTCAGGGATAGTGCACAGCGTGAAGGTCAGCAGAACGGTGTCCACGGAGTTGTCGTCCAGAGGGATTTTCTCCCCGGGCAGATCCAGCCATTCCACCTTTATTGGAGTTTTGGCGAGGTTGGGCTGGGCCTTTCTACGCATGCCTTCTGAGGGCTCCAGGCCGTACACCATATCGACGTTGTTGGCGTTGTAGAATTCCATGTTGATGGCGGAGCCCATGCCCACTTCCAGAACCACCCCTTTGGCGTGGGGAACTACCTGGCTGCGAAGTTTCATCACCTGGCCCATTGAGCAAGCCCGGTCTATGATGTGAGGCAGTATTCTGTCTTCGTAAAAGCTCATCGGCATCACCATAATTGTTTTAAATCAAGGGTGCGACAATCGGCCCTATCGAAACTGCTAGCTTATTTAGTAGCATAGTAACCATCTGCCGGTAATAACAATATAACAATCAGAGCTAAGGCAGCGGCTGAACGGGTTCGCTGGGCCCGTTTGTTATGATGTGATCGTTACCGGAGGGTTCCCATGGAACTTGATCCTCTCATCCTATCGCGAATCCAGTTCGCGTTCGTGGTGTCATTTCACGCCATTTTTCCGGTGTTTACCATCGGCCTCGCTTCCTACATCGCGGTACTCGAAGGCCTTGCCTTCAAAACCGAGAATCCTGTGTGGGTGAAGCTCTCTGCCTTCTGGACCAAGGTGTTTGCCGTGGTGTTTGGTATGGGGGTGGTGTCGGGCATCGTGATGTCGTTCCAGTTCGGAACCAACTGGAGCAATTTCGCGCAGGCCTCGGCCAACTTCCTTGGCCCTATCCTGAGTTATGAGGTGGTTACGGCGTTCTTCCTGGAGGCGGCGTTCCTCGGGGTGCTGCTCTTCGGCCGGGATAAGGTGCCGGCTGGCGTTCACCTGTTTGCCGCCATCATGGTTGCGACGGGTACCTTTATTTCCTCCTTCTGGATTCTCTCGGCCAACAGCTGGATGCAGACTCCCGCGGGCACCGAACTCCGTGATGGCGTGTTCTATGTGACTTCCTGGAGCGAGGCGATCTTTAACCCGTCCTTCCCTTACCGCTTTGGCCATATGGCGCTGGCGTCCTTCCTGACCGGCGGCTTCGTGGTGGCCGGCGTGAGCGCCTGGTATCTCCTGCGGGGTCGCGAGGTGGAGGCCAATAAGAAAGCGCTGTCCATGTGCCTGTGGCTTTTGCTGTTCATTGCTCCTGCTCAGGCGGTGCTGGGTGATTTCCACGGTCTGAACACCCTGGAGCACCAGCCCACCAAGGTTGCGGCCATGGAAGGTAACTGGGAAACCTCCCGCAATGTGCCGTTGCTGCTGTTCGCCATTCCCGATCAGGAAAACCAGCGGAACCTGTACGAGATCGGTATTCCCAGCCTGGCCAGCTTCATCCTGACCCATGAATGGGACGGAGAGGTGCCGGGTGTGAGCGCAGTGCCGGTTGAAGAGCAGCCTCCGGTGGCGATTGTGTTCTGGTCCTTCCGGATCATGGTAGGTATTGGCCTGCTGATGATCGCCTTCGCGGTAACCGGCCTGGTTCTGCGTGCCGGCGGCAGGTACTGGCGCACCAACTGGTTCCTGCAGGGGATGCGTTTTATGAGCATTGCGCCCTTCTTTGCGGTACTCACCGGCTGGTTCGTAACCGAAGTGGGCCGCGCGCCCTGGCTGGTGTATGGCCAGATGACCCAGGCCGAGGCCCTGACCCCGTCGCTGACCGGCGGCATGGCGCTGTTCACGCTCATCGGCTATATCGTTGTGTACGCTCTGGTGTTTTCTGCCGGTGTCTACTACCTCATGCGTGTGTTGTATGTCGGTCTTGAAGACCGTGATGAGGACGAACACGAGGCAGATCGACCCAAGCGTCCGTTCTCCGCTGCACACGTGCCTTTCGAAATTGACCACAATTCTGACGATACTGTTGGTACTGCCAAGCCCGTCAACCAGGGAGGTCACTGATTATGGAACTGTTTGATCTGCCTCTTATCTGGGCATTCATTATCGGCTTCGGCATCATCATGTATGTGTTGATGGACGGGTTCGACCTGGGCGTGGGCATTCTCTTCCCCTTTGCTCCGAACGAGGAAGCCCGCGACACCATGATGAATTCGGTGGCCCCGGTGTGGGACGGCAATGAAACCTGGCTGGTGCTCGGTGGCGCCGGTCTTCTGGCCGCCTTCCCCATGGTGTATTCCATCTTCCTGCCGGCACTCTATATCGGTGTATTCCTGCTATTGGCCGGGCTAATTTTCCGGGGCGTGGCCTTTGAGTTCCGGTTCAAGGCCCGTACGTCACGTTATCTCTGGAACTGGGCGTTTGCCGGCGGCTCCACAGTTGCATCCTTTGCCCAGGGCGCCGTGGTCGGGGCCTATATCCAGGGCTTTGAAACCGCCAATGGCGTCTATGTTGGCGGCGCGCTGGACTGGCTGACGCCGTTCACCGTGCTCACGGGTCTGGGTATGCTGGCCGGCTATGCCCTGCTGGGTTCCACCTGGCTGATCATGAAAACCGAGGGGAATCTGCAGCAGTGGGCCTACAAGATCACCCTGCCCTTGCTCCTCGCGGTGTTGGTGGTCTTTGGCATCATCGGCGTCTGGACGCCCTTCGTGGATGAAATGGTGCGTGAGCGCTGGTTCTCCAACCTGAGCATTATCTGGGTCCTGCCGGTTCTGACACTGCTTTGTGCTATCCAGATTTACCGTTCGGTTCGTGATCGCAAAGACGGCATGCCGTTCGTGGCTACCATGGGCCTGTTCATCACCACCTATCTGGGCCTGGTGGTCAGCCGCTGGCCCTATGTGGTCCCGCCGGAATACACGCTCTGGGAGGCAGCCTCCGCCTATGAATCCCAGCTGTTCCTCCTGTTGGGTCTGCTGTTCGTGATTCCGATTGTGCTGGTCTACACCGCCTGGACCTATTGGGTCTTCCGCGGCAAGGTACGCGCCGGCGAGGGATATCACTAAGTGGCGGAGCCATCGGCCAATGGGGGCGGAGAGAATACCTCCGCCGCCGATCAGAAAGCCGTCAAAGGATGGCTTGCGGATCTGGCCCGTGGCAGTCGCCTGTGGATCCGAAGTACCGTGGCTGCCGGCACCGTTGCCGGCATTGCCACCATTATTCAGATGGTTTTGCTTGCCCGGATTATCCACCTGGGCATCATTGACGAGGTTCCGGTTGCGGACCTCACTCCTCTTTTTATGGGTCTGATTATCGCCCTCGTTGTGCGCGCACTTGGCCAGGGCTACCAGACCCGCTTCGCCGCTCGATGCAGCGAACAGGTTCGCCGTGACGCCCGCCGGCAACTCCACAAGCACTGGCAGGTCACCGGCCCTGTTGAACTGGGCCAGTCTTCGGCTGGCGCGCTTGCCCGCGAATGGATAGATCACGTGGAAGCTCTGCATGGCTACTTCGCCCGTTTTCTACCGCAGATGACCCTGTCGATGATTGTGCCACTGCTGATCCTCGCCCTGGTGTTCTGGCTGGATTGGCTGGCCGGCATCTTCCTGCTGCTGTCTGCACCGCTGATTCCCCTGTTCATGGCGCTGGTGGGTATGGGTGCGGAGAAACTGAACCAGCAGCATTTTGAAACCATCAGCCGACTATCCGGCCAGTTCCTGGACAAGGTACGCGGCCTGACTACGCTGCAGCTCTTCGGGCAGACCGAGGGGGCAGCCGAGCTGATTCGCAAGCGCTCGGATCATTACCGACGCATCACCATGAAAACGCTCCGGGTCGCGTTTCTGTCTTCGGCGGTTCTGGAGTTTTTTGCGTCGGTGGCCATCGCCGTTATCGCCATCTACATCGGGTTTGGTCTGCTGGGCTACATCACCTACGGGCCTTCCGAAGATCTGACCCTGTTTTCCGGGCTGCTGATTCTTTTACTGGCCCCGGAGTTTTTCCAGCCGCTGCGTACCCTTTCCCAGCATTATCATGATCGTGCCGCAGCGATGGGTGCTGGTACCGAAATTCTTGAGCGGCTGGCATCCCCGGTGAACCTTCAGAGCGCGAGTGAAACCGTGTCTGTGGAGGGCGCGGAAGACTGGATCGAGCTGCGTTCCGTCAGCAAGAGCTTTCGGTCGGGTCAGAAGGTGTTGAGTGATCTCACGCTGACCATCCGCAAAGGCGAAGTGGTTGCCCTGACAGGCCCCTCCGGCGGCGGGAAGTCCACCCTGCTCCATCTCTTGGCAGGATTTCTGGCACCGGATACCGGTGATATCCACCTGTTCGGCCAGGCACCGGGCAGCTTCCGGTTTGGCTGGCTGGGCCAGAAAGGTTTTCTGGTTCAGGGCACCTGGGCTGACAATCTCAGACTGACCACTCCGGATGCCTCTGATATCGCCATCGAGACCGCCCTGCGCAATGTGGGCCTCGGGTCCCTGCTCGACAGTCGCCAGCAAAGTATTTACAGCCCGGTATCCGAGGAGGGCCAGGGGCTTTCCGGCGGCCAGGCAAGAAGGCTGAGTCTGGCGCGTATTTTCCTGGCCGATTACGACCTGATTCTGCTCGATGAACCCACTGCCGGCCTGGACAGCGACAGTGAAGTGTTTGTGCTGGAGGCCCTGCATAAACTGGCGGTGGCCGGCAAAACCCTGATTTTCTCCACCCACCACCAGGCCCTGCTGACTCTTGCCAATCGTGTATTGCTGGTCTCCGACGGGGAGGTGCGCGATGCGTGAACTGAAGCCCTGGCTGGACCTGATCTTCAAACGCCCGGGGCGCCTGGTTGTGGGCGGTTTCCTGATTTTGGCTACCCTGCTCTCCGGCATAGGTCTGTTGGCGGTATCCGGATGGTTTATTGCTGAAACTGCGCTGGTTGGCCTTCTGTTGGCGGCAGGCGTGGCGGCGACCATAAATCTTTACGTACCCGGCGGCGCGATCCGGTTTTTTGCCGTTTCCCGCACGGTGTTCCGGTATCTGGAGCGGGTCTACAACCACGATACCGTTCTGAGGTTGCTCACAGACATTCGTGTCGCTTTGTTCAAACGTTTGTCCCGCGCCAATCGCGTTCGCCGTGGCGAGCTGAGTGGCGCCCAGTGGCTATCCAGGCTCACCACCGATGTGGATGCCCTGGACACCCTCTACCTGCGCCTGATCGCACCCACCGCCCTTGCGGGCCTGGTTACTCTGCTGGTGATGGTTCTGGCTGCCGTGCTCTTTGATATCGGCACGGCATTGCTGGTGGGACTGTTGCTGGTCGTTGCCCTGGTAATCGCCACCGCAGGGGTTTATCTGAGA
>PBED01000015.1:11396-74997 GCA_002718255.1 Marinobacter sp. | reverse complement strand
GTTAAGGCGATGGCTTCGCGTTTGAACTCTGGGCTATATTTTCTGCGTCTGGACATGAACACTCCTTTGGCACAGTGTGCCTCTTTTTAGGAATGTCCGCAGTAACGGGGTAGAACCCATTTGCTCCGATTTAGTATTGGATAGCTATACAACTGACGGGACTTACCCCGGTAGACAGCGTTAAGTGGCCGGCCGCGTTTTAAATCGGTTTAAGGTGTTGCCTTGTCGGAGACTGGGTTGAATCGATCGATCCGATCCTAAACGAGTAAGCCCACATGAGACCTAAAAATTTGGACACAGAATGAGATTGCAAGATTCCTCAAAAGTGGCCATTGGTTCGTCCTGCAATGGGTGGATCACACTGCCCGGCCGGCACCAAAGAATACCGTTAATCCCGCCTCGAATTTGGTATCCGAGAGCATGTCAGACTTTCAGTTGTAGTTGACGCTCGCGAAAGTACACGAGTCGAAGAGGTGCAGTCTGAGCAAACTGGTCCAAGTTGGTGCCTTGTAGTTCGAGGTGCAGGGTAAATTTTCCATAAAAGCTTTTTAAAACAGAGTTATACAAAACCTGAGCAGTTGGCCAGCTTTTTGCTGTGTTCGTGTTGTAAGCGATTCAAACTAAAACGCGAAACGAGAGAAACGCTCAGGAGAGTATCCATGAAACTAAAATCTAGTCTGGTACTTGCTGCCACACTAAGTATGTCCATGTCCGCGGTGGCAGAAGATCCCATGAAGGTTGGCTTCGTCTACGTTGGTCCCATCGGGGATCACGGCTGGAGCTATCAGCATGACCTGGGTCGTCTGGCTCTTGAAGAGCATTTTGGCGATAAGGTGGATACCACCTATGTGGAGAACGTGAGTGAGGGTGCTGACGCTGAACGCACCATTCGGCGTCTGGCCCAGGCCGGCAATGATGTGATCTTCACCACCTCCTTCGGATTCATGAACCCGACGGCTCGGGTAGCAGAGCAATTTCCCGACGTTACCTTCCTGCATGCCACGGGGTATAAGCGCGGTGAAAACCTTGGCACCTANCTGTCCGTGACCTATGAAGGTCGCTATGTCACCGGAACAGCCGCTGGCCTGGTGACCGAAACGGATACCCTGGGCTATATTGCATCTTTCCCAATTCCCGAAGTAATTCGGGATATCAACGCTGTGTACCTGGGTGCCAAGGAGGTTAATCCGGACATTGAACTCAAGGTCGTTTGGGTCAACACTTGGTTCGACCCGGCGAAAGAGGCCGATGCAGCCAATGCCCTGATGGATCAGGGTGCTGACGTAATTGTTCAGCACACTGACAGTCCGGCACCGCTGATTGCGGCAGGCAAAAGGGGAAACTGGGGTGTCGGTCAGGCCTCTGATATGCGGAAGTTTGGGGGCGATGCGCACCTGTTGTCTGTGGTTAACGACTGGGCTCCCTACTATATCGATACCGTGCAATCGGTCATGGACGGTTCCTGGGAGCCGGCCGATTACTGGGGCGGCATCTCTGATGACGTGATTCNGGTGGTTGGTATCTCAGAGCGTCTGACCGATGAGCAACGCGCCAAAGTGGATTCGGTTATGAAGTCGATCGATGAGGGCGAGTTTCATCCGTTCACAGGCCCCTTGAAAGATCAGGCGGGCGAACTTCGAGTGCCTGAGGGCGTTTCCATGACCAAGGAAGAGCTGGCAGGTATGGACTGGTACGTTGAAGGCATGACCGCAACTCTGCCGCAGTAAAAGCCTGTGTTTTAACAAAAAACCGGCAGGTAATTAGAACGCCTGCCGGTTTTTTTATGGCCGTTGCCTGTTCAGGCGCTTTCCAGCAGTGCCGCAACGCTATTCCGGACGTTGCGTGTTAACTCCGATTCATCCAGACCGACGACACATCCATCGCTGACAATACGCTTGCCCTGTATAAAACTGTCTCGGACGTGCACAGGTTCACCACACATCAGCGGTGACATCAGCGGAACGTGCACCCCGGCAAAGCGGGGCTTATCAATGTCATACAGAACCAGGTCTGCGGCTTTTCCGATGGCCAAGCTGCCGGTATTCTCTAAACCCAGAATATCAGCGCCACTCTGACTTCCCCACTCAAGAACCTGTTCCAGTGTAGTAGCATCGGGCCCGTTTTTTGCCCGATGAATCAGCCAGGCCAGGTTCAGCTCCTGTAACATTGATCCGGATTCGGCCGAAGCCGAGCCGTCTACTCCCAGGGAAACGGGGACGCCGGCCTCACTCATTCTGATTACCGGCGCGATTCCGCTGCCTAGGCGGCAGTTCGAAGTGGGACAATGCGCTATGCCAGTCTTGGTAGCAGCAAGACGTTCGATAGTATGAGCGTCGCTGTGAACCAGATGCGCGTACCAGACGTCCTCACCCAGCCAGCCGCAGGATTCGGCATAATCAATCGCGCTCTGACCATATTTTTGACGGGCTTGGGTTTCGTCGAACGTCACCTCCAGCAAGTGCGAATGCATTTTCAGGCCGTTTGATCTTGCCCACGCTGCCTGGGCCTTCAGGCTATCCGGTGAACTTGAATGGATCAGGCTGGTCGGCGCCACGACCAGCTTTTTCATCGCGTCGCGCCCGGTCTGATGGTGCTTTTTTCGGGTTATGTCGAGGCGCTCAATAATCTGATCGACGGTTTCCGGCTTGATCCTGTGTTTAATCATNCCTTCATGGGAGCCGGTTTCCGTAGCACTACCCCGGCATAAAACCATGCGAATACCGAGTTCTTCGGCGGCCTGCCAGACCGTTTCTTCCAGCTCTGGGCTTGTGGTGCTGTGGTAAAGGTAATGATGATCTGCGCAGGTGGTGGTGCCGNAGCGGATCAGTTCATACAATCCAAGGCGGGCGGCGTGGTACATCAGTTCTGGCGTAACCTTTGGCCAGAACCGATAGGGGACACTGCTGAGCCACTCGCCAAGATTTTGGTTCAGTCCTCCCGGTACGCCTTTCATGATGGACTGGGCAAGGTGGTGGTGAGTGTTCACCAAACCTGGCCAGACCACGCAGCCAGAGGCATCAATGACTGTTTCTGGGGCCTCCTGTGTCGGGACCAGAGCATCGCCAAGCTCGGTAATGTATCCGCCCTGGATACGCAGATCCCGGGCATCTGGAAACTCGGTGGATGCGATTGCCACTGCGTTCTTGATAAGGTAATCCAATGGTTGCTCCTCTTGGTGTCTAAGAGCAATGTCCCGAGGTGTTGCGGGTATCGCGCGTTCCTCTGGCCGCTTCTACTCTTCTCAATAATGCATTCGCAGGACTGCTATGCAAGATTGCGTCCATTTTCTGACCGGTTGGTCAAATTGGGTTCCTGGGCCGTGGGCGCTTAATTTCGGGCACCCTGTTGGTGCGCCGCATCTGTAGGGTGCTCCTAAATAGTTCTTCCAAGGTACGCCTGAGCCCTATCCACGTGCTCAACTTCTTGAATTTCCAAGAGGTCATTGCTTCAGTTGTGTGGCACAAATGCTGCTTCCTTTCATTTGGCAGGTGAGGTTCCTTAGGGGATCACCTGCGAGTCTGAGTAGAAGCAGTCAGGAATCGCAAGAAAAGCGGTTTCGGGTCATTGCTCAGTCGTCGACCGGAAGAGCGTGCAGGCGCGGNTGGCGGCGATGGCTATGCTCTGCCTCCCGCACTCCCGCCTTGTCCGCTTCCGGATCTCGTTCTATTCATTGACGATATGCCGGGAGGCACAATGACCAAAACTGCAGAAAAATACGCCCTGAAAGAATTGAATCTGGAAACCACTTTTGGTGGCCTGGGCCGGGAGGTCGAAGGGGAAATACCCGTTATCGACCTTTCCGACTTCGATCGCCGACGGGAAGAGATCACTGACCAGCTTTGGCAAGCGGCCACCGACGTTGGCTTTTTCCAACTGTCCAACCACGGGCTTGAACTCGACCTGATCAAACAGGCGTTCAGCTTGTCCGAGCGTTTTTTTGCGTTGTCGGAAACCGGTAAGCAGCCTTATTCGCTGAAAAAAGGCCTGAATGCTGGTTGGGAGTTCAAGTCACAGGTACGGCCGTCCACTGGAACGGCGGATGATAAGGAGTCCTTCCAGATTACCCTGCCACATATGGATGGTCTTTGGCCCAACCAGACGGTGGTCCCGGAGTTTAACCGAGTTATGCTCGATTTCGAGCATCGCGCCTGGCAACTGGGTATGCAGGTGCTGTCGTGTTTTTCCGATCGCCTTGGCTTTGGGCGGGACTTCTTTGCCCGTGCTCATGATCGCAGCCAGGATGATTATCAGAGTACTCTCCGGCTGCTGCATTATCTGCCTCTGACCGACGACGTCCGTCTGGACGAGTCCATCTGGCGTGCTGGTGCCCATACCGATTTTGATTGCCTGACCATGGTGTTTCAGCAGGAGGGACAAGGTGGCTTGCAGGTCAGCCCCGGCAAGGATGCCGAAGGCAAGGGAGATAACCGGGAGTGGTTCAGTGTGGTGCCGAAAGAGGAGCGGATTACCTGCAATATTGGCGACATGCTGATGCGCTGGAGCGATGACCGTCTGAAGTCTACCCTGCACCGGGTCAGGATGCCGAAAGCGGGTGAATACAACGGCCCTCGATACAGCATGGCGTTCTTCTGCCAGGCGAACAAGAACCAGATTATTCAGGGGCCGGAAAAGAAATATCCGCCCATCTCTGCCCGGGATTATCTGTTGCAGCGGATTCAGGCGAATTTTGATGCCGCGGAAAAAGCGGCCGAAGCTCGAAAGTAAGCAGTCAGTAACGTCTGCAACCAGAAAGGGCCTCCCCCGAGAGGCCCTTTCTGGTTACCGAATCAGGGCTTGTTGGCCCGCAGCCATTGGCCCAGTTGTTGACGCTCCTCCTCGCTCATACCGGTCAGGTTACCCAGAGGCATGTAGTGGGAGTCTACTGCCACCTGATGCACTTTGTCGGCATGGACCGCCAGAAGCGAGAGGCTCTCCAGTTCAATACCCGCGGGCGGAGCCTGAAATGCCGGATGGCTGGGATTGCTGGCATGGCAGGCGGTGCAGTGGGTGTTCACGATGGTCGTTGCAGCCTGGTCGCTGATTATCGGAGTGTTGGTGTTGGCTGTATTGGTTTGAGTGCTTGGCGCGATAATCCAAATCAATGCAAAAGTCAGCATAGCCACAACAACCAGTATCCAGGGACGGTTGATATCCCTGTGCCGCAGGTTGAAATAATGCCTTGCAAAGGCGGTAATGAATCCGATGGCGGCGAGAACAGCCCAGCCATGGGGGTGGCCATAGAGTAGTGGATAATGGTTGCTGATCATGATGAAGATGATCGGCAGAGTCAGGTAGTTGTTGTGAGTAGAGCGCAGTTTGGCCAGAGTGGCCAGGCGGGCGACCTTCTCATTCGCCTCTTCCCCTGCCCGTACCGAAGCCACTAGGGCGCGCTGGGAAGGCATGATGCCCAGAAAGACGTTGGCGACCATGATGGTCCCGATAATGGCGCCAACATGAATATAAGCGCCGCGTCCAGAGAACACCTGGAATAGCCCCCAGTCGACCAGTACCAGAATGCCGAACAGTATGAGCGCAAACNCTTTGCCTTTATCGGCAAGAGGACTGCGGATCAAAGCCTCGTAGATTACGAGTACCACCGCAATGCTGCCCAGCCCGATCGCGATGGCTGCGCCGCGGCTCAGGTCCGCTTTGGATGGGTCGATCAGATAGGCAGGCGACCCCATGTAGTAGACGACAAACAGTAGTGCCAGACCGCTGAGCAGGGTCGAATAGGCTTCCCACTTGAACCAGTGTAGTTCCCGGGGCATTGCCTTGGGACCCAGTTTGTATTTGGCGACTTCGTAAAAACCACCGCCGTGAATGGCCCAAAGGTCACCCTTGATGCCCTCCTTTTTCTTCCACTCCGGTGGTTCCCGCAGGTGGTTGTCCAGCCAGATGAAATAGAACGAAGCGCCAATCCAGGCAACTCCGGCAATGACATGAAACCAGCGGACCAGAAGGGACAGCCATTCACTGAGATAGGCTTCCATGGCTCAGGCTCCTTGAGTGAAATGAGTGGATTTGAGTGAGGAAGGCGCGATGGTTGCGCTTGCAGCCTGATAGCGTATTTCGCCAGCTACGATGGTAGCGGTAATTGCCCGGTCGTCTCCCAGGATCATCAGGTTGAACAGGGTTTCGAAGGGGGTGCGCGCGTATTGCCGCTTCATGGCCAGCTGAGGTGTTCCGCCCGGATCAAGGACCACGAAGTCTGCATGGCACCCTGGTTGGAAACTGCCGGTCTGCTGGTCCTGATGCAGTGCCCGGGCATTGCCAAGTGTGGCGAGGTAAAACGCCTGCCAGGGCGTCAAGGTCTGGCCGCGAAGCCGGCAAACCTTATAGGCCTCGGCCATGGTGGCCAGCATGGACAGGCTGGTACCTCCGCCAACGTCAGATGCCAGTCCGACCGTCACTCCGGCTTCGCGGGCTTCCTGAAAGTCGAACAGTCCGCTGCCGAGAAAAGTGTTGGAGGTGGGGCAGAAGGCGATGCGGGTGCCGGTCTCTGACAGTCGTTTGCGGTCGACGTCGTCAATATGGATGCCGTGTGCCAGAATGGTGTGATCTCCCAGCAGGCCATAGTGATCATAAACGTCCAGATAGCTAGAGCGCTCCGGGAACAGTTCACGGATCCACTCGATTTCGCCTGTATTCTCCGCCCAATGGGTCTGCACCATGACATCTGGATGCTGAGCGGCCAGCTTACCGGCGAGCGACAGCTGTTCAGGGGTCGAAGTGGCCGCAAACCGAGGTGTGATCGCGTAACGTTGCCTTCCGTGCTTGTGCCAGGTGTTCAGCAGTTCGAGGCTGTCGTCGTAGCTGGCCTGGGCGGTGTCTTTGAGGTTTTCGGGGGCGTGGCGATCCATCATCGTCTTGCCGGCGGTCAGCGCCATCCCCCGTTGTTCGCCAGCCTCAAACAGGGCGTGCACCGATTCCGAGTGGGACGTGCAGAAAACCAGGCCCGAGGTGGTGCCGTAGCGCAGCAGCAGGTCGGTAAACCGGCTCGCTTCGGCCCGAGCCCAGTCTATATCGCTGAATCGCGCCTCGTGCGGAAAGGTGTAGGTTTCCAGCCAGTCCAGTAACTGGGCACCGTAACTGGCCATAACCCCGAGCTGGGGCATGTGTACGTGGGTGTCGATAAAACCGGGCAGGATCAACTGGTCTTTCCAATGGGTCACCGGGGTGCTCTCGGGTAACCGGTTTAACCATTCGTTGGCATCACCGGCTACAAGCACCTTACCCTGATGCAAGATCAGGAGACCGTCCTCGAAGAGGGCCACACTGCCTGCAGCCGGCTTCGGTTCGTTGCCCGGATCTTCCAGAAAATGGAGCAACGTGCCCCGGTGGGCCTCACAGCCTTGCGGGAGGTGTGGATCTGTCACATTAGTCATCAGCTCCCCCGATACGTTGAATAGCCCCACTGATTCAGCAGCAGGGGAACGTGGTAATGTGCGTCAGGATCTTTGACCCTGAAATCTAGGCAGACCTCGGGGAAGAAGGTGTCCATCCCGCAGCCTTCGTACCAGTCTCCGGTCGCAAACCGGAGCTGATAGTGGCCGGCCTCAATGGCGGTATCGAACCAGTTCATCACTCGGCCATCGGCATCGGTGGTCCCGCTGGCAATGGCGGTATGATTCTGGTCATGGACCCGGTAGAGCCTGACCGCGACACCGGCCGCAGGCTGGCCGCTGCCCAGATCTAGAATGTGAGTAGTAATGGGGCTTTTAGTACTCATAGCAGTTTCTCCAGTCGCAACTCGGTAATCTTTGCCTGTTCTTTGGCTGCGTTCTTAAGTTCTTCGGAGCGGCTGTTGGGCAGGCGGGCTTCCAGCAGCTCCAGCATTTCGCTGGCCGATTTGCCGGAGGCGCAGATGATGAAAATGAAACCGAACTTCGCGAGGTACGCGTCATTACCGGCCTTGAGGCGCTGCAGAACATTCTCGGAGGCCGTGCTGGCTCCGACCTGTTCGCCACTGGCCATGGCCTTGGTGCTGGCGTATTTTGCACGCAGGCTGTTGACGTCTCCGATCTTCGGATGAGCTTCAAAGGCGTCGAGCCAGTCTTGCTCGGTCAGCTCTGGCCAGAGTTCATGGCTACGGGATAGGAGGGCTTCAGGGCTGGCATAGGGTCGGGCGTCCAGCATTCCCTGAATCCAAGGATTCGCCGCGCAGCAGTCCCGGAACCGGGCTTCGGCTTCCTCGGGGCCTAGGGAGTTGAGTGCTTCAATGGTCATTCGGTTGTCTCTTTCGCATCGGTGTTCTGGATCAGCCCCCGGAGTTGATGCCAGGGCAGGCCTCGTCGAGCGGAGGTTGTCTGGTGGGGTGTGGTCAGGATCAGTAATTCGGCACTGATCGAGACGGCCACTTCCATCGGCCGTTTGCCCGGGACATCAGGATGGCCTACTGGGCAGCGGAGGGTGTTGATGGCATCGGCACTGAAGCCCCGGTGGTCCAGACGCTTGCGGAATCGATCCGCCTTGGTTTCTGATCCGATCAGGCCCAGNCNCGCGCANTTTCCGGCGGTNAGNAGNGCGCGNCANAGGTCGAAATCCAGNTGNTGATTGTGGGTCAGGATCAGAACCTGTTTNCCNGAGCACAGGTCANNNGCNTCACCNACGGGATCATCGGTGTGGTGGACATGGACATTGNCGGGCACATCNGACGGNAACTGGTCAAAACGCTCGTCNACCCANGTNATTCGCCANGGCAGCTCGGCCAGNATGGTGACNAGCGCCTTGGCGACATGGCCGGCACCGAANAGCACCAGTTCCTGCTCANATCCCGGGATGNGCTTCCAGCAGCACAGANACGCTNCCNCCGCAACANTGNCCAAGGCTGGCGCCCAGCGGGAAGTGNGCCAGGTCGCTGGTATAGTCCCGACNNGCNAGNCTTTCCCGGGCCTGCTGGCANANCCNGTACTCCAGGTGCCCGCCNCCGATNGTGTCNTAACTGTGTTCNCCGGTGACNACCATCTTGCTGGCNGGNTCCCGNGGGACCGATCCGGTCACNCCNAGCACAGAAATCAGGACATAGGGCTCACCGCGTGCTTCGCAGTCTGCAACGGCCTGATACCAGAGCTTTCGACGTTCCATCAGGAAGCNTCCTGTTGCTTGTCGGCCCAGGTCTGGCTTGCGGTGACGGCATCCAGCACTCGCTCTGGAGTGGCGGGCGTGTCCAGCGGCGGGCTGAAGCGATAGTCGGTGAGGCTGGAGACCGCATCACGCAGGGCGCTCCAGACGGCGATACCGAGCATTAGTGGAGGTTCCCCGACGGCTTTGGAGTGAAATATTGTGGCTTCACGATTCGGGCTGTCGGGCAGCAGAGTAACCCTCANGTCCGGGGGGCAGTCCGATACCGCNGGAATCTTGTAGGTGGCNGGNCCGGTNGTNAGNAGTNTGCCGTCATCGCTNTAGACCAGNTCTTCNGTGGTCAGCCAGCCCATACCCTGGACGAANCCGCCTTCGATCTGNCCAATGTCGATNTCGGGATTCAGGGANCNNCCGGCATCAAACAGNATATCGGTACGNAGNACCCGNTANTCGCCNGTNAGGGTGTCGACCACCACTTCNGNNCAGGCNGCGCAGTTCGAGTANTACAGGAACGGGCGNCCCGTNCCNCTTTTCGGATCGTANTGGATCTTGGGAGTGGCATAGAAACCGGAGGANGACAGCGGTACCCGATTCATATAGGCCGNNTGAACAAANGTTTCCCANGGCATCTCCANNTCNCCGATCTGCACCTGGTTATCCGNGAANCGGATGGNTTCTGGTGANACCGACCAGTTCTGNGCNGCAAACTCCGTCAGGCCCGCGAGNATCTTTTCACAGGCGTCCAANGCNGCCATGCCNTTNANGTCGGAGCCGGAAGAGGCGGCNGTTGGNGANGTGTTGGGNACCTTGTCGGTGCGNGTNGCNGACACNTTGACNCGNTCNAGATCGACCTGGAAGGCNGANGCAACCACCTGTGCNACCTTGATGTAGAGACCCTGGCCCATNTCGGTNCCNCCNTGNTTNACNTGGATNCTGCCATCGGTNTANATNTGGACCAGGGCNCCNGCCTGGTTCAGGTGNTTNGCGGTGAANGANATGCCGAACTTNACNGGNGTCAGNGCCAGNCCNCGTTTGAGTACCNGNCTGGNNTGGTTNAATCTGGTGATTTCCGAACGCCGCTGACGGTAGNCTGAGCTGGCTTCCAGNGTCTCCAGNAGCTCNGGAAGNACNTGCTGTTCGATGGTCTGGTCGTAATGGGTNGTGTCCCGNCCGGGGCGATACAGGTTGAGCTTNCGGATATCCAGNGGNTCCCGNCCCAGNTNGCGGGCNATATCATCCATGGCCTGTTCNATGATCATCATGCCCTGTGGTCCGCCAAANCCCCGGAANGCCGTGTTCGAAACAGTGTGGGTCTTGCAGCGGTGGCCGGTGACCCGGGCCTGGTCCAGATAGTAGGCGTTATCGGCNTGGAACATGGCNCGNTCNACGATGGCATCGGANAGGTCCGGNGAGTAACCNCAACGNCCGGCCACCATNATNTCGGCNCCCTGAATCAGGCCNTCNTCNTCAAANCCGATGTCATAGGTGTTGAAAAAGTCATGCCGCTTGCCGGTCTGGATCATGTCGTCGGGNCGTGACAGNCGGTANTTCACCGGTCGGCCNGTCGCATTGGCCAGCAGGGCTGCGATNCAGGCNANCNGGGCCGCCTGGGTCTCTTTNCCGCCGAAGCCGCCNCCCATCCTNCGAACCTCGGTCTGGACCTCGTGNATGGGCANNCCCANNACCTCGGCNANCAGCTTNTGTACNTCGGAGGGATGCTGGCTGGAGGTNTGAACNAACATNCCCCNGTCTTCNGTGGGTTCTGCCAGACAGGCCTGNCCCTCCAGNTANAAATGCTCCTGTCCACCNANNACCTGTTCGCCGGTCAGTCGGTGAGNTGCCTGGGAGAGNGCNTGATCCGGGTTGCCCCGNANNTGNGTCTGGCTNGGNCGNACAAANANNTCNTTNTCCAGNGCCTGGNTNACNGTNANNACNGCNTCCAGGGNNTCGTACTCNANGTTCTGCNAGNCTGGCNGCNTTGCGNGCNGCNTCGTGGGAGGTNGCGGCGACNGCGAACAGGGGCTGNCCGATAAACTCCACNATGTCATCCGCCANNACCGGGTCACCGGGGAACACCGGGCCGATGTCNAGNTGGCCNGGNACGTCCCTGGCGGTTACCACGGCNATGACCNCNGGANATNGGCGGACGGCATCCAGATCCATGGANACTANCCGGGCATGGGCCTGTTGGCTGTGNCCGACNGCNGCNTGCAGNGTGCCTTCCGGCANGGGNAAGTCGTCAATNTAGCGGGCCTGACCACTGACGTGNTTCCAGGCGCTGTCGTGNNTGGCGCTTNGNCCGGCCANCCCCTGGGCAGTNTGGGCCGGTGTGGNTGTGTTCAGGGGCAGTTTACGCATANTCGGTCACCGTCAGTTGCTNGCGTGGAAGTGAGTCCGAAGNCAGCCAGGCNCGGCGNAGAAGGTTGCCGGCAACCTGAAGCCGGTAAGAGGCCGAGGCCCGGACATCACTCAGGGGTGAAAANTCGCNGCCAAGNACNTNNATCGCNGNGGCCACGCTGTTNTNGTTCCAGGGCTGCCCCTTNAGCGCATTNTCNGTCNGCAGTGCCCGGGCGGGNGTGGCNGCCATGCCGCCGAAGGCCAGCCGNCAGTCNCTGACCACACCATCGGTTATGGTCAGNCGGAAGGCGCCCAGGACNGCAGAGATATCGTCGTCCAATCGCTTCGANACCTTGTAGATNTNCANNGCTTCGTNGNTTTTNGGTGCNGGAANCCGNACNGAGTGGAGGAATTCGNCCGNTTTCAGGGCNGTCTGTTTATAGCCCAGGAAAAAATCCTCAATGGGCATCGAGCGCTGNCCGNCNGGGCCATCGAGCACCANNNNGGCATTGAGTGCNATCAGNGGTGGNGGCATATCCCCGATGGGCGANGCGTTGGCGATGTTGCCGCCCAGGGTTCCNCGGTTNCGGATCTGNAGTGAGCCNAGGCGNNCGAGCATGGCNTCNAANGCTGGCCAAAGGTCGCACAGCGACGCCCGGAANTCCTGATAGGTGGNNGCAGCACCNATNACCAGTTCGTCGCCCTCCNGNANACANCCTTTCAGCTCNGNAANACGCTCCACNCTCACCAGGTGATCCAGGGAGGTAAGCTGCTGTGTGATTTCCAATGCCAGATCCGTGCTGCCCGCAACCAGCCTTGAAGCGGGATAGGCGCGGCGCAATGAACGAAGGCCATCAAGGTTGACTGGCGCGTCGTACCGGGCACCCCCGGCGGCCTCCACGGTGATGTTGTCTCGGTGAATCCGGCTCAGCGCAGATTTTGACGGCCCGGGGCCCATGCCAGCGGCCGGGTGTTCAGTATCCGGCCTCCATTCTTTCACCACGGCATCCTGACCGGCCTCTATGATCGGACGGTAGCCGGTGCACCGACAGAGATTGCCAGACAAAGCCTCAAGTATCTGATGGTTGCTGACTGCGCCGCCCTTGCGGTTGGCGTGCAGGGCGGTCAGGGACATCATGATGCCCGGCGTGCAAAAACCACACTGGGCGCCGTGCTTCTCCATCAAGCCTTGCTGGACCGGATGGCGTGGTTCCTGCTGGAAGGCTTCGACAGTAATCAGTTCCTTGCCATGAACACTTCCCAGTAATGTGATGCAGCTGTTGATTGCGTCGTAACGGATGTTGCCGTGTTGGTCAGCTGTTCCAGTAATCACAGTGCAGGCACCACAATCTCCGGAGGCACAACCTTCCTTGGTACCGGTAAGACGCATTTTGGTGCGCAACCATTCCAGGATGCTCAAATTTGGGTCGAACTGGTCAGCTTTTTCAATTCGGCCGTTCAGAAGAAATTCGATCACGGTTCTCTCCGCTAGCAGACTATTTGCGGTATTTCGTGGTATCCCATTCCTCTCTTGAGGCTGGTTTTCCACAGTGTTTGGAAGGTTTTCTGCAAAAAGCTGACCAATTGGTTTATTTGAAGGTTTTTTCGTTTTTATTAACTATTGGCAAGCATATTGCTCACACTTGAAATGTTGATTGTTTGGTCAGTTTATTGATCGGATGGCCAGGAATGCATAACGAAATAAGAGGCTGTGTATGGCTGCGGCGTTACGCCTGAAACTGGAAAACATCGTTAAGGAATACCCGGGGTGCCGGGCCAACGATGGTATTGATCTGACGGTGGAAGCCGGCGAGATCCATGCGCTGCTTGGAGAAAATGGGGCCGGCAAGAGCACCTTGATGAAAGTGATCTATGGTGTGGTCCAGCCGGACGAAGGTCGGATGTACTGGAATGGTCACGAAGTCAGGGTGAGCAACCCTGCCCAGGCCCGGAGTATGGGAATCGGGATGGTGTTTCAGCATTTCTCCCTGTTCGAAACCCTGACCGTGGCCGAGAACATTGCCCTCAGCCTGCCTCCTTTTGAAGCCCAGGACCGAAGGCGCCTGGACGAGCGCATCCGTGAGGTTTCGGAGCGCTACGGTATGGCACTGGATCCCCGGCGTTACGTCAGTACCTTGTCAGTTGGGGAGCGTCAGCGGGTAGAGATCGTCCGCTGCCTGATTCAGGAAAGCACGCTGCTGATTCTGGACGAACCCACGTCGGTGCTGACCCCGCAGGAGGTGTCTTCGCTGTTTGCCACGCTGCGGCAACTCGCCAGGGAAGGTTGCAGCATTCTGTTTATCAGTCACAAGCTGGAAGAGGTGCGAAACCTCTGCCACAACGCCACAGTATTGCGCCAGGGTCGCGTAAGTGGTGATTGCAGGCCGGCGGAGGTGTCGGCTACGGATATAGCGCGACTGATGGTCGGTAACGATACGCCGATTTCAACCCAGGTGACCGCGGCGGATCCCGGGGACGTTCTGCTCAATGTCAGGGCCCTGGAACGGAAGAGTAACGATCCGTTTGGCACGAGTCTCAAAAAGGTCGCTCTGGAGCTGCGCAAGGGTGAGATTGTGGGTATCGCGGGGGTTGCGGGAAACGGTCAGGATGAACTGCTGAAAGCCCTGTCTGGAGAGATCCTGGCGGATGCAGGCAGCATCAGCCTTGATGGACAGCGTATCGAAAACCTGGCGCCGGATCAGCGCCGGAATCTCGGTATTGCGATTGTTCCCGAGGAACGCCTGGGGAGGGGCGCGGTTCCAAACATGTCCCTGGCAGATAACGCACTGCTGACAGCTTCTGGTCAGGGGCTGGTGAACCGGGGGCTGATTTGTTTTGGTCGGGTCCGGGAGTTTTCCCGGGAGGTGATCCGTCGTTTCGGCGTGCGATGTAACGGCGAAAACAGCACCGCTGGCAGCCTTTCCGGAGGCAATCTCCAAAAGTACATTATTGGCCGCGAAGTGTTACAGAATCCCCGTCTGCTGGTGGCGTCGCACCCTACCTGGGGCGTTGATGTCGGCTCGGCGGTGGCTATTCATAAAGCGTTGGTACAGCTGCGGGATGAAGGGGCCGCAATCGTCCTGATCTCGGAAGACCTGGATGAACTTTACCAGCTATGCAATCGACTGGGTGCCCTCTGCGACGGGAGGCTTTCTCCCTTGGCGCCAACCTCGAAGCTGAGTATCGAACAGCTCGGGCAATGGATGGCCGGAGAATTTGAATCTGCGGAGGCGAACCATGCTGCTGCTTGAGCGTCGTCCCGTTGATTCTTCGCTCATGCGGTGGGCGTCGCCACTGCTTGCGCTGGTTCTGACCATAATTACCGGCTTTGGCCTTTTTCTTTCGATGGACAAAGACCCTGTGGAAGGTCTGAGGTTTTTCTTCATTACACCGATCAGTAACCTTATGGGGTTTGCCGAACTCGGGTTGAAGATGGCGCCGCTGCTTCTGTCTGCGGCGGGGCTGACCGTTTGCTACCGGGCGAAACTGTGGAACATCGGCGCTGAAGGGCACTTCCTGATGGGTGCTTTGGGTGCCAGCATCATAGCTGTCCAGTTGGTGGATGCAGACGGATTCTGGGTGTTGCCAGTGGTCCTGCTGTCCGGAACCCTGGCTGGAATGTTGTGGGCCGCTATTGCGTCAGGACTGAAAACGCACCTGCACTGCAATGAGATTCTCACCACCATCATGCTCAACTACATTGCCCTGAATCTGTTGCTTTATGCGGTGCATGGCCCGCTCAAGGATCCCTATGGCTTCGGCTTTCCCCAGTCCGTGATGTTTTCCGATTCGGCCCTGCTACCGGCTCTGATTCCCGGCACACGGTTGCATCTGGGTCTGGCATTCGGGCTGCTGGCGGCGGTCGCGGTCTGGGTGATGTTTGCCCGCAGTTTTATCGGCTTTCAGCTAAACGTCTTGGGCCAGGACCATCGGGCAGCCGCCTTTGCCGGTTTCAGGGCGCGCCGGCTGATCTGGTTCGCGTTCCTGGTGGGTGGCGCCACCGCTGGTCTGGCTGGTGCTTCGGAAGTTACCGGCCCGATTGGGCAGCTCGTTCCACAGGTGTCTCCCGGTTACGGCTACACCGCGATTATCGTGGTTTTCCTTGGCAGAATGCATGCCTTCGGTATCGTCGTAGCCAGTGCCTTGCTTGCGCTGACCTTTATCGGAGGAGAGATGCTGCAGATCGCCATGAATATGCCCAAGGCCGTCACCGGTCTGTTCCAGGGCCTGCTGCTGTTCTATCTGCTGACCTGTGATGCCTTTATCCACTATCGCATCCGTCTGAAACGGCGGGTGCGTCACGCCACAACATCCGCAGTCATGACTGCATCCGGAGAGGCTTGAGATGGAACTTTTGACGAATGTGCTGGCCGCAACCGTCGTTGCTGGCACCCCACTTTTAATGGTGGCTCTGGGGGAGTTGATTTGTGAGCGCTCTGGGGTACTGAATCTCGGACAGGAAGGTATGATGCTGATGGGTGCTGTGGCCGGGTTTGTGGCTGCGCTGACCAGTGGCAGCCTGGTTGTGGGCGTGGCCGCTGCGATATTGGCAGGGGTTGGCATGTCTCTGCTGTTCGCGTTCATGGCTGTATCCCTGGCTGCAAACCAATATGCCGCCGGATTGGCCTTGACCATTTTCGGTGCTGGACTCAGCGCTTTCCTAGGGGCTGGCTTTGTGGGCCAGTCCATTGATGGTTTCACACGTGTTGCCATTCCTTTCCTGAGCGATATTCCGATAGTGGGGCGCGTCTTGTTCGATCAGGACCCGCTGGTGTATCTGTCCCTGGTCGCCTTCGCCGGCGTGGCCATTTTTCTGCGTCACACCCGTGGTGGTCTGTTGTTGCGTGCTGTTGGTGAAGACCCGGATGCCGCTAATACCAATGGCCTGAAAGTGCTGGTTGTGCGCTATCTGGCTGTGGGGTTCGGCGGCGGCATGGCGGGGCTGGCCGGTGCTTATCTGTCTTTGGCTTACACCCCGCTCTGGACTGAGAACATGACAGCTGGCCGGGGCTGGATAGCCCTGGCGCTGGTCGTGTTCGCCACCTGGCGGCCTGAACGGGTCGTGTTGGGTGCCTACCTGTTCGGAGCAGCCAGTATTTTGCATCTCGTTCTACAAGGGCTGGGATGGAAGAGTTCAACGGAGCTCCTGGCGATGCTGCCATACGTAGTCACCATTCTGATGCTGGTCCTGCTTTCCTGGAATCCGGCCCGAACTCGACTTAATACCCCCCTTTCCCTCGGCCAGCCATACCGGCCGGGACGCTAACAATAACGATCAACCTTGCTCCAACAATGACTTAAAAAGAACGTAACCTGAGAGGCAATACCATGAAAACATTTCGTAAAACACTGATCGCTGGCTGTGTTGCTGCAGCGTCTTTTGCTCCGGCAGCCCAGGCTGAGAAATTCTTCGGCTCGTCGAGCATTTCCATCCTGCATAGTGATCAGTACCAGGGTGTTGAGTTCGACGCCGGCGGCAATGGTGGTTTTGAATACGAGGCGACTTATTTCACCTTCGAGAACGCGACAGCCCACAACTGGGGAAGCACCTTCTTCTTCATCGATCGTGAACAGGGTCAGGGCGATGTGGAAGGCTCCGATAACGTCTACGGTGAATTTGCCCCCAACCTGAGCACCAGCTGGCTGACAGGCGCGGACATTAGCTTTGGTCCGGTCAAGGACGTCTCTATTGCCGCACAATATGAATTCGGTGGCGGCACGGAGGTCAACAACTACATGGGTGGTCTAGGGCTGGCGTGGGACCTGCCTGGTTTCATGTATTTCACTACCTCCGTTTACTATGTCGATAACGAGCAGGTCAGTGATGATTACCAGTTGACTGTTACTTGGGGCGCTCCGTTCGAGGTTGGTGCTGCCCGCTTCCTGATCGACGGCTACATCGACTGGTCGACTGCCGAATCTGACCACAAGTCCGAATTTCAGTTCACACCCCAGATCAAACTGGACGTGAGCAATTTCTGGGGTGCTCCGGGCGTTCTCTATGCTGGTATTGAGTACCAGTACTGGAACAACAAGTTCGGTCTTGGCGATACCCTGATGGACGATCAGAGCTCCGTCAGTGCTCTGGTGAAATTCCACTTTTGATCCTGTGCAGGAGTCCGGCAGAATCTAGCTGTCGGACTCCTGAACAAATGGACAACAAGTGAGAGCCTCATGACAAACAATTCTGCTGCAGAAAGCGCCATTGCCGTCAAAAAGGACAGCAAGGAAAAGGGGCGGACGTATCGCCCGGGAAGGATCCGGGAGCGTAACCGGGAAAGGATATTGATTGCCGCCGAGGAAGAGTTCGCTCTGAACGGCTACAAGGGTACAACGATCCAGAATATTGCCGAGCGGGCAGGACTGCCAAAGTCCAACGTGCTGTACTACTTCAGCAACAAGAAGCGCATGTACGGGGCCATGTTTGACGACATTCTTGCGCGCTGGAACAAAGTATTCACCGAGATCAGTCCGGAAGACGACCCCGCGGAAGCCCTCGCGACGTTTATCCGGAACAAGGTGGAAATGTCGCGCAAGTACCCTCTGGCGTCCCGGTTGTTTGCGATGGAAATTATCCAGGGTGCACCCTTCCTGCTGGATCACCTGCGGACCAATATGCGCGAGTGGGTCCGGGGCAGGGCGGAGGTTATCCAGTCCTGGATTGACGACGGACGCATGGCTCCGGTCGACCCGGTGCAGCTGATTTTTCTGATCTGGTCTTCAACCCAACATTACGCCGATTTCCAGGTGCAGATCCTGATGGTGGAAAACAAAGCCGAATACGAGAAGCGCGACTTTGACCATGCGGCGGATTTTCTGACCAGTGTGATCCTGAGGGGGTGCGGTCTTGAGAGTCCAAAATGAGTGAAACTGTTTCATATCCGAGGGATATGCGGGGCTATGGTGAACATCCTCCCCATGCCCAGTGGCCCGGGAACGCCCGGGTCGCGGTTCAGTTTGTGCTGAATTATGAAGAGGGCGGGGAAAACTGTGTGCTTCATGGTGATGAGCACTCAGAGACCTTCCTCTCTGACATCATTGGTGCTGAAGCATACCGGGATCGGCACATGAGTGTGGAATCCCTCTATGAGTACGGATCCCGTGCCGGTGTCTGGCGCATTCTGAAAGAATTCCGGAAACGTGAGCTGCCTTTGACCGTGTTCGGGGTAACCATGGCGATGGCCCGAAACCCGGACGTTGTCCAGGCGTTCCTGGATGACGGCCACGAAATTGCCTGCCACGGCCAGCGCTGGATTCATTACCAGGACATGAGCGAGTCTGAAGAACGTCAGTATCTGGAGCTTGCGATCGAACAGCACGCGCAGCTCACGGGAGAGCCCCCGCAGGGCTGGTACACCGGTCGGGACAGCCCGAATACTCGACGGCTTGTCGTTGAGCAGGGCGGCCTGGAATACGACAGCGACTACTACGGGGATGACCTGCCATTCTGGACTACCGTGGAGACCAGCGCGGGCGAACAGAAACCCCATCTTGTGGTGCCCTATACGCTGGAAGCCAACGACATGCGTTTTTGCTCACCCCAGGGGTTCAATTCCGGAGAGCAGTTCTTCCAGTACCTGAAAGACAGCTTTGATGTGCTTTATGAAGAAGGTGCTGAGGCTCCAAAAATGATGTCTGTCGGCTTGCATTGCCGGGTTGTAGGCCGTCCGGGCCGATTCCGTGCACTGCAACGTTTCCTTGATTATATCCAGCAATACGAACGTGTATGGGTGTGCCGGCGCATTGATATCGCCCGCCATTGGAAGCAGGTTCACCCTTTCCAACCCGACTGATACCGGAGTTTTAGAATGACCGATGCCGTAGTGGCCCCTGTCGTAGAGGGACCGGAATTTACCCGTCTGGGATTGAACCTGGCGGATGGCAGTCTGGGAGCGGAAGTGACCCAGGTGACGGATGAGTTCTTTGCGCCCAGAGAGCGCATGCTTGATCCGGAACTGCCTGTGTTCTTCCCCGATCGCTATGACGATCACGGGAAATGGATGGACGGTTGGGAAACGCGACGCAGGCGTACAACGGGCCATGACTGGTGCATCGTGCGTCTGGCCATGCCGGGAGTTCTGATGGGTGTCGATTTCGATACCAGCTTTTTTACAGGGAACTATGCTCCAGCGGCCTCTTTGGAAGCGTGCTTCAGTCCTGACGGTGAGCCGGATGATAAGGCGGACTGGCATAGGCTGGTGCCGGCCACGGAGTTGAAGGGTAATGACCACCGATTTTGCACCATCGAGTCCGATCGGCCCTGGACACATCTGCGCTTGCACATATATCCGGATGGTGGGTTGGCGCGCCTGCGAGCCTACGGTAAGCCCTTCTGTGACTGGGCGACACTGTTAGCGACGGATGAGAGCCGGAATCTGCTGGCGCTCGAATACGGCGGTGACCAGGTGGCATGGAGCGACGCCCACTATGGCGAACCGCGCAAGCTTTTGCGTCCGGCGCGCGGCATCAACATGGGGGATGGCTGGGAAACACGCCGACGGCGTGAGCCTGGTAACGACTGGTGCATTCTGGCCCTGGGCCATAAGGGCATTGCTGAACGCATTGAGGTGGATACCGCGCACTTTAAGGGCAATTTCCCTGCGGCCTGTTCCATTCAGGCGGCCTGCGTGGAAGAAGGGGCAGGTACGGCACAGTCCCTGATTACCCAGAGCATGTTCTGGCATTCCTTGATGGACGAGCAGCCGTTGACGGCTAACAGCATCCATCAGTTTCAGGAATTGAAGAATTTGGGGCCGATTACCCATATCCGTTTCAATATCATTCCGGACGGCGGCGTCAGCCGGGTCCGCCTGTTCGGAAAACCCGTGTCATGAGCCGTTATCGAAGTCTTGTTGCCGAGCCTTTGACCCGCGAAGCCTTTGCGCTGTTCGGAGATGTGATTGATACCGACGGGGCCGAATCCTTTCCCATTAATCAGGGGCGCACCGAGCGCTTTCATGCCTTGTCCCGGGTGGAGCTTTCGGGTGCGACAGACCGGGGTATCCTGTCGATCTTTCGTGGCCAGCCCCTGACTCCTTTGGAGATAGCTCTAATGGAGCGTCACCCGCTCGGGAGTCAGTCATTCATACCCATGAACAACGTCGACTTCCTGGCAGTCGTTGCACCTCCGGGAGACTTTGACGAAGCTGCGGTGCGAGTATTCCTGGTCAAAGGTCATCAGGGGGTCACTTACCATGCCGGCACATGGCATGCACCGTTGCTGCCCCTGACGGCCGATGCCGATTATCTGGTGGTTGATCGTCAGGGGCTGGGTCAGAACTGTGATGAGGTCGACCTGCAGCAATCCATTAAACCCATCCTGGCTAACGGCTAAGGTATCCCTGTGTCAGCCCCCATATCCGAACTGAACTTCGTGACCGCGAGGCGAGCGGTCCGGGTTCTGCGCCCCGATTCTCCCAGCCAGGCGGTCAGTCTGGCCAGGCAGTGCAGGGCGTCTTACACGGCGGGCGGCACATGGCTCCAACCGGCCTATGAGCGGGATCAATGCTGGCCGGAAAACCTGGTGGCGCTGAATGCATCATGGCCTGGCTTCTGGGGTCTGGAAGACGGTCCGAATGGGCTGACCGTTGGTGCGATGACCTCTTTGGCAGAGATGGCACGGCACCCTCTGGTTCGAGACTATCTGCCGCCGTTGGCCAAGTTTCTGAATCTGGTGGCGGGGCCGGGTGTCCGGGCCCTGGGAACGGTTGGCGGCAATCTGATTGTGGGTGGTGATCTGTCTGCGCTGGCAATGGCCCTTGATGTCCGAGTGGACGTAGTCGGTCACGCAGGCGTGCGGATATTGCCACTTTCCCAATGGCTGCGGGAGCGGACATCGGAGGATTTGTTGCGTGGCTTTACGATTCCGGACTGCAGGGGGTGGCGGATGTCGCTGGAAAAGCTCGGATACCGGGCACGGTTTAGTCCGACCCGCGCCACTCTGGCTTGTGTTCATGATGGTTACCGGCTTCGCCTGGCGGTGGGTGGCGAAGGAGGCCTGCTTCGTCTGGCAGCAACGGAAGCGTTTCTTAACGGTTGGGCTGCTCTAGCGCCGGATGATTTCGGGGCAGTGCTTGATTGTGAACTGGTCGACCACGGGTGGCAGGACTCCCATCTGCGCATGGCATTGCGGCGAATGACGACGGGGCTGTTGTCGGAGGTGGCGCTTGGAACTTAAAGCTCAGCCCGGTATGGCTGGAACCGGTGTTCTGCAACGCATTGGAGGCAGGCTTGGCTATGCCACCGATCAGCAGCACATTCCCGGCCTGTTGCACGGAGCCATCCTGCGCAGCCGATACGCCCATGCCCGTCTCCTGAGGGTGGACACGACCCGAGCCAGGTCGATGCCGGGCGTCAGAGCGGTGGTGACGGCGGAGGATGTACCGGGCCTGAACCGCTTTGGCATTGTTGTTCGTGATCAGCCGGTGTTATGTGAGGACCGGGTCCGCTACGAGGGCGATGCGATTGCGGCGGTTGCCGCAGACTCTCTGGAACAGGCACGGGCGGCGTTGGAAGTGATTGATGTCGACTACGACCCCCTGTCTGTTGTCGATCAGGCTGAAATGGCAGAACAGATGGCGCCCCTGCATGGCGAAAGCAACCTTCTGGCCCGGGACAGCCTCACGCGCGGCGATAGCGAGGCCGCCTTCGCACGATGCGCAGTGATTGTGGAGCATCACTACCAGACGCCCCGGCAGATGCATGCCTTCATGGAGACCGAAGGCGGTGTAGCCATTCCGGATAACAACGGTGGCGTGGTCTTTCGGGTCGGTTGTCAGTCAGGCCACCGTGATGCCGAACAGCTGGCCGACATTCTCGGACTGAAGCTCTCTCAGGTTACGGTGGAGGCCACTCCTACCGGTGGGGCGTTTGGCGGTAAGGACGAACTGACCATTCAACCGGTGGCGGGCATCCTGGCCTTACAGACCGGTTTACCGGTACTGGTCCATCTCGATCGTTTCGAGTCCTGCCGCGTTGGCATCAAGAGGCACCCTGTGTCGGTGGTGATGACCACAGGCTGTGACAGCCAGGGCCGGATTCTGGCCCACCGTGTCGATGCGCTGCTGGACACAGGCGCCTACGCAAGCCTGGGGCCGGCGGTGCTGGAGAATTTTCTGGATCACGCCACGGCCCCGCTCTACCGGATCGAGGCGTATTCCGTTACCGGACGGTTGGTCTACACCAACAACGGCGTATCCGGAGCGTTCCGCGGGTTTGGCGGAAATCAGGCAACGTTTGCCGTGGAATCCCAGCTCGACGCCCTGGCCGAAAAGCTGACCATGTGCCCGCTGGAGTTTCGACGGATCAATCTGCGTACTGCTGATGAACCCGGAAGTCGGGGTCAGCCTGTGCGCTGGACAGCACCACCGACAGAGGTCCTGGCAGCGGCTGCCGCATCACCACTCTGGGTGCCCGCCGGTGCTGCCGCCCGCAGGCGTTGGCTGACCGGTACCGGCATGGCGATGGGGGCTCAGGGTAACGGACTCGGCGACGGCCTCCCTGACAGTGGTGGCGGCCGGGTGAGTCTGACAGCTGAAGGCCGGATCCGCCTGGAATTTGGCTTCGCCGATTATGGCCAGAACCTTGCCGAAGCCATTGTCTGCCTTGTGTGTGAGGGGCTGGGCTGCACGGCCTGCGATATCGACGTGGTCCTCGGGAACTCGCGTGGACCGGATTCCGGTCCCACCAGTGCTTCTCGCAGCTCTGTTCTGGTCCATGGTGTTCTGGCAAACATCCTTCCGCGCTGGAAAAACCTTGTGCGGGACCAGGCCAGGTCGTTGACCAATCTGCCTCGTGACGAACTGGATTGCGGCCCTGGAGGCCTGTTTCTTGATGGCCGTCAGGTCCTGAGTTACCAGGAACTGGCAGAAAAAGGCCAACCGGCAGAAATGGTTGTTGATTCCAGCCAGGCATTTCCTGTAGCCCCGGGCCAGGATCAACCGGTGGGTCGTTACCTCCAGTTGCAGATTGCGACGGTGGCCAGGGTGGCCGTAGATCGTCTGACCGGGCGTGTCAGGGTTACGGACCTTCACCATATAACTGCAGCGGGCCGTGTCATCTACCCTCCCGGTTATCTGGGACAGATCGAGGGCGCTGCCATGATGGGGCTCGGCATGACCCTCACCGAAGACATGCCAACCCTGGAAGGACGCTACCTCGCTGACAACCTCGATCAGTACATGATCCCCACCATGCACGATGCGCCTGACCAGCGGGTAGATGTTCTGGATAACACACCGACGACCGACTCTTTTCCGGTCCGCGGGGTCGGAGAGCTGGGCATTGAGGCGGTGGCACCGGCCATCTGCTCGGCGATCGAGGCGGCCACCGGTATCCGGGTGCAGCGTCTCCCGGTGGACCCCGGCTACCTGTTGTCCGCGCTTTGTGCTCAGGAGGAGAACTTCTCATGACCCGCAATACTCAGCCGGAACCCTGCACTCCGGAACCGGTGACCTTTGAGCTGAACGGAAATGTCGTTTCACTGTGGGTATCGCCGGCAACCACATTGCTGGACATCCTGCGGGACGCCGGACGAATCACCTCTGCCCGTGCCGGTTGCCGTATCGGCCGGTGCGGAGCCTGTACCGTGCTGCTGGACGGTCAGGCCGTGCCAGGGTGTCTGGTGATGGCCTGGCAACTCTCAGACTGCCGGGTAGAAACGGTCGAGGGTTTGACCGAGGACCCGGATTTTATCCGGGTGAAAGAGGCACTGGCGACCGAAAGCGCATTGCAGTGTGGTTATTGTACGCCGGGTATCGCGGTGTCACTGGTGTCCGGTTTGCGGCAGCACCGATGCGGTGAAACCGTTGACCTTGAGGAGGCGGTGGCCGGAAATCTGTGCCGATGCACCGGATACGGCGGCCTGAAGCGCGCGGTTGATGCGCTCAAAGAGACGAGTTCGGAAACCTAGGGGGAGCTATGTCGAGTTTTGCAGTCTGTCACGCCGCGATCTTCACGGTGGACCCGGCGAATCGGGTGATTGCCGATGGTGCGCTGGTGGTCGAAGACGGTGTTATCCGCCAGGTTGGCGATATCAAGGAGGTTACCATTCCGGAAGGTGTGGAAGTGATCGATGCCGGTGGCCATGCCTTGTTGCCTGGTCTGATCGACTGCCATTCCCACTCCAGCCTGATGCGCGGTGTGACCGAAAACATGCCCCTGATGGAGTGGCTGCCCTGGTACCAGCTGGAGCACCGGGCCATGACCGAAGAGTTTGCCTACCATTCGGCGCGTTTGTGCTACCTGGAAGCCTTGCAATCCGGCACCACCTGCGTGATGGATATGTTCCGGTATATGGATCGCTGCGCGGATGCCGCGGCTGATCTCGGGCTGCGGGTGCAACTGGCACCCTACGTGGCCGACCGTCCCGGCAAGGATTTCTTCTCGACCCGAGAGGAAAACCGGCAGTTGATCCGGTCCCACCACGAAACCCGGAATGGCCGAATTCGTGTCTGGATGGGGCTGGAGCACCTGTTTTACTGCACCGAAGACGCCTATCGGGAAGCCGCTCGATTAAGCCGTGAATACGGTGTCGGCATTCACACCCATTGCAGTGAGCAGAAGGAAGAGGAACAGGCGGTCACGGCCGAGTTTGGCCGGCGCTCCCTGGCGATGCTGGATCACTACGGAATTCTGGGGGAACGGACCCTGCTGGCCCACTGTGTGTGGCTCAATGACGATGAAATTGCCCGGGTGGCGGATACCGGCACCAGCATCGCCCACTGCCCGGTCAGTAACGCCAAACTGGCCAGCGGTGTTGCCCGTGTGCCGGAAATGCTGGCGGCGGGGGTCACCGTGGGCCTGGGTACCGATGGGCCGGTCTGTAACAACAGTCTTAGCCTGTTTGAGGAGATGAAGTTTGCCTCCCTGATCCAGAAGGCGACGCGGCTGGATGCCACCGTGCTGCCTGCCGATCAGATCCTGAGGATGGCAACGATCAACGGGGCCAGGGCGCTGGGTCTGGATCGGGAAATCGGCTCCCTGGAAGTGGGCAAGAAAGCCGATCTGCTGTTGCTGGATCTGGGTGGCGCCAATATGGCACCGGTGTCGGTGGACGAGCAGGGCGGGAACCTGCTCTGGAACCTGGTCTTTGCCGCCGGCCCCGGTAATGTGTCCGGTGTCTGGGTGGACGGCCGGCAATTACTCCGGAACGGCCAAGCGGTTCAGGTCAGCCAGCAGGCTGTCGTTGCCGATGCCCAAAAGCAGGGACTGGCACTGCACGAGGCCTGCCGCAAACTGTCCCACACCCGACTGTCCATGGTCTGATAGCGACGATATTCAGGAGAACACAATGTCTGCATTACCCATCATTTCCCTGGCTGGCCTGCGCAGCGACGACCCGGCTCGGCGTCGGACCATCGCCGCTGAGCTGGGTCGGGCCTGCCGTGAAGTCGGCTTTTTCTTTGTCACGGACCACGGAATCCCGCAGGAGGTCTGCGAGGATGCATTCACTCTGGCAAAGGAACTCTTTGCGCTGCCGACAGCCGAGAAAGAAGTCCTGTCGATCAAGCGCTCACCCCATAACCGTGGCTACGTGGCGATGGCGGATGAGAAGCTGAACCCGGAGTCCGGTGCGGATATGAAGGAAGCCTTCAATATCGGTACGGATTTCCCGGACGATCACCCGGATGTCCTGGCGGGAAAACCTTTTCGCGGAGTCAATTTCTGGCCTTCGATTGACGGCTGGCGTCAGCGTGCCCTGGACTATTTCGACCACTGTCTGGAGCTGGGCAGAACCATTCACCGTGGCTTCAGTATTGATCTGGGGCTGGATGAGGAATTCTTTGCCCAGCACCTGACACTGCCGATCGCTACCCTGAGACTGCTTCACTATCCGCCGAGCGCTGGCAGCAACAAACGGGAAGATGGTGGCGCCGGAACCCACAGTGACTACGGCAATGTCACCATCCTTGCGACGGATGCCGTGGCCGGACTGGAAGTGCTGAATCGCCAGGGCGAATGGATTCAGGCACCCCATGTGCCGGGTGCGTTCGTCTGCAATATCGGAGACTGTCTGATGCGCTGGAGCAACGACGTCTATGTCTCCACACCACACCGGGTCCGGCCACCCGAAAAAGAGCGCTATTCCATTGCGTTCTTCCTGGAAGTGAACCCGGATTCTGTTGTCGACCCACGGGATGTCGTGCCGGACCAGGCGCCAAAGTATCAGCCGATTACCTGTGCGGATTATCTTGCGTCACGGTTGAACGCAACCTACGAGCACCGGGAACCGGAGTGATCAGGACGCTGTCCGCATCACGCTGACGTGGGCAGCGACAACCTTCCAGCCATCCGGGAACCGTGCCCAGGTTTGCATCTGTCGACCCTGATCGTCTGTTTGGCCATCGCTGAACTGCGTGCTGACGGTCGCAAAAGAGTCACCGAAGGTCGTCACCAGGGTGCCATGGAGGGTGCGCCCCGGACCTACCGGCTGGCAAAGCCGGCGATAAGCCTGGATGGCTTCAGCGCCATAGAGATTTTCTGCCACGCCGAAGCGAATGGTGAACTCAGATGTCCAGAAGTAGCTGTCGAGAACGTCAAGATCATTATCCAGAAGCGCTTTTTCATAAGCCTCAAAGGCGTCTGTGACGGCGGCTACAATGTCTGGGGCGTTAATGGTGATATCCGTCATTACTGAACTCCGTGGGTTATGAGGGTAGCTCGGAAAGAGACTCGAGCCGTTGTATCAGGCTTTGGGAATCGGTGACCGCTCCAAACACGCCACCCTGCATCTGAATCATCTTGATGGCATGGTCATGGTTTGCCTGATCGGTGGCGCCACAGCAGTCTTCAACCAGCACGCACTCCAGACCCCGATCATTGGCGTCGCGCATGGTGGTGTGCACGCAGACATCGGTGGTAATGCCCGTCAGTACCAGATTTCTGATGCCGCGGGTCCGGAGTATCAGCTCCAGGTCGGTGGCATAGAATGAGCCTTTGCCAGGCTTGTCGATGATCGGTTCTCCGGATTCTGGTGCCAGTTCCGGAATGATGTCCCAGCCCGGCTCACCTCTGACCAGTATGCGTCCGCAAGGTCCCGGGTCACCGATACCTGCGCCGATCTGCCGGGAGCGCCAGCGTTTGTTTTCGGGCAGGTCGCTGAGATCAGGGCGATGTCCTTCGCGGGTGTGAATCACCGGCATTCCTAGTTCCCGGAATCGGGCCAGTAGCCGGCCGATCGGTTCAATTGGGGCGCGTGTCAGCGAAAGGTCATAGCCCATTGTGTCGACATAGCCACCCTTACCACAGAAGTCGGTTTGCATATCGATGATGATCAGGGCTGTATTGTGTCTCGTCAGGTTGTTGTCGTAGGGCCAGACATAGGGGCGAGAGTTCAGGGTTGCAGTCATGGCTGGTTACTCCGGAAGCGTGTTTGATAGGGCCAGGGCGGCGAGAAACTGCTCTGATGTCGCCGTGGCACCGAACATTCCGCCTTGCATTTCGGTTATGCTGAAAATGGCATCCCGGTGGCGGGTTTCTGTGGCGGCCGTGCAGTCTCTCAGGATCAGTGTTTCCAGCCCCCGGTCATTGGCGTCACGGACGGTGGTGTGCACACACACATCGGTGGTCAGGCCTGCAAACACCAGGTGGGTGATCCCCTGAAGCCGCAGTACGTGATCCAGGTCGGTGGCGTAGAAGGCGCCCTTGCCGGGTTTATCGATAATGATCTCATCCGGCGTTGGAGCAAGTTCCGGAATGATTTCCCAGCCGGGCTCGCCGCGCACCAGAATCCGGCCCAGTGGGCCGGCATTGCCGATGCCGGGGCAGACCTGTTCGCTGCGCCACTGCTTGTTGACCGGAAGGTCTGCCAGCTGCGGCCGGTGACCTTCACGGGTGTGAATGACCAGAGCGCCTGGCAGCGCGCGGAACGCTGCCAGTACCCGCTGGATTGGTTCGATGGTGGCCCGGGCGGGGGCCAGATCGACGCCCTGGGAGTCGATGTACCCTCCCGGGGCGCAGAAGTCCTTCTGCATGTCGATAATCACCAGGGCCAGCCGGTGGGGGGGCACCGGCGCGATGCAGGGCCACGCGTAGGGCCGTGCATCGGGAACCGTGACAGGGTGGGTCGTGGTCACTTCAGACGACCTTTCACGCCGTTTACGAGGAAGTCCATCTTCTCGGTTTCTTCCAGGGTCATGACGTCACCTTCTTCAACCAACACCGTGCCATCCTGAGCGATAACCGGGCCTGCCCAGACTTGGAACTCTTCGTTCATAATGGCTTCCTGGCGGTCCAGTACCGTTTGCTGATCATCTTCGCTTACTGCACTGCCGAAATCGCTGAGTTTGGCTGCACCAGTCAGGAGGTCGCCACGCAGGTGCTCGGATTTCCAGGTGCCGTCTTCTGCCGATTTGACGATGTCCACCATCATCGGGCCCCAGTTCCAGACCGCACCCACCAGCCAGCCTTCTGGTGCAAACTGGCTGGCATCGGCGTGATAGCCCACGGAGTAAACGCCCCGGCGCTCAGCGACCTGCACGTAGTTGATGGGCGAGTCAACGTGACCGGTCAGTACATCAGCGCCGTCGCTGATCAGCGCTTCTGCGGCTTCGGCTTCTTTGGTGGGGTCGGACCAGTTCGAGGTCCAGATCACCGAGGTTGTAACGTCCGGGTTCACGCTCTGGGCACCCCGGGTAAAGGCATTGATGTTACGCAGCACCTGAGGGATCGGGTGGGCTGCGATAAAACCCAGTTTATTGGTTTTGGTGGTCAGGCCTGCGGCAACACCGGACAAGTACATAGCCTGATCGATTTCGGCGAAGTAGGTCATCAGGTTGTCGGACGTCTTGAGGCCGCCGGAGTGGGCAAAATGTACCTCGGGATACTTCTCCGCCACTTTCAGGGCATGATCAAGGTAGCCGTAGCTGGTCGGGAAAACCACTTCAACACCGGAGCGAACCATGCGCTCCATGACACGCTGTACATCGGCGTTCTCTGGAATATTCTCGAAATGAACGGTTTCCACATCGTCCATGTGTTCTTCCAGATAGAGACGGCCCTGATCCTGGGCGTAGTTGTATCCATAGTCAGATTTTGGTCCAACGTAGATGAAGCCGACTTTGGTGTCGGCGGCAGCTTGGACACTGACCGCGAGGATTGAGGTTGCTAGCAGGGTGCGGATCGCTTTTCTCATAATCATTCTCCGTTTGATGGTTTTTTAAGTCGGTTATCGGGCACTTTGGAATACCACCCTGAGACCGGCCGGCATGCCGCCACCACTGGCACGCAGGCCGCGGTAGCTAAGCATCAGCACGCTCAGGGGAATCAGATAGGGAAGCGTTGCCAGGAGGTAGGGCGAGATGGGTACTCCCCAAGACTGCAGTTTCAGGTTTAGGGCTTCAGAGGCCCCGAACAGCAGCGCTGCCGGCAATGCGTACCAGGGGTTCCAGCGGGCAACAATCACCAGGCCGACGGCCACCAGCCCCCGGCCTGCGGTCATGCCCTCTACCCAGTTGGCGGTGTAGTCCACGGCGAGCGCGGCACCGGCAAAACCTGACATCAGCCCTCCGAAACCTATGGCGGCTAACTGGTAGGGCACCGGGTTGTGGCCCAGATTGCGAGTGATTTCCTGGGATTCACCGGTAGAACGCCAGCGCAGCCCGGTACGGGTGCGGAACAGGAAAATGGATATGGCCGGAATCGCCAGCAGAGTGATCAGTACAGTGGGAGTTATGGGACCCAGGAACTGGCCCAGCAACGGAATATCGCTGACGAAGGTATGATTGAGGTTGCCAAGGGCGTCGATCTTGTTGCCCACGAAGGGAATACCGTAGTAGGCACTGAGCCCACCTCCGAGAATCAAAACGGCTACCCCGCTGGCAATCTGGTTGGCCCGACAGCCAAGCACCAGAATGGCGTGAACCATCGACAGGGCGATGCCCGCACAGCATGCGGCGAGCACGCCCAGCCAGGGGTCGCCGCTTATGGAGGCCACCGCAAAGCCGGTCATCGCCCCCAGCAGCATCTGGCCTTCCACCCCAAGGTTGATAACGCCGCTGCGTTGAGTCATGGCTTCACCCAGAACGACTGCCAGTACCGGGGTGGCACTTCGAAGGGCAGCAAAGAGCAGGGTGAGGAGTTCAGTTACAAACGATTCCATACAGTGTCCTTTGAATAGCTGTCGGGCCTGGCGCGATCAGGCCTTGGGGCAATTGGGCCACAGGCTGGCAACAGCCAGCACGATGATGAACAGCAGCGCCTGTAGAATATCGGCGCTGGCCTTGGGGAGCTGGGCGTACAACTGGAGCGAGTCGGCAGACGCCAGAAGGCCCCCCATTAGCACCGATAACGGGATAATGCGAAGGAAGTGCTGGCCGGCGAGCCAGGCAACCAGGAAGCCTGTCATGCCGTAGCCGCTGGCAAGACCGTCCTGCAGGCGGTTCTGGATCACCGAGGCTTCGGCGATACCGGCGAGGCCGGCCAGCAGCCCGCCGATGGCCATCACGATCAGCACGTTGCGTTCATAGGAAATGCCGGAGGTGGCGCCCACGCGCGGATTGCTGCGACTGACCTGGAGACCCAGTCCCCAGCGACTGCGGGTCACCAGAATGTGAAGGATGATGGCCGCAACCACTCCGAATATCAGTCCCATGTGAACCCGGGTATCGAAGAACTGGGGCAGGATGGCGCCTTGCGGGAACTCGATGGTGGCCGGCCAGCCCAGTGAATTCGGGTTCTTCCAGGGACCATGGACCACAAAACTCACCAGCAACACGCCCACGTAGTTCAGTAGCAGGGTTGAGATGGTTTCGTTGACACCAAGACGGGTCTTGAGCAAACCGGGGATGACGCCCCAAAGGGCGCCGCCTGCCATGGCGCCAATCAGCATGAGCGGCATCAGCAGCCAGCCGGGCTGGTCAACGGCGGCCAGCACGGCGCCCGTGCCGAACAGGGCGCCAAGGTAGAGCTGACCCTCGCCACCTACACTGATCAGACCGAGTCGGGCAGGCAATGCGACGGCCAGTGCCGTCAGCAGAATGGGAGCGGTCTTGACCAGGGTCTCACTGAATGAATAGCCATCGCCGAAGGCCCCCATGACCATTTCCTGAAACAGGGATATGGATTCCCGGCCATTGATTGCAAAGAACGTCAGTGCCGCCAGCACAAACGTGGCCGCCATGATTAGCACTGCGCCGGTGGGGCCTCTTAGCAGTCGTAGCCCGAATCTGAAGGCCGGTTGGGTGGTTATTGTCATGATGCAATTCTCGCTTGAGGTTCAGCGGGTGCGGGGTCAGCGGTGGGAAGGTGTTCTCCGGTCATGGCCCGGCCGATGTCTAGGCGATCGAACTGGCCCGGGTTGAACAGTCCCGAGATTCGTCCGCCCTGAAGTACTGCAATCCGGTGGGCGTAGGACATGAGGTCATCGAGGTCCTCTGAAATCCATAGCACGGCTGCGCCCTCGCGGGCTTTTGTGAAAAGAGCCTGATAAATGTCATGGGCAGCGCCAGCGTCCAGTCCCATGGTGGGGTAAGCTGCGACAATCAGATCCCGCGGGCCTTCCAGTTCACGTCCGACCACCAGTTTCTGAAGGTTGCCTCCGGAAAGTTGTCCGGCGGCCAGCGCCGGATTGTCAGGACGAACCTGATAACGGCGGATGATGTCCCTGGTCTTTTCCTCTTCCGGGCCCCAGGCAGGAAAGAAACGCAGTTGCCGGAAATGGGACAGAGCCACGTTGACGGTCAACGACAGATCGCCGGCCACCGCGTTCACGGCCGGTTGCTCAGGTATGTATGCAACCCGGTCAGAGGTTTTCGGGGCGCGGCTGGCGGACTGGAGTACCACGCCATCAATAATGACTTCGCCACGGAAAAGCGGGACCAGGCCAACCAGCGCGTCTGCCAGCAGATGCTGGCCGTTGCCGGAAACCCCGGCAATACCAAGGATCTCACCCGGCCCGATATCCAGGCTGATGTTGTCAATGGACTGGACGCCATGGTTTGCGTGGAGCCCACGAAGACTGATTCGTGGCGGCTTGCCAGTGAGGTCGGCATTCCGATGTGTGTCGATGTCGGAACGTTGACTGCTGTCGCCCATCATCAGGCTGACCAGTGAGGCCTCACTGCAGTTCTCTCTGGTCAGAGCCTGTACCATTTTGCCGGCACGCATCACGACCACCCTGTGGGCGCAGGCCATGACGTCCTGCATTTTGTGGGTGATAAGGACAATGCTTCTTCCGGCTTCGGCCATTTTCCGGATCAGCTCCCAGAGTCGTTCCGCTTCCTGTGGTGGCAGAACCGACGTCGGTTCATCCAGTATCAGAACCTTGGCATTAAGATTCAGAACCTTGACCAGTTCCAGCAGTTGGCGCTGGCCCACGGAAAGATCGCGTACCAGGGTGTTGGGGTCCAGGCCGGGCGCGAGTTCCTCCAGGTAGGCGAGAACGTTCTGCTGAGAGGTGCCTTCGCAAAACAGCCGGCGGAACGTCCAGAAGGGTGGTTTGGGGTAGGCCAGTAACAGGTTGTCCCGAACCGACAGTGCCGGCACCAGATTGAACTGTTGGAAGACCATGCCGATGCCCAGTGACATGGCCTTCTGCGGGGAGTCGATGAGGGTTTCACGACCGTTGACAATAATGCTGCCTTCGTCCGGTGTATAGAGTCCGAACAGCATCTTCATCAGGGTGCTCTTGCCGGCGCCGTTTTCGCCGAGCAGGGCGATGACTTCTCCCTCGCGGATATCCAGCGAGATGCCATCATTGGCTGTGACCTCTCCGAACCGCTTGGTGATGTTGTAAAGCTGAATCTCCATGGAACCATGCCTTGGCTAAAATCTTTGTTGTACACAAGGTTGCATGGTTCATGCCACGTAGCAAAGAGGTGCATGGTTCTGGCAAGGAATACAGTTATCTTCCTATTTGGTGTTGAAAAAGCGTGCAAAAACATAATGTTGGTTGCATCACGATGGTGCGCGTATTGGTGTATATGCATTGCTTTGGTGCAGCGGAAGGTTCTCGATGGCGTGTCATAGTGATTGAAAATCAATGGGACTTGGATAAGATGTATGCAACGAGATGACAAGGAAAGAATCGTGAGTGAATCATTCAGGAAAGGAACCACTGGCAGCATCTACGAGACTTTGCGTCAGAGCATCATGAATCTGGAGCTTTATCCGGGCAGCCGGGTTACTGAAACCGAGCTGGCTCAGCACTTCGGGGTGAGCAGGACACCGGTTCGGGAAGCGTTGCAGCGCCTGGCGGTGGAAGGCTACCTTACCATCCGCCCCAAGCACGGCTGTTACATCCGCCAGCTCGACGTATTTGAGCTGGCGGAATATTACGACGTCCGGGTTGGTCTGGAATTGGAAGGTATTGCTCTGATGGGGCAGCGTATTCCCTATCGGGAGGTGGCGCAGCTGGCGGAGGATTGGGATCCCGAGCAGGCCCGTTATGGCATGTCTGGTTCCGAAGAGTTCAAGGACGCAGAGGAACTGTTCCATATCAGGCTGGCCGAGCTCTGTGGCAACCCGATTCTGGTGCAATACCTGCGCGACGTTAACAATCATATTCGGATCGTGCGTCGTCTGGGCCTGCCGGACCAGGACAGTGTCATGCAGACCTATCGGGAGCACCACGAGATCTGCCAACGTATCCTGGCTAATGATATGGACGGCGCAGCCGTAATGTTGCGGGCCCATATCCACGAAAGCCAGGCAAAGAGCCGGGAAGTAACCTTGGCCCAACTGCAAATGCGCCGGCGGGAGCGGGCCTTGGGGACCGATGCCGGTTCAGACTCTGCAACGCCTGGCACGCTTCCTGCTAATTAGCTTCCGACATTATCTAAACACCATGTGAGAGGAAGCGTAATGAGCGGATTTGGTGGTTTGAACAAGTCCCCGAACGGGGTGGTGATCGGTCTGGTGCAACTGCAATTACCCGATGTTGCCACTCCGGAACAACTGGCAGCCCAGACCCGCCGGGTATGTGAGCTGGTGGGGAAAGCCCGTCGGCAGTCTCCGGTGATGGATCTGGTGGTGTTCCCTGAGTACTGCCTGCATGGTCTTTCGATGAACATTGATCCCGCCATCATGTGTGATCGTGACGGCCCGGAGATGGATGCTTTTCGGGAAGCCTGCCGTGAGCACGACATCTGGGGCTGTTTCTCCATTATGGAGAGCAATCCCGGAGGGAACCCCTACAACACCGGTGTCATTATCGATAACACCGGCGAGGTGCAGTTGTTCTACCGCAAGCTTCATCCCTGGGTGCCGGTGGAACCGTGGGAACCGGGCAACCTGGGAATCCCGGTTTGCGATGGGCCCAATGGCAGCCGTCTGTCACTGGCCATCTGCCACGATGGTATGTTCCCGGAAGTGGCGCGAGAGTGCGCCTACAAAGGGGCGAACATCATGCTGCGGACCGCAGGATACACGCCACCCATCCGTCATGCCTGGAAGATCACTAACCAGGCGAACGCGTTCTGCAATCTTATGGTCACTGCCAACGTCTGTCTGGCCGGTACAGATGGTACTTTCAACTCCATGGGTGAGGGGATGGTGGTCAATTTCGATGGCGTGCCTATGGTGGAAGGCAGTGGCTTTGCAGACGAGATTATTACCGCGGAAGTGCGGCCAGATCTGGTGGACGAAGCCCGTATTCACTGGGGTGTCGAGAACAACATTTACCAGCTCGGCCATCGTGGGTATGTGGCGGTAAAGGGCGGTGCCGGAGATTGCCCGTATACCTTCATGCAGGACATGGTGCGGGGCGAATACCGGTTGCCATGGGATGATGATGTCAAAGTGGTGGACGGCAGGGACTTTGGTTTCGCCCCTCCTGAGCGCAAGTATGAGTCCGGTCAGGAGTAGCCTCTGATTTGATGATCTGGCGGGCCGGGAGTTACTCCCGGCTCTGCAGCCTCCGCACTATATCGACCGTGCTTGTCACCTCACCGAATTCGTAGGCAAAGGTGGTCAGGGCGACCTTCTGAACCTCGTCTGCAGTAACGGCCCCCCAGCCAAGATCGGGATAGGGCATGGCGGCGCTGGCATCGCTCAGCGCGATAACCTTGTATTCCCGGTGAACGGCGTCGCGAATGGTGGTGTCACAGCAAACATTGGTGACGGTGCCACAAACGATCAGGGTGTCCACATCCCTGGAACGTAGAATGGTGTCCAGGTCGGTTCCGTGAAAGCCGCTGTAGAAGAGTTTGTCCACCACCACATCTCCGGTCAGTGGCGCAAGCTGCCCGATAATCTCAACCATGGGGTTGTCACGCGCCAGAACCTCGTCGACATCCGGATACATATCGCTCATGCGCCCGGTGTCACTGCCGTCACCGCGAACGATGTGACGCAGATAGACAACGGGGACGCCGTTCTTTCGGCAAACGTCGGTCAGTTGCTGAATTCGTGGCGTGATTGCTGTTGTCGATGGAACGTAAAGATCGCCTTCGGGCTCGCAGAAGACTCGCTGCATGTTTACCACAATGAGGGCGGTACGACTCGTGACGACCGGCCAGGCGTATCTGAGTTTCGGCATGTTCAGGCTTCCTGTTCGTGGCTCGGGCCCTGTTCGCGATGAATGGCGTAAGGTCCCCAGGCCTGCCGCACCGGCACCATCTCCACCCGATTGATATTGATGTGGTCGGGCAGGTTGGCGATGTGGGCGATCTCCTCGGCAATGTCTTCTGCCGACAACGGCACGGTTCCCTCGTAGACGGAGTTCGCTGCCGATTTGTTACCGCTGTTGCGAACCACCGAAAACTCGGTTTCGGCAATGCCCGGGGCCAGATCGGTGACCCGCACCCCGGTGCCCAGGAGGTCACAGCGCAGGTTGTAGGAGAACTGTTTGATAAACGCCTTGCTGGCGCCGTAGACATGACTGCCGGGATAGGGCCACTCACCGGCGGTGGAGCCGATATTGATGATGTTGGCTCCGGCGCCTGTTTCGATCAGCGTCGGCAGCAGCGCATGGGTCACATTAACCACCCCGGTGATGTTGGTGTTGATCATGGTGTGCAGGTCGGAAAGCTGAACATCCTGCATGGCAGCCGGTGCCAGTGCCAGGCCGGCATTGTTGACCAGGGTATGGATCTGGCGAAAACCTGAGGGCAGCGAGGCAATCGCCTGTGTCACCGCTTCGGCATCCTGGACATCCAGTTTCAGGGGATGCACCGGTGCCATGGATCCAAGTTTATCGGCCAATGCGTACAGGCGCTCTTCCCGGCGGCCGCAGATAACAATGGACCAACCGTCGGCGGCAAACCGTCGGGCCGTGGCGGCGCCAAAGCCGGAGGTTGCACCGGTGATAAACAGAGTCTTGCTCAATGTATTCTCCTGGTGATCAGTAGGGTATCTGTTCTGCGCCGGATCAGGTGCGCTCTTCCCGTATGAACGGTGTCCCCAGGGCACCGGGCTGACTGTTGCTGTCCCGCTTTGATGCTGCCACCCAGATCATGACGCCCAGGGTGATGGCGTAAGGCGCCATAAAGACAAAGTACTGCGAAAGCTTGATACCGGAAGCCGCCAGTTGGGGGATCAGAGCTTCGATACAGCCGAACAGGATCGCTCCGGCCAGGGCTTTCCAGGGGGACCAGCGAGCGAAAATGACCAGTGCGACGGCAATCCAACCCCGACCTGCGGTCATATTCGAAATCCAGAGTTTGGTGCTGAGAACCGCAATGAATGCGCCGGCAAGACCAATTAACGCGGCTCCGATCACGATCGCCGCCAGCCGGTAAGCCAGTACCGGAATACCGGCAGCGTCTGCTGCTTGCGGGTTCTCGCCAACGGCACGCATGCGCAGACCAGGGGTTGTGCGATTCAGGGCCCAGACGGAAACCAGGAAAATCACCGGTACCAGATAAACGACGGGATTCTGAATGAAGAACCGGCCGAGGTAGGGCAGCTCGGAGAGTGGCCAGAAGGCAATGGCTTCAAGTCCGGGGACAGGCTGGTTGGTCCAGCCCATCAGTGTTCCGGTCAGGGTGGTCAGGCCCTGGCAGAAGAACACCAGTACCAGACCCGAGATTACCTGGTTCATGCGCATGACCAGCACCATCAGTGCAAACAGCAGGGAAACCACGCTTGCGGCAATCATGGCCATGATCAGCGCCAGCGCGGTGTGCTCGAAGGTCAGGTAGGCGCCGATGCCGGCAACGGCCCCAACCAGCATCAGGCCCTCGGCGCCCAGCGCCAGAACACCGGATTTCTCGGTGATGATCAGTCCAAGGGCCGCGAGGGCAAAAGGAACGGCAAATTCAGGGATGTTACCCATCCAGCTCGTAATCAGGTCCATGATCAGTCTCCCCCCTGCACGCGGCGAATACGATGTCGAATAAAGAAATCTGAAGAGGCGACGCAGATCACCAGTACGGCCTGGATCAGTTGCACCATGGCAAACGGGATCTGGTAGAACACCTGAAGGCTTCTACCGGCGACGAACAGGGTGGCAATCAGCAACGCGGCACAGGTGGCCGCAATGGGATTATTCCGGGCGAGAAACGCGATCAGAATGCCGGAAAAGCCATAGCCCACGTAGAAGGAATGGGTGAGGCGACCCTCCTGGCCCGCAGCGACCATAAGGCCAGCCAGTCCCGCCAGGGCACCGGAAAAGAGCACTGCCATCAGGATGGTCCTGGCGACGGGGACCCCGACCGCACTGGCGACTTTGGGGCTCTTGTCCACGAATCGCAGATAAAGACCGGCACGGGAGATGTTGACGAACCAGAGTACGAGCAGGGCAATGCCAATGGCGATGGGAATCGACAGGCTGAGTCCATTGCCCAGCTCCGGCAGAAGCTCGAAGCGTTCATACTTCGGAGAGTAGGGGAACGCGTCTTTGGGATCTTTCCAGGCGCCGTACATCAGGTGCAGCAACACGTTGATCGCGATGTAGTTGAGCATCAGGGTCGAGACGATTTCATTGACCTGCAGCCTGAGCCGAAGCAGCACCGGGGCAACCGCCCACAGCAGCCCGCAGGCCATGGCGGCGGCGATCATCAGTGGCAGGCGCATGCCCGGGGCGCCGATATCCCACATGGTAATCGCCGTGGCGCCAATGGCCCCGAAGATCATCTGGCCTTCCAGGCCCAGGTTCCAGAATTTTGCCCGGAACGCCAGGCAACCGGCCAGGCCCACCATGATCAGTGGTGAGGCTTGAAAGAGCACGGAGGTCAGGCTCTGGGTGTCGAACAGAGTGAGGATGACAAACTCGTTTAGCAGCTCGCCTGCCGGGACACCTGCGACCACGAGAATGGTGCCGGAAATCAGCAGGCCCAGGATCATGGAGCCGGCCAGAATCAGTGCCTGCCAATGCCAGGCCATCTGCTGGCGGACTTCCAGGGTATACCTGCGCTTGATCAAGGGTCGTTGTAGTGCAAATTCAGACATGGTTCACCATTGCTTGGCCAATGGCCTGACGATCGGCAGGCTGTGAAAACTCGGCCACGATACGTCCGGCGGACATGACGCCGATCCGGTCGGCCATGGCCATGACTTCGTCCAGATCCTCGCTGATCAGGAGCACCGCTGCACCATCGTCCCGGGCCACACGCAGACGTTCCCTCACGGCTTCGGTCGCTTTGACGTCGAGGCCCCGGCTGGGGCTGTGGGCAAGGACGAGCTTGGGGGGATGGCTGAACTCCCGGGCGATAACCAGCTTTTGTGCGTTGCCCCCGGACAGCAGTGCCGATTTCTGTTTCAGCGAACGAACGCCCTGGACATCGAACTGCCGAACGGCTTCTGCCGCGTCCGCTTCGATGGCCCGGGTTTTCAGATACCAGAACGGGCCGTATCGCCCGGAATGGATGTCTCCGAGGGCAAAGTTGTCGGCGATGGAGAGCGGGCCGGCAAGCGCAGAACCATAACGGTCCGCAGGAATGGCGGCGACACCGATGGCGCGGCGACGGGCGGCATCAAAGTTGGCCAGATCACCCTCGCCGATTAGCTCCATGGTGCCTTCGACATTCTCTGGAATGCCCATCAGGGCGTTCGCCAGTTCGCTCTGGCCATTGCCGCCGACGCCGGCAATGCCGTAAATCTCGCCCTTGTTCAGGGTCAGGTCCAGACCATTCAGGGCCCGGTGGACACCGGTGCTGCTAAGCCCTTTGACCTTCAGATAGGGCGCGCCGGGTGTATGTTCTACTCGCGAGACACTCTGTTCCGGCGCCGATTCGCCCACGGTCAGACGCACCAGTTCGTCCACGGATACCGAATCGGGTTTCAGGCTTTCGATGGTTCGCCCCGAACGCATGATGGTGACCTGATCGGCATAGCGCAGCACGTCATTCATCTTGTGGGTCACGAGGATGACAGCAGCGCCCTCGCGGGCAAATCCCTGTACGGTAGTGAGCAGGCGTTCGGCTTCTTCCTCGGTAAGCACTGCAGTCGGCTCGTCCAGAATCAGTATCTTGGCGCCGGCCAGCAGAACTTTGAGAATTTCCACGCGCTGCTGTTCAGCGATGGAAAGTTGATCAATGCGGGCGTCGGGATCAATCCCGAATCCGATGCGATCCGCCATGGCACGGATGTCGTCAGACACCCGGCGCAGGCGTTCCCGGTAAAGTCCGCTGGTCTGGAGATGGCTCAGGTTCAGCAGGATATTTTCGGCAACCGTGAAGGGAGTCACCAGCTTGAAGTGCTGGTGAACCATTCCGATGCCGAGTTTCGCCGCTTCTTTCGGGCCTTTGAGTTTTACCGGGTTGTCATCAATGAACAGCGATCCGCCTTCGGGGCCATAGAGGCCGGCCACGATGTTCATCAGGGACGACTTTCCGGCTCCGTTTTCGCCCAGCAGGGCATGAACTTCGCCCCACCTGGCAGTGAAGTCAGCGTCGGACAGGGCCTTGAAACCGTCGAAGGTCTTGCTGACGCTGCTCAGCTGGATCGCGTTCTGTTTACTCATTGCTGTGTTATCACTCCGTCAACAAACCAGTCCATCTGCCAGAGCGCGCCGTCGGATACTACTTCGCCTTCGGCCGCGCGAATCGTGCCGTTCTGGTCTGTCAGTGGGCCGGCATAAACCTGCAGTTCGCCTTTCATCAGCTTCTCGCGGGCCGCCATGATCTTGGCTTCTTCTTCCTCATCAATGTTGGGGCCACAGCAGGCAATGTCGGTGCCGCCTTCTTTCATGGACAGCAGCGCACCATGGGGGGCTGGTACCCAGTTGCCGGCGATGATTTTCTCCAGCTCGGTTTTCAGGAAGCGGTCCCAGACCCAGACCGACGAGCACACAGTGGCCTTCGGTGCGAACTCGCGGAAATCACGATGGTGCCCTGTGCCGTAGACGCCGTTCTCCTGGGCGACCAGTTGCGGTGTCGGGGTATCGACGTGCTGGCCGATGACATCGGCACCCTGATCGATCAGGGCTTTGGTTGCAGAGCGCTCTTTGGTGGGATCGTTCCAGGCGCCGGTATAGACCACGGTAACGGTCGCGTCCGGGTTCATTTCCCGGGCACCCATGGCATAGGCGTTGATCGTCCAGTTCACGACGCCGAACGGGTTGGCGGCGACGAAGCCGAGCTTGCCGGATTCAGACGCCGCGCCGGCTGCCATGCCGCAAAGGTACTGGCTTTCGTAGGTTCGGCCATAGTACGACAGCAGGTTGGGACCGTTGGTGGTGCCGGAACCGTTCAGGAAGGCGACGTCCGGATAGTCTTCGGACAGCGACTTGAAGGTATCGGAGTAACCGAATGCCGTACCGATAATGATGTTGGCGCCACGCTTGATAAAGCGCTCGACGGCCGGACGGATGGCGGAAGCAGATTCCGGAACGCTTTCCACGTACTGGATCTTGATATCCAGTTCCTCTTCCAGGCGCTGGCGGGCTTCATCAAACGCCTGGGTCCAGCCGCCATCATTGGTCGGAGAGATATAGAGCATGGCGATCTTTGGTTCGTCTTTGAGGGTGAGGCCCTCAGCGTGAGCGGTGTTCAACAGGCCCAGGTAACCGGCCAGTGCAAAGCAGGCACTGAGTATGAGTTTTTTCATCTTGGTACTTCCTTTGGTTGGGAAAGGCGGTTTTACATCATGTGATTGATTCGGAAGACGTTGCCTTCAGGGTCCAGCAGTACAGCCTGGTACCAGTTGTAATAGGTGGTGTAGGGCTCTTTGATGAGCGTTGCACCGGAGGCAAGGGCTTGGGGCACGTACTCGTCCACCTCTTCCTTGCTGTCCACATCGATGTTCAGCAGGAACTTGCACCCTTTGGTGTCCGAGTAGTCATTGAGTTTGAGCAGTTCGTAGGCGTCCAGCGCGTTGAAACCGATGCAGGAGCGCCCGGTATCCAGGCCGCGGAAGATGGGGGAGCGGATCTCAGGGATTTCCTTGAATCCGAACAGATCCCGGTAGAAAACGCTCAGGGCTTCTATATCTCTGGCGAAAACATTGACGTAAGAGAGCGTGCCCATTTCAAGCCACCTCCTGAGTGCCACCAAAGGTGGTCTGTTTGACGAATTTCGACTTCAGGTGATCGCCAGAGCTGACCGCCGGGTATTTGCCTTTGCCATCTTCGTCCAGACAGCTGGGTAGGCATTCGATCATGGCGTCGTAGTTTGGCTGGTGGAAAAAGACGATGGACTGGCGTGGTTCGGTGGCCTCGGCGTCCATCGGCGGATTGACGACACGGTGCAGGGTTGAGATCCACTGGTCATTGGTCCAACGCATCATGAGGTCACCAATATTGACCGCAAAACTGTCTTCAACGTAAGGCACGCTGACCCAGTCCCCGTTCTGGTTGCAGACCTGCAAACCACCCGGTGACTTGTCGGGTTTGACAATAGTCAGGCTGCCATAGTCAGTGTGAGCGCCTGCGCGCATCTGCCCCTCTTCAATGTTGGTTCCCATGTTGGGGTAGCTGAGGGTCCGCAGCATGCTGATTTCTTTGTCGATCTTGTCGTCGAAGAAATGCTCGTCCAGTTTAAGGGCCAGGGCGAAGATGCGCATGAGCGAGCGGGCCAGATGGCTCATGGCACCAAAATATTCAACATAAGCTTCTCGAAAGCCGGGAATGTTTTCAGGCCATACGTTGTGGGCGAAATGAGACCCCGCGTCTGCCCCAAGATGGTAATTGTCGTCTGGAACGCCGCTGGGGCCGATCGAGAAGGATTCTTTCAGATCACCTGGGGCGGCTTCATCCATCGAATAGGACAGGCTTTCCTCTGCGACTGCGCTGTAACCGCGAACCATGTCAGGTCGGGGACGATCCACTTTTCGTTTCTCGGCCATTGGCAGGTTGAAAAACTCGCGACTCAATGAATAGACGCGATCCACCAATTCCGCGGGGATTCCGTGGTTGGTAATGACGAGGAAACCAATATCCTTACAGGCCCTGTCGACCTCCTTTGCCACCTGAGCCTTGCCTTCGGGAGTACCTTCGAAGTAAGGGGCAAGGTCGATCGTTGGTACATGTTGCAACTGCATGGCACAACCTCCATCAATTCAGTTTTGCGAGAAAGGCCCGGGTAAGAAAAGCAAAGGAGTCGTTCTCGCTCGCTGATTGACTTAGCAGCAAGCGTGCCATTTTTCGATTTTGTTAAAAAACAACTATTTAGCGGATTCTGAAAAAATGATATGGATCAAATGGTCTAAATTAGAGCACATGGTTCTAGTTTGAGCCCAAATTAGGGGCAGGAGAGATGCGGGGGGAGAGCTCCGCTGCGTTCAGCGGGGGCGGATTCCGTCAAGGATGATCGTTTCGAGACTGCTGAGGGTTTCCTGGAAGAAGTCCGGGTCTTCCAGAGTTTTCCCTGCCACAGCTTCTACCTGCACGCGAAAGTCGGCGTAGTGCTGAGTGGTCGCCCACAATGAAAAAACCAGATGGTATGGCTCTACGGGCGCCAGCTTGCCCTGATCAATCCAGGTCTGGATAACCTCGATTTTGTTCTCTACCAGATCGTGCAGTGGTTGCTGCAGTTCGGTCAGCATCAACGGCGCGCCCTGCATGACTTCCATGCAGAACAGTCGGGATTCAGCGGGATGGTCCCGGGAAAACTCCAGTTTGACCCGAATATAATCCCGTATGGCTTCTACAGGGTCCTGCTCGACCGTGAATGCCCGGAGCGGTTTGAGCCACAAATCCAGCAGCTCCCGCAGCACGTTGACGTAAAGTTCTTCTTTATTGCTGAAGTAATAGAAGAGGTTGGTCTTGGAGACATCGGCCTGAAGGGCAATCTGGTCGATGCTGGCACCGTGCAGCCCGTATTGGGAAAAGGTGCTGAGCGCGGCGTCAAGAATGGTTGCCCGTTTCTTTTCACTGTTACGCAGCCGCCTGTTGAGCGACGCAGCGGAAGGAACCCGTTGTGGTTTCCGTTTGCTCTGGCTGGCTGTTTTCTCGCCCTTTCTGGTGACGCTCACATATCTCTCCGCTGGATTGACTGCAGGCACATTCTAGCACCGGATTTCTCCTTGAATAGGCCTTTTAGCCGCCATGAACGGTATCGCCCCAAAAATGCCCGCCGTGCACAAACCGAGTGCTCTATTTCAGACCAAATGGTCTGTAATAGTTGTCATGAAAATCATAGAAAATTGATTTAAAACAATAAAAGCCATTCTGGCCGGTATTGTGCGTTGGTGTCAGGGAACGTGAGTCAACGATGGTGGCCTCTGGTTTGCGCCACCCGACCGGAAACATCAAGGAGAACCCCATGAGCGAGCAGATGAATATCGGCGTCTTCATTCCCATCGGCAACAACGGCTGGCTGATCTCAAAAAACGCCCCCCAATACATGCCGACCTTCGAGTTGAACAAGCAGATTACCCAGAAAGCAGAAAGCTATGGTTTCGACTTCGCACTGTCGATGATCAAGCTGCGTGGTTTTGGTGGTGAAACGGAATTCTGGGAGCACAACCTGGAGTCCTTCACGCTGATGGCGGGTCTTGCTGCTGTCACCAGTAAAATCCAGCTATTCGCCACTGCGGCAACCCTGACCATGCCGCCGGCCATCGTTGCACGGATGGCATCCACCATCGATTCCATCTCCAATGGTCGCTTTGGAGTCAACCTGGTGACCGGCTGGCAGAAGCCGGAATACTCCCAGATGGGGCTATGGCCGGGCGATGAATTCTTTGGCTCCCGGTACGAGTATCTTGGTGAGTATGCCCAGGTGTTGCGGGATCTCTGGGCGACCGGCCACAGTGATTTCAAGGGTGAGCACTTCCAGATGGATGACTGCCGGGTGAGCCCCGTGCCGCAAGCCGACATGAAGGTTATCTGTGCCGGGCAGAGTGAGGCCGGCATGGCGTTCACCGCCAAGTATGCCGATTACAACTTCTGCTTCGGCAAAGGCGTAAACACACCGACTGCCTTCGCACCCACCGTGGAACGCCTCGTGAAGGCTACCGAGGAAGCCAAGCGAGACGTCAGTTCCGTGGCTCTGTTCATGGTGATTGCCGACAAAACCGATGAAGCGGCCCGGGCAAAATGGGAGTCCTACAAGGACGGTGTTGATGAAGAAGCCGTGGCCTGGCTCGGTGAGCAGGGTGCAGCAGACAAAAAGTCCAAATCGGACACCAACATCCGTCAGATGGCCGACCCGACGTCCGCAGTGAACATCAATATGGGCACTCTGGTGGGTTCCTACGAGAACGTCGCACGCATGCTGGATGAAGTGGGTACGGTCGAGGGTGTCAGTGGGGTGATGCTGACCTTTGACGATTTCGTTCAGGGCATTGAGGACTTCGGCAAGTACATTCAGCCGCTGATGAAAACCCGGGTACACATTAACCAGGAACTGGAGCAGGCGGTATGAGCATCGCAACGGAGCAATCGGGTTACGCCCTGAATACGGGTGCTGAACCGGTTCTGGAACTGCCAGGAAAACCTGAGCCCCTGAATGTCCGGGCCAGTGAGTCGGCGCTGGTGGTGGTTGATATGCAAAACGCCTATTCCACGATCGGCGGTTACCTGGATCGGGCAGGATTTGATGTCTCCACGACCGGTCCGGTCATCCAGCAGATCAAGAAAGCGATCACCGTGGCCCGGGCGGCGGGCATTCCGGTCATTTTTTTCCAGAACGGCTGGGATCCCGAATACGTGGAAGCAGGTGGCCCCGGTTCTCCGAACTGGTACAAATCCAATGCCCTGAAAACCATGCGCAAGGATCCGGAGCTTAATGGCAGCCTTCTTGCCAAGGGTACCTGGGACTATGACCTGGTGGACGAGCTCCAGCCTCAGCCAGGCGATATTGTTATTCCCAAACCCCGTTACAGCGGTTTCTTCAACACCTCGTTTGATAGCGTCTTGCGCAGCCGAGGCATTCGCAACCTGATTTTTACCGGGATCGCGACCAACGTCTGCGTTGAATCGACCCTGCGAGACGGTTTTTTCCTGGAGTACTTCGGTGTGGTGCTGGGGGATGCCACGCACCAGGCCGGCCCGGAGTTCATTCAACAGGCGGCGCTTTACAACATTGAAACGTTCTTCGGATGGGTGTCCACCACCGAAAATTTCTGCCAGACCTTCGGCGGTGCCAAAGGCGAGGCGGCAACGACTCTAACTGAAACCACCACTGCATAAACGACGGAGATACACCATGCCAAAAACTTCCATTATTCCCGAAGGTTCAGGAAAACCACTGGCCCCTTACGTCCCCGGCTCCATGGCCGACGGCGTTGTGTACGTTTCCGGGACCCTGCCGTTCGACAAGGACACCAACGTGGTTCATGTCGGCGATGCAGAAGCCCAGACCCGTCACGTTCTGGAGATTATCAAGAGCGTGGTTGAGGAAGCTGGCGGAACCATGGCCGACGTTACTTTCAACATGATCATGGTTACCGACTGGGCCAACTACGCAGCGGTAAACAAGGTGTATGCGGAGTACTTCCCGGGAGAGAAGCCGGCCCGCTACTGCATTCAATGCGGTCTGGTTAAGCCGGATGCTCTGGTTGAAATCGCCAGTATTGCGCACGTAGGTAAATGATGACTGGCGCCGCAAGCCCACTCTACTGGGAAAGCCATGGCCCGGCCGACGGTGAGACCGTCGTGCTGAGTGCCGGGCTTGGCGGGTCCGGAAATTACTGGGCCCCCCAGTTGCCAGCTCTGACCAATCGTTACCGGGTGTTGGTCTATGACCACTTCGGCACCGGCCGCAGCCGGGGCGACGTCCCGGAATTCTATACGGTTGAGGCTATGGCCGCAGAACTGGGCGAACTGCTGGAAGAGCAGGCTGCCGAGCCTGTGCATTTCATTGGCCATGCCCTGGGCGGGCTGATCGGTCTGGAACTGGCCCGGCGTTCTCCGGAGCTGGTGGCCAGCCTACTGTTGATCAACGCCTGGTCAGAACCCAATGCGCATTCCCGCCGCTGCTTTTCGGTGCGCCGGAAGTTGCTGCTGCATTCCGGCCCCGAGGCCTATCTGGAAGCCCAGCCTCTGTTCCTGTTTCCACCCGTATGGATAGCAGCTAACAGTGAGTGGCTGGAGCAGGAGTCGACCCATATGCTGGCCAGTTTCCCGTCCCAGGCGAACGTTTTACGACGCATGGCAGCGCTTCAGGCCTGGCAGCCGGCTCCGCAGGAACTTGCTGAGGTGCATGCGGAGACGCTTGTGCTTGCGACTCGTGACGATGCATTGGTGCCCTGGACCTGTTCCCAGAAGCTGGCAGGCCGTCTGCCCAATTCTGGCATTCGGCTTCTGCCGGAGGGTGGCCATGCCGTCAACGTCACAGAGGTCGAACGGTTCAACGAACTGATGCTGGACCACCTCCGAAAACATCGTCTGCCCGCAGAGGCGTTAACCACTGAGGAGGCCCTATGAGCCAACAACTTGATGAAACGGCCCTCGGCCACCTGTTTACCGAGGCCCGCACCCACAACGGCTGGATGGAGAAGGCGATCCCGGATGACACGCTTCGGGCGTTGTATGACCTGGTAAAAATGGCTCCGACGTCAGCCAACTGCAGCCCGGCCCGGTTCGTGTTTGTTCGAACTGCTGACGGTAAGCAGAAACTGTCGCCTTGCCTGTCCAGCGGTAATCTAGATAAAACTATGAACGCCCCGGTCACCGTGATCGTGGCTCATGATGAAGAGTTCTACGAGCAACTGCCGGAGCTGTTTCCCCATGGCGATGCCCGTAGCTGGTTTACCAGCAGCCCGGAAATGGCTTACGAAACCGCGTTTCGCAACAGTTCGATGCAGGCCGCCTACCTGATAATGGCGGCCCGATCGCTGGGCCTAGATACCGGGCCGATGTCCGGCTTTGATCCCGGAAAGGTCAATGAGGCGTTCTTCGCCGGAACCACCTGGAAAGTCAATCTTCTGATCAACCTTGGCTACGGCAACCCGGAAAAGTTGTATGGCCGTTTGCCCCGTCTGGAATTCGACAACGCCTGCCGATTGGCGTAAGGAGAGAGTTATGAAACCTCAACCGCAACTTCGTGAGGTGCTTGCCATGCCGCCGCTCGTGGATAAGCAGTCGTTCCGCAACGCCATGTCGACCCTGGCTGCAGCGGTCAGTGTTGTTACCACCGATGGTCCTGGTGGCCGCGCTGGCTTCACCGCCACGGCGGTCTGCAGCGTTTGTGACGAGCCGCCCACCTTGTTGGTGTGCCTGAACCGTGGCGCTTCGGTGTACGACGCTTTCCAGCAGAATGACAGTGTCTGCGTCAACACGCTGGCGGATCATCAGTCCGACTTATCGAACCTGTTCGGCAGTAAAACGACCATGGACCAGCGCTTTGCCGGTGCGCAGTGGAGCACGGCAGTGACCGGTGCACCGGTCCTGGAAGACGCGCTGGTAAGCTTCGACTGTACCGTGAGCAAACGGGTGAGCGTGGGTACTCACGATATTCTGTTCTGCGCGGTCGCGAATGTTCGCCAACAGGATGAGGTTGGTGGCCTGGTCTACTTTGATCGGGGCTACCATTGCCTGAAAGGCAAGTGACGCGGCCCGATTGCTGTCCGGCGAACGGCTGACCGGACAGCATGGAGGGTCAGCTCATAAGTTGTTCCGCCATCCTGTTCTGTTCCTCAATGATGTGAGGCTGGGAGCGGGTCAGCAGATGGCCTTCCTCAATCACCACGCGACCGTTGATGATGCTCCAGTTGACCCGGGGTGGGGTACAAAACACCAGGGAGGCCAGTGGATCGCTCTGGCCTCCCGCCATGGCAATATCATCGGTACGGAAGGCCACGATGTCCGCGCAGTAGCCCGGTTGGATCCGCCCCAGAACATCACCGCGGCCGAGAACTTCCGCGCCACCGCGGGTAGCGACCCGCAACGCTTCCCGCGCGGTCATGGCGCCGGGTTCCTGATCCCTCACCCGGGCTGACAGCATGGCCAAGCGCGCCTCGTCCAGCAGATTGCCACTATCATTTGAGGCGCTGCCATCCACGCCGAGTCCCACCTTCACGCCGGCGTCGAGCATTTTCCGGACAGGCGCAATGCCTGAGGCAAGGCGCATGTTCGAGCAGGGGCAATGAGCGACGCCCGTGCCTGTTCGGGCGAACAGTGCAATGCCGGGTTCATCCAGATGAACACAGTGGGCATGCCAGACATCTTCCCCGACCCAGCCCACGTCTTCCGTAAATTCTGTGGGCGTCATGCCATAGCGTTCCTGACTGAAGGCGAGATCCTTCCAGTTTTCCGCGGTGTGAGTGTGTAATCCCACCTTCAATGACCGAGCCATGGTGGCTGCTTCGCGCATCAGATCAGTCGTTACAGTAAAGGGTGAGCAGGGTGCCAGTGCTACCCGGGTCATGGCATCCGGGCGGTGATCATGGTGCGCTTCCACGACCCTCAACATGTCCCGGAGGATGGCACTTTCGTCCTGTTCCACCAGTTCATCCGGTGGTAGCCCGCCCTTGCTCTGGCCCAGGCTCATGGCGCCGCGGGCGCCATGGAAACGGATACCCATTTCTGCGGCCGCCTGGAAGCTATCGTCCAGCGTGATGCCGTTGACATGCAGGTAGGCGTGGTCGGCGGCTGTGGTGCATCCCGAGAGCATCAGCTCTGCCATGGCAGTCCGGCTGGCGGCCCGTTGCATCGCCGGGGTGATGTTTTGCCAGACCGGGAACAGGGCGCTCAGCCAGTCGAACAACTCGCCATTCTGGGCTGCGGGTAGCGCCCGGGTCAGGGACTGGAACATGTGGTGATGGGTATTGATCAGGCCGGGGATCACCACGTGGCCCTTCAGGTCTATGGTGCGGTCTGCGGAGTCGGGGCAGTCGGCGGTCGGACCAACCGCTTCAACACGGTTATTGCGGACCAGAATGTACCCATTTTCGATCTCTCTGTTGTCATCGTCCATGGTGGCGATGACCTGGGCATTCTTCAGTAACAGGGTGTCTGTCATTGCTGGAATCTTCTTGCTGGTAAAGGGTGCTGAAGGTCATGCAAGAGTAATGCCTTGCTCACCGCGGTAAAAGCCTGACTTTATGGTCAATAAAGTAGCAGGGCGCACTTAATTGATGCAGTGGATAGGGTTAATTACCTCTATAAGGGTGAGTTAAGGGCTTTTTTATGGCACGTCAGTTGCAAATAACCTGACCAATTGGATAACTAAATCAGAAGTTCTGCAGGAGAAAGCATGCCGGATGAGAGCCAGGAAATACCCGTCATCGATTTCGGGCCGTTTTGGAGCGGGACCAGAGCAGAGCGCCAGGTGGTGGCGGAACAGATGCGCCGGGCCAGTCAGGACTGGGGGTTCTTTTACCTGTCTGGCTGCGGGATGCCAACGGAGCAGCTGGAAGCGGCATTCTCCGGTGCCAAGGCGTTTTTTGACCTGCCACTGGAGGAGAAACAAGGGGTTGCCTGGTTCAGCCCGGAGAGTAATCGAGGTTATGTGGGCATTAAACGGGAGAAGCTTGATCCCGCCCGTCCGGGTGACTTGAAAGAGGCGTTCAACCTGGCGCCGGAACGGCCGGGTCTGGACAGCCACAAGAATCTCTGGCCCAAGGGTCATCCCCTTTTCAAGAGCGTCATGACAAGGTTCCTCGGGGAATGCATTCATACCGCTGATCGGGTTCTGGAAGCCTTCGCCCTGGCGTTGGATCAACCCGAGGATTTTTTCAAGGATGCCCACAACGAACACGACCATACCCTGCGGCTGTTGCATTACCCGCCACTGCCTGCAGGATTTGAGCCGGAAAACGGTGAAAGCCGCGCCGGAGCTCATACCGACTACGGCAGCATAACCCTGTTATTCCAGGATGATGTTGGCGGTCTTGAGGTCTGTACCCGTTCGGGAGATTGGATCCGTGCGACGCCGATACCCGGCACCGTCGTGGTCAATACCGGTGACCTGATGCACCGTTGGACCAACCATGTCTTCTGCTCTACACCGCATCGGGTCAATGTAGCTCCAGAGCACCGTTCTCGGGACCGTTACTCCATTGCCTTTTTCTGTCACCCCAACAAGACGTCGGAAATAGCCTGCATCGAGAGTTGTGCCACGGCCGGCAATCCCCCGATCTATGCACCCATCTCGGCAGGGCAGCACCTGAATGAAAAGCTCACCAACACCTACGGGGCCCAGGCCCAAAACTGAGGAGTTACCATGAAACAACTGAAAACCCTTGCGGCCGGCCTCACCCTGTCGCTCAGCGCTGCTGCCGGCTTTGTTCAGGCAGAGGAACTGACCGCGGTCACTGTCGCCACAACCTGGTACGCCCAGGCTGAGCACGGCGGCATTTACGCTGCTAAAGCGATGGGAATTTATGAGGAGCACGGGCTGGATGTCACCATCAAGATGGGTGGCCCCCAGGTGAACAATGTCCAGTTGCTCATGGGCGGCTCGGTGGACTTCATCATGGGCTACGCTCTGCAGTCGTTCAACGCCGTCAACCAGGGAATCCCGCTGGTGACGGTTGCGGCGTTCTTTCAGAAAGATCCTCAGTCGCTAGTGGTCCACGAAGGTGTTGGCAATGACTCTCTGGAAGCGATGAAAGGCAAGCCGATGCGCGTCCCGACCGCCGGACGCGTCGCCTACTGGCCGTGGCTGAAAACCGAATATGGTTACACCGATGACCAGTTGCAGGCCTACGACTACAGCTTCGCACCGTTCATCCAGAATGAGCAGACGATTCAGCAGGGCTATGTAACCAATGACGGCTTTTTCCTGGATCAGGCTGGCGTTCAGGGCAAGAGCCTGTTGCTCGCCAACTACGGATGGGAAGCCTATTCAGCAACGCTGGATACGACGGCTGAAATGATCGAAGAGAATCCGGAAATTGCGCAGAAGATGGTTGCCGCGACCGCAGAGGGCTGGAAAGCCTATTTCGAGAATCCGGAGCCTGCAAATGCGTTGATCAAGGAAGACAATCCCGAAATGCAGGATGCATTGCTGGCCTATAGCCATGCGAAAATGCAGGAGGAAGGTATTCTTTTGTCCGGCGCTGCAGAGGGCGGTCGTTACGGGATGATGACCCGTGAGCGCTGGCAGGCTTTCTTTGAGGATATGGTTGAAGCAGGCACACTGCCAGATGATCTGGACTGGGAAAAGGCTTTTAATCTTTCCTATGTTCAGGCGGTTTACGCCGACTGAACCGGGTATTCGATCCCTTGAACCAAAAGGACGACCGTATAGGCCGTCCTTTTTTTACATCTGGCTGGCGGCGAATTCTGCTAACGCATCGGCAACGGGGCCGGGAGCGGCGACCTGGGGCACGTGACCGGTGTCCAACGAAACGACCGTGGTGCCCGGGACCAGCTGCTGCATTCGCCGTTGCACCGGCAAAATGACAGAGCGGTCTTGCTTCGCCTCGATGTAAAGCCTCGGTAGCTTGCCAAAACGGGCTTCGGTCCAATGGGGGACCAGTGCCCGACTGCGCTCGGCCTGGGATGTGAAGCGGGGTATGGCCTTGGCAGCGATGGAGTCGCTGACGTCCTGCAGGAATATCTGGCGTATGGCGTCTGCCGGCACCCTGGAAACCCGTCCGCCGTCCTCCCAGGTCAGAAACGGTCCGATTCCGGAGGCCTCCGGATGCTGCGCAAGCATGTCTCTGACGATTTCGCCAAAACCTGTTCCGGAAGGCAGCATCATGCCCGCCAGGAAGGCAACACCAACGACACGCTCGGAGATGGCTTCCGCCAATTGGGTGGCGACGGCGCCGCCACCGGAATGTCCCACGAGAAGCAGAGGACCTTCGACCTGCTGAAGCATTTCTTCCAGTTCGGCAACACACTGGTCAAGGGATGCCTCTGCCGGGTTGCCGAGGCGCTTTCCGCATCCAGGGAGGTCGGGCGCCATGACCCTGAAGCCCTGGTCTTCGAGGTAAGGCGTGATGGCTTCCCATACCCAGCCTCCGGCCCAAGCGCCATGGATCAGAACGGCGGTCATTATGGACTCAGGCATAGGTCCTCCGGTACATCTCCATCAGGTGGGCCTCTACCGTTGTTGGTGGGTAATGGGGTTGTTCACCCTCGGAAAGGCATGTGGGCAGGCAGGTCACGGTGTGGTCTAGGTTGCCGCTGAAGAAAAACGGTACGGAGAATCGTTCTTTGCCTGACGAATTGACCACCCGGTGTAGCGTGGATCGGTAACGATCATTGGTCCAGCGGGCGATCATGTCGCCCAGGTTGACCACAAATGTGCCGGGTATGGGGTTTGCTTCAATCCATCGTTCACTGCGGGCATCCCACACCTGAAGCCCGGGGTTGTCGTCCAGCAGCAGGACGGTGACGCCGCCAAAATCTGTGTGGGCCCCGCAACCTTTCTCACCTGGGGCCGGGTTGGCGGGTTGAGGTGGGTAGTGCAGCAGCCTCAGTGTGGATAACGGTTGATGGCAGAACTCCTCGAAGAAACCGGGTTTCAGATTCAGTGATAGCGCCAGAGCCTCCATGATGCGCGCGCCAAGCGAGTTCATGACGTTGAAGTATTCCGTCATGGTGTCCCGGAAACTGGGCAGTGTTTCAGGCCATTGGTTCGCGCCCTGATTGAATCGGCCCGCCTGAACGCGAGGATCCGCGTCGTCCAGTTCTTCGCCTATGTAAAAACCTTCTTTCAAGTCTGGGGGCGTGCCAGGCTCAAGAGTCTGCCCTTTCATCGGTTCATAGCCCCGATTCGCCCGGGAGTTAGCCTTATGGATCGCCTGCTTCTGCTCCTCAGGCAGGTTGAAGAGCGCCTGTGACTCCCGGAAAACCTGGTTGATCAGCGCCTGGGGGATGCCATGGTCGCGTATATAGAAGAACCCTGTATGGAGGCAGGCTTCGGCCAGCGAGAGCGCAAGCGCCTCCCTTTGTTGCTCGGTTCCACCCAGTAACGTCAGGTCAATGATGGGTAGTGGACCGTCTGTTTTATTCGTGGTGTTCATGGTTTGACTCCGGGTTTCAGCTCTAAATCTGTCTACTTGGTCAGTAATTCATAAAGCGTGCCAGGCAGGAAATATCGGTGATCGAGGGGATCGCGAGAAATACTAAGGCTTTCGGGATTTCAGACATGATGCGCGGATGTCTGGGGTGGCTTCATCTCAGGGCGTTTCACCATTTGCTGCACCAGATTCGCGCGCGGAAAGGCCCTGGTCATAGCCCGTTTCGCTTTTCCTGGAGAGTAATCTGGGTGGCGTACCGTTGCGCGGTACGGAGCCGAAAATCAGAGTGTTTTCAGTGGTAAAGGTGGAATTCATTTCAATTTATACGGTCGCAGATTTTTTCTGGCCTGTCATTTGCAGATCATCAATAAAACCTGACCGAATGATCAATAAAGCTCCAAACGATAACCATGAAGGGGAATGCTCATGCACAAAGGTTTCACACGCTCGATTCTGATCGCGGCCTCGCTGGCTGGCGGATTGATGGCACAGGCAGCCTTGGCGGCTGATAAAGTCGTCTACCAGCTGGATTGGCTGCCAGGGGGGGACAAGTCTCCCGTTTACGTTGGTGTACAGGAGGGTTTCTTTGAAGCAGAAGGCCTGGAAGTCAAAATCGCCAGTGGTCGGGGTTCCACCGACGCTATCACCAAGATTGCCACCGGCCAGGCCGACATCGGCAGCGCGGATATTGGCGCTCTGATGGCCGCCAAGGCTCAGGACAATTCCCTGCCGGTTAAAGCCGTCTACAGCATTTTCAACCAGGCGCCTCACGCGTTCTTTACTCTTAAGAGCAGCGGCATCAGTGAGATGACGGATATGGATGGCAAGAAAGTCGCAACGTCGCCATTCACGTCGTCCAATGCCTTCCTGCCGCTGGTGCTGAAAGAAAACGGCATGGCGGAAGACGCAGTTAATCTGACCAAGGCCGACCCGGGAGCTCTTGGGCCCATGCTGATGAACGGCGGAACGGATGCGATTATCGCTTGGGTCACGAATATTGCCCTGTTTGCAGACCAGGCCAAGGCGACCGGTAATGAGTTGGTAGTGCTGCCTTGGTCGGATGCAGGCCTGGAGCTTTACTCCGCTTCGGTGGTAGCCAGTGAGACCTTCCTGAGCGAACGCCCGGATGTGGCCAAGCGCTTCCTGCGGGCCTTCGACAAGTCGCTCAAGTTCACCAGCGAGCATCCGCGCAAGGCTGCAGAAGCTCTGAATACCATGGTGCCGGAAGTGGATGTGGACGTAGCGACCGGCCAGATTGGCGACACCATGGAGCTGATCATGAATGACGTCAGCGACCGTGATGGCCTGGGTGCCCTCACCGAGAAACGTGTGGCACTGACCTGGGATTGGGTGGCGCAGGCCGAAAAGCTGGCAGGTGACGCTCTGGATCCGGAAGTCATCATCGACCGGACCCTGTTTGAGGCGTTGTAAGCGTGACCGAGCCTGCGACTAATCGTTCGTTTGTGCGACTCTCCGGAGTCGGGCACCGCTTCGATCCGAACCCGGCGATCCCGCCTGCGGTCACCGGTATCGACCTGGACATCCGTCGCCACGAATTCGTGGCGGTGGTAGGGCCTTCCGGCTGCGGAAAGTCTACCTTGCTGCGGATGATTGCCGGGCTGCTGACCCCCAGTGAGGGTGAGGTATCGGTATTTGGCAAGCAGGTCTCCGGACCCCGGGACGACGTCGGTATCGTGTTTCAGAAACCAACGCTGCTGCCCTGGCTGACCGTTCGCAAGAACGTGCTTTTCCCGCTCAAGCACAAGTTCGGCCGCTATGGTCGAGACGATGAGAAGCGTGCTGACGAGCTGTTGGCCATGGCGGGTCTGGAAAGTTTTGCTAACAAAATGCCGGACGAGCTGTCCGGCGGCATGCAGCAGCGGGTCGGCATTGTCCGCGCGTTGTTGTTGAACCCGGATATCCTTCTAATGGACGAGCCTTTCTCGGCCCTTGATGCGATGACCCGGGAACAGATCGGATTCGACTTGCTGAAGATCTGGCAAGAAAACCCCAAGACCGTACTGTTCATTACCCATTCCATTGCCGAAGCCGTGCTGCTGGCAGATCGGGTGCTGGTCATGAGCAAGCGGCCCGGTACCGTGCTGGAGATGGTGGATGTAGATCTGCCCCGGCCACGCACTACCCATACTATATCCGACCCCAGGTTCGGCCAGTTGACTGAGCGTCTGAGGAAGCATATCTATGAGCCTGAAGCTTGAAGGTAGAGCAGGTCGCTCCTTGTTGACGGCGGCGCCCTGGTTGTTCTTTGTGGTGCTGATCCTGTTGTGGGAATTGGTCTGTCAGGGATTCTCGCTGCCGGCCTATGTGCTACCGGCCCCATCTGCCATCGTCGAGGCATTTTTCAATGTCGAGATGACCCGCTGGTTCACCCATCTGTGGGCGACCCTGCGGGTGGCGTTGATGGGCTTTGCGGTGTCCATCCTGGTGGCAATTCCAATGGCCATTGCCATGATGCGATCGGAGCTGCTGACCCGCACCCTTTTCCCTTTGCTGGTCGTCATCCAGTCCACTCCCGTGGTGGCGGTGGCGCCGCTGATTATCGTACTGATGGGTTCCGACGACCCGTCACGGGTGTTGATTACCTCTCTGCTGACCTTCTTCCCGCTGGTGGTCTCGACGGCTACCGGGATCAATGAAACGCCCGAGGAATTGGTTGAATTCAGCCGCTCGCTGGATGCTCCGCTGCGTCGGGAAACCTGGCAGATCCGTATTCCTTATGCGGTTCCCCACATTTTTAGCGGCCTGCGTGTGGCCATCACCCTGGCCATTATCGGGGCCGTGGTTGCGGAGTTCGTGGCCGCCGAAGCGGGATTGGGCTACTTCATCCAGTTTTCGACGTCGTTTTTTCGAATTCCGCAGGCATTCGCCGGGCTCTTCTTCTTGGCGGTGGTCAGCTTGCTGTTGTTCAAGTCGGTTCAGTGGACGCAGCAGATATTCTTCCCCTGGAGCCTGCCCAAAAAGTAAAGCCTGGCGGGCCCGTACGAGGTAAACGATATGTCTGAGTTGGACTCATTGAATGATGTCGACCTGGCAATGATGCATCACGTGCTTGCAATGGCCGACACGTTGGCAGAGGAGGGTGTGCACCCATTTGCTGCGCTGTTGGTGGATGGAGACGGGAACATCCTGATGGAGCAAGGCAACGCCTATTTGCCAGATCAAGATATGACAGGTCATGCCGAGCGGGTTCTGATGACCCGGGCCAGCAAGGCCTGGCGTCCAGACTTTCTGGCCGGTTGCACCATGTATGTATCCGCCGAGCCCTGTTGCATGTGTGCTGGTTCGGCCTATTGGGCCGGTTTGGGGCGAGTTGTCTACGGGCTCAGCGAGCACCGGCTGAAGAACATTACCGGCAACCATCCCGAAAATCCGACGCTGGATCTGCCCTGCCGGCAGGTATTTGAATCTGGACAGCGCGAGGTCGAGGTGATCGGGCCGGTCCTGGAGGACGCCGCCGCTAAAGTGCATGAAATATTCTGGCAGAAGCACGGACGATGAAGGGGGGGCGCCATGACAGCAAGTAGGGTCACCGTGGTTGTTGATTCCAGGTACGGCAGCACTCTGGCGCTCGCCCGGGCAGTGACGTCAGGCGCGGCGTCGGAAGGTGCCGAAGTTCGTCTTTGTCGGGTGGCGATTGATGAGCCTGAGTTCAGCGTGGATTCGGAGCGGGCTGATTTTATCGCGGCCCAGGCCGAATTCCGTGAGCTGCCCAGAGCCACTGCCGATGATCTTGACTGGGCAACGGGTATTGTCTGGGGTTCTCCCACCCGATATGGATTGATGAGTACACCGCTCAGAGCTTTTATCGACGAAGTGGCGCCACTTTGGCGGCAAGGTGCGTTGATTGGCAAAGTCGGGGCCGCGTTTACTTCCACGGGAGGCATGCATTCTGGAAACGAAATGACCTTGCTCTCCTTGTTATTGCCCTTTATGCAGCATGGGATGGTGTTGGCCGGTGTTCCCCACAGTGTTCCGGAACTGGTGCGGACCGAAAAAGGAGGCTCACCCTACGGGGCGACCACGGTCACTGGATTCGATGGAACCCGTGGAGTTGATGACAATGAACTCGCCATTGCCCGCGCATTAGGAGCAAGGGTGGCGAGACTGTCAGGCTGGGTAATACCCGAGCCATCGTCGGTTGAACTTGCGGCCTATTCCACCCAAGTCGCAGGAAAAGTGTAAGCGTGACGTTGTGTAGTCCTTTCGCCGCCTTCGGGCGGTTTTTTTTGCTTGTTCAAAAGTAGAGCAGTTGGCCAGAGTTTGTTTCAAACTGGTGCGTTTTATTGTTCGTTTTGACGGCTAATGCACTGTTAAATATATATAAAAACTAATTTTCTAAGTGGCATACAGGTTGCTATATAAAACCTGAACAGTTGGTCAATTAAAAGAGGCGTAAACCGCCTGAATCAGGAGAGTATCCATGAAGATGAAGCTGAGCACCGTTCTGGGTGGTTCGATCATGATGGCCGGCCTGGTCGCCTTTTCGCCGGTATCTGCGGACGAGTTGGACAAGGTTGTGTTTGGAACCAACTGGTATGCCCAGGCTGAGCACGGTGGCTTTTATCAAGCACTGGCAACAGGCCTTTACAAGGAGCACGGGCTAGATGTGGAGATCCGGATGGGTGGCCCGCAGGTAAACGGAACCCAGTTACTGGTAACCGGCCGCTATGACCTGCTCATGGGGTATCCCATCGGCAACATCAATGCCGTTGAGAAGGGGCTGCCTGTTATGACCGTCGCTGCCTCCATGCAGGGTGACCCCCAGTCTCTGGTGGCGCATCCCCACGTTGAATCCATTGAACAGATCAAGGAAGAGGGGCTGCCGGTATACCTGGCGACTCATGCCCATTCCACCTTCTGGCCATGGCTGAAGGCGGAATACGGGTTCGAAGACGATGTTGTGCACGCCTATACCTTCAGTGTTGCGCCGTTCCTGACCGATGAAAACATTGTTCAGCAGGGCTACCTGTCTTCTGAGCCTTTCGCAATCCAGAAAGGGGGAATTGAACCGAACGTCTTCCTGTTGTCGGACTACGGTTACCCTCCTTATGCCACCACCATTGAAACCACAACCGACATGATTGAAGAGCGGCCAGACGTGGTCAAACGGTTTGTACAGGCAAGCATGGAAGGCTGGCAAAGCTACCTGGAGAACCCGGAGCCCGGCAACAAGCTCATAATGCAGGAAAACCCCGAGATGACGCCGGAGCAGATTGCCTATGGCATCGAAAAGATGAAGGAGTATGAGCTGGTTACCGGCGGCGACGCCGGCTCGCTGGGTATTGGTGTAATGACCGAGGAGCGTTGGATGAAAATCAAGGATTTCATGGTCAGCGCAGGTCTTGCGTCGGCAGACCTTGATCTCAGCAAGGTTTACACCCTGGAGTTTCTGCCCGAAGAGCCGGTGTTGCCGTAAGCATCGAACCCAATCCTGATGCAGGTCGGCCATTCTCTCGACCGGCCCTGGAGATATCCGTATGACAGCAAATAAAGTGACACTCCTGAATCCGGGCCGGGAACCGGATGTTGATGCCCCCGTGGCGGAGACATTCGCCGCGGGCCGACCGGTCCTTCAAGTGGACGGGGTCGACAAGATCTATGGCAATGGCACGGTCGCTCTTAAACGAGCCGATCTGACCATAAAGCAGGGTGAATTCGTCAGTCTTCTGGGGCCGTCTGGCTGTGGCAAAAGTACTTTGCTCCGGATTATGGCTGGTCTGGGGGAAGTAACCACCGGCACGGTGAAATGGTGGGAGCAGGATTACGGGGTGGTCGGTAGTAAGGGTCGGAAACTGGCCTTCGTGTTTCAGAATGCCACGCTGATGCCCTGGGCCCGGGTGCGAAAGAATATTCGTCTGCCGCTGGATCTGGAACACGCTGGCAACGGACCGGACGTCGAGAAAAGAATTGATGACGCCCTGGATATGGTGGGTCTGAAGGGGTTCGATGAGAGCTTCCCGAGGGAACTTTCCGGCGGTATGCAAATGCGAGCATCCATCGCCCGGGCCATGGTGACCGAACCCAACCTGCTGTTGATGGATGAGCCTTTCGGTGCCCTCGATGAGATGACTCGTAACAAACTGAATGACGATGTTCTGAAGCTCTGGCGAGAAAAGGGCTGGACCATTGTCTTTGTGACTCACAGTGTTTACGAGGCGGTGTATCTGTCCAGCCGGGTGGTCGTTATGGCGGCACGCCCCGGACGGATCGTGGATGACATCGAGATTGAAGAGCCTTACCCGCGCGCCCCTGATTTTCGGGTATCCACCGAATTTGCCGGGTATTGCCGGCAGGTGTCACAGGCCCTGGAACGAGCCAGTGCCATGGGGGAAAACAAAGAGGGGAATGACTCATGAAAACACCATTGATACAGAATGAGCGTTTTGTTCAGATTGCTGCCCCTCTGCTTGTGGGGGTACTGGTACTGTTGATGTGGCAATTGACGGTGGTGGCGTTTGATGTCCCAAAATACATTGTGCCCAGCCCCGTGGATATCGGGCAGTCACTGGTCTCTGATTTCAGTCCGTTGTTTAACGCTTTGTTGATGACCCTGAAGGTAACCTTCCTGGCTTTCGTCATTGCGGTAGTCATGGGGGTGGCGGCCTCGTTGCTGTTTGTGCAAAGCAAATGGATCGAGATCAGCCTGTTTCCCTATGCGGTACTGATGCAGGTAACACCGATTGTGGCGATTGCGCCACTGATCATCATCTGGGTGAACGACACCACCTGGGCTCTGACCATCTGCGCGGTGATCGTTGCGATTTTTCCGATCATCTCCAACACCACGCTGGGGTTGCGCAGTGTTGATCCGAACCTGCTGAGTATGTTCCGGATGTACCGTACCAGCCGCTGGCAGGAACTGGTGCGTCTGCGTATTCCGAGCGCCCTGCCGTATTTCTTCGGGGGCTTGCGTATCAGTTCCGGTCTGGCTCTGATCGGCGCGGTGGTGGCCGAGTTTGTTGCTGGTACCGGGGGCGCCAAGGCCGGCCTGGCCTATATGATCCTGCAATCCGGCTACAACCTGCAGATTCCCAAAATGTTTGCGGCACTGATTCTGATCACCGTAACAGGAATCCTGTTGTTCGCACTGATGGTCTGGATGTCCGACCGCGCCCTGCGCAACTGGCATGAGAGTGCGCTGAAGGTTGAGCACTGACCATGTCGCATTCCGCCCCGGTACTAACAACCGGTGCCGGCTACGCCTGGCGCAACGGGTACCTGTTGGTGGCCTTCACCGCACTGACCTGGGGAATTAACTTCCCCATCATGAAGATGGGCCTGGCTTACAGTTCACCGCTGCTGTACACGACGTTACGGATGATCCTGGGCACCCTCACCATGTTCCTGATTGCCCGCTTGATGGGTATCCTCCGGGTACCACACCGGGCGGACATGCCGGTGGTTTTTTCCGTCGGCATTCTTCAGAACATGGGGTTTATCACCCTGGTGACCTTTGGCATGCAGTATATGCCGGCCGGTCGGGCGGCAATTCTGGCCTATACCTCGCCGATCTGGGTTGTGCCGGCAGCTGCCCTGTTCCTCGGGGAGCGCTTGACCCTGTTCAGGGCATTGGGTACCGGGCTGGGGCTCGCTGGACTGCTGGCCATATTCAACCCACTGACCGTCGACTGGCACGCTGAGGGAATGGTGACTGGAGGCGGGTTAATTGTTCTCGCGACGATGGTCTGGACGGCAGGACTGGTTCATGTTCGTCGGCATCAGTGGCGCGGGGATGTGCTGTCTTTGATACCCTGGCAACTTCTGTCGTCAGTGCTGCTATTGGTGCCCTTGGCTCTGTTACTGGAAGATGCTGCCACGATCCGATGGGAGCCGGCTTTCCTGGTGAACATCTTCTTTAGTGGTGCCATTGCTTCGGGGCTTTGTGTTGCGGCTCAGGTGGGCGCCATCCGCTCCCTGCCGGCGGTGACCATGTCTCTGAGTTCTGCTGCGGTTCCGGCGGTAGGTCTGCTCTCATCTGCTGTTATCCTGAATGAACAGCCGAGTGGCTCGGATATCTTCGGGTTCTGTTTGATTGGACTAGGGATTCTGGCTGTCGGGCTAGCAGATCGGCGTCAGGTAAAGCGCGCTCGGAGTATCGCTTATCGAAATGGCATTTAACGAAAAAGGCCTGCGTTTTTACGCAAGCCTTTGGAAAAACGGCTCGCCCGATAGGATTTGAATTGATGACCTCCGGAGGGCAATTTGCCGAGCTGTCTCAAAGGGGGGTTAACCTATCTAAAGTGACGAGGCGGTTCACCGAGCTTTGAATTGCAGGGACCGGAACCACAGCACGAAAAATATCAAACTTTAATGTGGCCTTTGAAGTTGAGCGGATGTTTTTTTGGTTTGAAAAATATCAAACTTTAAAATCAGCTGTGCGCTGAATGCGCGCGAAAATGCAGTCAACTCTTATCAAACTTTAATGGCCTTCGACAGTTGATCACAGAATAAACGTTTTCTTGTATTTTTCGATAATGATAATTATTATCATTATCGTGAATAAACAAGGAGAACGTCATGGAATTTCTGTGTCCCAATCACCGCCAACAGTTCGCGGACCTGCCGCTGGAAGAACGCAAAGACCTCTGGCTGTTCTGGATGGAGAATGCCCACGACTGCAGTGAGCAGGGGCAGTGGCGGGATGTTATCTCGCTGGCTGGCAGCGCCTTCGATCTTGCTTGCCTGCACGGGCCGCGGGATGAATCCTGCATGCACATCGAACTGACTCTCTCAGCCATACTGGTCTCCCGGGCCCTTTCCGATCGCGGTGAGCGGGCCGGTATGGACGCGGTGATTCTCCGGGCACTGGAGAGCCTTCAGCACCCGGACCATGCCGCCCCCATCGACGGTTGCTGTGATATCCACGACTGCGTTTCTGTGCTTATAGATCCTTCACGGCACGCAGACTTTTTTGCTGACTACCTGAACTGGCCCTCCTTACCTTTCGTTCCACCAAAACGGGCAACTATGNTACGGACGCTCCATTGACCTCGTAACCGGACAAACANAGGCACAGTTAGCANACCAGGTTGGATAGGCGTGGAGTGGGCAGGTTGCACACATTCAGTCAGGCAGATTTCGAACGTTTCGGGCAGCTTTACGACANAGAATTTCGGTTTCCGGCCATCCAGGGCGACACCGGAAGTGATGACCGTATCGTTGCCCGGGGTGAGATTGCCGAGTACAGCCTGGCTTCGGGTTTTCGGTTTACGTTTTCTTCGCTTCAGGTGCTCCAGGCGTATGAATCAGTCTCTTCTGGTCATGCGCCGTTGCTTGTGCTGGTCGTTCTGGATGGCANCGTTGAGCTTACCCTCGGGTCGGTCGAACACGTTNTGTCACCGGGTNATGCTGTCAGCATGCANCTGCACCCGGACTATCCGTTACGGGCGCACCAGCCTGAGCAAGAGCATCTGCAAATTGTGGCACTCGCTTTCGACCCACGCGGCGCAACATTGGNCCACGTCTCCNCCAGCTTACAAGACCTGACNATTCTTCCCAGGGTTCCCCTGCGNCAATGGAGTGTGCCCCACCCGTTCGAGGAGTTGCTGCGGACCCATGCACGCCTCACGATGACCGTCGCNCAGAAAANCCTGGTTTTGGAGGGCCTNGCNCTGCAGCTTGCCGGANTGGGTCTGGNAGGCGACGAGCATGAATCNCCGGATGNTCCGGTGGTTCCGGTCCAGCAACGTCAGCGNCTTGAGNTNGTAAGGCAGCANCTNGAGTTCACNCCGGANCATNANCACACNCTNAANGACCTCGCNNANATGGCNGCNATGAGCCCAAGCGGCNTGCGAGCGAAATTCCGGGCGATGTACGGCGTGCCGGTGTTCGACTATCTCAGAAAATGCCGACTTCGGTTGGCAAAACATTATCTGGAGCAAGGCTTCAGTGTTGAACAGAGCGCGAACAGGGTGGGTTACACCCACGCGACCAATTTTTCGACGGCGTTTCGCCGNGANTTCGGNTTTTCTCCCCGACAACGNNC